>NZ_FMHJ01000008.1:0-378157 GCF_900090125.1 Streptomyces sp. WMMB 714
GCACCGGCGCAGGCGCCGGCTGCCGCCCGCCGAGGACGTCACGGCCCCCCGCGAGGAAGCGGTCTAGTGCTGTGGCCGGGAAGGTTTGCCGGGAAGCTCGCGGCGTCCGGTGCGGTGCGTCGCAAGGCGGAGGATCGTCCTCGCACTGGGCGCACTCGGACGACTCGGCAACGCGGAGAGGTGCCGTGCCGGACGTCGCGAGCCGGTGAACCTTCCCGGCCACAGCACCGGCTTCCCCGCGGCGGGGGCCGCCGCCCGCCGCTCCGGGGAGCGCGGGGAGCGGCATACCGTGGAGAGGACCGGTCCGGATTGAGCGCGCCGCCCGGACACAAGGGAAAGCAAGCGCTTAGAAAAGAGTCCCGCATCACACCCTGCGAGCAGTGACCCGGGGCTTACGGACAGGTAGCTTCCCGCACGTAGCCAACGTGCCGACGCAGACACCCTCTGGAGCCGTGATGCCCGAAGCAGTGATCGTCTCTGCAGCCCGCTCACCCATCGGACGCGCCTTCAAGGGGTCGCTCAAGGACGTACGGCCCGACGACCTCACCGCGGAGATCGTCAAGGCGGCGCTCGCCAAGGTCCCGGAGCTCGACCCGGCGCAGATCGACGACCTGATGCTCGGCTGCGGCCTGCCGGGCGGCGAGCAGGGCCACAACCTCGGCCGGGTCGTCGCCGTCCAGTTGGGCATGGACCACCTGCCCGGCTGCACGATCACCCGGTACTGCTCCTCCTCTCTGCAGACGATGCGGATGGCCATGCACGCCATCAAGGCCGGTGAGGGCGACGTGTTCGTCTCCGCGGGCGTCGAGGCGGTCTCGCGCCAGGTGAAGGGCACCTCCGACGGCATGCCCGACACCCACAACCCGTTCTTCGCCGAGGCCGAGGCACGCACCGCCGCACGCGCGGAGAACGGCGGCGAAGGCTGGGAGGACCCGCGTGAGAGCGGCAACGTGCCCGACGTCTACATGGCGATGGGCCAGACCGCCGAGAACCTCGCACGCCTCAAGGGCGTGACGCGCAAGGACATGGACGAGTTCGGCGTCCGGTCCCAGAATCTCGCCGAGAAGGCCATCGCCGACGGCTTCTGGGAGCGCGAGATCACCCCCGTCACTACGCCGGACGGGAACACCGTGGCCAAGGACGACGGCCCGCGCGCCGGCGTGACGATGGAGGGCGTCGAAGGGCTCAAGCCGGTCTTCCGCCCCGACGGCCTGATCACCGCGGGCAACTGCTGCCCCCTCAACGACGGCGCCGCGGCACTGGTGATCATGTCCGACACCAAGGCGCGCGAGCTCGGACTGACGCCGCTGGCCCGCATCGTCTCCACGGGCCTCTCCGCCCTCTCCCCCGAGATCATGGGCTACGGGCCGGTGGAGGCCAGCAAGCAGGCGCTGGCCCGGGCCGGCATGTCGATCGGCGACATCGACCTCGTCGAGATCAACGAGGCCTTCGCGGCCCAGGTCATCCCCTCCTACCGGGACCTCGGCATCGACCTGGACAAGCTCAACGTCAACGGCGGCGCCATCGCCGTCGGGCACCCCTTCGGCATGACGGGCGCCCGCATCACGACGACGCTGCTCAACTCCCTGCAGTGGCACGACAAGCAGTTCGGCCTGGAGACCATGTGCGTCGGCGGCGGCCAGGGCATGGCGATGGTTCTGGAGCGCCTCAGCTGACACCGCCGCGGCGGCCCTCAGGGGCCGCCGCACGAGGTGCCGGGCGGCCGAACTGCCCGGTTCCACGCGAAGCATGCGCCCCCGGGATGTGATTTATCCCCCGGGGGCTTTGCGTTTGCCCAGCTCACAACGGAGGGGGCGACAGAGGTCGCTGTTCGCCTCTGTCCTATTCACGGCGTTTGGGACTACGGTCGAGACGCCTTCCGCCTGAATGGTGGATGCACAAGACCTCGGGGGAACAGACCAGACCAGGAGTACGTCAGTGAGCGCCATATCCCTGCTTCTGCTCGCGACCGCGGTGACCGCCACGGCCGTCGGCGGCGCCGCCCTGTACTCGGCTCGCGGCCTGCGCCGCCAGCTCGACGACCTGGGCGCCCGACTCGGCGTGCCCGCGGGCGCCGCCGCGGCCTCCGGGAGCCCCGCCGCCGCTGCCGCGGTGGTGCCGCAGGCCCGTACCGCCGCCTCCGCGGAGGAGATCCGCAGCATCGTCGCGGAGGCGCTCGCCGAGGAGCGGGAGCGCGAGCTGGCCGAGGCGCGGGCCTTCTGGGCCGCGCAGGAGACGCGGGCGGAGACCCCCGAGGAGGGCTCTCTGCTGGCGGGACACGGCACCGAGTACGAAGTCGCCTCCACGCCCTCCGGCGTCGACTCCACCCTCTGGGACGCGCTGCTCAAGGGCCGCGTCGACGAAGACGTCCTGCGGATCCTGCGGGAGCTGCGGGAACGCGACGTGCCCGAGCCGGGTGTCTTCGTGCCGCGCCAGGCGGAGCGTGAGATCGAGCCGGCGCTGGACCTCGACGTCGACGCCGCACCCGCGGACGGCGGGCACGGCCTGCCCGGGCCCGGAGCGGACGCCGCGGACACGGCCGACGGCTCCGTCGCGGAGCCCGCGGACGCGGGCCCCGCAGCTCCGGGAAGCGCCGAACCGCACGCGGGCGCCGCCCCGGCCTCCGGGCCTGATCACTGCCCCGAACCGCCCGAGGTCGCCGCCGCCCGCCGGCGCCACCCCTCGCAGCCCGAGTACACGCTCAGCGGCGACCCGTCCGCGCCCGCCGGGGCTCCGCCGTCCGGCGCCCAGGTCGTCGCCGGCCACGAACGCACCGTGGGGCGGCTGGCCGAGCTGGCGCACGCCCGCACGGCGCTGGCCGACGTACGGCAGGGCCCCCTGGGCACCCTCGACGTCTACCTCTTCGAGGACGGCACCACCGTGTGCCTCTCCCCCGGCCACCGCGAGACGGCGGACCTGCTGTGCGCGGCGATCCGCGACGGTGACGTGCCGGTGCTGATGGGCGGATCCAGCGTCTCCGGGGCCTACGCGCTGACCTTCGCCTACGGGGAGGGGCGGACCGCCTACCTGCTGGCGGACCGCGTCATCGCCTCGCTGTAGCGGCGCCGATGCGGCGGCCCGCCTCTTCGACGAGTGCCGTCGCTTCCGCGAGCTCGTCCGCGGCGTCAAGGCCGCGCACGATTTCCGCCAGATCGTGTGCTGCCACCGCGAGCTGGTCCCCGACGGCGAGAACGCCCACGTCGGGGAGGTCCAGCGGGGTGCTGCCGGGGAACTCGAGGAGCTGCGCCCTGCGGGCCAACTCCCGGGCCAGCGCCAGCCCTTCAGCCGCCGCGCCCCTGCGCAGAGCGCTCTCCGGAAGCCTTCGGAGACGGTCGCTGTGAAGCTGCGCGGCGGTGGTCAGCGGGGCTGTATCGAGCACCGTGCCAGCGTATGCGCCCCCTCCTGACTGTTGCCAACGCCCCCGCGCTCAGGCACCTTGGCGGGAAGGACTCCAAAAGGCAGCATCCGGAGGCGCCGATGTCCCAGATCTTCTCCGAAGAGACCCACCGGAACATGCTCACCCGCATCCCACACTGCACCGGTCGTGAAGTCGCCGACTGGCTGCGCACCGTCGACGAAGGTCCGTCCCTTTTCCGCTTCGAGGAGAAGGTCAGCTGGCTGCGCGGCGAGCACAACCTCGCCTACGGCCACGCGAAAGCCATCATCCACGAGTACGACCTGCGGCGCGCTGCGCGTCACCGCTGAACCTGCCTCCACCACGACTTGGAACCTCGGAACACGCGAAAGGGCCCGTGAGGCGTCGCCGCCTCACGGGCCCTTCGTCGTACGGCTACGGGCTCAGGCTCCGAGGCCGCTCACGGGCCTCGCCGCCCCGCCCGGTGGTGCGGGGAGCCCGGTCAGTCGTTCCCTTGCAGGATCGCGATCAGCCGCAGGAACTCCAGGTAGATCCACACCAGGGTCAGCGTCAGCCCGAAGGCCGCCAGCCACGACTCCTCACGGGGCGCGCCGTAGGAGATGCCGTCCTCGACCTGCTTGAAGTCGAGCGCCAGGAACAGCGCACCGATCACGATGCCGGCGACCCCCATGATGATGCCGAGGGTGCCGCTGCGGAAGCCGAGACCGTCGCCGCCGCCGATGACCGCGAACAGCAGGTTCACCATCATCAGCAGGACGAAGCCGATCGCCGCCGCGATCGCGAACTGGTAGAAGCGCCGCGTGACCCTGATGATCCGGGTCTTGTACATCACCAGCACCGCGGCGAAGACCGCCATGGTGCCGAGCACCGCCTGCATCGCGGCGCCATTCGCGATGTTGCTGTCGACGTAGTTGCTGATGGCGCCCAGGAAGAGACCTTCCAGGGCGGCGTACGCCAGGATCAGCGCGGGAACTGCCTTGCGCTTGAACGACTGCACGAGCGCCAGCACCATCGCGACGAGACCCGCCCCGATGGCCAGCGGCAGCACCAGGTCGGGCCTGGCATCCGCAGCGACCCAGGCCACAGCGGCCATGACCACGACGAGCCCGACCGTCATACCCGTACGGGCGACGACGTCGTCCATCGTCATCCGCCCGGTCTGGGGCGGTGCGGCGGGCGGAGCGCCGAAGGGCTGCCCCGTGGTCTGGGGCTGCTGCTGGGCGTAAGGGTTGTTCGCGTAAGGGCTGTTCGCGTACGGGTTCCCGGCCTGCGGCTGCTGTCCGGCGTTGAAACCGGCGTAGCCGCCCGAGCGGCTGAACCCCCGTCGCGAGAAGACCGGGTTGCTGCTCCTCATCTCACTCCTCCATGGCCGCACGGCACGACCTAGCTTTCAGAGTAATGCTTTAGCAAAACCAGCACGCTACTCCACCGTCAAGAACGAAGAAAAGCAACGGCTGGTTCCGTCTTCGTTCCGTTCTTGTACCGCTGCGGGAGCGGCGTACACGGTGAACGTCACACTGCGGCGGAGCTGTTCCGGCAAAGCTGTTTCCGGCCCCGGGCCCGCGGGCACCGGCACGGGGCCGCGGAACCGGTGGCGGAGGACGGCGAGGCCCTCCGGCGGAGGAAGAACCGTGCCGGGTGCGGCCAGGAGGGTCACGGCCGCGTGACTGCTGCCGGCGTTCCCGCCGCGCCCGTCAGCCGAGGCCGTGGCCGGTGGTGGCGTCGACGTGCCCAGGAAGCGGGTCGTGCCGGTCGCCCACGCTCGACGTGCCCGACGGCTCGAACAGCATGATCGAGGCGCCGTCCACGGCGACGGGCCTGTGCGGGACGCCGCGCGGGACGACGAAGACGGAGCCCTTCCGCAGGGTCACCGTCCGCTCGGCCGCGGGACTTCCGGCGCCGTCGCGGAGTGTGATGTCCATCTCCCCATGGAGGACGAGGAAGAACTCGTCGGTGTCCTCGTGCACGTGCCACACGTGCTCCCCGGCGACCTTCGCGACGCGGACGTCGTAGTCGTTCACCGTCGTCACGATGCGCGGACTCCACAGTTGCCCGAAGCGCGCCAGCGCGGAATCCAGATCGATCGGCTCGTCTCCCATACCGGGCATCCTCGCCGCTGGTGCCCGCAGGCGGTGAGTGCTAGGAATCGCATGTGCCGCACGAATCCTCGCAAGACGCCCGGCTCGGCCGGAGCCGCCGTACGGCAGGGGGAGCCGGCGCGGCACGTGCGCCGCACCGTGTCGCCGCGATCGTCGACGAGGGCTCCAACCCGTTCGAACTGGGCGTGGCGACCGAGCTGTTCGGGCTGCGCCGTCCCGAAGTGGATTCACCCTGGTACGACTTCACGCTGTGCGCCGCGGCGCCCCGTACCCGGATGCATCTCGGGATGTTCACGCTCTCGGACGTGGCGGACCTCTCCGCGGCCGACGAGGCGGGCACCGTCCTCGTCCCCAACCGGCCGGACCCCGAAGTACGGCCGTGCGGGCCCGTCCTGCAGGCCGTCGCGCGGGCGGCTGCCCGGGGCGCACGGCTGGTCGGCTTCTGCACCGGTGCGTTCACGCTGGCCGAAGCAGGCGTGCTGGAGGGCCGGCGGGCCACGACGCACTGGCGGTGGGCGGAGCTGTTCGCTGCCCGCTATCCGTCGGTCCAACTCGAACCGGACGTGCTGTTCGTGGACGACGGCGACGTGCTCACCGCCGCGGGCAGCGCCGCCGCCCTCGACCTGGGGCTCCATCTGATCAGCCGCGACCACGGGGCCGAGGTGGCCAACACGGTCAGCCGCCGGCTGGTCTTCGCCGCCCACCGCGACGGCGGGCAGCGGCAGTTCGTCGAGCAGCCGGTGCCGGTGGTACGGGACGCCTCGCTCGCGCCTGTGCTCGACTGGGCACGCCCGCGGCTCGGCACGCCGCTGACGGTGAACGCGCTGGCGGCCCGGGCCGCGGTCAGCCCGGCGACCCTGCACAGGCGCTTCCGCGCGGAGCTGGGGACGACGCCGCTCGCGTGGCTCACCGGTGAACGCGTGGCGCTGGCCTGCCGGATGATCGAGCGCGGCGAGCCCTCACTCGACGTCGTGGCCCGCGAGAGCGGGCTGGGCACAGCGGCGAACCTGCGCGCGCAGCTGCGCCGGCGCACAGGGCTCTCCCCCAGCGCGTACCGCCGCCAGTTCGGCGCCGGACGGGCCTGACGGGCCGGGGCCGCGCCGGAACGCGGGCCGTCCGGGGCCCTCTGACCGCGGATCTTCCGCGAGTACGGGCGGGCTGTGGGCGCCGCGCTCTACGCTGAGCCGGTGACCAGCAAGCGATCAGTGCCGCCGTGGGCGCGCACGCGCGTGTGCGTGGCGGTACGCAGCGGCTGTGCGATGGCCGTGCTGGTCGCCGTCGTCCTCGGCGGTCTGCTCGCCATGCACGGGCTCGGTACGGCGGCGCCACCCGTACCGGCAGCGGGCTCCGGGCACGCAGCCGCCGGCGAGCACTCGGGCGGGCACGGCGGTGTCCCGGGCGGCGGCGGGCACAGCGGGTGCCCGCACCACCGGGCTGCGGCCCATGCGCCAGGCCCCGGTCCGGACGCACCGGAGCCGGACGCACACGGGGCGGGAGCGCACGGCGCCACCCATGGCGCGCAGAGCCCCGCCACGCACGGGGCCGGCGCCACGGACGGCGACGGGGCGGGCCACGGCGGTCACCTCGCGCACGCCGACGCCGCATGCGCCGCCCAGGGCACGAGCGGCGCCCCCGATCTGCCCGTGCCCGCGGCGGGGACGGCGTCCGGACCGCCTGCCGCGCCGGGCGGCGGCGCGGGGCTCGCCGGGACGGCCGCTGCCGTGCCGGAGCGTGCTCCTCCCTCGCTCCACCAGCTCCAACTCCTGCGCATATAGGCGCGCTTGACGGCACGGAGTCCGCCTCCGGCGGGTCCGCCGCCGTCTCCGGCACGCCCGAAGTCACCACAGCACGCAGGAGTTTCACTCATGAAGTCAGACCACCGTTCCGTCACACGCGCGGCCCGCACCGCCGCTTCCGCCGTGGCAGCCGCTCTGCTGCTCGCCGCCTGCGGCGCGGGCGCCCACGAGAAGACCGCCGGCGGCGGGTCCCGGCACGGGGACCACGCGGGGAGCGAGAAGGGCTCCGGTCCGGGCAACGCCGCCGACGTCGCCTTCGCGCAGGGGATGATCCCCCATCACCGGCAGGCGCTGGAGATGGCGGAGCTGACGCCCTCCCGCGCGTCGTCCCAGGAGGTGAAGTCGCTGGCCGCGGCCGTCCGCGGGGCGCAGGAGCCCGAGATCGAGACCCTCTCGGGCTGGCTCAAGTCCTGGGACGAGAAGGTCCCGCCGAAGGGCTCCTCGGGGCACTCGGAGCATGCGGAGCACTCGGGGCACGCCATGCCCGGGATGATGACCGCGGAGGACATGGAGCAGCTGAAGAAGGCGTCCGGCAAGGAGTTCGACCGGAAGTTCCTGGAGCTGATGATCGAACACCATGAGGGCGCCGTGGAGATGGCCCGCACCGAGATGGACAAGGGCTCGTACGGCAAGGCGAAGAGCATGGCCCGCGACATCGAGCGGTCTCAGAAGGGCGAGATCGCGCAGATGCGGAAGATGCTGAAGCAGTAGCCGCCACCCCTGGCCGGGGCCGGCGGCATGCGGCGGGCCGTGCCCGGAGGCGCGGCCCGCCGTTCCGCTCCTGCGGCGCGGGGATGCGGGACCTGGGTGCCGGTCCTCAACTCCCCTTCCGCGCACCGTCGTCGGGGGCGGGCGGTCCTGAGGGCCGGTCGCCCGCGGCCTCCCCTGCGCGCACGCCGTCCCCGGCCTCCGCGCCGTCCCGTGCTCCGGTGCCGCCCCGTGCCCCCGCGCCGTCCCGTACGTCCGCGCCGCCCATCCGCCGCCTGATGAAGCGCGACCCGGCGAGCAGCGCCAGACCCGCGAGGAGGCCGCTCCCGCCGACCACCGCGAAGTACCCGGCCGCGTCCTCGCGGTTGTAGAGACGCACCACCTGCGCCGAGATCCCCTGGGCCGCGGCGTTCGACGCCAGCCACAGCCCCATCATCTGCGTGGTGAACGCGGCGGGGGCGAGCTTCGTCGTCACGGAGAGCCCGATCGGGGAGAGGAAGATCTCGCCGACCGTGATGATCGCGAAGCTGCCGAACAGCCACAGCGGACTGCTCATGCCCGGTCGCGCCGCGGGCAGCACCAGGACGAGGTACGACAGCCCGGCGAGCACCAGGCCTACGCCGAACTTCACGGGCGTCGACGGCGCCCTGTTCCCCAGCCGCACCCACAGGGAGGCGAAGAACGGCGTGAGGACGATCAGCACGAACGATCCGGTCGACTGGAACCAGGAGGAGGGGATCGCGAAGCCGAGGGCGTCCAGGTCGGTGCTCCGGTCGGCGTACTGGGCGAGCACGCTCGCCCCCTGCTCCTGGATCAGCCAGAAGAAGACCGACCCGGTGAACAGCGGTATGTAGGCCCGTACCCGGGAACGTTCGACTGCTGTGGTGCGCGGGCTGCGCAGCATCACGGTGAAGTACGCGACGGGCAGGGCCACGGCCAGCAGGCTGATGAGGTCGACGACGCGCTGCGCCGTGAGGAGCCCGGCGACCGCCCCCGCCGCCACCGCCCCGGCGAGCAGCACGGCCCCGGCGGTGATCCCGGCCGGCAGGCGCGTACCGACGTCGCGGAGGCGCAGGGGGTTGCCGGGCCGCAGGTCCTCGGGGCTGAGGTGACGCTGCCCCCGTACGTAGACCAGGAGCCCGGCGGCCATGCCCAACGCGGCGACACCGAAGCCGAGATGGTAGTCGTACGTCTGCCCGAGCGTGCCGACGATCAGCGGTGCGACGACGGCGCCGACGCTGATGCCCATGTAGTAGATGCTGAACCCGGAGTCGCGGCGTACGTCCCGCTCGTCGTAGAGCCGGCCGACCGACGCGGAGACGTTCGGTTTGAGCAGTCCCGTGCCCGCCACGATGAAGGCCATCGAGCCGTACAGAGCGCCCCTGCCGGCGGGCAGCGCCAGGCAGACGTGCCCGCACATGATCAACACGCCGCCCCAGAGGGTGGCACGACGCGCGCCCAGCAGCCGGTCGCTCACCCAGCCGCCCGCGATGGCAGCAAGGTAGATGGAGGCCCCGTACACGGCGATGAGGGAGCCGGCGGTCGCACTGTCGATGCCGAGGCCGCCGTCCCGCGCCCTGTCGTACATGTAGAACAGCAGGATCGCTTTCATCCCGTAGTACGAGAAGCGCTCCCACGCCTCGGTGAAGAACAGCGTGGCGAGACCGCGGGGATGGCCGAAGAACTCCCGGCCCGCTCCGAGACGTTCAGAGCCGGGGTTCTCGGGACCGGGCGGTCCGGGAACAGGCCGTCCGGGCGGCGGGGCGGCAGCCTTCATGCGCTCTCCGGGCTGATCGCGGCGGCCGGGCGGGGACGGCGGGAGCGGCCCGCCCGTCGACGGCTGTACGTGCGCGTCCCGGCCTTGGACTTCCGATGGGCGCACACAGGAGAGCACCCGTGCACGCGGACAGACAAGATGTAGGCAGCAACTGTCTGCCGCCGCCGTCCGCAGCCCGGTGGTGCGTCAGCTCACCCGGACCCGCCCCGCGCGTCAGGGCTTCCGCGCGACCCCCGCCAGGATCAGGGCCCTGTTGTCGGGGAGTCCGGGATCGTCCGTTTCCGGACGCCACCGGGTGACGGGCACGAGGCCGGGCTCCACCATCCCGAGGCCGTCGAAGAGCGAGAGGATCGTCCCGTACGGGCGCGCCTGCCCGTCGGAGACCTTGGACCGGTAGTACTCGGCGGCACGCTCCGACACCTCCGCCTCCTCCGTGTCCTCCGTGCCGTGGGAGATCACGAGGTAGCTGCCGGGCGCCAGCGGCTCCAGCAGCTGCCGCACGATGTCCGTCGCGGCGCCGTCGTCGGCGATGAAGTGCAGCAGCGCGACGAGCGACAGGGCGACCGGCTGATCCAGGTCGAGGGTCTCGCGCACCTCCGGGGAGGTGAGGATCGCCCGCGGGTCGGTCACGTCGGCGTGGAGGTAGGCGGTGCGGCCTTCCGGTCTCGACCGCAGCAGGGCCTGCGCGTACTGCAGCACGATCGGGTCGTTGTCGACGTAGACGACCCTGGAATCCGGGGCGCACTCCTGCGCGATCTGGTGGAGGTTCGGCTCCGTGGGGATGCCGGTGCCGATGTCGAGGAACTGCCTGATGCCCGCCTCTTCGGCCAGGAAGCGCGTCGCCCTGTGCATGAACGCCCTGTTGGCCGCGATGAGCGCGCGTACCCCGGGCCACATCTCCTCGAAGCGCCTGCCCGCTTCGGCGTCGACCTCGTAGTTGTTCTTGCCCCCGAGCCAGTAGTCGTAGACCCGCGCCGAATGGGGCTTGCTGGTGTCGATCTCCGGATTCACGTCGTCCCCTCATGAGCCCTGCCCCGTCCCCGGCTGGATCCGGGGTCGCTCCCCGGCAGGGTCTGGCCAGAGTTTAGGCGCAAGCAGTCCGCAGTTGTCCGGCTTTCGCCCGGGCCCTCTCCGCTTCCCCCCGCACCACCCCCCGACCGGCGGCGACCGGCCGGCGCCGCGCTGGGTACCCGCACGCGCGGCCCCGGCAGGCACGGCGCACGGAGAGGCGAGGACTCGGTGACTGAGGCAGGACCCGGACGTGTCTGACGTACGCCGGCGGGAGACCGCGCGCCGCTGGAAAGCGCTGGCCGTCTGCCTGGTCGCGGGCTTCATGGCGCTGCTCGACGTCTCGATCGTGAACGTGGCGCTGCCGTCCATCAAGGAGGGGCTGCACACGAGCGAGTCCGAACTGCAGTGGGTGCTCTCCGGCTACGCGCTCTCCTTCGGGCTGTGCCTGGTCCCCGCGGGACGGCTGGGGGACGCACGGGGACGCCGCAGGGTCTTCATGGCCGGGCTGGCCCTCTTCACCCTCGCGTCCGTGGGCTGCGGCACCGCCCGTACGAGCATGTGGCTGATCGTGGCCCGTCTCGTGCAGGGGCTGGGCGGCGGACTGATCTCCCCGCAGATCTCGGCGCTGATCCAGCAGATGTTCAAGGGCCAGGAACGCGGCAGGGCCTTCGGGATGTTCGGCACCGTCGTCGGCGTCTCCACCGCGGTCGGTCCGCTGCTCGGCGGGCTGCTGATCCACTGGGCGGGAGCGAGCGAGGGCTGGCGGTGGGTCTTCTACGTGAACCTGCCGCTCGGGATCGTCTGCCTCGTCCTGGCGCGGCGCCTGCTGCCGGACACGCCTTCCGCCGCCACCCGGCGCACGCAGAGCCTCGACCCGGTCGGCGTCGCCCTGCTCGGTGCGGCGGTGGTGGCGGTGCTGCTTCCCTTCGTGCAGTCGCAGCAGTGGCGCGGCGACGCCAAGTGGCTGCTGCTCGTCGTCGCGGCAGCCCTGATGGCGGTCTTCGTCGCATGGGAATCGCACTGTTCACGCAGGACCACGGTGCCGCTCGTCGACCTGACGCTCTTCCGCATCCGCTCCTACTGGCTGGGCTGCCTGCTCATCCTCTTCCACTTCGCCGGATTCACCTCGATCTTCTTCGTCACCACGCTCTACCTGCAGAGCGGACTGGACTACACGGCGCTGGAGGCGGGCGCCGCCATCACCCCCTTCGCCCTGGGCTCGGGAGCCTCGGCGGGGCTGGGCGGCAGGCACGTCCTGCGCTTCGGCAGGCCGCTGGTCGCCTGGGGGCTCGCGCTCACGGCCGTCGGCCTCGCCGGTGCCGTCGTCACCGCCCACGCGGTGCCGGGCCGCGAGACGGGCTGGTATCTGGCGGTGCCTCTGCTGGTCGCCGGCGTCGGGTCAGGGCTCGTCATCTCCCCGAACCAGACGCTGACGCTCTCGCAGATCCCGGTGGCGCGCGGCGGCAGTGCGGGCGGAGTGCTGCAGACCGGGCAGCGCATCGGGGCGGCCGTCGGCATCGCGGGGGTGGGGTCCATCTTCTTCAGCCGCCTCGACGCGGGCGGCGGCCGCCAAGGCGCCTGGCCGGACGCGTACCAGCACGGGCTCGTCCTCTCCGTCGGCTTCGTCCTCGTCGCGCTGGCCGCCGCCCTCGCCGACGTGTGGACGGAACACCGCGAGAACGGACGCGGAAGGAACCAGCCGAAGCGTCCCGGCGTGCTGCGGCGGCTGCCCCGCTGACCGGCCGGGCAGCTCGCGTGCCCGTCAGTTGCGCTGCTGCGGCTGCCCGCTGCCGTCCGCGGCCGGCTCGCCCTCGGCCCCTCCCCCGCCGCTGGAGCCGGTGGGCATCGCCGGGTGGCGCCCGAGCAGGAAGATCGCCGAGACGGCCGCCCCCAGACCGACGATCTCCCCGGTCAGCGCCAGCGGCGTGACCCGCACGGTGTCGCCGAGGAAACCGATGCTGCACGCGATCCCGGAGAGCGGGTTGGCCGCCGTCAGCGCCGGCAGCGACTGGCGCAGCGGCCCCGCCTCGAAGGCGCTCTGCACCAGGACGAGGCCCACGACCGCCGAGGTGACGATCGTGTAGGGCTGCCACGTGGTGATCAGCCCACCGATGCCCGACTCCTCCAGGACCGTGCTCGCGTCCCGCGTCAGCGCGTCCTGGAGCCCGTAGAGCACTCCCGCGCCGGCCGCCAGCCAGGGCGGCTCCTCCGCCAGCCGCAGATGGCGGGCGATCATCACCATCAGCAGGGCGACCGCGAGCACGGCCCCGATGACCAGCCAGCGGCGCAGCGGGCCGATCTGCGCGTCGTCGTTGCCCTGCGGCGAACCGGCCGCCACGAACACGGCCACGCCGCCGCTGAGCATCACCACGCCCGCCCAGCCGGTGCGGCCGAGCCGCTGACCGCTGATACGCCTGGCCAGCGCCATGGCGAACAGCAGATTCGTCGCCAGCAGCGGAGCGACCCGGGAGACGTCGCCCAGGGAGAGCGCCAAGGCGCTGAGCAGCTGTCCGACGACCATGAAAGCGATGCCCAGCAGCCACCGCGGGACCTTCATCAGGTCCAGCAGCAGACGGAACGAGAGGATGTCGCCGAGCGGGGCGCGGGCGGCGGCGTCCTGCTGCAGCACGAACCCCACTCCCAGAAAGCAGGACGCCGCCAGGCCGTACACGTAGACCAGGATCGGCATGCCACTCCACGGCGCTCGGGCGGGGCCCGCGCAGCTGCCCCGGCAGTTCGTCCGGTTTCGCCCCAGCATCTCCCACCGGTGACGCCCGGAGGCGTTCACGAGGCCGCGACACAGGCGATTGACCTCCGTGCCGCCGTCCCCCGCTGCTCCACCACGGGTGCAGGCGGGACAGGTTCACCGGCCGAGGCGCGTCCGTCCCGCCCGGGCCCGGCCACCCGTGGCTGGAAAGGCAGTGCTCACAGGACGCGCGTCGGCCCCATTCCGCAACCCGGCACACGCCCCCTTCCGCGCTGCCTAGCGTGGACGGCATGAGCCTGATGACCGAGGGAGAGGCACCGGGGCCCGTCCGGTTCTACCTGGCCTGCGACGACATCGGCTGTCCCGCGCGCGCAGTGTTCGACCTCGTGATCGACGAGCCGCCGCCCCCGATCGAGGAGGACCTCTTCGCCCACGTCCTGCACAGCAGCACGCGAGCGGCGCCCTACATCGAGAGGCAGGGCTGGACCTTCACCCGCGGCATCGGCTACTGGTGCCCCGATTGCTCCACTCCCCGCTCCCGGCGGACGGCTCCGCCGAGGCCCGCGCGGCGGTCCCCCGTACGGCGCCGGCGGCGGGACCCGAAGGGGCCGCAGGGCCCGCAGTGACCGCAGTGACCGGTCGGCGCGCCGGCCCCGGCGCCCGGCACCGCGGGACGGGTGAACCGCGGCCCGCCCGTCGCCCGCCGCAGGGCGCCGGTTTCCCGGCCCCGGCGGCCCTCCGTTCCCCTCCAGGGCCCCACCCGCGTCCGCTGCGGTTGTGTCCGGTCCCGTCTGGATCGACCCTGTAAGAAACGAATGCGGGCTGGATTGGTGCCATGAACGCGTGGAGCGAGGCCGAGAGCATCGACTTCCGTGGGCCACTCGACGTCACGAGTGCCGCCACGGCGCTGCTCGACAGCGACAACATGGTCATCGGGTGGAGCGAAGCCGCCGAAGAGCTCTTCGGCTACGAGCCGCACGAGATCCTGGGCCGCCGGGTGGACACGCTGATGGTGGGCCGCTCGACCCACGAACACGCGCTGATCGAACTGCTCGACCGGTCCGTCGGTCCCACCTGCCGCAACGAGGCCCGTATCGCCCGCCACCGCGACGGCCACCAGGTCGAGGTGGCCACGACGATCTGCTCCCTCGCCGGCCGGGACGGCTCGCCGCAGATCATGGTCGCCGTGCCGCTGGAGCCGCTGCGCTCCTGGGAGGCGCACCAGGCCATGCTCCGCGGCCTGGCGACGCAGTCCCCCATCGGCCTCGGCATCTACGACACGGAGCTCAGGCTGACCTGGGCCAACGCCAAGTACCAGAGCGAGATCGACCGGAAGTTCAGCGAGTACGCCGGGAAGCGCGTCAACGAGCTGTACAACGGCGGCGAGGTGCTCACCGAGGGGTATCCCCGCGCCCTCGAGGACGTCATGCGCGGGGTGATCGAGACCGGTGAGCCCGTCTTCGGGCTCCTCTACCAGGCGCGCCCGCCGGCCGACCCCGATCACGATCACGTCTGGTCCTGCGCGTACTACCAGCTGCGCGATCCCGACGGCCACGTGCTCGGCGTCTGCGAGGACGCACTCGACATCACGGAGCGCTACCGCGCGCAGCAGCGGCTCGCGCTCACCGTCCGGGCGGGCGTCCGCATCGGCACGACGCTGGACATGATCACCACGGCCCGCGAGATCGCCGAGGTCGTCATCCCGGCGTTCGCCGACAGCGTCACCGTGGACCTGGTCGAGGGCGTCCTTGAGGGCGAGGAGCCCCGGCCGCAGGGAGAGTCGCCCTCCCTCGTACGGGTCGTGGAGCGCGTCGGGAGCCCGTACGCGGGCGCCGACGGCGAGGACGCCCCGACCGGGGGGCCCTTCCGCGTCGCGTACGAGCCCGGCTCCCCGCAGCAGGCCGCGCTCTCCTCCCGCAAGGCCGTGATCATCGACCGGCGGAGCGAGTCGGCACCCCCGGAGAGGAACGGCATGCACTCCACGCTGGCCGTCCCGCTGCGCGCCAGGGGCACGACCATGGGGCTCGTCACCTTCCGGCGCGGCGAGAGCTCCGCCCCGTTCGACCACGACGAGATGTCGCTCTCCAACGAGCTGGCGACGCGTACCGCTCTGTCGATCGACAACGCCCGCCGCTACACGCGCGAGCGGGCCTCTGCGCTCACGCTGCAGCGGAATCTGCTGCCCCGGGGCCTTCCCGAGCAGTCCGCCGTCGAGGTCGCCCACCGCTACCTGCCGGCCGACATCGGCCTCGGCGTCGGCGGTGACTGGTTCGACGTCATCGCTCTCTCCGGTACGCGTGTGGGCCTCGTCGTCGGCGACGTCGTGGGGCACGGCATGAACGCCGCCGCCACCATGGGACGGCTGCGCACCACTGTCCGTGCGCTCGCACGGCTGGACCTCTCCCCCGACGAGCTCCTCTCCCGCATGGACGACCTCGTCCTGCAGGGGGTGGAGGAGCAGGAAGCGGGCGCCGGACCGGGGGCGGACGAGGGGCTCGGCGTCGCCTGCCTGTACGCCGTGTACGACCCGGTGTCGCGCGTGTGCACCGCGGCCCGCGCAGGCCACCCGCCCGCCGCCGTCGTCGATCCCGACGGCACGTTCAACCTGCTGGAGATCCCGCCCGGTCCGCCGCTCGGCGTGGGCGGCCTGCCGTTCGAGTCGATGGAGATCTCCCTGCCGGAGGGCAGTCTCCTCGCTCTGTTCACCGGGGGGCTCGTGCAGGATCGCGACCGCGACTTGGACACCGGTGTCGAGAAGCTCAAGGACGTCCTCTCCGACCGGGCGAGCACCCTGGAGGAGCTGTGCGACCGGGCTCTCGCCGAGCTCCAGCCCAACGGGCCCGCCACCGACGACGCGGCCCTGCTGCTGGCCCGTACCCATGAGCTGGGTGTGGACCAGGTCATCGGCTGGGAGCTGGAGGCGGAACCCAGCGCGGTCTCGCGCGCCCGCACGCTCGCGCTGGAGCAGCTGGCCGAATGGGGCCTGGACGAGCTGGCGTTCACGACCGAACTCGTCGTCAGCGAACTCGTCACCAACGCCGTCCGGCACGCCTCCGGCCCGGTCTACCTCCGGCTCATCCGGGACCGCAGCCTGCACTGCGAGGTGTCCGACAAGGGGCACACCTCGCCGAACCTGCGGCACAGCGCCACCGACGACGAGGGCGGGCGCGGGCTGTTCATCGTCGCGCAGATCGTCCAGCGCTGGGGCACCCGGTACACGGCGTCCGGCAAGACCATCTGGACGGAACAGGCCCTCCCCTGAGGGACGGGGCCCGCTGTTCGATCGGGTGGTGCCCGGAGCCGGACTTGAACCGGCACGGCCCTTGAGGGCCAACGAGGTTTAAGCTCGTCGTGTCTACATTCCACCATCCGGGCACCGGCTCCAGGACCGGCCGCCGCTACGGAGAGCGCGCCGGTCCTACCCCAGGGTGCAGGGAGAGCCTATCCAGCGTCACGCCCTCAACTACGGGGCGCTGGCCCGATGTTGTCTTATTTTATGGGCAACTGACGAGCCGTCAGCACCGCGCCCCCCATTTCGGGGCCTCCCGCGTAGCGCTTCGCATGCTCGGGAAATGACGGAAAGTCGCCGTCCGGACACTGGAATTCACCTTCCGCCGCTGAGCCGCCGCACCCGTAGCGGCCGTCAGGGAGAGCGTCATACCCAGGGATGACGGCCCGGCCGGGAGTACCCCGTAAGGCTGGGCCGGAAAGGGGCACGGGGGCGGATCCGCAGGCAGGGACCGCACGGAAGGATGAAGTCGTCCCGATCCGCCACACCTTCCGACAGGAGCACAGTCCCGTGACCACCACCTACACAGGCGTCAACGCGACCGCACCCGCGCCCGCCGGCGTCGCCGCCGCGCGCGCCACAGATCTCACCAAGGTCTACGGACAGGGGGAGACCAAGGTGGTCGCCCTGGACCATGTTTCGGTCGAATTCCGGAAGGCCGAATTCACCGCCATCATGGGCCCGTCGGGCTCCGGCAAATCGACGCTGATGCACTGCATGGCCGGACTGGACACCGTCTCCGGCGGCAGCGCCCTCATCGGCGGCACCGAACTGACGAAGCTCAAGGACAAGAAGCTCACGCAGCTGCGCCGCGACCGGATCGGCTTCATCTTCCAGGCGTACAATCTGCTGCCGACGCTCAACGCCCTGGAGAACATCACCCTCCCCCTGGACATCGCCGGCCAGAAGCCCGACAAGGCGTGGCTCGACCGCGTCATCGACACCGTCGGTCTCTCGGGGCGCCTCAAGCACCGCCCCAGCGAGCTCTCCGGCGGTCAGCAGCAGCGCGTCGCGGTGGCCCGCGCCCTCGCGAGCAGGCCGGAGATCATCTTCGGTGACGAGCCGACGGGCAACCTCGACTCCCGTTCCGGCGCGGAAGTCCTGGGCTTCCTGCGCAACTCGGTACGCGAACTGGGCCAGACGATCGTCATGGTCACCCACGACCCGGTCGCCGCCTCCTACGCGGACCGCGTCATCTTCCTCGCCGACGGCCGCATCGTCGACGACATGTTCGGGCCGACGGCCGAGTCGGTCCTCGAGCGGATGAAGAGCCTCGACGCGAGGGTGCGGACGAGCTGAACGGCCGGATCTGACGGGATGGCTCCCGGGCGGTCCGCAGACGGCGGCCCGTCCGCGCCGCGGCCTCAACTCCCGCGAACCCGCCACCAGGACAGTCCACTCGGCAGGGCACGCCACCCGACAGGGCGGGCCCTCGGGTCGGCCTGCCCGCGCACACCCACCGACGCCCGTCCGCGTCCACGACCGGACCGGCACCTCTCACTTCCAGGACTCACCGATGCTCCGTACCGCCTTGCGCAACGTCTTCGCGCACAAGGCCCGGCTGCTGATGACCGTGCTCGCCGTGCTGCTCGGCGTGGCCTTCGTCTCCGGCACCCTGGTCTTCACCTCGACCATCTCCGACGCCTACCAGAAGAGCTCCGAGAAGGGCTTCAGCAACGTCGACCTCGCCATCGAGCCGTCCGGCGGCGAGAAGCAGGGCAGGGGCGCACCGGGCAAGCAGCCCCGCCTCTCCCAGGCGACGCTGGAGAAGGCGCGCGACCTGCCCGGCACCTCCACCGTCACCGGCTCCGTCTCCGGGTTCGCCGCGCTCGCCGACAAGGACGGCAAACTCGTCGGCGAGGGCTGGCAGTCCACGGGCGCCAACTACTACGCCGGCGCCGGCGGGAAGGGCAAGGACGCCCGCTACCCCATGAGTGAGGGCAGGGCACCGCAGCGCGGCGGTGAGATCGCCCTCGATCAGAAGACCGCTGAGCGCACCGGCTACAAGGTGGGCGACACCGCACGCCTGTCCATCGACGGCCCCGTCCGCAAGGACCGCGTCGTGGGCGTCTTCACAACCGACGACGGCAACGTGGCGGCGGGCGGCACGCTCGTCCTCTTCGACACCTCCACCGCCCAGCGCCTCTTCTCCGCCCCCGGCCAGTACGACCAGGTGACGCTCGAGGCCGCCGCCGGCACGTCGCAGGCGGAGCTGAAGTCGCAGGCGCAGAAGATCCTTCCCGACGGCGCCGAGGCCGTCACCGGGAAGAAGCTCGCCTCCGACCAGTCGAAGGCGATCGAGGAGAGCATGAGCGGCATGCAGACCGGCATGCTGGTCTTCGCCGGGATCTCGCTGTTCGTCGGCATCTTCATCATCGCCAACACCTTCACCATGCTCGTCACCCAGCGGACCAAGGAGCTGGCGCTGCTGCGCGCGGTCGGCGCGAGCCGGCGGCAGGTGACCCGCTCCGTACTCGTCGAGGCGTTCGTGGTGGGGACGGTCGCGGCCGTCGCGGGCCTCGCGGCAGGCGTCGGGATCGGCGCGGCGCTGCGTTCGCTGATGGGCGAGATCGGCGCCACCGTCCCCGACGGGCCGCTCGTCGTGGACAGTTCGGCCGTCGTCACGTCGCTCGTCACCGGCATCGTGGTCACCGTGCTCGCGGCGTGGCTGCCGGCGCGGCGTGCCGCGAAGATCCCACCGGTGGCGGCGATGAGCAGCGTCCACGCCACCGCCACCGTGCGTTCCCTCGTCGTGCGCAACTCGATCGGGGCGCTCCTCGCCGCCGCCGGCACGGCGCTCGTGCTGTACGCGACGACGCTCGACAGTGCCGGCGAGGGCGACGTCCCCATGGGTCTCGGCGCCGCCGTGCTGCTGATCGGCATGTTCGTGCTGACGCCGCTGCTGTCGCGTCCCGTCATCGCGGCCGCCGCTCCGCTGATGCGCATCTTCGGGGTCTCGGGGAAGCTCGCCCGCCAGAACTCCGTGCGCAACCCGCGCCGTACGGCCGCGACAGCCTCGGCGCTGATGATCGGCCTGACCCTCATCACGGGCATGACCGTGATCGCAGGCAGCGTGCAGGAAGCCATCGACAAGATGGCGACCGAGTCGTTCAAGGCCGACTACACCATCAGCATGGCCAACTTCACGCCGCTCGCACCGCAGGTGGAGGAGAAGCTGGAGCGGGACGGCCAGGTCACCGCGTCGAGCCCGATGCGCAACTCCCCTGCCCGCGTGGGCAAGGAAGTCGAGTACATGACCGGCGTGAACGGCGAGACCATCGGTGAGCTCACCGATCTCGACTTCACCTCCGGCAGCTTCGACGGCCTGACCGGCGACAAGGTCGTCGTGGACAAGAAGACGGCCGACAGCAGGAAGTGGAAGGTCGGCTCGGCCCTCCCGGTGGTCTACGAGGACGGCAAGAAGGGCACGCTGACCGTCTCGGGCGTCTACAAGGGCAACGAGATGCTCCAGGGCATGCTGATGGACACCGGCACCCTCGACCCGCACATGGAACGCGTCACGAGCATGCAGGTGATGGTCAAGACGGCGGACGGCGCGAGCGAGTCGGCCAAGTCCACGCTGGAGGAGGCTCTCGGCAACAACCCGGCGATCCTCGTCCAGGACAGGAAGGACCTCTCCGAGTCCATCGCCGAGATCTTCACGCTGATGCTCAACATGCTCTACGGGCTGCTGGCGATGGCTGTGATCGTGGCGGTGCTGGGGGTCGTGAACACCCTGGCCATGTCCGTCTTCGAACGCTCGCAGGAGATCGGCATGCTGCGGGCCATCGGACTCGAACGCCGGGGCGTCAAGCGGATGGTGCGGCTGGAGTCCCTGGTGATCTCCCTCTTCGGCGGGGTGCTGGGAATCGGTCTGGGCGTCTTCTTCGGCTGGTCGGCCGGCGAGCTGATCGCGTCCTCGCTTCCGCAGTACGCACTGGTGGTGCCGTGGGAGAGGATCGGCCTCTTCCTGGCGCTGGCGGCCGTCGTGGGCATGCTGGCGGCGCTGTGGCCGGCGCGCCGTGCGGCGAAGCTGAACATGCTCGCCGCCATCAAGAGCGAGTGAGACGCGACAGCTGAGGCGGAATCCGCCCCAGCGGCGGACAGTGGCCCGGCTCCCCGGTCGCGGGGGCCGGGCCACTGCCGTACGCGCACCGGCTCCGGCCCGGGCGGCTGTGCGCCGCGACGTGGCCGGAGGCGCGTCAGCGCGGCGGGTCCCCGAAGTCCGGCACCGTCAGCCGCTCGCCGTCCCTGCGCGCCGAGTCGTGGGCGACGATGCCCGGCACGGTGTAGCGGGCGGCGACCCAGGCGTTCACCGAAGGCAGCGTGCCCTCGTTGACGGCGTTGACGAAGTCGTCCACGAGGAAGTGGTGCGAGCCTTCGTGCCCGTTGGGCGCGTGCGCGAACTCGCGGGGCAGGCGTGAACGGTCGTGTACGGGGGCCGTGCCGGAGATGAAGGCGTCCCGCAGCGCCGGCGCGACGTTCTCCAGGGACGGGTCGTCGGCCGCGAGCGTCGGAACCGCCTGGAGGTGTTCGGACACGTCCTGCACGCCCGTCTTGTCCTGCCAGAAGCTGACCGTCGCCAGCTGCTCGAAGCTGGCCTCCGTGCCGAAGAAGCGGAAACGGGACTCGCGGATGTGGGAGGGGTAGCCGACCCTCCGGAACTCGTTCGTACGGAACGAGCCGCCGCCGGCCACCTCGAAGAGGGCGGTGGCGTTGGAGAAGTCGTTGCCGAACTGGCTGATCCCGCGGTCGAAGACGCCGTCCCCGCGGTCGTCGGGGACCCCTACGGCGCTGACGCTGGTGGCGTACGTCTGCCACGCGCCGAGGATCCCGCCGATGGAGTGCGTGGGGTAGAGCAGCGGCGGGTAGCTGGCCGTCTCCTTCCACCGCTCCCCGCCGCTGTACTTGTACGCGTCGTAGAAGCCGAGATCCATGTCGTGGACGTAGTCGCCCTCGGCGTAGAAGAGGCGCCCGAAGCCCTCGGCGGCGATCTTCCCGCGGGCGTAGACGGTGGCGGGGTTGTAGTGGCTCGTCTCGCCCATCATGTACGTCAGGCCGGTCTCCTCGACCGCCTCGATGATGGCCTCGGTCTCCTCCAGGGAGACGGCCATCGGCACCGCCGAGTAGACGTGCTTCCCGGCCCGCAGGGCCTGCACCACGAGCGGCCCGTGCGTCCAGCGCTGGGTGAAGAGGGCGACGGCGTCCACGTCGCCGGCGAGGAGTTCCTCGTAGGAGGCCGCGCTGCCCGCCAGACCCAGCTGCTTCACGAGTCCGTCCGCACGCTCGGGAAGCAGGTCGGTGGCGTATATGTCACCTACGCCGGGGTGCAGTTGGAAGAGTTTGGCGAACGAGCCGGCGAACTGTCCGGCGCCGACGATTCCGATGGAGAAGGGCACGGTGAAGCCTTTCCTGTGCGTGCCGTCATGGATGACCAGCGAGGTGCCGCCAGTTGTGGTGCTGGCTCAATCGTCTTGCTGGAAGAGGAAGTTGACCTGCTTGTTCGTGGTCGTGAGAGAGCTGGCCGGTGCGTCCCCCGCGTAGACCTCCTGCATGGCCGGGAGCATGATCGCGTTGATGTCCGCGGCGTGGTCGGTCACGGGGAACGAGAAGGTGGTCCCGTCCTCGATGTGGCGGGTGAACGGCGTGACGTCCAGCCCGTTCTCGCGGTGAGTGGCGACGGCCTTCTCCGTCCCCTCGGGGGTCGCGGGGAAGACGGTCGCGTCCTTGCCCACGATGTTCTGGCATTCGGCCGAGGCGAGGAAGGCGACCCATTTCGCCGCACCCTTCTTGTTCTTCGCTCCCTTCGGTATGGAATCGGCGAGACCGCCCATCATCGACGCGCGCTCGCCCGTCGGCCCCTTGGGTGTCGGCGCGATGCCCAGGTCGACGCCCTTGAGGCCGGAGAACGCGCTGAGCTTCCAGGAGCCCTCCGTGGCCATCGCCGCCTTCCCCGAACCGACCTGCACTTCCGGGAAGTTGGTCTGGGAGTAGTCCTCCAGCGGGGCCATGAAGCCCTTCTCGGCGAGGCCGAAGTACCAGTCGATGGTCTCCTGGAAGCGCTTCCGGTCGTAGTTGTAGTGCTCGCCCCACGGGTTCTTGTCCGTGTAGCTCCAGCCGTTCGAGCCGGTGAAGGCGCTCCACTGCGACTGGCCGTGGTTGTCCCCGCCGGCGTCGTTGGTGGCCAGGCCGTAGCGCACGACGCTGTCCTTGTCGAAGCCCGGCTCGTCGCCGCGCTTGCCGTTCGCGTCGACCGTCAGCCGGGCGAGGACCTTCTCGAAGCTGCCGCCGTCCTCGGGGTTCCAGTCCATGTCGCGCAGTTCGGCGTCGCTGACGCCCGCCGCCCTGGTGACCTTCTTGTCGTAGAAGAGGCCGACGGTGTCCCAGTCCTTCGGGGCGCCGTAGCGGTGGCCGTCCCGCCCCATCCATGGCTCGGCGAGGCCCGGTTCGTAGTCCGACGCCTTGATCCCGCGGGTGGGGCCGAGTTCGTCCAGCGGGCTGAGCACGCCGATCTTCTCGTACTGCGGGTAGTGGGCCACGTGGTTGGTGAAGACGTCCGGTTCGGTGCCCGCGATGAAGCTCGACGTCAGCTTCGTCCAGTACGAGTCCCATCCGATCTGGGTGATCTTCACGCGCAGCCCGGGGTTCTTCTTGTGGAACGCCTTGGCGCACGCCTCGTACGCGGGCTGCTGGGCCGCGTCCCACATCCAGTACGAGACGGTGCTCCCGTCCCCGGCGGAGCCGGTCTGCGGTGCGCAGCCGGCGGCGGGGACGGCGAGGGCAAGGGCCGCGAAGGAGGCCGCGCAGGCCCTGGCGGACGTGCGGCGCCGGTTGCCGCGTAGTGCGGTGCTCATCCCACTCTCCTTCACTTGATGCCGCTGAAGCCGATGGAGTTGACGATGCGCTTCGCCAGCAGGGCGAACAGCACGACCATGGGCAGCGCGGCCACGAACGTGGCGGCCATCAGCCCGGCCCAGTCGGTGCCCGTCTGCGGGGTCTGCGCCCGGAAGATGCTCAGCGCGACGGTGAGCACCCGCGAACTGCCGCTGTAGGACACCATCAGCGGCCAGAAGTACTCGTTCCACGCGGTGATGTAGGTGAGGATGCTCAGCGTCGCGATGGGCGCCGCGGACATCGGCAGCACCAGCTGGAAGAAGACACGGACCCGCCCCGCCCCGTCGATGAGGGCGGCCTCCTCCACCTCGTGGGATATCCCCAGGAAGAACTGGCGCAGGAAGAAGACGGCGAACGGCATCGTCATGAACACCATCGGCATCGTGATGCCGAACAGGCTGTCCACCAGGCCGGCTTCCTTGATCAGGACGAAGTTCGGCAGCAGCGTGAAGACCGCCGGGATCATCAGGCCGCCCAGCAGGAACCCGAAGGCGGCGTCCCGTCCGCGCCAGCGCAGCCGCGCGAACGCGTAGGCGGCCATCGAGGCGAAGAGCATCTGGCAGAAGGTGACGAGCGTGGCGACGAGCACCGAATTGGCGAGGTACCGCCAGAAGTCGAGTGAGCCGCCCGCACCTCCCTCCGCGAGTGCCTCCTCCGTGCTCTGCAGTCCGAAAACCCGCAGGAATCCGCCGAAGCTGAAGTCCACCGGAAGCGGGGAGGCCGGGGCCTGCGCGAGCGCGGTGTTGGTGGAGAGCGCCGTCCTCAGCATCCAGTAGAACGGGAAGAGGGTGAGCACGGTGATCGCGCCCATCGCCACCCAGGCGAGCACACGCCCCCACGACAGGGGCCGCCGCTCACGCTTGCCGCCGTCCGGCTTCTCGCGGGCCTCCGGGCCGCCGCCGGTCTCCGCGTGCGTCATCGTTGCCGTCACTGCAGACCTTCCTTCTCAGCCGAGGTCCGACCGGCCGGCGCGCATGAGGCGGTACTGCATGACCGTGATGACGGTCAGTACGAGCATCAGCGCGACGGAGATGGCGGAGGCGTAACCGAACTGCAGGCGGTCGAACGCGAGGTCGTAGACGTACAGCTGCAGGACGTTGGTGGCGTTGGCGGGCTTGCCGTCGGTGGTGACGGAGACGGTGTCGAAGACCTGGAAGGAGCCGACGACGGTGATGATCAGGACCAGGGACAGGACCGGCCGCAGCAGCGGCACCGTGATGGACCGGAACATCCGCCACTCGCTCGCGCCGTCGACGCGGCCCGCCTCGTAGACCGTCGGCGATATGGACTGCAGGCCCGCGAAGATCAGCAGCGCCGTGTAGCCCACGTGCCGCCACACGTTCACCAGCGCGATCGTCGGTATCGCCCACGAGGCGTCACCGAAGAAGGCGATCCTGTCGAAGCCGAGCCATTCGATGACCTCGTTGCCCACACCGAGCTGCGTGTCGAGGATCCACAGCCACACGATTCCGGCGACGACGTTCGAGACCAGGTACGGCGCGAGGACGATCCCCCGCACGACGGTCGAGCGGGTCAGCCGGTGCATGAGGACGGCTATCAGCAGCGCGGCGACCGTCTGCACGCCGATGTTGATCACTACGTACTGCAGCGTCACGCCCAGCGAGTCCCAGAAGACCGGGTCGTTGAGCAGCCGCCTGTAGTTGCCGAGGCCGGTCCACTTCTCCTCGCTCAGCAGGTCGAAGCTGGTGAAGCTGAGATAGACACCGCGCAGCGTCGGCCACACGAGGAAGACCAGATAGCCGAGCATCGCCGGGGCGACGAAGGCGAGAGCGACGCGGGTGTCGCCCCTTCTGCGGTTCGGTGCCGCGCTCGCCGGCTTGACGGCGGCCATCGGCAGACCCCCTTCTCCGCGTCGTTTCCGGCTTGTCCGCGTTTGTCGCCGGGTCGGGCGCTCCGGGGCGAGCACCGACCGGATTACTTCTACGTGGAAGTTATAGGGCTGTCAAGGGATCGCACAGCCGCTGGTTTCCCCGGCTCCCACCATGACACCGGAGCCCTGATCGGGGAGCTATAGTTTCAGACGGAAGTTACGCGCTCCCGGCATAAGCTGAGGAGCCACCCCCGAAGTGCCGTAGTGGAGGCCGCGGTTGACCAGTCCGAGCAATGCCGGCAGTCCGGTGCCCAGCTGGAGACCCCTGTCGCCCACCGAGCGAGCGGTGGCGATCGAGGTGCTCACCAACGGGCCGAGCTCGCGCAGCGAGATCGCCCGCCGCCTCGGCATGTCCGGAGGCAGCCTCACCCGTCTCGCCAAGCCGCTGATCGACTCGGGGCTGCTGCTGGAGGTGCACCAGCCCCCTCCGGGCCTGACGGTCACTTTGGGGCAGGGGCGCCCCGGCCGGCCCCTCGACATCGTCACCGACCCATGGCACTTCGTCGGCCTCAAGATCACCGCCGACACCGTGTACGGCGTCGTCACCACCCTGAAGAGCACGGTCGTGCGCCGCGAGGACCGGCTGCTGGAGTCGCAGGAGCCAGAGGCGGTGGCGGACGCGGCTCACTCGATCGTGCGGTCCTTCTCCGAAGACTTCCCCCAGCTCGCCGGTATCGGCGTCGGGATCGGCGGCTCCGTGCGGGACCGCTCCGTCGCCGCCGACGCCCCCTGGCTGCATTGGCAGGAGGTGCCCTTCGCCGACCTGCTGCGGGAGCGCACCCACCTCCCGGTGGTCCTGGAGAACGACTTCGCCGCCCTGATGGAGGCGGAGACGTGGTTCGGCGCGGGGCGGGGCCACGACCGCTTCGCCGTGCTGACCATCGGCGCCGGCGTGGCATACGGCCTCGTCATAGGCGGCGAGCCCATCCGCCCCTCGGACAACTACAGGGGCACCGCGGAGCGCTGGATCCTCGATCCGAGCGGGCCGCTGACGCCCTACGGGGAGCGCGGCAGCGCCACGTCGCTGCTCACCGTCCAGAGCATCGAGTACCAGGTACGGGCGGCGACCGGCCGGTGGGTCGGCTACGAGGAGATCCTCAAGGCCGCAGGGGACGGCGAACCGGCGGCCGCCCGCGTCGTCGGCGAGGCCGCGCGGGGTCTGGGCTTCCTCATCGCCCAGATCGCGAACTTCGCCATGCCGGAGAAGATCCTGCTCGCGGGAGAGGGCGTCGGGCTGATGGACGTGGCGGGCGAGAAGGTCCACGAGTCCCTCGCGGCGAACCGCAACCCCTGGGCGGACCCGGTGAACCTGGAGACGAAGGTGTCCGACTTCCACGACTGGGCCCGCGGCGCCGCGGTTCTCGCCATCCAGGTGCTGGTCCTCGGCGGCGGCGCCGAGGACTGACTCCGAGACCGCCGCCACCGCCCCGGGCGCCTCCGCCACCGCCCGCCCCGGGCGCCGTCACCTCGGCCCGCCCCGGACGGGTCGGGCACACCCGGCGCGCTCCCCGCCCGCAGGACGTACCGCCGGTTCAGAAGCCCTCCCGCCGCGCGGGGCCGGCCGTACCGGTGCGGGCCCCGGTCGCCGCACGGGCCCCGGTCGCCGCACGGGGCCCGCGCGGCGACCGGACGGCGCGGGTGTGTCAGCCGCCGAGCCACTCCCTCGTCCGCAGCGGAAGCCCCGACTCCCCGCTGACGGGAGTTCTCACCGCGAGGATCTGGTTGACGCCGATCCGGTTGCGTTCGAAGGCGAGCGCGCTCGCCGCCATGTACAGCCGCCAGACCCTCGCGCGCCCGGGCGAAGTGAGCGCAGCGGCACGCGGGAAGGCCCCCTCCAGGTTGTCGACCCAGGCCCGCAGCGTCAGGGCGTAGTGCTCCCGCAGCGACTCCACGTCCCGCACCTCGAAGCCCGCTTCCTCCAGCGCGCCCGCTGTGCGGGCCAGCGGCGCCAACTCGCCGTCCGGGAAGACGTACGCCTCGATGAAGTCGTCCACCCGGTACGCCGATTCGTCCCGCAGCGGGCGCCGCGCGATCTGGTGGTTGAGCAGCCTCCCCCCGGGTTTCAGCAGCGAGTACAGCCCGCCCGCGTACTGCAGGTAGTGCTCCCTGCCGACGTGTTCGGCCATACCGATGGAGGCGATGGCGTCGTAGGGGCCGTCGGCGACGTCGCGGTAGTCCTGCACCCGGATCTCCACCCGGTCGGCCAGGCCCTCCTCCGCCACGCGTTTGCGTGCGTACGTCGCCTGCTCGTGCGAGAGCGTGATACCGACGGCGCTCGCTCCGTACTCGCGCGCCGCGTGCAGCACCAGCGAGCCCCACCCGCAGCCGACGTCCAGCAGCCGGCTGCCCGTGGTGAGCGCCAGCTTGCGGCAGACGAGATCCAGTTTGGCGTGCTGAGCCTCTTCCAGCGTGGGCTTCCGCCCTTCGTCCCCCGGCTCCCAGTAGGCGCAGGAGTAGACCATGCTCGGGCCGAGCACCAGCTCGTAGAAGTCGTTGCCCACGTCGTAGTGGTGCCTGACGGCCTGGCGGTCGCGTCCCGGCGTATGCCGCACTCCGAAGCGCCGCCGCGTCTCCTCACGGGGCGGCGCGGGAGGGGGCAGCGGACCGCCGAGGGACAGCAGTTCGCGCGCGGCCGCCCGCACGTCCGGGTCGCGGACGAGCGCCGCCACGCGCTGCCGTGAGCCGCCGTCTTCGTTCTTCTCCCAGAGCAGCGGGGCCAGTTGGGCGAGCAGGCCGTACAGGTCTCCGTCGACGTCGAGTTCGCCGGCGACCCATGCCCGGGCGAGGCCCAGCTCACCGGGGGACCACAGGATGCGGCGCAGAGCGCGGCGGTGGCGGATGCGCAGTACGGGGGCGCTGGGCGGCCCGGCCGTACTGCCGTCCCAGGCCCTGATACGGATCGGAAGCGGTTCCTCGAGCAGTCTCTCGGCGAGCGCGGCGAGCCGCGGCGCGACGTCGGTCAATGCACACACCTCCAGGCAGGAAGGGGCGAATCTCCCTTATGCAACCTGATTGTCGTGCAAAGTATGCCGAACCACACTGACTTGGGGACTATTCGTCACAGCCGCCGTGCCCGTCCGCACCCTGTGCCGCGCGCGTCCCGGCAGACGACGAAGGGGGCGCCCGCCCCACGGATGGCGGACGCCCCCTTCGCGGGGCTCTCGTTCTCGTATCCCGGCCTTGCAGCCGTCAGGAAGCCTTGGCCTCTTCCCGCCGCTGCGCGCGGTCCTCCTTGACCCGGGTCTTGCGCTCCGCTTCCGCCACTTCGCCGGCGGCCCTCGAGACGGGCGAGGCCGCCTCGTAGAACTCCTCGCGCGGGTGCTCCATGGCGCCCAGCGAGACGACCTCCCGCTTGAGGAACATCGCCAGCGTCCAGTCGGCGAAGACGCGGATCTTGCGGTTCCAGGTCGGCACGGCCAGACCGTGGTAGCCGCGGTGCATGTACCAGGCCAGCCGGCCCTTGAGCTTGATCCGGGTCCTGCCCAGAACGATCATCGCGACGCCCTTGTGCAGCCCGAGGCCCGCGACGGCGCCCTTGTTGGCGTGCTTGTAGTCGCGCTGCGGGAAGCTGCGCAGCCGGGAGATGACGTTGTCGCCCAGCACCTTGGCCTGGCGGAGCGCGTGCTGCGCGTTGGGCGGGCAGTACGCCTGCTCCTTGCCCGCCGCCAGGTCGGGGACCTGCGCGTTGTCGCCGGCGGCCCAGACGTGGTCCGTGCCGCGGACCTGCATCGTGGCGTCGACGTCGACGTGGCCCTTGGGGCCGAGCGGCAGACCGAACCGGGCCAGCGCCGGGTTGGGCTTGACGCCCGCCGTCCACACGATGGTGCTCGACTCGACGTCGAGGCCGTTCTTCAGCAGGACGCGGCCGCCCACGCAGGACTCCAGCGAGGTGCTGAGGTAGACCTCCACGCCGCGGCTCTTGAGGTGCTCCAGACCCCACTCGCCCAGCTTCGGGCCGACCTCCGGCAGGATGCCGGGCGCCGCGTCGACCAGGATGAACCGCATGTCCTCGCGCCGGACGTTCGGGTAGTACTTCGCGGCGTCGCGGGCCATGTCCTCGACCTCGCCGACGGTCTCGGCACCCGCGAAGCCGCCTCCGACGAAGACGAAGGTCAGCGCGCGGCGCCGGACGTCCTCGTCGTGGGTCGAGTCGGCCTTGTCCAACTGCTCGAGCACGTGGTTGCGCAGGCCGATGGCCTCCTCCACGCCCTTCATGCCGATGCCGTTCTCGGCCAGGCCGGGGATCGGGAAGGTACGGGAGACCGCTCCCATGGCGATGACCAGGTAGTCGAAGGGCAGGTCGTACGCCTCGCCGACCAGCGGGGCGATCGTGGCGACCTTGCGGTCCTGGTCGATGGTCGTGACGCGACCGGTGAGGACCTCGGCCTTCGGCAGCACGCGTCGCAGCGGCACCACGACGTGGCGCGGCGAGATGCTGCCGGCAGCGGCTTCGGGGAGGAAGGGCTGGTACGTCATGTACGAGCGCGGGTCGACGACTGTGACCGTCGCCTCGCCGTAGCGCATCTTCTTCAGGATGCGGCGCGCCGCGTACAAGCCGACGTACCCGCCGCCCACTACGAGGATTCGGGGACGCTCCGTGGTGCTCATGTCTCCGAGTATCCACCCGGCCCCCGGGGGGACCTCGTGAGGGGCTTCACAAGCACCCTCCGAGGTGGTGCTACACTGCGCCGCCACGCACCGGAAGCCGTCCGGCCCACCACGGGCCCGTTGCACGCCCGGAGCCTCCGCGCACCCCTTGAGCTGCACTTATCGTCGCCCCCACGAGAACAGCGGAGGGGACGCCGGTGAACGTGTCACACGGCTGGAATGCGCCGTTCACGCAACGGGGCCGCACCCGAGGCCCGAATCGGGCTCTTCGCGGTGTGATACGCGTCCGACGAGGCACTTTCCCACGTGAATTATTTCACGAGACTTCTTCGCGGAGGCTTGCGAAGGCCCCCGCGACCCCTTTCAAAGGAGCCGCGGAGGTCTCAAGTGAGGCTCCACGCAATGCCGTCGAGGATGGCTCGCGAACGCGACTCCTACACCTGGCAGTGTGTACACGCAAATGCGTACACTGAGTCCATGACCGAGAACACCGCGACCGTCAGAGACGCACGCGCACACCTCGCGGAGCACATCAACCAGGCCGAGGAAGGCACCCCGACCGTCATCACACGCAACGGTGTCCCGGTCGCCGCAGTCGTGCCGATCGCCGACTTCGAAGCGTTGGAAGAAGCGGCCGACCTGATGCTGGCCCGTGAAGCGGAAGCAGTTCTGGCCGACGGCGAGCCCACGATTTCGATGGCCGAGCTGCTGGCGGACCTGTTCAGCGAGCGCGGTGAAGGCGCCGCGTGAAGTACGCGTTCCGGTTCACCACAGCGGCACAGCGGCAGATCCGGGCCATCGACCGACCCGAAGCCATGCGCATCCTGACCGCGCTGACCGCCCTCGGCAACGATCCGTACCGCGAGGACACCGACATCAAGAAGCTCACCGGCCCCTCGGGTCTCTACCGGCTCCGGGTCGGCAACTACAGGGTCGCGTACCAGATCAACGACGGGGAACTCCTCATCCTCGTCGTCAAGGTGGGCGACCGGCGGGACGTCTACCGCAACCTGTAGCGCCCTCTCCTCCTACCGCGCATCGAGTGCCGTGTGGATCGCAATGCCGTCGAGGATGTCGTGCTCGCTGACGACGACCTCGCCCGCACCCGTCCGTTCCATGATCATCTGCAGTATCAGCGCTCCCGCGACGATCACGTCCACCCGTCCCGGATGCATCACGGGGATCGCGGCGCGCTCCGCGTGCGTGCTGTCCAGCAGGCGCTGGACGATCTCCCGTACCTGCCCGGCGGAGACGCAGGAGTGGTGGATGGCGGCCGAGTCGTACTCGTCCAGTCCGAGCGCGATGCCGGCAACCGTCGTGACCGTCCCCGCGAGCCCGACGAGGGTCCGCGCCTCGGCCAGCGGAACGCTCCGTGCGGCCTCGTCGAGAGCGGCGGTGACGTCGGCGCGCATCGCCTCGATCTGGTCAGGAGTGGCACGGCCCGAGAGGCCGTGGCGTTCGGTGAGCCGCACGCAGCCCACGTCGACGGAGCGCGCCGCGCGGACCTCCTCCGAACCCACCACGAACTCGGTCGAGCCACCGCCGATGTCGACGACCGCATAGGGCCGCTCCACGTCCTGGCGTCCGGCGAGCTCCTTCGTGGCGCCCGTGAAGGAGAACTGCGCCTCCTGGTCACCGCTGATCACTTCCGGCTCGACGCCGAGGATCTCCACGACGCCGCGTACGAACTCGTCCCGGTTCTCCGCGTCCCGCGACGCCGATGTGGCGACGAAACGCAGACGCTTCGCGCCGTGCTCCTCGATCACCTGCGCGTACCGGCGGCATGCGGCGAACGTCCGCTCCAGCGCCTCGGGCGCCAGCCTGCCCGTACGGTCGACGCCCTGGCCGAGCCGGACGATCTCCATCCGCCGGTCCAGGGTCTCCAGTTCGCCGGTTGCGGCATCGACGTCCGCCACCAGAAGCCGGATCGAGTTCGTACCGCAGTCCACAGCGGCGACACGGGGCATGCGTTCTCCTCACGGCAGCCGGCTGCACGACGGCCGCCTCACGACGGGCGGACCACCAGCGTATTCGGCTCCGGCACCGGACCGGCCCGCTCCGCCCGTCAGTCCTCGCCGGGCTCGGCCGGGGCGGGGGCGACGCAGGGACCCTTGGCCCACCACTCAGGCAGCATCGCCAGCGCCTCGTCGCCCAGGGGATTGACACCGGGCCCCGCGACCAGGGAGTGCGCGACCAGAACGTGCAGGCACTTCACACGGTCAGGCATGCCGCCCGCGCTGGGGAAGCCGCTGAGCACCTCGATGGCGTCACGGCGGGCCAGGTAGTCCTCGTGGGCCGCGCGGTAGGCGGCGGCCAGCTCCTCGTCCTGCTCCAGCCGCGCCGTCATCTCCCGCATGACGCCGTTCGCCTCCAGCGTGCCGATGGCGGAGGCGGCACGCGGGCACGTCAGGTAGTACGTCGTGGGGAAGGGGGTGCCGTCCTCCAGCCGGGGCGCCGTCTCCACCACGTCGGGGAGCCCGCAGGGGCAGCGGTGCGCGATGGCGCGCAGACCGCGCGGCGGGCGCCCCAACTGCTCCTTGAACGCGGCCACATCCGCGTCCGTGGGGGGCGTGGGCCGGGTCTGCGGCGGGGGCGATTCCATCGGTCGTCGGCTCTTTCCGGGGTGAGGCGGTGGCGGGCGGGTCCAGGCAGGGGGCGGGTCAGGCAACGGGTCGGGAGGACATGGGTTCGGAGGACGGGGTCGGGCGGACGGGGGTTCCCGGCGAACGCGGCCGGAAGAGCTCCGGGAGAACGGCCCGGGCGGAGGGGATGTCAGGACGCGGGACGGACGGGGCGACGGGGGGCGGCGGACGGGCGTCAGCGACGGCCGTCGGCCTCGTCCACGCCGTCCCACAGGTTCTGGTACCAGGCGCGGTCCGGACCGTGGTCCGAGGGCCGGTGGGCGGCGCCCGTACCGTCGCGCACGGTGTATCCGACCTCGCCGGGACGGACGAAGTGCAGGTGCTCGCGGGCCTGTTGCTCGACGAACGCCGGGTCCTCCCACCGTGCCCGCAGCTCACGCAGCTGCTTGACCTTCTTGCGTGCGTGCTCCGCCTGGCGCTGCTGCTCGGCGATCTCCGAGCGCTGCGAGACGTACTGCCGCATCGGGTAGGCGAGCGCCACGACGAGGGAGCAGACGACCAGGGCCAGCAGCGCCGCGCGTCCGGTCAGGCGGCTGCGGCGCGGTGCGCGCACGGTGCGGCCGCGGGCCCGGTAGAGACGTTCGGCAGCCTGGGCACCGAGAGCCCTGATCCTGGTCGCGGTGGAGAACCGATCCGCGGGCACGTTCCTCCCCTGTCCCCTTCAGCTGTCCGTTTCAGCTGTCCGTTTCAGCTGTCGGTGGCCCGGTCCCGGCGGCCTCCGGCGGAGCGCCGGCGAGCGGCTCCCGGGACGAAGCCCCCGCCACCGTACGGGAACGGCGGCGGGGACGGGTGCAGCGACGGCCGGTCGGACCGGCCGTCGCCGCCCCTCGTCGGCCAGGCCCCGGCTGTCAGCCCTTGTAGCGCGGGAAGGCGCTGCGGCCGGCGTAGACAGCGGCGTCGTCGAGGATCTCCTCGATACGCAGCAGCTGGTTGTACTTGGCGACCCGCTCCGAGCGTGCCGGGGCGCCGGTCTTGATCTGGCCGCAGTTGGTGGCGACCGCGAGGTCGGCGATGGTGACGTCCTCGGTCTCGCCGGAGCGGTGGGACATCATGCACTTGAAGCCGCTGCGCTGCGCCAGCTCCACGGCGTCCAGCGTCTCGGTGAGCGAGCCGATCTGGTTGACCTTCACCAGCAGGGCGTTCGCGGCGCCGTCCTCGATGCCGCGGGCGAGCCGCTCGGGGTTGGTGACGAACAGGTCGTCGCCGACGAGCTGGACCTTCGTGCCGAGCTTCTCGGTGATGGTCTGCCAGCCCGCCCAGTCGTCCTCGAACAGCGGGTCCTCGATGGACACCAGCGGGTAGGCGTCGACGAGTTCGGCGTAGTAGTCCGTCATCTCGGCGGCGGTACGGTCCTTGCCCTCGAAGGAGTAGACGCCGTCCTTGTAGAACTCGGACGCGGCAACGTCGAGAGCGAGGGCGATGTCCTGTCCGACGGTGTAACCGGCCTTCTGGATCGCCTCGACGATGAGGTCGAGCGCCTCACGGTTGGAGCCGAGGTTGGGCGCGAACCCGCCCTCGTCGCCCAGGCCGGTGGCCAGACCGCGCTCCTTCAGGACGCCCTTCAGCGCGTGGTACGTCTCCGCACCCCAGCGCAGCGCCTCCGAGAACGACTCGGCGCCGATCGGGGCGATCATGAACTCCTGGACGTCCACGTTCGAGTCGGCGTGGGAGCCGCCGTTGAGGATGTTCATCATCGGCACGGGCAGCATGTGCGCGTTCGGACCGCCCAGGTAGCGGAAGAGCGGGAGGTCCGACGCCTCGGACGCGGCGTGGGCGACCGCGAGCGAGACGCCGAGGATGGCGTTGGCGCCCAGCGACGACTTGTCGGCGGTGGCGTCCAGGTCGAACATCGCCTGGTCGATGAGGCGCTGCTCGGTGGCGTCGTACCCCACGAGCTCGGGGCCGATCTGCTCGATCACCGCGAGCACGGCCTTCTCGACGCCCTTGCCGCCGTAGCGGCCCGTGTCGCCGTCGCGGAGCTCAAGGGCCTCGAAGGCACCGGTCGAGGCGCCCGACGGGACGGCAGCACGGCCCGTGCTGCCGTCGTCGAGGCCGACCTCGACCTCCACCGTGGGGTTGCCTCGCGAGTCGAGAATCTCGCGGGCTACGACGACGTCGATGGACGGCACGAGGATCTCCTTCGTGAAGGGTCTGGCTTACTGCACCAGAGCCTAACGGGCGCGGAGGCCTGCCCTGCCCGTGCACTCGTGTCGGGCGGGACGACAGCCGGCGAAGCTCCAGCTCAGGAGATGGGGCGACGTCCTCGATTTTGTTTGATGGCGGAAGAAAAGGCGCGCTCCCGGCACGGACCGCCAGGTCCGTGCGCCCGCACGCCCTCCGTGCGCTCACCACGCGCACGCGCGGGACGGAAGGAGCTCGGCGCGAGGCGCAAGGAGCTCGGGCAAGGAGCTCGACGCGCGGGGCGCAAGGAGCTCGGCGCGGGGCCGGCGGCTGCGGGTCAGCCGCCGCCGGGGCGCCCCGCCGCTACCGCTGCCGCCGTCAGAAGCGCAGTTCCTGGCCGGGGCGGATCAGGTCCGGGTCCGACCCGACGACGTCCCGGTTGCTCTCGTACAACTCGGGCCAGCCGCCTTGAACTCCGTACTCCTCAGCGATGCCCGAGAGGGACTCCCCGGGGGCGACGCGGTGGCCCTCGGCGTCCGCACCGGAGCCGGGGCGTGCGTCGTCGCCTTCGCGGGAGGGATGTTCGTCCGCGTCGCCGCGGCCCCCTTCGGAGCCGTCGCCGGAGCCGTCGGGGCCTGAAGCGTCATCGGAATCCGAGGAGTCACCGGAGTCCGCGGAGCCGTCCGAGCCGCCGGAGTCCGAGGATTCGCCGGAGCCGCCCGTGGCGCCGCCTTCCGATCCGTCACCCGACTCCGAGTCGCCGCCGGGATATGACGGATAGTCCGACTCTCCGGACTCGTCCGGATCAGCGGATTCACCCGAGCCGTCCGATTCGCCGGAGCCCGAGGAGTCACCCGAGTCGTCCGGCGTGTCGCCCGGCGAGGGGGACGCCTCGCCGGACCCCTCGGAGGTGTCGCCGTCGCCCGAGCCGCCGTCACCGGACGAACTGCCGTCGCCCTCCGGGGCACTGTCCGACGGGTCTGTGGGATAAGGGCGTTCGGGAACGGGTTCGTACGATTCCTCCGAGCCGTCCGGTTCCGTCACATCCGGCGTCTCGCCGGAGTCCGCCGAAAGTCCCGCACTCTCGGCGCAGTCGGACCAGACCTCGGTCCCGCGGCCCTCGAGGATCTTCTCCGCGACCTCGATCTGCTGACCGCGGCTGGCGAGGTCCGGGCGCTCCGCGAAATCGGTGCCGCCGAACTCCTCCCAGGTCTCCTGGTCGAGTTGGAGTCCGCCGTAGAAGCCGTTGTCCTCGTCGGCGCTCCACAGGCCGCCGCTCTCGCACTCGGCCACCTTGTCCCAGGTCGAGGTGTCGGCGGCGTTCGCGCCGGTGGCTCCGAGCAGCGGGAGTGCGATGCCCGCGCCTGTCACGCCTGCCGTGACCACGAAAGAGGGTGCCTGACGCGGACGCCTGTGGCGTCCGTTCCCGGAGAACAAGGGCGGCATGGGGGGCCTCTCGTAAGGACTCGGAAGTTCGCCGCCCGAAGCTATCTTTGAATGTTCATCATCACAAGGCCGTGTCACACAGATCACGCGAAGGTCACACGCAGTTCAGGCGCCACACACGTCACAGCGATTCGGACCGCCGAGTCCCGGCACTGCCCACCGCGCCGAACTGGACGGGCAGTTGACGGAGCCCGCGCATGATCAGACCGCCGCGCCACCGCAATTCGGACGGGTCCACCGCCAACCGCACATCCGGAAGCCGACGCAGAAGCGAACCCAGCGCCACCCGTCCCTCCAGCCGGGCCAGCGGAGCCCCCAGGCAGTAGTGGATCCCGTGCCCGTAGCCGAGGTGCTGGTTGTCGCGGCGCCCCAGATCCAGCACGTCCGGCCGGTCGAACTTGGCCGGATCACGATCGGCGGCGGCGAGCACGACCAGCACCGGGTCCCCCTCGCCGATACGCTCCCCACCGATCTCCAGCGGCTCGGTCGCGAAACGCCAGGTCGCCATCTCGACAGGCCCGTCGTAGCGGAGGAGTTCCTCGACCGCCGTAGCCAGCGCCGCCTCGTCCCCCTCCTCGACCGCACGCGTCAGCTCCGCCCGCTGAACAGGGTTGCCGAGCAGCGCGTACGTGCCGTTGCCGATCAGATTGACCGTCGTCTCGAAGCCGATCTGACCATGAGGAGAAAGAATGGTGTAGCCGGGCTCCTTCGCCAGGCCAGTGCCGGGTCCGGGTATCGCTGCCTCCCCCTTGTCCCGGGAGGATCGCTCTTAACCTCTGCGAGCAGGCCGGCCCGCAACTGGCCGGTGACCGTCAACTGCGGCAGGGTCGGCCGCCTGTAGGCCGGCAGTGGCGGAAGCTCGCACTCCGCTTATTGATTTAGGTGCCTCCCGTCGAGCGATTCGGCAGAATCTCCGGGCAGACCCCTCGCCCGCAGCATCGGAGGAGAGCCCCGACGCGCGGTTCACGACGCTATCAAGGCGTCGGCCCACAGGGGAATTGAGCTGGGGAATTGAGCTGGGGAATTGGGCCGCGGCTGCGGATTCGAAACGGACGAGCGGGGCTCGGCGAGGGCGGGTGACGAGACCGGGACACTGCCTGGAAGGCTATGTCGCTCCACGTTCCCTAGTCGGATGCCCGGGGGACGAAACACGAGCCGGAGGTCGGCAATGAACGAGAGCGAGGGTCCTGACGGACCTGTTGCCGGGTCAGACGAACCCCGTCGCCCCCCAGGGACTGACTCTGCAACACCAGCTTCCGAAGAGGCTGAGCGCAGGAGTCCTTCCGATGAAGGCGATTCGCAGGGCGGCTCCCACGATGAGGACACCGACGCACTGCGACGCCTAAGAAGCTGGTTGAAAGATCATGCGGGAGCTGTAATCGGTTGGACGGTATCGATAGTCCTCACCACAATCCTCGGCTGGTACTTAACCCCGGCTCTAGAGGTCCGCTCCGACCGGGCGGTCGAGCGGGATCAGCAAGAACGGGCGAAAGGCAAAGATTCGCTCGACTGGGAGGCGTCGTACAACTTCAGCCCCATGGATGGCTATGTCTATGCCATGCCGGGAGTTCTGCCGGCAAAGACGCAGAAGAAGCTTATTGTCCCCACTCCGCTCGACGAGGACTACTACAGAGATCTGCTTAAGCCGCACGGAGCCGTTCAAATGGGCCACCCTCTAGACGCCACCCCCGCTTCGAGGAAAATGCTGACCCGTGTACGAGTCAATTTGACAGGCCAGCAAGCCGACCCGGTGCTGATCAAGGGCATCACAGCGCACGTTCTCAAGAGGCATAAACCCTTGAGCGGCACTCTTACCGTTGGCGCAGGAGAGGGGGAGGGCGAAGTGGTGAAGGTAGGGTTCGATCTCGACGCCGGCGATCGAATATCCGCGCGTAAGATGACTGATTCTGGCCATCTAGGAAATCGCTACTTGGACAGCAAATATATCACCTTGAAGCAAGGTGAACCGATCGTGATTGACTTCGTCGCATTCACTGCCAACTGTCATTGTGAATGGCAGATCGACGTGACCACCAGGTCTGACGGCCACGATGAGGTCGTGACCATCGATGACGGGGGCCGCCCGTTCCACAGCACCGGCATTGCGCACAAATATCGATCGGAATTCCAGTACGTCTTCCCGTCCGGGGAGGTGAGCCACTTCAAGGAGATAGCTCCCAAGTACAGGGAGTGATCCGGGTCGAAATCTCAGACACGTGCAGCACGGCAGTTCTCAGCCGGTAAACGGCTTCAGTCGCGGCTTGTGCGGCGGCTTGGGCATGTCCGCGAAGCGCAGCGGATACGCCGGGTCGTCCTGGCGGAACGGCCAGGCGTTGTCGCTGACGATGTCCGGCGCGCGACTGGCACAGTGGCGCCGACTAACACCTACTTGGCTAGGCGTCGTTGACTTGGCCGCATTGTCCGCATCTCCCTGATTCGATTGCTATGGCAGTTTTGGCGACAGGATGACAGCGAGTATGTGTGGGCTGCCAGAGCGCGGTACCGTCGTCCGGTGATTGGCAGCCCGACCCCTCCGCCGCTCTTCGACTGGGAGTTCGCAGCCGACCCGTACCCCGCCTACGCGTGGCTGCGCGACCACGCGCCTGTCCGCAGGACCGAACTGCCCAGCGGGGTCGAGGCGTGGCTGGTCACCCGTTACGCCGATGCACGCTTTGCTTTGGCGGACCAGCGTTTGTCGAAGAACCCTGAGAACCATTCCGTTGACGCCTCGGGGAAGCGGAAGACCGGGATTCCCGGCGAGCGCAGCGCGAACCTGATGACGCACCTGCTCAACATCGACCCGCCCGACCACACGCGGCTGCGGCGCCTGGTCTCGAAGGCGTTCACGCCGGCCCGGGTCGCCGAATTCGAGCCTCGTGTACGGGAGTTGACGGACCAGCTCATCGACGGTTTCGCGGCACGCGGAGAGGCCGATCTGATCCACGAGTTCGCCTTCCCCCTCCCCATCTACGCGATCTGCGACATGCTCGGCGTCCCCGCCGAGGACCAGGACGACTTCCGCGACTGGGCGGGCATGATGATTCGGCATGCTGGCGGTTCTCGGGGTGGAGTTGCCCGGTCGGTGAAGAAGATGCGGGGCTATCTCGCTGAACTCATCCACAGGAAGCGCGCAGATCTCGGTGAGGATCTGATCTCCGGTCTGATCCGAGCGAGCGACGGCGGTGAACATCTCACGGAGAACGAAGCCGCGGCGATGTGCTTCGTGCTTCTCTTTGCGGGTTTCGAGACCACCATCAACCTGATCGGTAACGGGGCGTATACCTTGCTCCGGAACCCAGAACAGAGAGCGCTTCTCCAGGAAAGCCTTAGCCGCGGGGACAGCGCACTTCTGGAATCGGGGATTGAGGAACTGCTGCGCTACGACGGGCCCGTGGAGATGGCCACCTGGCGCTATGCCACGGAGCCCCTTCAGCTCGGCGGGCAGGACATCGCCCGGGGAGATCCGATCCTGGTCGTACTCGCGGCAGCTGACCGCGACCCCGCAAAGTTCGATCAGCCGGACGTGCTGGACCTCTCACGCCGGACCAATCCGCACCTCGGGTACGGCCATGGCATCCACTACTGCCTTGGCGCACCTCTCGCACGACTGGAGGGCCGCGTCGCCCTGAGTACGCTGCTGCGCCGGCTCCCGGACATCCGGCTCGCCGCGGACCCTGCCGACCTTCGCTGGCGCGGGGGGTTGATCATGCGTGGCTTGCGGTCGCTTCCCGTCGTGTTCACCCTCGAAGACAGATGATGATCATGGCTACGGCCCCCGCCCGATCTTGAGTGGCGGCCGTAGTCACGACGCTTCCGCAGGTCAGATGCGGATTAGCAGGCACGGCGCGGCGCCGGGCAGTGTCATCCCTCGGTTCCTGGGAGTACGACGGGCGACGGGCGACGGGTCGACGAGCAACGTACGGCGGGCGGAAGGCGCGTGGCCCAGCTCCCCCGCACGATGTGCGGCTCAGGAGCGTCCGGCGGACGGGCTCAGTGATGGCCCAGGCCACCGCTCCCGAACGAACCGCTGCTGCCCTCGTCCCACTTGGGCTGAGGTCGCTCGTGCTCACCAGGGTGACTGTCGGAGTCGTAGTCCTTGAACTCGTAGGGCATGCGCCGCTGCCCGTCGTGCGGCACCTCGTCAGGGACGCGGTGACTCGTCTCGTACCCTTGCGGCTCCTCCGGCCCTGGCTCCCCGGGGCTGGAAGGGCGTTGGTCACCGCGGCTGCGGATCCGGATGCCGTACGAGACGGCCAGAATCAGGCCGACCACGACCACAATCCCTGCCACCAGTGGGGCGATTCCCACCAGCAGGTCGCGGTTCTCGGCGAGCGGAATCATCGGAGTGTTTCCGGCGAGAGCTGCGTACATGGCCTACGGGTACCCCCGATCGACCGGATATGCGGTCCCTTCGCAGGGGGTGGGGGGCGAGAGGGGACGGAGCGGGGGGGGAGGCTGGAGCGGGGTTGGGGCCTGGCCCTGCGCGGTGTCCCGCACGGGAGCACCACGACGGGACCGGTGGGCACCACCGCAGGGTCGCCGGAACGGGAGCACCGCGCCGGGGCCCGATCACCACGCCGTAAGGAGAGCACCGCCCCGGGACGAGAGCGTCGCTCTCCGAGTGGCACGGCGTTACGGGTTCTGGGCGCCGCTCTTGGAACGTCGCTCCGAACGAAGAGCACCGCTCACGAGGGGAGCGAGCACCGCGCCGGTCGCGGATCAGCGCTCTCGCTACTGCACAGCGTCACGTGGCCGGAACATCGCTCAGCGTGGAGCACCGCACCGACCTCAGAGCACCGCTCACAAACAGCACAGAAAGCAGCACCAGGCCGGAGCACCGCTCACGGAGTGGAGCGGTGGGCGCGACATGGGCGCGACGTGGCCGGGTGCGCTGACATGGCTTCCGCCAGCGCGGCGGCCCGGCGAAGAGTCACAAGTCGGCTCTCCGATCGAGCATCGCTCCCCTCTCCGCACGGCCAGGCGCTTGCGGGCAGGCAAGCTCGGCTCAGCAGTCACGCTTCAGAGCACTGCTCTCTTCACAGGTCGGCGCTCCCTCGTCGAGGGGAGACTCGAAGCGGAGGCTCGAAGTGAGAGCAGAAGTGAGAGCACTGTTCTCAAAGGCGGACGGTGCTCGCAGTCCTACGGAGAGCAAACGGGGACGAGAGCGCCGCTCTCATCGCAGAGCGCTGCTCACGGGCGGCACGGGGCGTTCGTACGGAGAGCACTGCTCTCGCACTCACCGCACCAGCACCGCCCGCCCGCCCGCCACTGATCACTCCGGGATCACTCACTCAGGCCCCCGTCACTCAGGACCGAGCGACTCCAGAACCGATGGCTCAGGGACCGATGACTCAGGGACCGCTCCGGCAACTCCAGGACCGCTCCGGTAACTCCGGGACCCCTCACCCCGACCGGACTCCGCCACCGCTCACCCCGACCGATGGCTCAGGGACCGATGACCCAGGGACCGCTCACGCCCGTCCGCTCCGAACTCCAGGCCCGCTCACTCCGGGTCGGCTGCGCCTTCCGCCGCGCGGATGGCGTCGCGGTACGTGCGTGCGGCGGCTCGAAGTGCCGTCTCCGGGTCGACCCCGTCGGCCTCCGCGCGTACGGCCAGCGCCAGCAGCTCGTACCCGACGCCCGGTCCCGCCGGCACTCCTTCCGGCAGTTCCAGTCCGGCCAGCCGCACCCGGCTTGCCAGCTTCGCGGCGAGCGCCAGAGCAGGCTGCCCCAGCGGAATCCCCTCCGTGACGGACTCGCGCTGCTTCTCCTCGGCCTTGGTGCGCAGCCAGTGGGCCCGTACGTCCTCGGCCGTCGCGGCCTGCTCCTCGCCGAAGACGTGCGGGTGCCGGTGGACGAGCTTCTCGACGATGGCGCCGGCGACGTCGTCGACGGAGAACGGCTCGTCCGGGTCCTCCTGAGCGATGCGGGCGTGGAAGACGACCTGCAGCAGCACGTCCCCGAGTTCCTCGCACAGCTCTGCGCGGTCGCCGTTCTCGATGGCTTCGACGAGTTCGTACATCTCCTCGATGCCGTACTTGGCCAGGCCTTCGTGGGTGCGGGCGCCGCTCCACGGGCAGTCGCTGCGGATGCGGTCCATGACCTGCACCAGATCCAGGAAGCGCGCTCCGGGCAGGTCGTAGGAGCCCGGAAGCAGTTCCAGCTCGGGCATCGCGGTGCGGCCCGATCCGGCGAGGGTCGCGAGCGAGTCGGTCAGCCGCGTCTCACCTTCCGGTGCGGCGATGACGACTGTCGTACGGCCTTCTGCGCCCGCGTCGACCAGGTCCTGTGCCTTCGGCTCGCTCCCGGCGTCCACCTCGATCCCGGCTTCCCGCACGTACGGCAGTTGCGGGTGGTCCGGGTCGGCGCACACGACGTGGTCCGCGTTGCGCAGGGCCTCCCAGGCGGGCCAGGACAGCAGTCCCGGAGCGACGCGGTGGCTGGTGGTGAGGAGGACGATGCGACCTGCGGGAACTGATGTGCTCACGCGTCGAACGTACCGCAGGGGCCGATCAGTCCGGCCCTCCCCGCTGGGCGGCCGCACTCGCCCCGCGCCGCGGTACCGGACTCCTCCGGGGCCTGACGGGGCGCCTGCCGGCCCCGAGGGGCCCCACCGGCTGTCTGGTCCCGTCAGTGCTCATGCTGTTCGCGGTCCGCCTGCCGGCCGGTGACGTCCTGCAGCCACGGCTCGGTGCGGTTGCCGAGCACGGACTGCTTCACGTCCCACTTGCCGAAGCGCGGGTTGACGCGGATGTGCATGCTCTTGGAGGTCTTGGAGAACTTCTGGGCCAGAGCCTTGTTGCTCTCGGGCGAACCCGGCTGGATACCCGAAGCCTTGGCGATCTTGTCCACGGCGATCTGCATGCGCAGCCGGTCGTCGATGTCGCCGGGAGCGATGGCCTGCTGCTGGAGCAGGGCCTCCTTCAGCTTCTTCGATCCGCCCGCCTGCTTCTCCAACTGCGCCCGCGCCTCGCCGACCTCGCGGCGGGTCACCGAGACTCCGGCGTCGTCGGCGGCCTTCTTCACGATGCGGTCGCGGATGAGGTTGTCGAGGGTGGCGCGGGTCAGCTGACCGCTGCCCTTGATGATCTCCTCGCCGCGCGGGGCCTCGCGCTGCGCGTCCCTGACTTCCTTCACCTTCGCCTGGAGCTGCCCCACCGTGATGCGTTCGCCGCCGAGCACTGCAGCCGCACCGGGGTGCGCGTCGTTGCCGCATGCGGTGAGCAGCGGTGCTGCGACGAGCAGCGCGGCTGCACCGCAGACGGTGAGCGCGGACCTACGGCGACGGCTTCCCTTTGTGCTGCTGTGCATCGATTCTCCCGGACGGCGGCAAGGGTCGTGCGAGGGTGCATGACCTGGCGTTGCTCGATGTTAAGTAGATCGCGGTGGTTGAGACCACCGCTTCAGCTCTCTTCCCGACAACGATTCGACGTTGCCGTGGACTCGCCCTGACCGCAACGGGCCCGCCAACACCCGTGGAAGACCGAAGAGGACGGCCCCCGCACAGCCCCGTCTCACGCCCTCGACCGCCCCGTCCCGCCCCACGGGCCGCTCCCGCCCCGCCATCCCACCGCGCTGGGCCGGGCCACCGCCCCGCCCCCGCCTCGTCCCCTCCTCCGGCGGCCCCACCGGCCGGACGTCGGGCTCGGGTTACCCCCACTCCCCTTCAGGGGCTTGCCGGATGGCCGCGCCCGTGCCGAGCGCCTAGCTTCCCTTCCATGCCACTGATGACGCTCCGTGCGCACCACCGCGCACCGTCCGCCGCCGTGCTCGCTCTCGCCCTCACCCTCGCCCTGCCGTTCGTGACGGCCGCCGACGCGGCAGCCGCGGCAGGCGGCGCGGGGACCGCCGCTCCGCCGGAGCGGGCGGCGTCGACGTCGGACCCCGCCCAGGCGGCTGCGCCGAGCACCAAGCCCGGTGCGGCGCGCGAGAGGCTGACGATTCCGCGTCCCTCGGGCCCGTACGCCGTGGGCCGCGACACTCTCCACCTCGTCGACCGCTCCCGCACCGATCCGTGGCAACCGCAGGCCGGGGCGCGGGAGTTGATGGTCTCCGCGTACTACCCGGCGCGGCACGGCACGGGCGGCCGTACGGTCCCGTACATGACCCGGCGCGAGGCCGAAGCCCTGCTGGAGGGTCAGGACCTGGCCGGGAAGGTGCCGGTGGAGACGGTGACGTCGGTGCGCACCAACGCGCGGACGGACGCCCGTCCCGTCCGCGGCAGGCGTCCGCTGGTCGTCCTCTCCCCCGGTTTCACGCTGCAGCGCACCACGCTCACCGTCCTTGCGGAGGAACTCGCGGCGAGGGGTTACGTGGTGGCTGTCGTGGACCATGCCTGGGAGTCGTTCGGTACGTCCTTCCCCGGCGGACGCGTGACGACGTGCGCCGCCTGCGACGCCGTGGAGGAGGCGCCCGACGGGGAGGGGTCGCGGGCGGTGCTGGCGAAGGTCGCGAGTGGCCGTTCCGCTGATGTGTCCTTCCTGATCGACGAGTTGACGGGCCCCCGCCCCGCCTGGCGGCACGCCCGCATGATCGACCGGCGGAGCATCGGTGTGGCGGGCCACTCCATCGGCGGCAACTCCGCCGCTCGGCTCATGGCCGACGACGAGCGCGTCCGGGCAGGCGTGAACCTGGACGGCACGTTCTTCTCCCCCGTGCCCGAAGAGGGCCTGGACCGCCGTCCGTTCCTGATGATGGGCACCGCGGCGGGCCACAGCCCCGGTGGCGTGGACGGGACGTGGGACGAGGCATGGGAGCGGTTCGACGGCTGGAGGCGATGGCTTACGGTCGAGGGCTCCGGGCACTTCACGTTCAACGATCTGCCCGTTCTGGCAGGGCAGTTGGGCATGACCGATCCCGATACGCCGCTGCCCGGCGACCGTTCGGGGCAGATCACCCGCGCCTACACGGGTGCGTTCTTCGACCGGCACCTGCGCGGCATCCCGCAGCCGCTGCTGCGTGGGCCCTCACCCGCGAACCCGGAGGTGCGCTTCCACCGGCCGTGACCTGCATACGGCCCGCCGCCCTCGCGCCGCGGGTTCCGTCCCGGAGTCCGCGGGCCCCGCCCCCGAGTTCGCGGCCCCGGTCCCGGAGACCCGCGGGCCCGTCCCGCGTCCACCGTCTCGCGGCCCGCGTCCCCACCGGTCCGGCCGCCGGCGCCTCAGGCCCCCGGTACCGACGTGAGGAACTCCCCGACCCATGCCAGCAGTTCACGGCCGACGACGGGCTTCCCGCCGATGCCGCCCGCCTTCGGACGCGGCACCAGCACCTGCCGCGTCGCGCTCTTGACGACGGAGCGCGGATAGAGCCGGTTGAGCCGCAGCTCCTGCGACTCGCGCAGCTCCACCGGGCCGAACCGCACGTTGTTGCCCTGGAGCGTGACGTCCGTGACGCCGCACGACCGGGCCAGCATGCGGAGCCCCGCCACCAGCAGCAGGTTCTCGACCGGTTCGGGCAACGGGCCGTAGCGGTCGGCGAGTTCCTCGCGAACGGCGGCGATGTCCTCCTCGGAGTTGGCGGAGGCGATGGCCCGGTACGCCTGGAGGCGCAGCCGCTCGCCGGGGGCGTAGTCGTGCGGTACGTGCGCGTCCACCGGCAGTTCGATCTTCACCTCGAGCGGGGCTTCCTCGACCTCGCCGCCGCCTTCTTCCAGCGCCTTGCGGTAGTCGGCGACGGCCTCGCCGACCATCCGCACGTACAGGTCGAAGCCGACCCCGGCGATGTGGCCGGACTGCTCTCCGCCGAGGAGGTTGCCGGCGCCGCGGATCTCGAGGTCCTTCATCGCGACGTACATGCCGGCGCCCATCTCGGTGTGCTGGGCGATGGTCGCCAGCCGCTCGTGCGCGGTCTCCGTCAGCGGCTTCTCCGGCGGGTAGAGGAAGTAGGCGTAGCCGCGTTCCCGGCCGCGCCCGACCCGGCCGCGCAGCTGGTGCAGCTGCGAGAGGCCGAAGTTGTCGCCGCGTTCGACGACGAGGGTGTTGGCGTTGGAGATGTCGATGCCGTTCTCGACGATCGTCGTGGCGACCAGCACGTCCGACTTCTTCTCCCAGAAGTCGACGACGACCTGTTCGAGGGCCTGCTCCGACATCTGCCCGTGCGCCGTGGCGATCCGGGCCTCAGGCACGATCTGGCGCAGCCGCGCCGCCGCGCGCTCGATGGACTCCACACGGTTGTGGATGTAGAAGACCTGCCCCTCACGCAGCAGTTCGCGGCGGATCGCGGCGCCGATCTGCTTCTCCTCGTACGGCCCGACGAACGTCAGCACGGGGTGCCGCTCCTCGGGCGGGGTGGTGATCGTCGACATCTCGCGGATGCCGGTGACGGCCATCTCCAGGGTGCGCGGGATGGGGGTGGCCGACATGCTCAGCACGTCGACGTTGGCGCGGAGCTTCTTCAGCTGCTCCTTGTGCTCGACGCCGAAGCGCTGCTCCTCGTCGACGATGAGCAGTCCGAGGTCCTTGAACTTGGTGTCGGACGAGAAGAGGCGGTGCGTGCCGATGACGACGTCGACGGAGCCCTCCTGGAGCCCGTCGACGACGGCGCGTGCCTCGCTCTCCGTCTGGAACCGCGACAGCGCCCGCACGTTGACGGGGAACTGTCCGTACCGCTCGGAGAACGTGGAGAAGTGCTGCTGCACGAGCAGCGTCGTCGGTACGAGGACGGCGACCTGCTTGCCGTCCTGCACGGCCTTGAACGCGGCGCGCACGGCGATCTCGGTCTTGCCGTAGCCGACGTCTCCGCAGATCAGCCGGTCCATGGGGACCGACTTCTCCATGTCCTCCTTGACCTCGCCGATGGTGGTGAGCTGGTCGGGCGTCTCGGCGTAGGGGAAGGCGTCCTCCAGCTCCCGCTGCCAGGGCGAGTCCTGGCCGAAGGCGTGCCCGGGGGCCGCCATGCGCGCCGAGTACAGCTTGATGAGGTCGGCGGCGATCTCCTTGACGGCCTTCTTCGCGCGGGCCTTGGTCTTCGTCCAGTCGGCGCCGCCGAGGCGGTGCAGCGAGGGCTGCTCGCCTCCGACGTACTTGGTGACCTGCTCCAGCTGGTCCGTGGGGACGAACAGCCGGTCCCCGGGCTGTCCGCGCTTCGCGGGCGCGTATTCCACCAGCAGGTACTCGCGGGTGGCGCCCTGCACGGTGCGCTGGACCATCTCGACGTAGCGGCCGACGCCGTGCTGCTCGTGCACGATGTAGTCGCCCGGGACGAGGGTGAGCGGGTCGATCTGCTTGCGGCGCCGCACGGGCATCCGCGCGGCCTCGCGGCCCGCGGCTTTCTGCCCGGACAGGTCGGTCTCCGTCAGCACGGCCAGCTTCAGGCCCGGGTCGACGAAGCCGTTGTCGAGGCATCCCTGCGCCACGTGCACCACGGACGGCGCGATGCCGTCCAGGTCGCTCTCCAGGCGGGCCGCGATCCCCTCGTTCCCGAGCACTTCCGCCGTGCGGACGGCCGGCCCGTGCGCCTCGGTGACGTACACGCAGCGCCAGCCCGCCGACAGCCAGCCCTTGGTGTCGGCGAGGGCGCGGGCGGTGTCGCCGCGGTACGTCTCGGGTGCGTGCATGCCCAGCCGCAGGACGTCGTCCCCGCCGGTCTCCGGGTCGTCCGTCTCCAGGTCGGCGTCGCCGCTGAAGGGGCTGACCGACCACCACAACATGCCCAGTTCGCGGGCATGCTCCCGTACGTCGGCGATGCCCCACAGCGAGGCGGCCCCGAGATCGACGGGCGCCTGCCCCGAGTCGGACATGGCGGTGGCGCTCCAGGAGGCCTGGAGGAACTCCTGCGACGTGGCGACGAGGTCGGCCGCCCGGGTACGCACCCGTTCCGGGTCGCAGACCACGGCCATCGTGCCCTGCGGTACGACGTCGAGCAGCAGCTCCATGTCGTCGACGAGGACCGGCGCCAGCGACTCCATGCCTTCGACGGCGATACCCTCGGCGATCTTGCCGAGCAGTTCGCCGAGTTCGGGGTGGTCCTCCGCGAGGTCGGCTGCCCGCTGCCGCACCTCGTCCGTCAGCAGCAGTTCCCGGCACGGCGGTGCCCACAGACCGTGCTCGGCGGCCTCCAGGGAGCGCTGGTCGGCGACGCGGAAGTAGCGGATCTCCTCGACCTCGTCGCCCCAGAACTCCACCCGTAGGGGGTGCTCCTCGGTGGGCGGGAAGACGTCCAGGATGCCGCCCCGTACGGCGAACTCGCCGCGCTTCTCGACGAGTTCGACGCGGGAGTAGGCCGCCGCGGCGAGAGCGTCGACCGCCTCGTCCATCTCGGCGCTCTGCCCCTGCCGCAGCGCGACGGGCTCCAGGTCCCCCAGGCCCCGCACTTGCGGCTGGAGCACGGACCGCACGGGTGCGACGACGACGCTGACGGGCCCCGCACCCGGATCGTCCGCGTCCGGGTGCGCGAGGCGGCGCAGCACGGCGAGACGGCGGCCGACGGTGTCGGAGCGGGGCGAGAGCCGCTCGTGCGGCAGCGTCTCCCACGACGGGTACTCCACGACGCCCTCGGGCGGCAGCAGCGAGCGCAGCGACTCGGTGAGGTCCTCCGCCTCGCGGCCCGTCGCCGTCACGGCCAGCACGGTGCGGCCGGAGGAGCGGGCGAGCGCGGCGACGGAAAGAGGCCGGGCGGCGGCGGGGCCGACGAGGTCGACGTGGCGCCGGTTGCCGTCGGCGGCGGCCTTGACGGCCTCCTCGAGTGCGGGGTCGCGGGCGACGGCGTCGAGCAGTCCGGTGAGACTCATGTGGGGCTTCCCGTCCGGGGGTGGGCAACGCGAGATGCCCCGCAACGGCGCGACGCGGACGTTCCGGGGGTTTCCAAGCGTACGGCGGCCGGACGACCGCCGCCGACCCGATCGGCGGTGGCCCCTCGCAAGGGGACGGCGCCGCCGGGACGACTCGACCGCCCCGCCGCAGTGGAATCGCGGGCCTGACAGCGGGCGGCGTCACGCTGGCGCGGCGGGAGGCACAGGTGCGGTGGCGGAACGGGCGAGCCCGGGTGGTTTCCGTCACGCGCACCCGGGCCCGCCCCGTCCCCTCCGAACGGCTACTCGGTCGCGATCGCGTTCAGCACGTTCATGCGGCCCGCGCGGAACGCGGGGACCAGCGCCGCCACGAGGCCGACCAGGGCCGAGCCGACGAAGACGGCTCCGATCGTCTGCCACGGGATCTCCAGCACGCCCAGCCCCTCCAGCGCGAGCAGCTTCTGCGCCGCCGTGCCCCAGCACATGCCCAGGCCGAGGCCGAGGAGGGCGCCGAAGAGGGCGATGACGACCGACTCCAGGCGGATCATGCGGCGCAGCTGCCGCCGGGAGAGGCCGATGGCCCGCATCAGGCCGATCTCACGGGTGCGTTCGACGACGGACAGCGCGAGGGTGTTCACCACGCCGAGCACGGCGACGATGATCGCCAGCGCCAGCAGCCCGTAGACCATGTTGAGCATCTGCCCTACCTGGTCCTGGAGGGTCTTCTTGTAGTCGGCCTGGTCGCGCACCTGGTACTGCGGGTACGGCTTCATCTGCTTCTTCAGGGCGGCGTACGCGGCCTTCTCGTGGCCCTCGTCGGCCGTGGCGAGCACCATCCAGCTCAGTGGGAACCGGTCGGCGGGCAGGTACTGGCGGGCGGTGTCGACGTGGGTGTACATCGCGCCCTGGTCGACGTTGGTGTCGTCGGAGGTGATCGCGGCGACCTCGAGTTCCGCCTTGCGCCCGCCGGAGAAGGCGACCTCCAGGGTGTCCCCGACCTCGACGCCGTGCTTCTTCGCGTACTCGGCGCCGACCGACATGGCGTCCTTGCCGTACGCCGCCGCCAGGTCGCCCGACGTCGTCTCGCGCCGCAGGGCGTCCATGTACGCGGGTTCGGTGGCGGCGAGGTGCCGGGCCGCCGTGGAGCCGTCGGGGGCGGTGATGCGGGCGCCGACCATCTTGTAGGTGGTGACGGTCTTCAGCCGCTCCGACTTCCGCGCCCTCTTCTCGGCCGCGGTCGTCACCGGCTGGCCGTTGCCGGACTGGACGATGAAGTCCGCTCCGACGGACCGGTCCAGTTCTTCCGTGGCGGAGGCGACCATCGAGGAGCCGACGACCGAGAGCGACGCGACGAGTGCGAGCCCGATCATCAGCGCCGCGGCGGTCGCACCGGTACGGCGCGGGTTGCGCAGGGCGTTGCGTTCCGCGAGGCGGCCGACGCGTCCGAAGGGGCGCAGCGTCACCGCCGAGAGCACCCGCACCAGCCCGCCCGCGAGCAGCGGGCCGACGACGACGAACCCGACGAGGGTCAGCACCACGCCTGCGCCCAGCCACACCGATCCGTCCGAGGCCTCCTCGGCCTGCGTCGCCGCGTACAGTCCCGCTCCGCCGCCTGCGGTGAGGAGGAGGCCCAGCACGCCGCGCACCGTCCCGGCCTTGCCGTCGGCGGGGGTTCCTGCGTCCCGCAGCGCCGCCATCGGGGAGACCCGTCCGGCGCGCCGCGCCGGCAGGTAGGCCGCGAGGAGGGTGACGAGGATGCCGAGGACGAGCCCGGCGACGGGTGTCGTCCAGGCGAGGGTCAGCTCCGAGGTGCTGAGGTTCATGCCCAGGGCGCCCATCAGCTCCATCAGCCCGACGGCCAGGCCGACTCCGGCGCCGACGCCCAGCACGGAACCGGCGACGCCCAGCAGCAGCGCCTCGATCATCACCGACCTGTTGACCTGGCGGCGGCTGGACCCGATGGCCCTCATGAGGCCGATCTCGCGGGTGCGCTGCGCGACGAGCATCGAGAAGGTGTTGACGATCAGGAAGATCCCGACCAGGAGCGCGATGCCGGCGAAGCCGAGCAGGGCGTACTTGAGCACGTCCAGGAAGGAGCCGATCTGCTCGCGGCTGGAGTCGGCCGCCTCCTTCTTCGTCTGGTACGTGTACGTGCCCGCCCCGAGGGATTCGGTGACGTTCTTCTTCAGCTCGGCGTGCGTGACGCCGCTGTCGGCGGTCACCGCGACGCCCGTGTAGGCGTCGGTGGCCCCCAGCAGCTCCCGCTGCGCGGTGCGGGTGTCGAAGTAGACGATCGCCGCGCCGGGGTTGGTGACCTGGAAGGTCGCGATGCCGGAGATCTCCGCCTCGAAGTCGCCGGTGGCGGTGATGGTGCGCAGCTCGTCGCCCAGCTTCAGCTTCCGCTTCTTCGCCGTGTCGGCGTCGACCATGACGTCGGAGGCGCCGCGGGGCGCGTGCCCCGAGGTGATCTTCATCGTCGTGCGGTCGCCCGCGGTCCAGTTGGAGGCGATGGTGGGGGCGCCGGTCGTGGAGCCGATGTTCTTGTCGTCGCCGTCGACGACGGTGACCTTCTCGCTGGAGACCATGCCCTCCACGGACTTGGCGCCCTCCGCGGTCCGCGCCCCGGCGAGGGCGGACTCCGGCACCGACGGCGGACGGCCCGTCTCCTGCTGCGCCTTGTCGTCCTTCGGCTTCTTCGGGCTGACGGTGACGTCCGCGGACGTCGAGGCGAAGAGCTTGTCGAAGGTGGTCGTCATGGTGTCGGTGAAGACCAGCGTCCCGCATACGAACGCCACGGACAGCACGACCGCGACGGCGCTGAGCGCCATGCGCCCCTTGTGCGCGAAGAAGTTGCGCAGGGATGCCTTGAATACGGTCACGACACGCTCCTGCGGGTGCCGTTGGCGGCGACACCGGGCGCGGCGGCACCGGGGCCGGTGGCGCCGGGGCCGGTGCCCCGGGCGCCGTCGTCCGCGCCGGGGGCGTCCTCGGCGAGGCGCAGCATCCGGTCGAGCACCGCCTCGGCGGTGGGCCGGTTCATCTGGTCGACGATGCGGCCGTCGGCGAGGTATAGGACGCGGTCGGAGTAGGCGGCCGCCACCGGGTCGTGGGTGACCATGACGATGGTCTGACCGAGTTCGTCGACGGAGCGCCGCAGGAACCTGAGCATCTCGGCACCCGAGCGGGAGTCGAGGTTGCCCGTCGGCTCGTCCGCGAAGATGATCTCGGGCTGCGCCGCCAGGGCGCGTGCGACGGCGACGCGCTGCTGCTGTCCGCCGGAGAGTTCGCTGGGGCGGTGCTTGAGGCGGCCTTCGAGGTTCACGGTGGCTATGACGTTCTCCAGCCACGCCTTGTCGGGCTTCCGGCCCGCGATGTCCATGGGGAGCGTGATGTTCTCCAGGGCGTCGAGCGTGGGCAGCAGGTTGAACGCCTGGAAGATGAAGCCGATCCGGTCGCGGCGCAGACGCGTGAGCTTCTTCTCCTTCAGCCCCGTGATCTCCTGCTCGCCGACCCACACCCTGCCCTCGGTCACCGAGTCGAGCCCGGCCAGGCAGTGCATCAGGGTCGACTTGCCGGACCCGGAGGGCCCCATGATCGCGGTGAAGGCGCCGCGGGCGATCTCCACGTCGACGTGGTCGAGCGCCACGACCCGGGTCTCACCGGAGCCGTAGGCCTTCACCAGTTGCCGGGCGGAGGCGGCAACAGCCGAACGCGCCCCGTTGCCCCCTGTCGCGGGTGTCGTCACAGCCGTCGTCACTTCTCTTCTCCTCGTTCGTCTGGCGGGCGGCCCGGAAGGGCTGCGGATTGTCGGACGGGCTCGGCGGCAGTCGTGCGGAGCGCCGTGGTGCCGGGCGGCGGTGCCGCCGGTGCCCGGCACGGGCGCCGCGGCGTGCCGCTCCGGGCCGCCCGGCGGACCTCCTCCGCATGCCGAGGGTCGGCGGGGCGGCCTGTGCGGCGGTTGCGTCCGCCGCGCAGGCCGAGCCTTACGCAGGAAGGCGGCCGTCGCGATGGTGCCCGTACGCGTTCACGTGCGGGGGTTACCCCCACCCCGGAGCCGGGTCCCGGCGCGGGGTGGAGGCGCGAGTGAGGAACAGGAACTGCCCTTGCCGGTACGGACGTTCCGGGCAGGACGTACCAGCAGCTTATAGACCGCCCGAGGCGGACTCCTCCTGCCCCGGGACGAAACTCCCGGACCCGGATCAACAGGGTGCCGACAGGGGCCGCCCCTAAGGGGCATTGACACTTTCCGTTATTACCGTAAGTAACAATGTGGAGTTTGTGACGGGTTCCCGCACAGCCCTTCCACCCGGACCGGACCCACCAGTAACGTGCCGACGACCTTGGGTTTTACGTACTCCGGGCAGAAGGAGAGCCACGAATGGCGTTCAGCACCGATGATCATCGTGGGTTTCCTGACAACTACGGAACGTATCCCCCTCCGCCCCCGTATCCCCCCTGGCACCACCAGCCCCCGCCACCCTCCCACAGGCCGCCGCCCGGCTACCCGCCGAGCGTCCCGGCACGGGAGAACACCGCCCTGCACCAGCTGCGCTCCGCCTACCGGCGGCTGCGCCGCGGCCTGGCGGCAGCGCTCCTCGCCTACTACTCCGCCTTCCTGGTGATGGCCGCCTACCTGCCGGACGCCATGGGCGCGAAGGTCGCCGGAAACCTCAACCTCGGTGTGTGCCTGGGGCTTTCGCTCGTCCCGATCACCCTCGCGGCGATCCTCGTGTACGAGTTCCTCGCCCGCTCCACCATCGACCCCGTCGCACACCGCGTACGCATCGTCGAGGCCGAGGCCCGCGAGAAGGCCAGGGCACAGCAGAGGTGGAGCCGATGAACTCGCAGACGGTGGACGCCAGTTCGCAGTCGCTCTCGTTCGCGATCTTCGCGGGGCTGGTCAGCGTCACGATGCTGCTGTGCATCATGACCAGCGCAGAACGCGACGACCTCGACGAGTTCTACACCGGTTTCCGCACCCTCGCTCCCCTGCGCAACGGCCTCGCCATCGCCGGCGACTACATATCCGCCGCGACCGTCCTGTCGACCATCGGCATCATCGCCCTCACCGGCTTCGACGGGCTCATCCTCGCCCTGAGCACCGCACTGTCGCTCCTCCTGCTGATGGTGCTGCTCGCCGAACCGCTGCGCCACGCGGGCCGGTTCACCATCGGTGACGCACTCACCCACCGGGCGCCCAGCCGCGGCGTGCGCCTCGCGACGACGGCCGTCACCCTCGCCTCGCTGCTGCCCCTGATGGTCTTCCAGCTCTCCGGCGCGGGGCATCTCGTCACGCTCGTGCTGGGATTCGAGGGCTCCTCGGTCCGTACGGCGACGATCATCGCCCTCGGCGGACTCATGATCGGCTACGCGGCCATCGGCGGCATGAAGGGCACCGCCCTCATCCACATCATCAAACTCGTCGTGCTCTTCGCCGCCTCGGCGCTGCTCGCCGTGCTCGTCATGGACAAGGTCGGCTGGAACCCCTCGCGCCTCCTCGCACTCGCCGACCAGGGAAGCGGCGCCGGGCCGGCCTTCTCCCGGTCCGGGCTGCTCATCGAGGCGACGCCGCTGGGGAAGGTCGACCTCGTGTTCAGCGCGCTGACCGTCGTCTTCGGCGCGGCGTGCCTGCCGCACGTCACGATGCGCATGTTCACCGCGAAGAACGCGCCCGCGATCCGGCGCGCCATGTCGTACGCCGTGATGATCATGGGTGTCTTCGTCGTCCTCATCGCCGTCGTCGGCGCCGGCGCCACCGCCCTGCTGGGGCGGGGCGTCATCGAGGCGGGCGGCCCCCAGGGCAGCACCGCGATCCTCCAGCTGGCGCAGGCGATCGTCGCGGACTCCGCGTCCTTCTCCACGCTCGTCTTCACCACGGTCGCCACCGCGGTGTTCCTGACGCTGCTCTCCTCGGTGGCCGGCATGATCCTGGCCTGCGGGAACTCCCTCGCCCACGACCTGTACGCGCACGTCACGATCCGCAAGGGCGCCGAGCCCGAACCACGGCGAGAGCTGCTCATCGCGCGTGCCGCCGCGTTCGCCGTGGGCGTGCCCGCCATCGTGATCGCCGTGCTCGTCCAGGACAACGGCCTGCGGGCCCTGATCATCCTGTCGTTCAGCATCGGGGCATCCGCCATCGCGCCCGCTCTCGTCCTCAGCCTCTTCTGGCCGCGCTGCACCCGCACGGGTGTGCTCGGCTCCCTCATCGGGGGAACGGTCTCCGCGACGGTGGTGACGATCTTCTCCACCACCGTCTCCGGAACACCTCAATCCCTGTTCCCCGACTCGGATTTCGACATCTTCCCGCTCACCACCAGCGGCCTGATCAGCATGCCGCTGGGCTTCCTCCTCGGGTGGGCGGGAACCCTCCTCAGCCGGCCGGAGAGCCAGGCCCGGCAGATCCAGGAGTACGCGGCGGCCGAACCGCGTCTCCTGGCGGGGGCGGAGCGGAGGTGACGGCGGCGGGCCCGGGCGGAGATCCACCCGGGCCCGCCGCCCGCCCCAGTCCCGGAGCCCCGTGGAGGGGCGAACTCCCCGCCCCTCAGGGCTTGTTCAGCGCGAGGACCCGCCGGGCTGCTCGCTCTGCCCGGGCACGATGACCTGCGGGCCCCCGGGAGCGTTCCGCGCGTCCGGCCGCGCGTCCCGTTCGTCCGGCCCGTCCGCCCCCTCACCGTCCAACTCGGGCCCCACATCCGGCTCACGGCCCGTGAGCGACGCGAGGGTGCTGCGCACGCGCGTCATGTGCTGCCTCAACTGCTCGGCCCGCACGGCGTGTTCGTGCAGCACCTCGGCGGTCCCGCGCTCGACGGCCTCCTCACGCACCCGCGCCTCCGCCAGCAACTCCTCCCCCCGCGCGACGGCCTCCTCATGCCTCAGCCGCGCCGCCTCCTCCGCCTCCGCTCGTTCCGCCCGCGCCTCACGCAGCAACTGCTCGCCCCGCGCGGCCAGGCTCTCGATGTAGGCCTCGACCTCCCCCTCCCGGGCAGCGAAGCGGCGCTCCGCCTCCTCCTGCGCCTGAGCCCGGGCCCGCTCCTGCTCGGCCAAGGCCTCCGCGCAGCGCCGCGAGACCTCCCGCAGGTTGTCCTCCGCGCCGGTACGGGCCTCCTCCGCAGCCGCGCGGGCCTCCGCGAGCAGCGTGACGGCTTCGCTCCGCGCCGCCTCCACCGTGCGGGCCGCGTCAGCTGCCGCCTCCGTACGCACACGCTGCGCGTCACGCTGCGCCGCCTCGCGCCACGCGACCGACACCGACTCCGCCTCCAGCATCGTCCGCCGCGCCTCCGCCTGGCCCGCCTCGCGCAGCCGCGCGCTCTCGGTCTCCGCCAGCGACAGCAACTGCCCCGCGTTCTCGCCCAGCGCCGCGTACTCCTCCGGCGGCCTGGCCGCGACCGCGTCCTGCAACCGCGCGGCCTCCAACCGCAACTCCTCGGCCCGTGCGGTGAGTTCGGCGACGTGCTCCCAGTCCTGCCGGGACTGCTCGATCAGGCCGGCCACCATCCTGTCGACCTGCTCGGGCCGGTAACCACGGCCCCGTACAACAGCGAAGGCATGCGGCGACGCACCCATTTCGAGCCCCTTACTCAGCGATCGGCAACACTCAACGGCGGAGAGGCACATCTTTCTTGATCCGAGCGAAGCGGGCATAACGCAACACTCCATACGAGCGCATCACGAACGGGGCGCAGAGTCACCAGGCCGCGCCGGAGCGGACAGGGCCAGGGCGTTGACCGGCCGGATTCGGCAGCAGGCGCTGGAAGCGGCGGCCCGCGGCCGGTCGTCGTGCGCCGGGCGGCGGACCATCCGCGCGAGTGACAGGTCAGGCGTGGAAAGCCGCCGCGAAGGGTGAACGGAGGGCGCACCCCGGCTTTCGCGAGCGGCGGCTCCGAGGACTCCTGGACGCACCGGTGGGCGGCGGCGTACGCGCACACGGCGCCTCGACTCCCGGAGAGGACGCAGAACTCGTGGCCCTCCGTCCGCCGGCTCCACGAGCACACCGGATCGTCCTCGACGCTGGTGATCCCGCTGGCCCGCAGGGTGAGTTCAACCTCGTCGTGAGGGGCGGCGGCGTGCGCCCGTCCAGCAGGGAAGCCCAGGACCGGGCTGGCCGCGGCCGCCGGGTGCACGCAGCCGAAGACGATGTCGCGAAGCCGCGCCGTTCAGCCGTCGTCTGCGTCCACCCCGGCGGTTGTCGGGAGGCCCCCGGCCACACCGGCGGGGTCGTAGGGGTCGGCGGTGGTGGCGGGGGACGGGTCTAGAAGAGCCCGTCCCACATCTGTTCCAGCAGCACTGCCCACCAGTTCTCCGGCGAGGAGAGCGCCGCCGGGTCCAGCGCGGCCAGTTGCAGCTGGAAGTCGACCGTCCAGCGGCCCGCCTGCTCCTGCGTGAGCCCGAACCGCAGCGGCCACATCCGGCCGAGGGCCGCCATGCAGCGGACGAACTCGGGCAGGCCGGTGTTGACGAACTGCGGCTGCGCCGCCCGCCCGTCCGGGGTCCCCTCCAGCGGTACGGCCACGATGTGGGCCGTCCCGTACTGCACGCACAGCTGACGGCCGAAGTCGTTCCCCATCACCAGGTACGACCCGGCGTCGGAGGCCGGCAGCACACCGCGTTCCTGAGCGAGTTCCGCGAGCGTCGGCACCGGACGGCCGGGCTGGGCCTGCCCCCAGAAGAAGGGGTTCACGTCGACGGGAACACCCGCCCACATCAGCGTCTGCCCCACGACGTCGGGCACGCCCTGCCGCGAGACCGCGTGCTGCTCGAAGCGGAAGACGCCCTGCGGGCCGAATGCCTGGGCGAGCTCCTGCCCGACGGCGTCCGGCGGGAGCGGCGGCATGGGCGGGATCTGGTGCTGCGGCGGCAACGGCACCCGGAACGGGGCGGGCCGCGCCGGGCCGTCGGCGACCTGGTGCAGCTCGCCCTGGTGCTCCAGCAGGTGCCGCACGCCCTGTTGACGGGAGGCGTGGTCTCGTCCGTACGGAGCGGTGTGTGTGATCCGCACCTGCGGCCAGGTCTCCCGGACCATGCGCGCGCAGTAGCCGCCCGGCAGGTCGCAGGACTCCAACTCGGTGTGCAGCTCCACCACTTGCTGCGGCGGGACGTTCATGTTCCGCAGCTCGTGCAGGATCTGCCACTCGGGATGCGGGGTGCCCGGAGCGGAACGCCGGATGAGCTGCTGCTCCGACCCGTCCGGCGCCCGGTAGCTGAGCACCGCCATGTAGCCGGGGCCGACCGTGGGCTGCCCGCTGGGCTGCTGCTGTTGCTGCTGCTGGGGATACCCGTACGCGGGCGGCGCTCCCCCGGGCTGCGGGCCCGGCGGGCCCTGCGGGAAGCCGTACGCCTGCGGCGGGACGCCCCCGCCCGGAGCGGCGGGCACTCCGGGAGGCGCGCCCGGGACGCCGGGCGGAGGCCCGGGAGGTGCGGGCGCAGCGGGGCCACCGCCCTGCGCCGGGCCGGCGAGCATCGTCGCCGCATGGTGGACGTCGCCCCCGCCGGCGCCTCCGCCGCCCGGGGGAGGCGGGGTGCCGGGCGCGGGAGGCGGGGTTCCGGGAGCAGGTGGCGGGGTGCCGGGAGCGGGAGGCGGGGTGCCGGGAGCGGGAGGCGGGGTGCCGGGCGCCGCCGGGGCGCCGGGCGCAGGGGGCGGAGGCGGTGGGCCGCCGGTACCGCCGGGACCGCCCTGGGAAGGTCCCGCGAGCATGGTGGCCGCGTGGTGCACGCCGCCCGAGCCGGGCCCCTGGCCCTGACCGCCGCCCTGGCCGCCGGACGGTCCGGAACCTCCGGAGGAGCCCTCACCGCCGCCGGAACCGCCCGCGGGCTGCCCGCTCCCGCCGAGCCGGCCCTCCACTTCGGCGGAGGAGACCAGCTGCGTCGGCACGTATCCGCCGCCGGACGGCCCGGACGCGCCGGAGTCGCCCGGCCGGGCACCGGGCGTGCCCGGGGCTCCCGGCGGGGGAGGCACGGACGGCCCGCCGCCCCGCGACGGGTTGTCGCCGCGCGGGGCACGGCTCGTATCGGCGTCGGCGAAGTCGCCGGCGCTGCCGGGCGCCCCCGGTGGGGCCGGAGGCGGCGGGGGCGTACCGTCCGGGCCCCCGGAAGCCGGACCGGCGAGCATCGTCGCCGCGTGGTGCACACCGCCGGAACCCGCGCCCGTTCCCTGGCCCGGGGCCGAACCGGCAGGCGGCGCGGGGACGTTCGGCGGCCGGGACGGGGGAGGCGGAGCCGCGGGCCCGGCGCCCGCCCCGGGTTGTTCATCCACTGCCGGGTTCACGGCCGTGCTGGGCAGCGGGCGCGTCTCCGGCATCATCTCCGTCTTCGCCTCCCACCGCTCGTCGTCGCCGCCGGAGAACTCGTCGTCGCTGCCGGAGAGCGGGGGCGCGAAGACCGTCGCGGGCGGCGACTGCGCTTCACCACCACCCGAACTGCTGGTGTCCGCCGCGTCCCAGGGGCTCACGCCCTCCGCAGCCGGAGCCTGCGGGGCGCCCGCGGCGGCAGCGGGGGCGTTCTGCCCGGCGGCGCCGGACCCCGGCGACCGCCGGTCCGGGATGCCCATCTGGTCGGCCGCCTCCTGGAGCCACCCCGGCGGGGTCAGCAGGAACGACGTCGCCTCCAGATCCAGGCGCTGCGGCGGAACACCCGAAGGGGCGGGAACGGAACCGGAGTTGCCGTACTCCTCCTCGTAGCGCCGGATCACCTCGCCCACGGGCAGGGCGGGCCACAAGGTGGTGTCCCCGCTGTCCCGCGCGATCACCAGACGCTGGCGGCCGGCCTCCTGCGCCGCGCCGACGGCGCCGCCGGAAGGTTCCTCGGGCGCCTCGGCCCACGCGACGAACCCGAGGTCGAACTCCCGGACCCGTACCTCCAGCCGCCGGCGTCCCGGCTCCTCGGAGACACCCCCGTTGACCCAGCGCTCCGCGCGCTCCTGAGCCTGTGCGAAGGTCACCATCGCGTTCTCACCCCACCCTCACGTCACCCTCAGAGCTGGACGGCACGTGCGAAGCCGCCGTCCACCATGAGGTTCGCCACGGTCTCCAGCTCCGGCGGATTGCCGGCCAGCCGCAGCAGGAACTCGTCGAAGTCGGCGCCGCACGGACGCAGCAGCCGCTCCGTCCGCTCCTGCACCTGGAGCCCGTCCCGGTCCCGTACGTCGTCGAACGGGCAGAACCACACCGAGCCGGCGGCCTCGCCCCTCACCTTCACGGCGAGCAGCCCGCCCTGCACGAACCCCACACCGAGGAAGTCCTTCGTGAAGTGGTCACGCAGGCACTTGTTGACGTAGACCACGTCGTTGACGGCCGCGTCCTCGCGCACCGTGAAGAACGGCTGGTCCACCAGCAGCCCCAGCTCGGCGTCCAGCGCCACGCCCCGGGGCGCGCAGCCGCCCGCCGCCTTCAGGAAAGCGCGGTACGCACCCGGCAGCCGGTACCCCAGGCGCTCCTCGACCTCCAGCACCTGCGACTCGCTCACCGCCGGACCGTGCGGCACCTCGAAGTGCACGGGCCGGGTGTCCTGCAGAGGCCGCGTCCCCGTCTTCCCGTGATCGACGGCCGCCGCCGCCAGGCCGCCGTGATGCCGCAGCAGCGCCTTGACCTCCACGGGCACCAGCTCCATGCGCCGCCCGGAGGCGACGTGGTGCCACGTCCAGCCGTGCGGCGTGGCGACGGGCGGAAGATCGGCCCACAGCTCGTGCCCGGCGGCGTGCAGCGCGGCGTTCGCCGAGACGTAGTCCGTCAGGCGCAGTTCGTCACCGCCGAAACCCTCGGGCGGCTCCGCGATCTCGGCGGCGGCACGCGCGTAGGGCGAGAAGTCGGGCAGCCCGTACTCGTCCACCCGCACCCCTCCGGGATGGCGGGCGGCACGCACCGGATCGGGGAAGTTCACGACCTGCCCGGCGTAAGCCCGGTTCGGTGGCGCGGCGATCCCCGAGCCCTGGGAACCGCTAGGCGCCCCCAGCCCGAGCCGACCTGTCGTCATGGCTTTGGCCCCCTGCTGCACGTCCGGCTGACTCGGCACAGCCTATGCGGTAGGGCGAGAGGTCAGCACCGCCCGGGGACACCCCGGGCGCCCGGCCCGCCGGGACCACCGCGCGGCTTCAGGCGCCCGGTCCGGACACGGACGGACCGAAGCGGGTCGGAGCGGACGGGAGGGGGCTGGAGCGGACGGGAACGGGTGGAGCGGCAGGGCGGGCCGGGGGCCGCCGCCGTCCGCTGCCGTCAGCGGCCCCCGCCGAGCGCCGCCAGCTTCCGGTGCTGCTTCACCGCGAGGGCCTTCTCCACGGGCTGCGGCTTCCCCGAGAGCGAGATCGACATGAACGTGGCCGTCCTGCCACCGGTCCGGACGACCGTGAAGACCAGCGGCGAATCGCTCTGCTGCCTCACCCTCAGCGTGAACTCCACCGAATCGTCCCCCACCACGCCCACCGGTCCGCGGGACACGGTCAGCCGCACCTTGTCCCCCGCACCGTCCTTGGCGGTGAAGGACTTGCAGCCGCCCAGGGCCCTCTTCAGATCGGACAGCCACTCCTCGGCCCCGCCCTTCGCGTACGAAGCGAGCAGCACCTGCTGCACCGCACCGCCCGCCGAAGGCGAAGAGCCCTTCTGCAGCACGCCGTTGGTGTACGCGGTACGGGCCCGCTCGGGGTCCGAGTCCATCACGTCGGTGACAGCCGAGCACTTCCGCTCGTACGACTGCACGGTGTTCTGCGCGGGCAACGCGTCCTTCTTGCTGCGCTGCACCCGATACCCCTTCACATCCCCCGACTTCAACAGCGCGGAGGCGAGCCGCTTCTCCTCCGCGGCCCCTCCCCCGCCGGAACCGCCGCCCCCGCTCTTCCCGGCCGAACCGCCCGAGTCCGCGCCGCCGGAACCCCCCGAAGCGCGCTCCTGCCGGCTGCCGTCCTTCTTCCCGCCGTCCCCCGCACCGTCCGAACCCGCCCCGCAGGCCACCACGGAAACGGCCAGCACCGGCACGCTCACCACGACCCCGACGGCGCGCCGCACACGCACGGACAGAGCACTACCACTCCGACCACACGTTCGAGTGTGACGGTCACGAGCATCGCGACGCCGTATAGAGGTGCTGAGCATTACCGGACTCCTGCCTCGAGGTTGGACGTACCGCGCATGCTGGCTCCCGCTCCGCGGAACCACCACCCCTGTTCCACACCGCAGCGGAAACCGTCACAACTCCATGACATACGACGCGACATGATCGACTCGACGCCCACACTGCATACTTGGCGCCACACGCAGGCGACACACACGACACAAACGGCAGAAAGGGCCGTGCGGGGAGGAACCACCACATGAACACCGCACCGCTGCGCTCCGCACGGCTGCAGTCCACGCCGCCGCAACCCGGACCGCCCCCCGCGGGACCGCCCTACACCGGGCCCTCCCCCGCCGGCACACCCACCGCTCCCGGCGCCGCAGCCGCACCCGGCACCGCACCGGCCGACCCCCGCCTCGGCTGGACCGCCACAGGCGACGACCACGCACCCCCGCTCCAGCACCGCCGCGACGGCATCCTCCCCGCCATCGCCGCCGCCCTCTCCGTACGCGGCCAGACCCTCACCTCCACCGCACACAAAGGCGACCAGGAACCCGCACCCCACCCCCTCGTCCAGGACTTCCTCGACACCCTCGCCACCGAACACCGCACCCGCCACACCGGCCGCTGCCCCGAAACCGTCCTGCTCTCCCGCTTCCTCACCTCCGCCGAGGACACCCGCACCACCAAGCGCACCCACCGCAGGAACACCGCCAAACCCCGCCGGATCACCCACAGCGAAGCCCGTCGCGCCCTCAAACACGCCAAGATCACCGCACGCCACATCCGCGAGGACGGCGACCCCCTGCACGGCCGCTACGCACCCCCCTGCCGCACCTGCGCGGCCCTCCTCGCCCACTTCGGCGTACGCCCCGTCGACCCCGCTGCCGCCGCCGAGGCCACGCAGTGAGCCCACCCCGATCGCGCACCTCGGCCACCCGCTTCCCCATCGCCGTGGACGACGCCCTGCGCACCGCGGGATGGGAACCCGGCCGCTGGGACATGCTGCAGGCAGAGCAGTGGGCCGACACCCTCCGCGGCCACACCACCCCCGCCGGCCACCAGCACTCCGTCTGCGCCGCCGCCGTCGAAGTCTGGGCCGAATTCGGCAACCTGCCCATCGACCCCACCGGCCCCGGCACCCAGATCGCCCCCAGCAGCCTGCGCATCGACCCCCTGCGGGCCCTCCACGCCGCCCGCACCCTCGCCGACCTCGGCCGCGCCCTCGACACCGCGATCTGCCCCCTCGGCACCGACGGACCCGACGCCGCCCTCCTCGCCATCGACACCGACGGACGCGTCTACAGCCTCGACCACACCGGCGACTGGTACCTCGGCCGCGACTTCGACACCGCCCTCTCGGCGCTCCTCACCGGCACCCGGCCCCAGCGCCTCACACGCGAGAGCACACCCCCCGCCTGAGACCGCGCCCGCGACCGGACCCGCCCACCGGCGCTACCGCCGCCGCGCCTCCGGCCCACGCGCCGGAATCACCGCCGACACCCGGAATCCCCCCGAATCCGTCGGACCCGAAACGAACCCCCCGCCCAGCGCCGCCACCCGCTCCTTCATCCCCACCAGGCCGTTCCCCCCGCTCGGCAGCCCCGCACCCGCCGCGTCCCCGCCGTCCTCAGGACGCTCGTTCTCCACCTGCACCGCGACCTCCCCCTCCCGGTGCGCGAGCCGCACCCGGGTACGGGCACCCGACGCATGCTTGTGGACGTTCGTCAGCGCCTCCTGCACCACCCGGAACGCCGTCTGCTCCACACCCGGCCCGTAACCACGGGACGCCCCCGCGCCGTCCACCGAGAACTCCACGGACATACCCGCCTCACGCGACTGCCCGACCAGCGCCTCCAGCTCCTCCAGGCAAGGCCCCCCGTCCTCCCGGACGCCCGGCCCCCCGGAACCACGCGACACGGAACCACCCGACGCGGAACCACCGCCCGAACCCCCCGCCGGACCGGCCTCACCCCACCGCTCCAGCTCCGGACCGGCATCCCCGGCCCTCGACGACCCGGCCGCCGCCACCGCGAACTCCGCCAGCCGCTCCGACACACCGCCCTCCCCCGCACGGCCCTGCTGCCCCGGACGACCGGCCTGCCCGCCCTCCGGAGAACGCAGCACCCCCAGCATCGTCCGCAGCTCCGTCAGCGCCTGCCGCCCCATGTCCCCCACAAGCGCGGCGTTCTTCGAAGCCTTCTCCGGATCCTTCAGCGCCACCGCCTGCAACGCCGCCGAATGCACCACCATCAGACTCACCCGGTGAGCCACCACGTCGTGCATCTCCCGCGCGATACGGGTCCGCTCCTCGTTGCGTGCCCACTCGGCACGCTCCTCCGCCCGGTCCGCCAGCAGCGCCAACTCACGCGCCAGACCGTCCGCCCGCTCCCGAAGCGACTCCACCAGCCGCCGCCGCGCCCCCACGTACAGGCCCATCAGCACCGGCGGCGCCGTCAGCACCAGCGCCAGGGCCAGGGACATCAGCGGAATGAACCACACCGGCGGGTTGAACCCGCGGTCCTGCCCGATGCTCTGATGCATGCGTATCAGCGTGATGACCACGCCCGCCGCCGCCTGCATGCCCGTCAGCAGCACCAGGATGCGGCGCGGCACGTCGGCCACCGCCAGGCTGTAGAGCCCGACGAAGCCCAGCAGCAGCCCCATCTCCGCCGGAGACACGGCCACCGAGACCAGCACGACGGCCACCGGCCACCGCCTGCGCAACACCAGCGTCGCCCCGGCCAGAACCCCCAGCACCACGCCCGCCGCGGCCGGCAGCCCGGCCGACTCCGCGAAACCGACCCCCTGGAACCCGCACTCCGCCGACGACGCCGAAGCCAGGACGACGTCCAGCGCCATGCTCCTGCGGCGCTCCCACCACCACGGTCCGCCGACCGCCGCCCGGCTCTCCCCCGTCTCGGTCATACGGCCCAGCGTACGACCGGCCGCCGGGCGTTTTCCCGCCTCCACCGAGGAACCGTCCATTCCGCCACAGAACCCGAACACGCCGTCGCACAGCCAGAACAGGGGCGACATCGCAATGGAAACGCAATTTCCCTACTCGAACTGGCGAATAACCCCCAACTCGCCCCCATGCGGCCCGGCCTGCACGGAGGCTGCCGTCATGGTGCAGGCGAAACCCGAACTGAAGGCCCGCGCACGGGAGCTGCGGCAGGCCGGCAAGACGTACGACGAGATCGTCGCGGAACTGGGAGTGGCGAAGAGCTCGGTGTCCCTGTGGGTGCGCGACCTGCCGGCTCCGAAGCCCTCCGTGGCGCGGGCCCGGATGATGGCCGAGGCGAGATGGGGCCCCTACAGGCACGAGCGGGATCTCGCCCGCGAGAAGACGGTGACGCAGGCGGCCGCGGAAGTCGGCCGGCTCTCGCCACGAGATCTGTTCGTCGCGGGAGTGGCTCTCTACTGGGCCGAGGGCACCAAGAGCAAGTCCTACCGCTTCAGCGAATCCGTCACCTTCGTCAACAGCGACCCGGACATGATCAAGGTCTACCTCGCCTGGCTCGGACTCCTGGAGGTGGAACCCGCTCGCCTGCGCTTCTCGGTCATGATCCATGAGTCGGCGGACGTGAGCGCCGCGGAGCGCTTCTGGGCGGATCTCGTCGGACGGGAGGTGGCCGACTTCGGAAAGACGACGCTCAAGAGGCACAACCCGAAGACCGTGCGCAAGAACGTGGGCGCCGGCTACCGGGGCTGCCTCGTCGTACGGGTCTTGCAGGGGGCCGAACTGTACCGTCGCATCGAGGGCTGGTGGTCGGGCATAGTATGTGGTGTCCGAGAACCCGAGACGGGGGACCGGGTGCAAGATCCTTCCCGGGTCGACTAAGGGCAAGTCCTTGGTTTTTGGTGCCAATGATGGGGGTTCGAATCCTCCCCCGGGAGCTCACCGTACGTAAGCGCCGCGTTCGAGTCCCGTCCTCTCCCAGACCCGGGGCCCGCTCGCGTGTCCGTGAATCCCGGCCTTGTGCAACCCCCCGGTATCCTGCGGGTGTTCCCCCTGACCCCGTAGCCGAAGGGCACCCCCGTGAGCGCCAACCGCCCGGCAGCCGTCGTCGTACTCGCAGCGGGTGAGGGCACCCGTATGAAGTCCGCGAAACCCAAGGTCATGCACGACATCTGCGGTCGCTCCCTCGTCGGCCATGTCGTCGCCGCGTCCCGCAGTCTCGATCCGGAGCACCTCGTGGTGGTCGTGGGTCACGGCCGGGAGCAGGTGACGGCGCATCTCGCGGAGATCGACGCCGGCGTGCGCACGGCGGTGCAGCACGAGCAGAACGGGACCGGTCACGCGGTGCGGATGGGCCTGGAGGAGCTGTCCGACAGCGGTGTCGCGCTGGACGGCACGGTCGTCGTCACGTGCGGGGACACTCCGCTGCTGACCGGGGAGACGCTGCAGGCGCTGGCGGACACGCATGCGGCGGACGGCAACGCCGTCACGGTCCTGACGGCTCAGGTGCCGGACTCCACGGGGTACGGCCGGATCGTGCGCGACGCGGACAGCGGCGCGGTGACGGACATCGTCGAGCACAAGGACGCCACGGAGGCGCAGCGCGCCATCTCCGAGATCAACTCGGGGGTGTTCGCCTTCGACGCGCGGTTGCTGGTCGACGCCCTGGGCAAGGTGCGGACGGACAACAGCCAGGGTGAGGAGTATCTGACCGATGTGCTCGGCATCCTGCGCAGTGCGGGGCACCGGGTGGGGGCGTCGGTGGCGGGTGACCACCGGGAGATCCTGGGGATCAACAACCGTGTGCAGCTCGCGGAGGCGCGCCGGCTGCTGAACGGGCGGCTGCTGGAGCGGGCGATGCTGGCGGGTGTGACGGTGGTGGATCCGGCGTCGGTGCTGCTGGATGTGACGGTGTCGTACGAGCAGGACGTGACGGTGCTTCCGGGGACGCAGTTGACGGGTTCGACGCATCTTGCGGCGGGCTGCGAGGTGGGGCCGAATTCGCAGCTGGCGGACACCGTGGTGGGTGCGGGTGCGTCGGTGGGCAACACGGTCTCGCAGGGGGCGGAGATCGGGGCGGGCGCGAAGGTGGGTCCGTACACGTATCTGCGGCCGGGTACGCGGCTGGGTGCGGGGGCGAAGGCGGGCAGTTTCGTCGAGGTGAAGAACGCGGAGATCGGTGAGGGCACGAAGGTGCCGCATCTTTCTTATGTGGGTGACGCGTCGATCGGTGATCACAGCAACATCGGTGCGGCGTCGGTGTTCGTGAATTACGACGGTGTGAACAAGCACCGGACGACGATCGGGTCTCATTGCCGTACGGGCGCGGACAACATGTTTGTGGCGCCGGTCACTGTCGGGGACGGTGCTTATACGGCTGCTGGTTCTGTGATCACGAAGGATGTGCCGGCGGGTTCGCTCGCTGTGGCGAGGGGTCAGCAGCGCAATATCGCGGGCTGGGTGGCGCGTAAGCGGCCTGGGAGCGCCGCGGCGCGTGCGGCGGCGGGGGCCGGGGAGGCCGGTGACGCAGAGCGCGGGGACGGCGACTGACGTGCGCGGTCGGCTGTTGCCGGGTGCGGTGGGGGTTTCGCCGGGGCGTACGGTTGTGTGGCACGCACGCCCCGCGGAACTCAAGGAGACGGTGCAGTGACCGGGATCAAGACGACCGGCGAGAAGAAGTTGATGCTCTTCTCCGGCCGCGCCCACCCCGAGCTGGCGAAGGAGGTCGCGGATCAGCTGGGTATCGGTGTGGTCCCGACCAAGGCTTTCGACTTCGCCAACGGTGAGATCTACGTTCGTTTTCAGGAGTCGGCGCGTGGTGCTGACTGCTTCCTGATGCAGAGCCACACTGCTCCGATCAACAAGTCGATCATGGAGCAGCTGATCATGATCGATGCGTTGAAGCGGGCGTCCGCGCGGAGCATCACGGTGATCGTGCCGTTCTACGGTTATGCGCGGCAGGACAAGAAGCACCGTGGGCGGGAGCCCATTTCGGCGCGGTTGATGGCGGATCTTCTGAAGACGGCGGGTGCGGACCGCATTCTCACCGTCGATCTGCACACGGATCAGATTCAGGGTTTCTTCGACGGTCCTGTGGATCATCTTTTCGCTCTGCCGGTGCTGGCGGACTATGTGGGCGGCAAGGTCGACCGCGACAAGCTGACCGTGGTGTCGCCGGACGCGGGGCGGGTGCGGGTGGCGGACCGGTGGGCCGACCGGCTGGGTGCGCCGCTGGCGATCGTGCACAAGCGCCGTGATCCTGAGGTGGCGAATCAGGTGACGGTGCATGAGGTGGTGGGTGATGTCGAGGGCCGGGTGTGCGTCCTGGTCGACGACATGATCGACACCGGGGGGACGATCTGCGCGGCGGCGGACGCGTTGTTCGCGAACGGCGCGGAGGACGTCATCGTGACGGCGACGCACGGTGTGCTGTCGGGTCCGGCGGCGGACCGTCTGAAGAATTCGAAGGTGAGCGAGTTCGTCCTGATGAACACGCTGCCGACGCCGAGCGAGCTGGATCTGGACAAGATCACGGTGTTGTCGATGGCGCCGACGATCGCGCGTGCGGTGCGTGAGGTGTTCGAGGACGGTTCTGTGACCAGCCTCTTCGACGAGCAGGCGTAGTTCTGCCGCGGCTTGTGCGGGCTGCTGCGGTGGCCGCGCGGGCTGCTCGTTGATCGATTTCCGCACGGCCTTCCTCGCCGCGTAGACTCCTGGGGTCGCTCGGCGAGGGAGGCCGTGTTCGTGCGCAGGCGTGCGGGCCCGGCTCATCCGTTATCGACGCGCGCTCTTCGTCAGGGCTCCTGGGACGGTTCGTTCATGGTCGGCTCTGCGGCGTAGCCGGTCTGTCGTGGACGGACCGAGTGACACCACAGATGCGGGATCCGTTTCGATTGCGAGGAGCGCAGCATGGCTGACGTCAATCTTTCCGCCAGTGTCCGTACCGAGTTCGGCAAGGGTGCGGCGCGGCGTCTGCGCCGCGAGGAGAAGATCCCCGCGGTGATCTACGGCCACGGCGCGGAGCCTCAGCATGTGGCGCTGCCCAGCTACGACATGATGATGGCGCTGAAGACGCCGAACGTCCTGATCCACCTGGATGTCGACGGCAAGAAGCAGCTGGTCATTCCGAAGGCCGTGCAGCGTGAGGCGATCCGCGGCTTCCTGGTCCACGCGGACCTGCTGATCGTCCGCAAGGGCGAGAAGGTCAACGTCGACATCCCGATCCACGTCGAGGGCGATCTGGCTCCTGGGCAGCACCTGCTGGAGCACGTGCTGGTGGCGCTGCCCGTGGAGGCGGAGGCGACGCACATTCCGGAGTCGGTCACGGTGTCCGTGGAGGGTCTCGCGGCGGGCGACTCGGTGCACGCGCACGAGATCCAGCTGCCGAAGGGCACGACTCTGGCGATCGACGGCGACGACGTCGTGATCCAGGTGCTGTCGGCGCAGGCCGAGGAGCCGGCTGCCGACGAGGAGACCGAGGGCACGGCGGAGGCGCCGAGCGAGGTCGCTCCTGAGTGATCCGCTGTTGCGGGTCGCCCGCCGGTGAGGTGCCCTGTTGGGCCTCCGCCGGGTGACCGTGGCTTTCCGCGGCTGCCGTCGCGTTCTCCGGCTCGTGCTGCTTGTACGGCCGGGTGCGCGGCGGCAGTTGTTCCTCTTTCTTTGAGATTTCTCCCGAGGTCTCTCTCCCGAAGTCTCTCCTCCGAGGATTCTCTCCCGAGGATTCTTCCCGAAGGTTTTCTCCCGAAGGACCGCACAGATGACGACCGATGCCAGTACGGGTGGGCCGGCCGGGCCGTGGCTCGTGGCGGGGCTGGGCAATCCGGGTCCGGGTTACGCGGGCAACCGGCACAACGTGGGTTTCCTGGTGACCGATCTGCTCGCTTCGCGTCTCGGCGGGAAGTTCAGGACGCACAAGTCCCGTGCACGTGTCGTGGAGGGGCGTGTGGGTGTGCCGGGGGTTTCGGGGCGGCGGGTGGTTCTGGCCCAGCCGATGTCGTTCATGAATCTCTCGGGCGGACCGGTGGGGGCGCTGCGTGATTTCTACAAGGTGCCGGTGGAGCGAATCGTCGTGGTGCACGACGAGTTGGACATCGATTTCGGTGCGCTGCGTCTGAAGAAGGGCGGCGGGGACAACGGCCACAACGGGCTGAAGTCGCTGACGAAGACGCTGGGGCCGGATTATTTCCGGGTGCGGTTCGGTGTGGGCAGGCCTCCGGGTCGCATGCCGGTTGCTGACTACGTGCTGAAGGATTTCTCCGCCGCGGAGCGCAAGGAGCTGGACTACTTCGTGGACCGGGCCGCGGATGCGGTGGAGACGCTGATCGTGGACGGTCTGGAGCGGGCGCAGAGCACGTACAACTCGTAGACGGTTGACCCGCCGGTAGGTTTCCCAGAAGGATCTCGCCATGTCCTCCTCGACGAGCACCGTGAAGCGCAGTCGTACCCGCAGGGCCGGGGAGAGCGCGTTCGGGATGCTTCTCCTGGTCCGCAACATCGTGCTGCTGCTGGTCTGCCTGCTCGTGCTGGCGGGCGGGGCGTGGACGTCGTGGAAGACGGCGGGGCCCGCTCTGACGGGTGACGAGCGCGGCACCGTGCGGGTGACCGAGTGTGTGGCCGACGAGTGTTCGGGGACGTTCCGGCCTGCGTCCGGGGGTGGTTCGGGCGTGCGGCGGGTGACGGTCGCCGAGTCGGTCTCGGGGATCGTGGGCGAGCGTCTGCAGGTGGCTCTGGTGCCGGGTTCGAAGGAGGCCGTGCGTACGGGGCCGGCGGGTGCTCTCTACGGTGCGGTGCCGTTCGGCGGTGCGCTGATGCTGGCGGCGCTGGTGCTGTGGCTCGGGCTGCGGTGGCGGGGAACGGCGCTGGTGGTGGGGTTGCTCGGTGCGGCTTCGACCATGACGTCGTGGGCGTTGCTGACGTTCTGAGCGTGTTCGGGCCGCCGCTCTGTGCGGGCGGCCGTTTCTGATTTCTCTGTGCGTGCGGCTCGGCGCCGCCGCTGCGGGTGTGCGTCCCGCTGCGGCGGCGCCGTGGCCGTTCCGCGGCCGGTGAGGCTTTCGTGACCGCGGGGAGGGGTCAGCCGGTGTTGCGCAGTCCGGCGGCGACGCCGTTGACGGTCAGCAGCAGGGCGCGGCTGAGCATCTGGTCGGGTTCCTCGCCGCGTTCGGCTGCCGCGCGCTGCCGGTGCAGGAGCGTCACCTGGAGGTAGGACAGCGGGTCGAGGTAGGCGTCGCGGATGGCGAAGGTCTGCTTGAGGACGGGGCTCGCGTCGAGGAGTTCGCGTTCCTTGGTGATGCGGAGGACTTCCCGCACGGTCAGTTCGTGTTCGGCGCGGATGGTGTCGAAGACGTGCTTGAGCTCGTCCGGCACGAGGGTGTCGACGTAGTGCTGCGCGATGCGCAGGTCGGTCTTGGCGAGGGTCATCTCGACGTTGGCGAGGAAGTTCTGGAAGAAGTGCCAGTGTTCGTGGGCCTCTTCGAGCACTCCGCCGAGTCCTGCCTCGCGGGCGGCGGCGAGGCCGGTGCCGACGCCGAACCAGCCGGGGACGATCTGGCGGGACTGCGTCCAGCCGAACACCCAGGGGATGGCGCGCAACCCGTCGAGTCCGGCGCCGCTGTCGGGCCGCCTGGAGGGGCGGGAGCCGAGGTGGAGTTCGGCGAGCTGGTCGACGGGGGTGGAGGCGAAGAAGTAGGCGGGCAGGTCGGGGTCCTCGACGAGCCGCCGGTACGCGCCGTGTGCCGCGTCGGAGACGGTGTCCATGGCGGCGTCCCAGCGGGCGAGCGCTTCGTCGGACTGGCGGGGCGCGGTGTGCAGCGCGGACGCCTGGAGGGTGGCGGCGACGGTCAGTTCGAGGTTCTCCCGGGCCAGGGACGGCACGAGGTACTTGTCGGAGATGACCTCGCCCTGTTCGGTGACCTTGATCTCGCCTTCGAGGGTGCCCCAGGGCTGGGCGAGGATCGCGTCGTGGGTGGGGCCGCCGCCGCGGCCGACGGTGCCGCCGCGTCCGTGGAAGAGCCGCAGCCGCACGCCGTGCCGGTGCGCGACGTCGCGGAGGCGCCGCTGGGCGCGGTGGATCTCCCACTGGGAGGTGGTGATGCCGCCGAACTTGGAGGAGTCGGAGTAGCCGAGCATGACCTCCTGCAGGTCGCCGCGGAGGGAGACGAGCTTGCGGTAGGAGGGGTCGGAGAGCATCGCGTCGAGGAGCTCGTCGGCGATCTTCAGCTCGTCGGTGGTCTCCAGCAGCGGCACGATGCCGATGCGGGCCCAGCCGGCGTGCAGGTCGATCAGTCCGGCTTCGCGGGCGAGCACGGCGGCGGCGAAGACGTCGTCGGCGCCCTGGCACATGGAGATGATGTACGACTCGATGACTTCCGGTCCGAAGGTCTCCAGGGCCTTGCGGACGGTGGTGAACACGCCGAGGGTCTTGGCGCCCGCCGCGTCCAGGGGCGCGGGCGAGGGAGAGAGCGGCCGGCGGGAGCGCAGTTCCTTGGCGAGGAGGCGCTGCCGGTAGTCGCGGGGCATGTCGATGTAGCGCCAGGACTGCTCTCCGAGCCGGTCGAAGAGCTGCCCGAGGGCGTGGTGGTGGGCGTCGGCGTGTTCCCGTACGTCCATCGTGGCGAGCTGCAGGCCGAACGCGGCGAGCGTGCGCAGGACGCGCTCGAGGCGTCCGTCGGCGACGAGTTCGCCGCGGTGGGCGCGCAGCGACGTCTGGAGCAGCTTCAGGTCGTCGACGAGTTCGGTGGTGCCGAGGTAGTCGCGTCCGTCGGTGTGGGGGGCGCCGGAGGCGAGCCTGTCGCGGGTGTTGAGGAGCTTCTGGCGGATGCAGGTGGCCTTGAGGCGGTAGGGCTCTTCGGCGTTGAGGCGCTTGTAGCGGGGGCTGATCTCGGGCAGCCGGTCCAGGTCGCGGCCGAGGGAGTCGAGCAGTTCGCGTGTGGCTCCGCTGTTGCGGATCGAGTTGGACAGGGCGCCGCGCAGCTCGTCGATGTGTTCGAGGGCGTCGGTGATGCCGTGTTCGTGCTGGAGGAGCAGCACCTCCCAGGTCACTTCGGGTGTGACGTTGGGGTTGCCGTCGCGGTCGCCGCCAATCCAGGTGCCGAAGGTGAGGGGACGGGTGCCGGGGGGCAGGGGGGCGCCGGCGCGGGCGAGTTCGGCGGCGAGGTCCTCCAGTACGTCGCCGACGGCGCCGCGGTGCAGTTCGTCCAGGTAGTAGACGGCGTTGCGGGCTTCGTCGGCGGGTTCGGGCCGTGCGACGCGCAGTTCGTCGGTCTGCCAGACGAGGTCCACGTTTTCCGCAAGGCGCAGGTCGGTGCGTCCGCGGTCCGTGGGGTCGGTGTGCTCCAGCAGTTCGGCGATCTTGCGGAGCTTGGTGAGGACGGAGCGGCGGGCGGCTTCGGTGGGGTGCGCGGTGAAGACGGGGCGCACGCCCAGGTTGCGCACCGTTGCGGCGAGGTGCGCGGGGTCGGCGTCCTTGAGCATGTCGGCGGTGCGGGAGAGGTTGCCGCCCTCGGCGGCGCGCCTGGCGCGCAGTTCGCGGCCGCGGTGCACCTGCTCGGTGACGTTCGCGAGGTGGAAGTACGTGGAGAAGGCCCGTACGAGCTTGGTGGCGGTCTCCAGGTCGGTGCGGCCCAGCAGGGCGGCGGCGGCCTCGCCGTCGCTGCGGGTCAGGGCCCGTACGCGTTCGACGAGTTCGAGCAGCTCGGCGCTCTCCTGGCGTACGAGGGTCTCGCCGAGCAGGTCGCCGAGTCGGCGGATGTCGGCGCGCAGCGCGCTCGTGGACTCGGCTTCCGCGGCGGCGCTGTCGGTGGGTGCGGCCTGCGCCGCGGAGTGGGTTCCGGTGGCGGTCGGCGCCTGGTGTCCGGGGTCGTCGGCACGGCTCACATCGGCACTGCTCACAGGTGCGGCTCCTTGCAGATCTTGCAGTGTTCGCTTCTGGCAGGTCGCGGACCGCGCTGTCCGGCGCCTCCCAGGATAGGCGGGGCTACTCAGCGTCCGGACGTGCCGTCCGATGGGTGAGCACGGTGCCCGCTCCGCGAACCCCCTCTTGATAGGCCACTCAGGGCTGCCATACTTACGAGGCCGTAGGTTACGGTTCCGTAGGGCTTGTGTGGGTACCCGCCACCGACCCGTTCCGAATTCGACTCCCCGACTCCGAACCCCCCTTACCGCTCTGAACAAGGGACATCTATGACCAGCAGCCCCCCTGACGTACTCGACTCCCCGAAGACCGAGACCCGACCGGACTCCGCCGAGGCCGCTTCCCTGGCGACGCTGGGTGGTGACAAGCGTCATTCGGCCGAGCAGATCGCCCTGCTTCTCTTCATCGTCGTCCCCTTCCTCGCACTGGTGGCGGCCGTGCCGCTGATGTGGGGCTGGGGGGTGAGCTGGCTGGACCTGGGCCTGCTCACGGCGATGTACTTCATCGGCTGCCACGGCATCACCATCGGTTTCCACCGCTACTTCACGCACGGCTCGTTCAAGGCGAAGCGGCCGTTGCGCATCGCTCTGGCGATCCTCGGCTCCCTCGCCGTCGAGGGCCCGGTCGTGCGGTGGGTCGCCGACCACCGCAAGCACCACAAGTTCTCCGACGCCGAGGGCGACCCGCACTCGCCGTGGCGCTACGGGGAGACCGTCCCCGCCCTGATGAAAGGCCTGTGGTGGGCGCACGTCGGCTGGATGTTCGACGAGGAGCAGACCCCTCAGCACAAGTACGCGCCCGACCTGATCAAGGACCCGGCGATCCGGGCCGTCTCCCGGCAGTTCGTGCTGTGGACGACGGTGACGCTGCTGCTGCCCGCCGCCATCGGCGGCCTGGTGACGATGTCCTGGCAGGGCGCGCTGACGGCGTTCTTCTGGGGTTCGCTGGTGCGTGTGGCGCTGCTGCACCACGTGACGTGGTCCATCAACTCCATCTGCCACGCGGTGGGCAAGCGCCCCTTCAAGTCCCGCGACAAGTCGGGCAACGTGTGGTGGCTGGCGATCCTGTCCTGCGGTGAGTCCTGGCACAACCTGCACCACGCCGACCCCACCAGCGCGCGGCACGGTGTGGAGCGGGGCCAGATCGACTCCAGCGCCCGCATCATCCGCTGGTTCGAGAAGCTGGGCTGGGCGTACGACGTGCGCTGGCCGAGCACTTCGCGAATCGACTCCCGCCGCAAGGAGCAGTCCGGCCAAGCGGCATGATGGAGGCTGTGCCGATCGACGACAGCACCGCCAAGCCGGCCAGGGCGCCCAAGAAGGAGAAGCGCGCCGCCCGGCGCCGCATGACCGGGAAGGAACGCCGCGAGCAGCTCCTCGACATCGGGCGTGCCCTCTTCGCCGAACGCGGCTTCGAGGGCACGTCCGTGGAGGAGATCGCGGCGAAGGCCGGGGTCTCCAAGCCCGTCGTGTACGAGCACTTCGGCGGCAAGGAGGGCCTCTACGCGGTCGTCATCGACCGTGAGATGCGCCAGCTGCTGGACATGGTGACGAGTGCCCTCACCGGAGGGCACCCCCGTGAGCTGCTGGAGCAGGCGGCGTTCGCGCTGCTCGACTACATCGACCTGTACACGGACGGCTTCCGCATCCTCGTGCGGGATTCCCCGGTCGCCCAGTCGACGGGCAACTTCGCCTCGCTGATCAGCGACATCGCCACGCAGGTCGAGGACATCCTGGGCCGGGAGTTCAAGTCGCGGGGCTTCGACCCGAAGCTCTCGCCGCTGTACGCGCAGGCGCTGGTCGGGATGGTCGCCCTGACGGGGCAGTGGTGGCTGAACGTCCGCAAGCCGAAGAAGGCCGAAGTCGCGGCGCATCTGGTCAATCTCGCCTGGCACGGCCTGGACGGGCTGGAGGCGAAGCCGCGGCTCATAGGCCACCGGCGGAACTGAGCGTCTCCGGCCCGCACGGGCTTGTGCGCCGGCTCGCCGCAGGCACTGGAAGGGGCGCCCCGTCGGAACGGGGCGCCCCTCCGTCATGTCCTCTTCGGAGATCCTCCTCGCGGAGCCTCCGTCAGCGGGTGCCGATCAGGGCCTCCCACGTCTTGGGACCGACGAGGCCGTCGACAGCCAGGCCGTGTGCCCGCTGGAAGTCGGTGGCCGCCTTCTCCGTCGCGGTGCCGAACTGCCCGTCGACCTGGAGGCCCGCGCCGTAGACGTTCAGCTGGGTCTGCGCGGCGCGGACGGCGTCGCCCGTCGCGCCCTTCTTGACGGCCTTGATCAGCTTGGGCCAGGACTTGGGGCCGATCTCGCCGTCCGCGACGAGCCCCGCACCTGACTGGAACGCTTTCGCCTGCGCGACGGTCTTCGGCCCGTACGCGCCGTCCGCGTCGGTCATGTGGCCGTGGGAGCGCAGCAGGTACTGGGCGGCGGTCACGTCGGCGCCGCTGGAGCCCTGGGTGAGCATCGGCCACTGCGCGCTCGGGGGCGTCTCCGGCGGTGCCTCGCCGCTCAGCTTCACGGGGCGGTAGGGCTTGTACTCGCTGCCGGCGTCGAGGCCGTACTTCAGGACGCGGTGGTCCGTGCCGTGCCCGCCGCGCTGCTCGAACGCGGAGTAGGCGGAGTGCGAGGAGTCCGTCCACTTCTCGAAGATCACGACGTGGCGGGTGGTGTTGGAGCCGTCCGCGTCGATGAGCAGGTCGCCGGGCTTGAGGTCGCCCAGGCCGATCGGGGTGGTGATGGAGCGGTCTCCGGCGAGCCCCACGGTGTTCGGGCCGGGCTTGGACAGGCCGAGCGTCATCGAGACGTAGCCGGAGCAGTCCTGGCGGTAGCCGTCGGACCAGGTCTTGGTCTGGCTGTAGGGGACCTGCGAGCCGTTGTTGGCGGTGAGCCACGTCGCCGCCCGGCGCAGCATCTCCTTGGGGCTCAGCTCGGCCGTGGCCTTCTGTTCGGCGGCGGCGGCCTTCGCCGTGCCGGGTTCGCCGGCGAACGAGGCCGGTACGAGGACGGCTCCGACGACGGCGACCGCGCCGGCGACGGCGGTGGCCGCGTAGATTCTGGCTCTGCGGCCCAGTCCGGACATGAGCACGGCGGTACCTCCTGCGGTGGGGGGACGGTTGCCCGCCGCACCCGTGGAGAAGCGGGGATGCGGCGGCGCTCACATCGTTGTCCAGTTCACGTCAACTCCTGATGCGTGAGCTAAATTTTCACGGCTCCACCACAAACGGAATCAGCCCAAGTGCCGTATGGAGGGATGTTCGGCGCATCTCCCGGACGCACCGGCGCCCCGCGACGCATCACGGACGCGGCTCACTCCGGCGGATCGGGCTCCAGGAACTCCAGCCGGTTCCCGACGGGATCCTCGCTGTAGAAGCGCCGGTGCGCGGGGAGCCCGCCGTCCCACGTCACCGGTGCGCCGGCACGGCCGAGCCGCGCCGCGAACGCGTCGATCCCCCGCACCCGGATGCCCGGATGCGCCTTGCGGGCCGGACGGAAGTCCTCCTCGACACCGAGGTGCAGCACCACGGAGCCCGCCGCGAACCAGCAGCCGCCGCGCACGGCCAGCGCCGCCGGTTTCGCGATCTCCGTCATGCCGAGCGTCCCCGCGTAGAAGGCGCGCAGCGCGTCCTCGGAGCCCGCGGGCGCGGCGAGCTGGACGTGGTCGAGGGAGTCGATCACCGGTCCCCCTCCCTCTTCACGGCGACGACGAAGACGCGGCGGAAGGGGAGCACCGTCCCCGCGGAGACACCGCCCGGCAGCGGCGGATACGCCTCGCGGAGCAGCGCCCCGTACTCGCCGACGAACTCCTCCCGTGCCGCCGGGTCGTCCCCGAGGAGGGTGAGGACGGGACGCAGGGCGGTGCCCTTGACCCAGTCGAGGACGGGGTCCTCGCCGTGGAGCAGGTGGGCGTAGGTCGTCTCCCACGCGTCGACCTCGCAGCCCAGGGGCGCCAGAACGGCGAGGTAGCCGGCCGGGTCGAGTACGCCGCCGCCCCGCGGCTCCGCGCCGAGCCGGTCGCGCCAGCGCGGCGAGTTGCGCAGCTCCCACAGCAGGGTGTGGCTCGGGGCGTCGAAGTTGCCCGGCACCTGGAAGGCGAGGACGCCTCCCGGGCGCAGGGCCGCCGTCCAGCGGCGGAGGAACTCCACGAGGCCCGCGTCCCCCTCGCCGATACCTCCGGCAGGGAGAACCCGTCCCTTGCCTCCGGCAGGGAGAACCCGTCCCTTACCTCCGGCAGGGAGAACCCATTGGAGGGCGGCGTTGGAGAAGAGGAGGTCGAAGGTCTCCCCCGGTTCGGGACGCCACGTCGTGAGATCGGCGTGGGTGAAGTCGAGCCGGCCGCCCGAGGAGGTCGTCCCGGAGTAGGAACGCGCCTCGTGGAGCATGGCCGGCGAGTTGTCGTAGCCGGTGACGTGCGCCCCGGGCCAGCGCTCGATCAGCGGCACCGAGGGGCCGCCGGGCCCGCAGCCGAGGTCGGCGACGCGCGGCCTCTCGTCGTCGGGCAGCGGCGGAACCCGGGCCAGCAGGTCGTGGACGGGGCGCAGGCGGTGCCCCGCGTGACGGGAGTACTGGTGGGGATCCCACACGGGTGACGTCATGGCGGTCACGCCTCCTCCGGGCCAAGTACCTCGACATCGAGAGACTTCATCCTTCAACGGTATTATCTCGACGTCAAGAGACTTCACGTCGACACAACTACTACACTGATCACTATGGAGGACGAGGTCGATCGACTGGTGGCAGCCTGGCGCCGCGAGCGCCCGGACCTCGACGTGGAACCCCTGGAGGTGCTCAGCCGTGTCAGCCGCCTCGCGCGTCACCTCGACCGCGCACGCCGCCTCGCGTTCTCCGAACACAACCTGGAGCCATGGGAGTTCGACGTCCTGACCGCGCTCCGCCGCGCAGGCACGCCCTACCAGCTCTCGCCCGGGCAGCTCCTGACGCAGACGCTCGTCACCTCCGGCACCATGACGAACCGCATCGACCGGCTCGCCAAGAAGGGCCTCGTCGAGCGGCTGCCCGACCCCAGCGACCGGCGCGGCGTCCTCGTGCGCCTCACTGCCGAGGGCCGCGACAGGGGCGACAGCGCACTCGCCGGGCTGCTCCACCAGGAACGCGCCATCCTCGCCGAGCTCTCCACCGCGCAGCGCGCCGAACTCGCCTCGCTGCTGCGCCATTTGACGGCGCCGTTCGACAACGTCCCCGGCTGAGACGGGCGTAGCACACGCCCCGCCGGGCACCTGCCGCTCGGCGGGGCGTCGGCCGGGGCGTGAACCCCCGTACGGCGTAACGCTGTTGACCGCTGACGGGCCGGCGGAGTGCCCCGGTGCATCCGGTGGTGCACAGCCCGTAGCATCCCTGGCATGGGCGGACGTCATTCAGATCGTTTCGCGGGGCGCACCGTCCTCGTCACCGGCGGTGGCGCGGGCATCGGTGCCGCCACCGCACACAGGCTCGCGGACGAGGGTGCGGCCGTCGTCATCCTCGACAACGAGGAAGAGGGCGGCCACCGCACCGCCCGGGAGATCACCGCGTCGGGCTCCCGCGCGGCCTTCGTACTGGGCGACGTCACCGACGAACCGGCCTGGCAGCGCGCCGTCCGCACCGCGCACGACGGCTTCGGCCCCCTCGACGGACTGGTGAGCAACGCCGCCCTCATGCGCCCGGGTCCGGCCCACGCGCTCTCGCTGTCCGACTGGGAAGGGCAGTTAGGCGTGAACCTGACCGGCGCGTTCCTCGGCGTGCGGGCGTGCCTGGCGGATCTGCGGGCGCAGCGGGGCTCCATCGTGCTGACGTCCTCCGTACAGGCGCACTTCGGGCTCCCCTCCCGCCCCGCCTACGCGGCCACCAAGGCCGGTCTCACGGGTCTCGGCCGCCAACTCGCCGTGGACTACGGGCCGATGGTCCGCGTCAACTGCGTCCTGCCCGGCCCCGTCCTCACCCGCGCGTGGGACGGGGCCGACGAGGCGGACATGCGGCGGGCGGCCGCGGAGACCGTCGCCGGCCGGCACGGCCACCCGGACGAAGTGGCCGCGGCCATCGCGTTCCTGCTCTCCGACGACGCCTCCTACGTGACCGGCACGAGCCTCGTCGTGGACGGCGGCTGGAGCGTCCGCAAGAACTCCCCCTGACCCGGCCCGCCTGCCGCGCCCCCGCCGCGCCCTGAGGCGGACCCGTTCGCGGCTCCGCCCGCGCCGGGTGTCAGTTCGCGGCGCTCGACTCGAGGTCGGCCGGGCCGACGCCCGCCCGGCGGGCCAGCGCCACGGCGGCCAGCGTCGAGTGGACGCCCAGCTTGCCCAGCACGTTCTGCATGTGCGTACGGACCGTGTGCGGGGAGAGGAAGAGCCGCTCCGCCACCGCTTTGCGGCCGAGCCCGGCGACCATGCAGCGCAGCACCTCGCGCTCCCGGGGCGTGAGCGACGCGACCAGCCGCTCGCTCTCCGTGCGGTGCTTGCGGGAAGCGGTCAGCTCCTTCAGGACGCCTGTCAGCAGCGCGGGCGGGAGGTGCGTCTCGTCCTTCAGGACGCCGCGGATCACATGGAGGAGCCGGGAGAGCGAGCAGTCCTTGGCGACCCAGCCGCAGGCGCCGGCCTGGAGGGCCGAGGCCGCCAGGCGCGGGTCGTCGCGCTCGGCGAGGACGACGGTGCGCACGGCGGGGTGGTCCGTGCGCACGCGGCCGACGAGGGGGATGCCGCCCGGTTTCGTCCCGGACGCCGCCGCGTGGCCCCCGTCCGGCGTGGCGCCCGGCCTCCCTCCCGCGGTGCCGGGGCTGCCGTCCCGCTGCACGACCGCGGACAACTGGCCTACGGCACCGTTGAGTTGGGCGTCCCCCGGAGCAGTGGAGGCACCGCCCGCCGGTGAACTCCGCTCCACGGAGGCGGAGTCCGGCGTGCCCGGAGGGGCCGTCCCCCCGCCCGTACCCGGCGAGCCGAGGTCCGCGTCGACGAGTACGACGTCGAACTGGCGGCCCTCCACGGCAGCCCGCTCCAGACAGCGGAGCGCCGCCGGCGTGCTGCCCGCCGCCGCGACCTCGACGTCGGGCTCGGCGGCGAGCGCCGCGGCCAGTGACTCGGCGAAGATGCGGTGGTCGTCGACCACCAGCACCCGGATACGTTGCATTGGCACCCCCTGGCAGTGCGGGTACGTCACCCGGTGCGGAGGGAAGAGATCCGCGTGAGCTGTGGGCACCTCCCCCACCAAGCCAGTGGGGCGGACACCGCCGCGCCTCTGCTGTCCCACCCGGCAAGCGCTGCCCGGCGTCGCTGCCCGGCGCTCTCGCCCCCTGAAACAAGGCACCGGCCCCCACCGGTGCGTGCGTCACACTCAGGGTAAGGCCGCGCTGTGACTACCGAAACCGATTGGCGAAAGTGCCGGGCCGCTCCTGGGCCCCGTCCGGCGGCCGGGCGGGGTGCCGCACCGGCCGCATGCGGGGTCCCGGTGGAAAGCGGTTGCCGCCCTTGCCGCGTGGGGCTCAGGACAGCGGGATCCGTCCGGCGCCGTCCCCGGGGACCGCCTCGAAGACGCGCGGCTCCCGGTACTCCGCCTTCACGAAGGCCTCACGGACTGCCGCCGCGACCGCTGCCGCGTCCGCCGCCTCGACGAGCACGACGGCCGAACCGCCGAAGCCTCCGCCCGTCATCCGCGCGCCGAGTGCGCCCGCCGACTCGGCCGCCTCGACGGCCAGGTCGAGTTCCGCGCAGGAGACGGCGAAGTCGTCGCGCAACGAGACGTGGCCCGCGCTGAGCACGGGCCCGATGTCCCGCGTCCGTCCGGTCTCCAGCAGGCGTATGACCTCGCTGACGCGGTGGTTCTCCGTCACGACGTGCCGCACGAGGGGACGCAGCCGCGCCTCCCCGAGGCGTTCCAGCGCCTCCGCCAGGCCCTCATGAGGCACCTCGCGCAGTGTCCCGACGCCCAGGGCCGCCGCCCCCGCCTCGCACCCGGCGCGGCGCTCGGCGTAGGCGCCGTCGCCCAGCGAGTGCTTCACGCGGGTGTCGACGACCAGCAGCCGCAGGCCCTGCGCGGCCAGGTCGAAGGGCACCTGCCGCTGCGTGAGGTCGCGGGTGTCCAGGTGCAGCGCGTGCCCGCGGGTGCAGCAGGCGGACGCCATCTGGTCCATGACGCCGCAGGGCACGCCGACGAACTCGTTCTCCGCGCGCTGGCAGAGCTGTGCCAGACGGGGCGCGTCGAGACCCAGGCCGTACAGGTCGTCGAGGGCCACGGCGGTCGCGACCTCCAGCGCCGCGGAGGAGGAGAGTCCCGCCCCGGTGGGCACGGTGCTCTCGAAGTGCAGGTCGGCGCCGCCCACTTGGAGGCCCGCCTCCCGCAGCGCCCACACGACGCCCGCCGGGTAGGCGGCCCAGCCGCCGCGGTCGCCGGTGGCGCCCAGCGGGCCGAGCGAGTCGACGCGCAGCTCCGTGACGCCTCCCCGCACGTCCGAGGAGTGCAGCCGCAGCACGCCGTCGTCGCGCCGTGCCGCCTGGACCGCGCAGGTGTGCGGCAGCGCGAGCGGCATCACGAATCCGTCGTTGTAGTCGGTGTGTTCGCCGATCAGGTTGACCCGGCCGGGAGCCGCCCACGCGCCGTCGGGCTCGGCGCCGTAGACCTCCCGGAAGCGCTCGGTCATGCCGGTCCCCGTCAGGCTCTCCGTCATGCGGCGCCCGTCCGCCGGTCGAGCTGCCGGGCGAAGTCCCAGGCGTCCTGGACGATCCGGGCCAGGTCGGTCCGCGAAGGGTGCCAGCCCAGGCGTTCGGCCGCGCGCCGCGCGGAGGCGACCAGCGTCGCCGGGTCGCCGTCCCGCCGGGGCGCGGCGGCCTCGGGCACGTCGTGCCCGGTTACCTTCCGTACGGTCTCGACGACTTCGCGGACCGAGAAGCCGTTGCCGTTGCCGAGGTTGCAGATCAGATGCTCGCCCCGGCCGACGCGGTGCGGTGCCGCACCCTCCGCTCCGCCCGCGGCCTGCGTCTCCCCGTCCGCGGCCGTCATCGCGTCCATCGCGAGGAGGTGGGCTTCGGCGAGGTCGGCGACGTGGATGTAGTCGCGGACGCAGGTGCCGTCGGGCGTCGGGTAGTCGTCGCCGAAGACGGAGATTGCTTCGCGGCGGCCCTGCGCGACCTGAAGCACCAGCGGGATGAGGTGCGACTCGGGGTCGTGCCGCTCGCCGTGTCCGCCGTACGCCCCGGCGACGTTGAAGTAGCGCAGCGAGACGGCGGACAGCCCGTAGGCCCGGCAGTGGCCGCCGATCATCCGGTCGACGGCGAGCTTGGAGGCGCCGTAGGGGTTGGTGGGCGCCTCGGCGGCGTCCTCGGGGATCGGCGAGACGTCGGGCTCTCCGTACGTGGCGGCCGTGGAGGAGAAGACGAGCCTGCTCACGCCGGCCCGGCGCATGGCGCCGAGCAGCTCGATGGTGCCGCCCACGTTGTTGCGCCAGTACTTCTCCGGGTCCTGCACCGACTCGCCGACCTGCGAGTGCGCGGCGAAGTGCAGCACGCCGTCGAAGCCCGGGCCCCGGCCGCCGTCCGCGGTCAGCCACCTCGCCGCGTCCTGGATACGGCCCTCGACGAACTCGGCGCCCTCGGGGACGGCCTCGCGGAAGCCCGTGGAGAGGTCGTCGAGAACGGTCACCGCGTGTCCCGCCTCCAGCAGGTGCGCGGTGACGACACTGCCGACGTAGCCGGCTCCGCCGGTCACCAGGTACTTGCGCGGAGGCACGGAACCCGGCACGCGGGCCGCCGTGGGGGGCATGTCAGTCACTCGCTACCTCTCGCAGTCGCTCGGCCGCGCTCTCCGGCGGCACATCGTTGATGAACACGTTCATCCCGGATTCGGAACCCGCGAGGAACTTCAGCTTGCCGGAAGTCCGTCGGATGGTGAAAAGCTCGAGGTGCAGCGCGAAGTCCTCGCGGGTCACTGCTGCCCCGGGGCGTCCGGCAGCCGCCGCACCGCCGTCCTGCCCGTGGCGCTGTCCGTACCGGGACGAGGTGAACGGCGCCTGGTGCCAGGCGGCTATGTAGGGCGTCGGCGGCTCGTCCGGGCCGAAGACCCGGTCGAAGCGGCGCAGCACTTCCAGGTAGATGCCGGGGAACTCCTCGCGGGCCTCCTCGCTCAGCGCGAGCAGGTCCGGGACCCGCCGCCGCGGGTAGAGGTGCACCTCGTAGGGCCAGTGCGCGGCGTGCGGCACGAAGGCGACCCAGTACTCGCCCTCGGCCACCACGCGCCTGCCGTCGGCCAGTTCGGCGGCGAGGACGTCGTCGAAGAGGTTGCGCCCGCCAGTGCGCGCGGCGTGCCCGGCGACCGAGTCGAGCATGCGCGCGGTGCGGGGGGTGGTGAACGGATAGGCGTAGATCTGCCCGTGCGGATGCTGCAGGGTGACGCCGATCTCCTCACCGCGGTTCTCGAAGCAGAAGACCTGCTCAACACCGGGCAGCTGGGACAGTTCGGCGGTCCGGTCCGTCCAGGCGTCCAGCACCAGCCGCGCCTGGGCGTCGGTGAGGGAGGCGAAGGACGCCCCGTGGTCGGAGGTGAAGCACACGACTTCGCAGCGGCCGGCGCCCGGCCGGTGGGCGAAGAGGCCGGGCGGGGCGTCCGCGGCTTCCGGGCCCGGGCCGCCCGTGAAGGAGGGGAAGCGGTTCTCGAAGACGGCGACGTCGTAGTCGGCCTCGGGGATCTCGCTGAGCCGCCCGCCGCTCGTCGGGCAGAGCGGGCAGGCGTCGGCCGGGGGGTGGTACGTGCGGCCCTGGCGGTGCGCGGTCACGGCCGTCCACTCCGAGAGCAGCGGGTCGTAGCGGATCTCCGACGCCGTGGCCGTGCGGTCGAGGGGGCGCTCGTCGGGGGCTTCGCGGACGGCGTCGTCGCGCAGGTCGTAGTAGATGATCTCGCGGCCGTCGGCGAGCCGGGTCGATGTCTTCTTCAACGGGTCACTCCTCACCTTCCGACCCGAACATAATCGCACACAAAGAATCAGGCCCCAACACGCGAACCCGTACGAGCTGCTCGTGCACGGCGGAACGGCAGCCCGAGCCGAGAGCCGCTGCACACGCCGAGCCCATCTCACCGGACGCGGACGGCGGGAGGCCGAGGAGCGGCGGAAAGACGCGGCAGAAGACCCGGATGCAGGCAACACGGCATGCGGCTTGCGGCTTGGGCCTGCTGAAGCAGTGCGGACGGTCCGCCGGGTTCAGTCCGGCGAGGCACCGGGGCGCGGGACCCGCTCCAGCAGCCCCGTACGGGCCGCGAGCGCGGCGGCCTCCAGCCGCGAGCCCACCCCGAGCTTCATCAGCACCCGCTGCACATGCGTGCGCGCGGTGCTCGGCGCGATGCGCATGCCCTCGGCGATGAGCCTGGTGTCCTCGCCCTCCGCGACGCGTGTCAGCACCTCCACCTCGCGCGGCGTCAGCATCTGCAGGAGCCGGGCGCCCTCGTCGTCGGGCTCCGCGACGGGATTGAGCAGCTCCGCGAAGGACTCCTGCAGCAGCTGCGGCGCCACGGCGGACTCCCCCGCCCGCGCCTTCATCATGGCGCGTTCCACACCCTCGATCCGCTCGTCGTGCCGTACATAGCCGGACGCCCCCGCGGCGAACGCGGAGGCGATACCTCGCGGGCTGGGCACAGGACCCAGCACCACCACCGCTATCTGCGGCTTCTCCCGCTTGATGCGGACCACCGGATCGAAGACGCCCGCCTCGGCGGGCACCGCGGTCCCCAGCAGGCACACCTCCGGCGCCCGGCTCAGCACCAGGTCCGCGGCGCCGGCGCTGGGCGCCGCGGCGGCCAGCACCCGGTGCCCGCGCAACTTCAGCGCCGAGGCGAGGGCCTCGGCGAGCAGTCTGTGCTCGTCCACGACCATGAGACGGACACCCATGCGCAACAACCCCCACCATCCCGCGGAGGCCGCGCCCTCCCCTCGCCCCGGCGGGCTCGGTGCCCCGGGCCGCCGTGCGGCAGCCGTGAGACCCCACCCGGGCACAGCCCCTCTCCTGTGCTCCCGGAAGCTACACGCTCGTCCGCCGTTCCGCGCCCCTTCGGTCCGAGAAGGGCGCAGAACGGCGGAGGACGGGCGCGCGGGCGCCGGGGCGGGCCGTGGAGCGCCGTCCGCGCGCGGCGGCACCGCGCGCGGACGGGCTCAGACGGTCACGAGGTCACTGCGGGCCGAAGCCGATGCCGAGGTACTCCGCGTAGCTGCGGGAGCTGTTCCGGCTGAGCAGCGTGTGGTGCAGGAAGAGGCGCCCGTTCTGGTACAGGGGCGGTTCACGCATGGAGAGCGACGCGAAGTTGTTCTCCTGGCGCGAGGAGGTACCGGGGTTCTCCAGGTAGATCTCCTGCTTGCCGCCCCCGTCGGGGTCCAGTGCCACGACCTGGCCGCCGCTGCCCGAGTACGTCGGCTTCTTGTACGCGATGACCTTTCCGTCGAGCAGCCGCACGGGGATGATCGTCCGCTGCTCGCCCGCGTCCGACTTCCACTTCGGCTTGCCGCTCTCGAAGTCGAACGCGAACAGCTCGTTCGTGGACGAGGTCTGGCCCTCGTGGGTGCCGGTGGGCATGTAGACGTACTTCTTGTCCGCCACCGCCGTCGCGCACGACTCGACCTCGATGCTGCAACCCGGGTCGTACTTCCGGTCGCCCAGGGAGATCTTCGCCTTCAGCTTCTCGTCCTCGCCCACCGTCATCACGTCGGTGGTCGTGCTGGTGCCCGCGCTGACGGCGAGCACGACGGGGTCGGTGGAGATGATGCGCACCCGCTCGACGCCGTCCGGCACGTCGAACTCCCACTTCGACTTGCCCGTCCTCGGCTCGACCTTCTGCACCTTCAGCGTCGGGTCGGAGTAGCTGCCGCACTTGACGACGGCCATGAGCTCCTTGCCGCCGGCGAAGCCCTCGTCCTGGCAGCTCCCGTCCTCCTTGGAGTGCCACAGCTGCTTGCCGTCGGAGACCTTGTAGGCGACCGACCCGCCGATCCACTGCGCGGCGACGGTGTTCTGGCTGATCGTCAGGCTCACGCCGCTCGACGTGGCGAGGCCGGTGCCCGGCAGCGGCTTCTCCCACACCTTCTTGCCGCTGTCGACGTCGAAGACCGCGGCCTTGCTGCAGTCCGAGCGGTAGGACTCGTTCTCCCTGAAGATCACCGCCGTCCTGCCGGAGTCGGTGACGTGCTTGGAGGCCGCGCAGACCTCGCCGTCGAGGGCGAGCTCCCATGCCTTCTCGCCGCTCTCGGCGTCCATGCCGACGACGCCGTTGACCGTGGTCTTGGCGAACACGTCGTCCGTGGCCCACGCGCCGGGGGTGATGACCGCGCGGTCGTCGTTGATCTTCGGCGACTTGATCTTGAAGAGCTCCTCGCCGGTGGTGTTCCCCGGCTTCTCGCCGCCGTTCTCCGACGTGGGCCCCCGGTTCTTCTTCGACTGCGTGGTGCTGTCGTCGTTGACCAGGAAGAAGCCGACGGTGGCGATGACCACGACGGCCGCGACCGCCGCGGCGACGATGGCGATCACCTTGCCGTTGGCGCCGCCGCCTCCCGGGGAGCCGGGACCGCCCGGGCCGTAGCCGCCGGGAGGCGCCGTCGGGTACATCCCCGGGCCGTAAGGCGGCTGGCCCGGCTGCTGCGAGTAGCCGTAACCGGCCTGCGGAGGCTGCTGGGGGGCGCCGTAGCCCGCACCTGGCGGCGGTGCGCCGAAGCCTCCCGGCTGCTGCGGGTAGCCGTAACCGCCGGGCGGCTGCTGGGGATAGCCGTACCCGCCGCCGGGCGGCTGGGGCGGCGCGCCGAAGCCTCCCGGCTGCTGCGGCGGCGCGGGAGGCGGCTGCTGGCCCGCGGGCTGCTGCCCGGCGGCCGGCTGCTCCGGACCTCCTGGAGCCTGCTCAGGGCCGCCCGGGCCCTTCTGGTCCGAACCGGACTGGGCCGGCGCCTCCTTGGACAGGGAGGGGGTGCCCTCCGGTTCGTCCGGGGAGGCGCCGCCGGGCGGCTGACTGGGAGGCGGAGGCGGAGGCGGCTGCGACATGACGGGTCCCCTCGTTGATGAACAGACCGGACGTCCACCCCTCAAACCCCCGTAGGGCGGAGCGAATCGGACATCAGGCCCGCCTAGCGGCTGACTTTGTAACCGGAAGCTCTTTCTATCACCGGACAACACGAACCAGCGGTCCGGTTCCCGCTCGGGCGCACGGGCCGAAACGCGCTCGATGCGGAGCCGTTGCCCCGCCGTTAACGCGCCTCCGGGCCCCTCGCGGCGCCCTCAAGATCCCCCTGTGTCACTGCCCTTCGGCGAGCTCCAGCCACCGGGACTCCAACTCCTCGCGCTGGCCGCTGAGTTGGCGGAGTTCGGCGTCGAGGTCCGCTACTCGTGCGAAGTCCGTCGCGCTCTCTGCCATCGCGGAGTGCAACGCGGACTGCTTCTCCTCGATCTTCTCCAACTGCCGCTCGATGCGCTGCATCTCCTTCTGTTCCGCGCGAGCGGCCGCTGCCGGCTTCGCCGGGGCGGACTTCGCCGGCGCACCTCCGGACGCACCGCTGCCCGGCGATGCCGCACCCCCGGTGTTCGCGGCCGCACCGCCACCGGACGACTTCGCGGGCACCGCCACGGCCTCCCGCTGCCGGCCACGCCTCTCCAGGTACTCGTCGATGCCGCGCGGCAGCATCCGGAGCGTGCCGTCGCCCAGCAGCGCGAAGACCCGGTCGGTGGTGCGCTCCAGGAAGAAGCGGTCGTGCGAGATGACGACGAGCGAACCCGCCCAGCCGTCGAGGAGGTCCTCGAGCTGCGTCAGGGTCTCGATGTCGAGGTCGTTGGTCGGCTCGTCGAGGAAGAGCACGTTGGGCTCGTCCATGAGGAGACGCAGGATCTGCAGGCGGCGCCGCTCACCGCCGGAGAGGTCCCCGACGGGCGTCCACTGCTTCTCCTTCACGAAGCCGAAGCGCTCGCAGAGCTGGGACGCGGTCATCTCACGGCCCTTGCCGAGGTCGACGCGTCCGCGCACCTGCTCGACGGCCTCCAGCACCCTCTTCCCCGGGTCCAACTCGGCGACCTCCTGCGAGAGATACGCCAGCTTCACCGTCCTGCCGACCTTGACGCGTCCGCCCGCCACCAGCTCCGACTGCACCTCGCCGCCGCTGCGCGCGGCGTCCGCCAGAGCCCGCAGCAGCGACGTCTTGCCCGAGCCGTTGACCCCGACCAGACCCACCCGGTCACCCGGGCCGAGCTGCCACGTCAGGTGCTTCAGCAGCGTCTTCGGTCCGGCCTGCACGGAGACGTCCTCGAGGTCGAAGACGGTCTTGCCCAGCCGGGAGTTGGCGAACCGCATCAGCTCGGCGGTGTCCCTGGGCGGCGGTTCGCCCTCGATCAGCGCGTTGGCAGCCTCGACGCGGAACCGCGGCTTGCTGGTGCGCGCCGGCGCTCCGCGGCGCAGCCAGGCGAGCTCCTTGCGCATGAGGTTCTGCCGCTTGCTCTCCTCCTGGGCGGCGACGCGCTCACGCTCGGCCCGTGCGAAGACGTAGTCGGAGTACCCGCCTTCGTACTCGTGGACCACGCCGCGCTGGACGTCCCACATGCGGGTGCACACCTGGTCGAGGAACCAGCGGTCGTGCGTGACGCAGACGAGCGACGAGCGGCGCGTGCGCAGATGCCGGGCCAGCCAGGCGATGCCCTCCACGTCCAGGTGGTTGGTGGGCTCGTCGAGGACGATCAAGTCCTGTTCGGCGATGAGGAGTTGAGCGAGGGCGATACGGCGGCGCTCCCCGCCGGAGAGCGGGCCGACGACCGTGTCGAGGCCCTGGGGGAAGCCGGGGAGGTCGAGGCCGCCGAAGAGCCCCGTCAGCACGTCGCGGATCTTCGCGTCGCCCGCCCACTCGTGGTCGGCCATGTCGCCGACGACCTCGTGCCGTACGGTCGCGGCGGGGTCGAGCGAGTCGTGCTGCGTGAGGACTGCCGGCCGCAGCCCTCCCGAGTGGGTCACGCGGCCCGCGTCCGCCTCCTCCAGCTTCGACAGCAGCCGGATCAAGGTGGTCTTGCCGTCCCCGTTCCGCCCGACGACGCCGATCCGGTCGCCCTCGCTCACCCCGAGGGACACACCGTCGAGCAGCGCCCGGGTGCCGTAGGCCTTGCCCACGGCTTCCAGATTGACGAGGTTGACGGCCATTTCACTCCTGTCACGCGTGCTTCCCCCGGCCTTCGGCGCGGGGCCCCACCGGGCGCCGGACGCGGTGAGCCCCGGCATCAGCCCTCCAGGGTACTGAGGTGCCCGGAGGCTCCGGCGGGTGCGCCCGCCGGAGCCCGGGCGGCCCGGTGGACGGCGGCGAGGAGCGGCCGAGGGCGGGCGCGTGGCGCGCGGACCGGGGGCAGGAGGCGGCCGGCCCCCGCCGCTGCGGGGGCGCGTCCGGCAAGGGCGGCGGTGGCGGCCGGGCTGCTCAACTCCCGTGCAGCATCAGGGCGATACCGCCGACCATCAGCATGGACGCGGCCACGCGCGGCGCTCCGAAGCGCTCCTTGAAGAACAGCGCCCCTATGGCCGCGCCCGCGATGATCGACGACTCGCGCAGCGCGGCGACGGGCGCGAGGGGCGCCCGTGTCTGCGCCCACAGCACCAGCCCGTACGCGACGACGGAGAGGGCCCCGGCCGTCAGTCCGCGCACCGCGACGGGGCGGATCCCGGAGCCGAGTCCGCGGCGCCGGGTGAGGAGCGCGTAGACAGGGATGGGGACGCCTTCCAGCAGCATCAGCCACGCGACGTAGCTCACCGCGGAGCCCGAAGCGCGCACGCCGGCGCCGTCCACGACGGTGTAGGAGGCGATGGCCAGGCCCGTGGCCACGGCGGCGGTCAGCGCGGGCAGCCTGCTGCCGGCCCGTGAGGCGCGTCCAGGCCGCTGGTGGCCTGAGCCGCCGGCGGGGCGCTCCCTGCGGATCCCCCACAGCGCGACGCCCAGCAGTCCCGCGGCGGCGACGGCCACTCCGGCCGTCTGCCAGGCGCCGGGCCACTCGTGCAGGAAGACGGCGGCGAGGACGGTCACGACGAGCGGGGCGGTACCGCGGGCGATCGGATACATCTGCCCGAAGTCGCCGAGCCCGAAGGACCGCATCAGCAGCAGCTGGTAGACGACGTGCAGCACCGCGGAGAGCAGCAGCGGCGGCCACGCCGCGGCGGCGGGCAGGGGGGCGGCGAGGGCCAGCGCCAGCCCGCAGAGCGCTCCGCCCGTCCCCACGAGGGTGAAGGCGATGAGCTGGTCCTCGATGTGGTGCGCCAGCGCGTTCCACGAGGCGTGGGTGACCGCGGCGGCCAGGACGGCCGCGACGACCAGCGGCGTCACGGCACGTCGGCGCTCTGCTCGCGTACGTCCACGACCGAGCCGCCGGCGTGGGCGATCAGCGTCCGCGGGTCGAGCGCGAAGACGGTGTGGGGCGTGCCCGCGGCGGCCCACACGACCTCGTGGCCGAGCAGCCGGCGGTCGGCGAGCACCCGCATCGTCGTGACGTGCCCGAAGGGCGGGACGCCGCCGATCGCGTAGCCCGTCGCCTCGCGTACCAGGCCGGCGTCGGCACGCTGCACGCTCCGGGCGTCCAGCTCGTCCCGCACGAGACGCACGTCGACGCGTGAGGCACCGTCCATCAGGACGAGGACGGGTTCGCCGTCTGCCGCGAAGACCAGGGACTTGACGATCTGGCTGAGCTCGCAGCCGATGGCCTCGGCGGCCTGTGCGGCGGTGCGGGTCGCCTCGGGGAAGGCGCGGATCTCGACGTCGCCCGGAGGCCGTCCCGGCGAGGCGATCGGGCCCAGCGCCGCGAGGGCGGCGGCGAACCGCGGGTGCGCTGAAGGAGCCTTCGTCATGCGGGCGACGCTACCTGCCGCCGGGCGGCGCGGGCGAAGCGGTTTCGGCCTCCTCCGGCTCACGGCACGCACGCGGGGCGGAGAGCGGCGCGCAAGGGGGCGCAACGCGCTGCGGGCGGCGCCCCGTTGAGGGAGCGCCGCCCGCTGTGCGTGCGCGCCTGCCGCAGTGCCTCGCGGGGCACCGCAGCGGGTCAGCCGGCCGAGGCGTCCAGGATCTGGCGGACGACCGGTCCCGCGTTGTCGCTGCCGTGGCCCGAGGCCGGAACCACCGCCGCCGCCGCGAGGTCGCCCCTGTACGCGGTGAACCAGGCGTTGGGCTTCTTCTGGCCGTCGACCTCCGCGGAGCCCGTCTTGGCGCCGACGTCTCCGCTGAGGCCCGCCATGGGCTTGGCGGCCGTGCCGCTCGCGGCCGTCAGCTGCATCAGGCTCTTCAGGTCCGCCTGCGTCTGCGGCTTCATGTTCCGGCTCGCCTTGGCGATCGTGCGGTCGTCCAGCGACGGCGAGACGATCAGCGGCTGCTTGAACGTGCCGTTCTGGACGGTCGCCGCGACGGACGCCATGTTGAGCGGGTTCATGCGGACCGCGCCCTGCCCGATGAGGGAGGCCGCCATCTGCGCGTCCGTCTGGGTGGGGACGCTGCCGTCGAAGGTGCCGGTGCCCACCTGCCAGTTCTGGCCGATGCCGAAGACCTCGCTGGCCTCCTTGCTCAGGTCGCCGTCGTCGAGCTTCTCGGCCTGGGTGATGAAGGCGGTGTTGCAGGAGCGGGCGAAGCTCTGCGCGAACGTGCCGTTCTCGATCTCGAACTTGTCGTCGTTCTGGAACTTCCAGCCGCCGTAGGTGTGGAACTTGGGGCAGGGGTGCTCCTTGCCGGGCGACGCGAGGCCCTTGTCCAGCAGCATGGCGCTGGTGATGACCTTCATCGTGGAGCCGGGCGCGAGGGAGCCGCGCAGCGCCGTGTTGAAGCCGTCCGCGGGCGAGTTGGCGACGGCGAGCACTTCGCCGGTGCTGGGCTTGAGGGCGACGGCGCCCGCCTTCGCCTTGCCCTTGACCGCCTGCTCGGCCGCGGTCTGCACGTCCTTGTCGAGCGTGGTCTTGAGGGTGCCGGGCCGGCCCTTGGAGAGGGTGCGCAGGGTGGTGCCGGTGTCCTTGCCCTTGGCGTCGACGATGCGGGTCTCGACACCGGGGGCGCCGTCCGTCTTGTCGCCGTAGCGCTTGCGGAGGTCGTCGAGGACGCCGGCGAGCATCGGGTGCGCTTCCTTGGTGAGCGGGGCACCGTTGCGGTCGACGGCCTTGATCGGCGGGGTGCCCGCCTTGCCCGTCCTGACCGACTGGCCGTCCTTCAGCTTCGGGTTGATCACCGTCGGCTTCCAGTCGACGACCGCCTCGCCGCTCTTCTTGTCGCGCTTGACCTCGAGGGAGGAGCTGTAGTTCCAGGTGGCGCGCTGCTGCTGGTACGCGACCTGGGCGTTGACGTCGAAGGGCACCTTCGTGCCCGAGGCGGAGCCCTGCGCCAGGCCGACCTTGGAGACGTGGGCCTCGTCGCGGTACCCCTTCAGCTCCTTCGCCGCCGCGGCGGCGTCGTCGGTGAGCTTCGCGGCCTTCGCCGAGTCCCCCGAGGACCAGGCCGCGAGGAAGCGCTTCGCCGTGGTGCGGACCTCCGCCGCGCTGGGCGGCCCGGCCTCGGCCTCGCCGGGTCCCTTCCCGTCGGACGAGGCGACGCCTCCCTTGCCGCCCTTGTCGTCACCTCCGACGAGGGCGTAGACGCCGAAGCCGGTGGCCGCGACGACGACTGCGGCGGCGCCCCCGATCAACGCCATCTTCTGAGTGTCACGCATTAGAGATTCTGCCCCTCCACCCCGCCTCAGCCGACGCGCCAAGGACCGTGCGAGGCACCCTAGAGCACTCGGGCGACATCACGTGCCCCTGGTATCCCTGTTAGGGCGCATATGGCCGGGAAGCGGATTCGAATAATCACCGGATCGAGACTACGGACGCCGAACACACCCTACGCACAGGGGAGTCGGGCGGTCAGATCCAGGTGTCGAACCACATGCGCTGCCGCCACTCCTCCATGGGAATCGCCTGCCCCGTGTAGATCGGCCAGAAATAGACGAAGTTCCACACGACGAGCAGCACCAGTACGCCCGCGCCGACGATTCCCGCAGTGCGTCTGCGTTCCCCCACTCCCGGCGGTCCGGCGAGAGCCCCGATCATCATGGTCACGGCAAGACACAGGAACGGCACGAAGACGACCGCGTAGAAAAGGAAAATGGTCCGCTCCTGGTACATGAACCAGGGCAGATAACCGGCGGCGACGCCGCACAGCACGGCCCCCGCACGCCAGTCCCGCCTGAAGAACCAGCGGTAGAGGACGTAGAGCAGGGCGAAGCAGGCGGCCCACCACAGCAGCGGCGTCCCCAGCGCGAGGACCTCCCGGGCGCAGCCCTCGCCCTGCGCGGTGCAGCCGTCCTTGCCGGCCTTGGGCGACTCGTAGAAGTAGGAGACGGGACGGCCCAGTACGAGCCAGCTCCACGGGTTGGACTCGTAGGTGTGGCCGGAGGTGAGGCCCACGTGGAAGTCGTAGACCTCCGCCTCGTAGTGCCAGAGGCTGCGGAGCGGCCCCGGCAGCCAGCCCCACGGGCCGGCCGCACCCCCCTTGTCCGCCCAGTCGCGGAAGTAGCCGCCGGAGGTCGCGAACCAGCCGGACCAGGAGGCGATGTACGTGCCCAGCGACACCACGACGAGGGACGCGAACGCGGGGAGGGAGTCCCGCCGGAGCATCGCCGCGAGGGGACGGGGCGCTCCGGCCGTGCGGCGGGCGCCCATGTCCCACAGGACGGTGAGGAGCCCGAACGCGGCGAGGATGTACAGGCCGTTCCACTTCGTGGCGCAGCCGAGGCCCAGGCAGAGACCGGCGAGGAGCCGCCACGGGCGCGGGCCGAACCCGAAGCGGGCGCCGGTCTCCGGGTCGGGGCGGACGGCGGCCCGGTCCGGCCGGGCCGAGGGGTCGACCGGGTCGGGCGGATCGTCCGGAGGCAGCGCGCGGGCGAGGGCCGCGCGTGTCCGGTCGCGGTCGGCCAGCAGGCAGCCGAAGGCGGCCAGCACCCAGAACATCAGCACCAGGTCCAGCAGCGCGGCGCGGCTCATGACGAAGTGCAGCCCGTCGACGGCCATCAGCAGCCCCGCGAGGCAGCCGAGGACGGTGGAGCGGAACAGGCGCCGCCCGATCCGGCACAGCATCAGCACGGACAGCGTGCCGAGCACGGCCGTCATGAAGCGCCAGCCGAAGGGGTTCAGCCCGAAGAGCCACTCGCCGAGCCCGATCGTCCACTTCCCGACCGGCGGGTGGACGACGTAGGCGCCCTCCGGTGACAGCGGGATGCGCTGGGGGGTGTCGAGGATGCGGTCGTTGGCCTTCTCGGGCCAGCTGCCCTCGTAGCCGTACTGGAAGAGGGACCAGGCGTCCTTGGCGTAGTACGTCTCGTCGAATATCACGGCGTGCGGGGAGCCGAGCTGCCAGAAGCGCAGCACCCCCGCCAGCAGCGCGACCAGCAGCGGACCGCCCCATGCCGCCCAGTGCGCGAGGCGGGCGGCGGCGTGCGGCGAGAGCCCGAACAGGGCGCCGATGCGCCCGTCCGGCGCGGGGAAGGGCGGCACCAGCCGCTCTCGGGTGCCCACACGCGAGCGTCCCGCGTAGCCGAAGCCGCGGAGCCGGGCCTGCCATGTCGGCGCGGCCTCCGGGGTCTCCGCGCGTGGGACGTCTGCCGCGGTGTCACTGGTCGTCACCGGGCCATCGTAGGGAACGGTCTCCCGCGAGGGTGGCCGCACGGGAACACGCGCAGCGCTCCGCACGCGGAGGCGGCGCGGCAGCCCGCTGCCGGGGGGCCTCCGGCCGGGGCCTGCGCACGGTCCGGCGCTCCCCGAAGGGCTGGGAGGATGGCGGGGTGACTGGAACGCTCGTACTCGCCGGAACGCCCATCGGGGACGTCGCGGACGCGCCGCCGCGCCTCGCCCGCGAGATCGCCGCCGCGGACATCGTCGCCGCCGAGGACACCCGGCGGCTGCGGCGGCTCACGCAGGCGCTGGAGGTGCGTCCCGGCGGGCGGATCGTCTCCTACTTCGAGGGCAACGAGGCCGCCCGCACCCCTGAGCTGGCGGACGCTCTCGCCGACGGCGCGCGGGTGCTGCTGGTGACGGACGCCGGCATGCCGTCGGTGTCCGACCCGGGGTACCGGCTGGTGGCGGCGGCGGTGGAGCGGGGCATCGCCGTCACGGCGGTTCCGGGGCCTTCGGCGGTGCTGACGGCGCTGGCGCTGTCGGGGCTGCCCGTCGACAGGTTCTGCTTCGAGGGGTTCCTGCCGCGCAAGGGCGGCGAGCGGCAGGCCCGGCTGCTGGAGGCCGCGGAGGAGCGGCGCACGCTGGTCTACTTCGAGTCCCCGCACCGGCTGGAGGCCGCGCTGGCGGCGATGGCTGAGGTCTTCGGCCCCGGCCGCCGTGCGGCGGTGTGCCGGGAGCTGACGAAGACGTACGAGGAGGTCCGCCGCGGGCCGCTCGGAGAGCTGGCGGAGTGGGCCGCGGCCGGCGTGCGCGGAGAGATCACCGTCGTCGTCGAGGGCGCGGCGCGGGAGGACGGGCGGCAGCTGGACGCGGCGGAGCTGGCGGGCAGGGTGGCCGTCCGCGAGGAGGCGGGCGAGCGCCGCAAGGAGGCGATCGCCGCCGTGGCGAAGGACGCCGGTGTACCGAAACGCGAGGTGTTCGACGCGGTCGTGGCCGCGAAGAAGGCGCCGCCTGCGGCGACTTCGCCGGGGGCGTCCGGCAGCGCGTCGTAAAGCCGCTGCCCGAGGGGGCGCGGGCGGACCGGGAGTCGGTGGACGGGCAGGGCACGGACGGTGCGCGTCCGCACCACGGCGCGGCCAAGTTCTCCTCAAGTTCCGGGCACGGACGGCGCCTTTCCCTCCGGCGAGGAGTCCACTGGTAGTGGACCCACCGGCCGGAAAGAGGTGCTGCCATGGACCGCTCCGGAACGACAGCCCACGAGGCGTACTCCTTCGCCTGCATGAGGTGCGGATACGGCTGGGAACAGGAATACGAGATCAGGCATCTCGAATATCCCGACGGGACCCCGTTCGTGACGTACCACTCGGACGGGAAACGCGTTCCTTCGCCGATCAAGCACCCGACGTGCGTGAATTGCGACGGCCACCAATTGCGGATCATGCGTTCGGGAAGGGTCGCCGACGCCCAGTCGCACCTGGAACCGCGCACGCCCCCGAAAACGGGGACTCCCCCGGAAACGCCGTCGCAGGCGGGCCCGTTGACGCGCAGGAAGCCCCGGCGCTCCCCCACCCCGAACACCGCCGCGAACACAGCCCCGGACACCGCCGCGGAGAAACCGGCGGACGAGCGCGAGGGACCCGGCGCGCGGCCCCGCACGGTCCTGCGCTTCTTCAGACGGTGACGCGGTGAGGTGCCGCACCGAGCGGCACCGTGCGGACAGGACGGGCCCGGCAGCGCCGCGTAGCCACGTCCTAGGATCGCGGGCATGCCCACTTCCCCGCAGCAGCCCGCACCTCCGCTGCCCGAGCCGCTCCGCGTGCCGGTCGCCGACTCGCACACCCACCTCGACATGCAGGAGCCGTCGGTCGGGGAGGCCGTCGCCGCGGCGGCCTCGGTCGGGGTGACCACGCTCGTCCAGGTCGGATGCGACCTGGAGCGCTCGCGGTGGGCCGCGGAGACGGCCGCCGAGTTCCCGTCGGTGCACGCCGCCGTCGCGCTGCATCCCAACGAGGCGCCGCGCGTGGGCGACCGGGCCGCCCTGGACGCGGCGCTCGCCGAGATCGAGAAACTCGCGGCGCTGCCCGAGGTGCTCGCCGTGGGAGAGACGGGCCTGGACTACTTCCGGACGGGTGAGGAGGGCGTCGAGGCCCAGCAGCACTCGTTCCGCGCGCACATCGCCATCGCCAAGCGGCTGGGACGCGCCCTCGTCATCCACGACCGGGACGCCCACGACGACGTGCTGCGCATCCTCGACGAGGAAGGCGCCCCGGAGCGCACCGTCTTCCACTGCTACTCCGGCGACGCGGAGATGGCGCGGCACTGCGCCGCGAGGGGCTGGTTCATGTCCTTCGCGGGGAACGTCACCTTCAAGAACGCGCAGCCGCTGCGGGACGCGCTCGCCGTCGCCCCCGCGGAGCTCGTGCTCGTGGAGACCGACGCGCCCTTCCTGACGCCCGTGCCGTACCGCGGACGGCCTAACGCGCCCTACCTCGTTCCGGTCACGCTGCGCGCGATGGCGGAGACGAAGGGGATGTCCGAAGACGCCCTGGCAGAGCACGTGGCGGCCAACACCGCGCGCGCCTTCGGCTATTGACGAACAGCCCCTGAGGCGCGCCGAATTCACGGGAAGACAACTCTGTGTAGTGACGCCGCTTTGGAGAGTGACGCGACTCCGGCTACAGTCCGCGCGACATCCCGCCGGAAGTTGGAGTGCGTCGTTGAGCCAGTCGCAGTCGCAGGGAAGTCACCGCGCGGTGCGCCGGGCAGAACGCCTGACGCGCGTGCAGGCCGCAACCGTGCCGCGCGTACCGGAGCAGGGATACGGTCCCCCGCCGCGCGGGCACTCCGTACGTCCCGGGCGTCCCGCGATGTACGTCCCGCCGGTGTACGCGCAGCCTCCCGGCCGTCTCCAGCCGGACCGCGCGCCGTCCTCCTCCTCTCCCGGCGGCTACGACCGGAACCCCGACGACACGTACCGGCCCTCGTACGAGGCCCGGCGCCCGCCCGGCGTGAAGACCCGGGCCGCCTCCGCACCTGCTCCGGCACCGGCCTCCACACCGGCGGCTCCGCCCGGCGCACGGCCCGCGAGCACGCCACGGCCCCGTTCCGTTCCCGGACCCGGCCCCGGATCCGGCGCGGTCCCGCGCCCGGCGCGCCCGCGTACGGACGCGGTCTCCGCGCCCGGCGGCCCGGTGGTGCGCCCCGCGGGCGGCCGGGCCGCCGCCCGCCGCGCCGAACGCGCCCGCAGAGCGGCCCAGCGGCCCGAGACGCTCCGCCGGCTGGTGCCGCAGGCCCTCGTCGTCGCCTTCCTCGCCGGCGGCACGACCGCCTTCGTCGCACACGACAAGACGGTGCATCTCACCGTCGACGGGCAGCCGCGTACCGTCCACACCTTCGCCGACGACGTCGGTGAACTCCTCGACGAGCAGGGCGTGCACGTCGGCGGCCACGACGAGGTCGGCCCCTCGCCGCGGCACGCCATCGCCGACGGGGAGAGGGTCGCCGTGCGGCACGGCAGGCGCATCGACCTCACCCTCGACGGCGCCCGCAGCAGGGTGTGGACGACGGCCGCCACCGTCACGGGCGCGCTGCGGCAGCTCGGCGTCCGCACCGAGGGCGCGCGGCTGTCGACGGCGCCCGACGCCCGGATCGGTCAGGACGGCATCACCCTGGAGGTCGTGACCGAGCGGAGCATCACGTTCCTCGCCGACGGGCGTGAGAGGACGGTCGCGACCAACGCGGCCACGGTGCTCGAAGCGCTCGGGGACGCGGGCATCGAACTCGGCGGCCTGGACGCGACGTCGGCGCCGATCGACAGCTTCCCGCGCGAGGGGCAGACCATCACCGTCATGCGGGTCACCGGCCGGGAGAAGGTCAAGGAGGAGCACATCCCGTTCAGGACGGTGCGGCGGGCGGACCCCACGCTGCTGCGGGGCACCGAGGTCGTCTCCCGGGCGGGGAGGCCCGGCCTTCGGCGGGTCACCTACCGGCTCCGCACCGTCGACGGGGTGCGTGAGAAGCCGCGGCGCATCGCCGTCGAGGTACTGCGGCGCCCACGCGAGCAGATCGTCCGCGTGGGCACGAGCCCCCTGTCCGTGCCCGGCGCCGACCATCTGAACTGGGCCGCCCTCGCGCAGTGCGAGTCGGGCGGCAGGCCCGGCGCCGTCGACGCCTCCGGACACCACGGTGGGCTGTACCAGCTGGACCACGGCACGTGGAACGGCCTGGGCGGAAGCGGCCGTCCCGAGCACGCGTCCCCGGGGGAGCAGACGTACCGGGCCAAGAAGCTGTACGTATCGCAGGGGGCGAGTCCGTGGCCCTACTGCGGCCGTAAACTGGCGCGGTGAACGCAGTCCCCGCCCCCGCCCCCGGCCACGGCCCGGACCGCGCCACCGGTTCCGGAGCCGGCGGCGAGAGCGGCAGTTCCGGATCCGGCCCGGGCACCGGCCCCGCGCCCGAGCCGCAGGAAGGCGGCGGCGGGGCGGATGCCCTGCTCGGCCCCTCCGACGTCCGCGAACTCGCGGAGACGCTGGGGCTGCGGCCCACCAAGCAGCGGGGGCAGAACTTCGTCATCGACGCCAACACGGTGCGCCGCATCGTCCGCACCGCCGATGTGCGCGCGGACGACACCGTCCTGGAGGTCGGTCCGGGCCTCGGCTCGCTGACGCTCGCGCTGCTGCGGGCCGCGCGGCACGTGACCGCGGTCGAGGTCGACGACCAGCTCGCGGCCGCCCTCCCCGGGACGGTACGGTCCCGGCTGCCGGGGCGCGCGGACGACTTCACGCTCGTGCACGCGGACGCGATGCAGGTGGACTCGCTGCCGGGTCCTCCGCCGACCGCGCTGGTCGCCAACCTCCCCTACAACGTGGCCGTTCCGGTGCTGCTGCACATGCTGGCCACGTTCCCGACGCTGCAACGCGTCCTCGTCATGGTGCAGTCGGAGGTCGCGGACCGGCTCGCCGCACCTCCCGGTTCGAAGGTCTACGGCGTCCCCTCGGTCAAGGCCGCCTGGTACTGCGACGTCAAGCGGGCCGGCGCCATCGGGCGCAGCGTCTTCTGGCCCGCGCCGAACGTCGACTCCGGGCTCGTCTCGCTCGTACGCCGGGACCCTCCGCGCACGAGCGCGGGACGCGAGGAGGTCTTCGCCGTCGTCGACGCGGCGTTCGCGCAGCGCCGCAAGACGCTGCGCTCGGCGCTCTCCGGATGGGCGGGGTCGGCGGCGGCGGCGGAGGAGGCGCTGACCCGGGCGGGGGTCTCCCCGCAGGCGCGGGGCGAGGCGCTGACGGTCGAGGAGTTCGCCGCGGTCGCCGAGCAGCACGCACAGCACAGGGAGACAGCCGCGTGAATGACGCCGATCTCGTGAACGGCGCCGGGTACGTGACGGTGAGGGTGCCCGCGAAGGTCAACGTCCAGCTCTCCGTGGGGGGTCTGCGGCCCGACGGCTTCCACGGCCTGGCGAACGTCTTCCTCGCCGTCGGCCTGTACGACGAGGTCACCGCGTTCCCCGCGGACGGCCCGCAGGTCACCGCCGAGGGCGCCGACGCCTCCCAAGTGCCCCTGGACGAGAGCAATCTGGCCGTCCGTGCCGCGCGGCTGCTCGCCTCCCGGCACGGCCGTGCCCCCGACGTGCGGCTGCACATCGCCAAGGACATCCCCGTCGCGGGAGGCATGGCCGGCGGCAGCGCCGACGCGGCGGGCGCGCTGCTCGCCTGCGACGCCCTGTGGGGCACAGACACGTCGCGGGACGAACTCCTCGCCATGTGCGCGGAGTTGGGTTCGGACGTCCCGTTCTCCCTCGTGGGCGGCGCCGCGCTGGGACGCGGCCGTGGCGAGCTGCTGACGCCCCTGGAGACCGGCGGCGCCTTCCACTGGGTGTTCGCCGTCGCGGACGGCGGCCTCTCCACGCCCGCCGTCTACCGCGAATGCGACAGGCTGCGCGAGGCCGGCGGCGGAGGCGCGACCGTGGAGGCGGTCCCGGAGCCGGAGGCGTCGAGGGCGCTGCTGGAGGCGCTGCGCGGCGGCGACGCCCGCGCTCTCGCGGAAGCCCTCTCCAACGACCTCCAGGCGGCGGCGGTCTCGCTGCGCCCGTCGCTCGCGGACACCCTCAAGGCCGGTGAGGCCGCCGGGGCGCTCGCCGCTCTCGTGTCCGGCTCGGGACCGACGTGCGCGTTCCTCACCGAGGACGCCGCTTCTGCCGAGGCCGTGGCGGCCACGCTGCGCGCCTCGGGCCACTGCCGTACCGCACGCACCGCCACGGGCCCCGCTCCCGGGGCTACGGTCGTGCGCCAGGGCTGAAGCCTGCCGAAGTCAGCCCGGCGGCGCGGGTCACGCCCCGGCACCGCCGTCGTCCCGGACCACGTGCCGGAAAGCGGAGTTGACGGACGTGATGCCGCCGTCCACGGGCAGGGTGACGCCCGTGATCCACGCGGCGTCGGCCGATGCGAGGAAGGCGACGGCGGCCGCGATGTCGTCCGGGCTGCCGACGCGGCCGAGCGGGTAGACCTCGCCGAGCCGATCCAGCACCTCGCCGCGGCCGGACCACGCGGCGGTGCGCACCGTTCCGGGGGCGACGAGGTTGACGCGCACCCCTCGGGGCCCGCCCGCCCCGGCCAGCGTGCGGGTGAGGCTCGTCAGGCCCGCCTTGGCCGCGCTGTAGGCGTGGTTGCCGAAGTCCTGGAGGCCGTTGACCGAGCCGATGTGGACGATCGCGCCGCGGCCGCCGGCGGCCGCGAGATGGGGCATCGCGGCGCGTGCGCAGCGGAAGGCGCCGGTGAGGGTGGTGTCGATGTCCCGTTCCCAGTTCCCGTCCGGCTCGTCCTCCAGCAGCTCCACGTCGGGGTGGCAGGAGTAGGCGTTGCTGACGAGGACGTCCAGCCGGCCGAACCGCTCGACGGCGTGCGCCACCGCGGCCTCGACGCTGCCCCTGTCGCGCACGTCGCAGACGAGGGCCTCCGCGTGGCCGCCGGGGGCGTCCTGCCCGCCCGCGGCGTCGCGGATCTCCTCCGCCGCGCGTCCGGCCCGCTCTCCGTCCACGTCCGTCACGAGCACCCTGGCTCCCTCTGCCGCCAGCCGGCGGGAGACGGCCGCGCCGATCCCCTGCCCGGCCGCGGTCACCAGCACCGCGTAACCCTCGAACCGCCGCATCGGGCGAGGCTAACGCCGTAACCGGCCGGACGGCGAGAGCCGTCCGGCGGCGGGCCCCGGCGGGCGTTCCGCCTGGAGCCCTGCCGGACGTCCTCCGGGAGTCCCGCCCGCGCCGGGGCGGGGGTCAGTCCTTCTGCTCGCCGTCGCCGCCCGGAGCCGGGGTGCCGTCGCGGCCCGCCCGCTTGAACGGGAGGACCGGCGCCAGGTGTTCGGGCTCCCCGCCCGTGCCGGGCGCCGGGAGGCCCGCGGCCTGCGGGGCCGCCGCTGCGGCCTCGCTCCCGTACCGGCCCGCGCCCATGAAGACCGCGAGCACCTGCTCCAGGCTCTCCCCCGTCGTACGGGCACGGACGCGGGCCGCCTCCAGCTGCTGCGGCGTCGGCCCGCGCCCGGGCCCGGGTGAGCCCTTGCTCACGGGGGCGTTCACGGCTTCCTGCCCACGCCCGCGTAGAGCGTGGCGCTGCGCAGCTGCTCGGCGTCGGCGCCGAGTTCGTGGCCCTCCTCGGGGCGCCACTCGTGGGCGGCGGCCACCCCGGGGTCGAGCAGCTCCAGACCGTCGAAGAACAGCCCGACCTCCCGGTGGGAGCGGAGCTGCACCGTCGTGCCGCCCGCGTCGTAGACCTTCTTCACGCCCTGCCAGGCGGCGGCGTCGAAGTCGGTGGTGCAGTGCGAGAGGACGAGGAAGCTGCCGGGAGCGAGCCGGTCGACCAGACCGCGGACGATCTCGTACGGCTTGTTCTCGTCGGGGACGAAGTGCAGGAGCGCGACGAGGGAGAGCGCCACCGGCTCGTCGAGGTCGATGATCTCGCGCAGCCGGGGCGAGGCGAGGATGTCGTCCTCGCGGATGTCGGCGCTGATGTAGGCCGTGCGGCCCTCGGGCGAGCTGCGCATCAGGACGTGGGCGTACTCGAGCACCGTGGCGTCGTGGTCGGCGTAGACGACGCGCGCGTCGGGCGCCACGCCCTGTGCGACCTGGTGCAGGTTGGGCGAGGTGGGGATGCCGGTGCCGATGTCGACGAACTGGCGGACGCCGTACTCGGAGGCGAGGGCCCGCGTCGCCCGGTGCATGAACGAGCGGTTCGTCTCCGCGGTGAGACGGATCTGCGGGCAGACCGTCAGCACCTTCTCGGCGGCTTCCTCGTCGACGGGATACCAGTCCTTGCCGCCGAGGTAGTAGTCGTACATCCGGGCAGAGTGCGGCCTGCTGGTGTCGATCTCCGGCTTGCCGGACGTGGTCATCGTTCATCCCTTTTCTGCCTGTGGGCCGCGGGAGCACAGGGCGCGTGCTCCGCGCGACCGGTCGGATTGGTCTGTGGATCCGGGGATGGTGCTGGGATCCGCGCTGGTCGGGCGCTCGTCCTCGTGTTCTCGGTTCTGCTTCCGTACTGCTTCCGGTGCTGTCCCCCGCTGTCCCCCGCTGTCCCCTGGTGCGGGCTCCGGCCGGCGGCCGACCGGTGCTGCGCCCGCGTGGCCGCCCGGCCTCCCTCAGCCGGAGCGCGGCCCGGACTCCGGTGCGGGGACGGTCATCTGGCGTACTCCTTGCGCAGGTTCATCAAGTACGTCCGCGGGTCGGGCACGTACTCGGAGGCCAGCAGCGAGACGCGGGTCAGCGCCTCCAGATGCGTGACCACGTCGGGTCTCTGGTCCAGGTAGACGGCGCTGGTGAGCCCCACCTCGGTATAGACGATGTCCTGCAACTCCCGTTCGCGGAAGCGGAAATAGGTCAGATGGCCGCCCGTCGCCGGGTGTGCCCCCGCCGCCATGGGGACGATCCGCAGCGTGATGCCGGGATGCCCGGCCACCTCGATGAGCCGGTCCATCTGGCCCCGCATGACCTCCGCGCCGCCCACGTCCCGCCGCAGCGCCGCCTCTTCGAGCACCACCCACAGCGTCGGGGCGTCCGGCTGCTCCAGCAGCGCCTGGCGGCGCACCCGCAGGTCCACGCGGTGCTCCAGCGCCTCCTCGGACGCGTTGGGGAAGCCCGCCCGGATGACGGCGCGCGCGTAGTCGCGTGTCTGCAGGAGGCCGGTGACGTAGTGGGGTTCGTAGACGCGGATCACCTGGGCGTCCGTCTCCAGGCTGACGTACGCACGGAACCAGTCCGGCAGCGCGTCGCGGAACGGGTACCACCAGCCGGGCGCGTTGGCCTGCTCGGCCATCGAGATGAACTCGCCGATCTCCGCGTCGCCGACGCCGTAGAGCCTCAACAGCTCTTTGACGTACGGGACTTTGAGGCCGACCTGCGCGTTCTCCATGCGCCTGATCGTCAGGTGGTTGACCCGAAGGGCCTTGGCGGCGTCCTCGACACGGACGCCCGATCCCTCGCGCAGCTCCTTGAGCCGCTTTCCGAGGATGATGCGCAGCACCGTGGGGGCACTCGACCCACTCGGCAGTGCATCAGTCACGCCCCACCTCCGGGGATCGGCGTCGACAGCGGTTCTCGTTCACAGCGACGCTGACAGTGTCCGACATCTGTCGGGGCGTCAACTTCCGTCTCTCCACCGGGTCTTCACTCTGAAATTATCAGAAGGAAGCTTGCGAGTTGAAGACCGCAGCGCTCATAGTGAACTCCGTGCTCCCCTTGAGCGTGCCCCCCACGCACCTCCCACCGCGCCATCCGTCCGACACGACCACGGATTCACACGCGCTCCGGCTGCCGGCCGAGGACGTCAGCGTCCCCCGGGCCCGCCATGCCATGGACCGCTGGCTCCGCGAACGGGGCGTCTGTCCCGATTTACGCGAACAGGCGGCCCTTGTCATCTCGGAGCTGGCCACGAATGCCGTGAAGCACACCGACAGCAGCTGGATCGTGTGCGCCGCCACCTCCTCGCCGTACGGCGGGGTGCAGTTGGAGGTCCACGACGACGACTCCGGCAGCCGTGCCCCGTGCCGCCGCACACCGACGGCGGAGAAGGAGGGCGGCCGCGGGCTGCACATCGTCGAGGCGCTGTCCGAGAGCTGGGGCGCGACGGCGTCGCCCGTCACGCGCGGCAACGTCGTGTGGGCCCGGCTGCGGGTCTGACCGCGGGCCCAGGTCCGGCACACGGACGCGTGCGGCGCGCCCGCCCCGGTGGCGGAACCGCCCTACAGGCAGGCCCGCAGGGCCCGTACCACGGCGTGCGTGCGCGGGTCCGACGTCACCGAGCGCTGCATGGCGGCGGTGACGTACGCGACGGCCGTACCGGACTCGGGGTCGGCGAACGCCAGCGAACCGCCGCGTCCCGGGTGCCCGAACGAACCCCGGGCCAGCATCGGCGCCGAGGGGCTGTGCAGCATGAACCCCAACCCGAAGCGGGAGTTGACGACCAGCACACGGTCCGGTCCGCTCGACTCCTGCGAGCGTGCCTGGGTGAGCGTCGCGGGAGTGAACAGCCGCTTCTGTGACGCCTGTACGCTCCGCGCCGTCCGCCGTTCCGCGACGGCCGCGGGGGCGGCCTCCCGTCCCGCCGCGGGCCCGGCTCCGTGCGGTGCGCCGGGCGCGCGCCGGGCGTCGGGCAGCGGGCCGATGAGCGCGGCGTAGAAGCGGGAGAGCGAGCGTGCCGTGGCGACGGCCCCCGAGCCGGGGAGCCCGGCGGCGAGGCACGCGGGACTGTTCTCGTCGGGACGCGGGTCTATGGAGTCGAAGGCCCGCCTCGTCAGCGAGGCCGGGTCGCCGTACGCCGCCGTCACCTCACGCTTGGGCCGCACCCGCAGCCCCGCGGCGGCGGACGGCTCGGGGGTCGGCACGTCGGCGAGGCGCGCGAGGCCGGACGGACCGTGCCCGGCGCCGGGGAGGCCGAACCAGATGTCGAGCCCCAGGGGCCGCGCCACCTCCTCCGCGAACCAGCGACCCAGCGGACGGCCCGTGGCGCGCTGCACGAGTTCGCCGAGCAGCCAGCCATAGGTGTGCGGGTGGTAGCCGTGCGCCGTGCCGGGCTCCCAGTCGGGCGCCTGAGCGGCCAGGGCGGCGGGGCCGCTGATCCCGTCGTAGGCCTGCTCCGGGGTGAGCGGGACGTCCAGCGCGGGCAGCCCCCCGCGGTGCGCGAGCACGTGGCGGACCAGGAGCCGGTCCTTGCCGTTCGCCTTGAACTCCGGCCAGTAGGTCGCCACGGGCGCGTCCAGGTCCAACTGGCCCCGCTGGTGCAGCAGATGGAGCACGGCCGCCGCCGGGCCCTTGGAGGCGGAGCGCACGACGGCCGCGGTGCCGGACTGCCAGGCCCCGCCGTCCGCCTCCGTCCCGCTCTCCGCGCCGGGTGCCGCGTTCCTGCCGCCGGCCCACAGGTCGACGACGATCCGTCCCTCGCGGTGGACCGTCAGCGCGGCGCCGGTCTCCCCGCGCGTGCGGAAGTTCTCGGCGAACGCCTCACGGACCGGTTCGTACCCGTCCGCCACCTCGCCCCGGACGTCCACAGCGTCATCCGCGTTCTCAGCGTTCTGCGCGCTCACGCCCTCGTCCGTCCGCTCGTGCCGTCTTCCCGTGCACCTACATGGTGCTACCGCCCCGGGACCGTCACCGATCCGGGGTCGAAGCCGAAGGGCAGTTCCAGACGGTGCCGCGCCATCAGCCCCTCGTCGCACAGGAGTTGCTGTGTACCCCCGTCGGCGACGATCACGCCGTCGCTCAGCACGACGGACCGGGGGCAGAGCTGAAGGGCGTAGGGCAGATCGTGCGTGACCATGAGCACGGTGACGTCCAACGTGCTCAGGATGTCGGCCAGTTCACGGCGGGAGGCCGGATCGAGGTTGGAGGACGGCTCGTCCAGGACGAGGATCTCCGGGCGCATCGCCAGCACCGTCGCCACTGCGACCCGGCGGCGCTGGCCGAAGGACAGGTGGTGCGGCGGCCGGTCCGCGTGGGACTCCATGCCGACCTGCTCCAGCGCGTGCCGGACCCGCGAGGCCAGCTCCTCGCCGCGCAGCCCCGCCGTGGCGGGCCCGAAGGCGACGTCCTCGCGGACCGTCGGCATGAAGAGCTGGTCGTCGGGGTCCTGGAAGACGATGCCGACGCGGCGCCTGATCTCGGCGACGTTCCGCGGCTCCAGGGGCAGCCCCGCGACGCTCACGGAGCCCGCGCCGGCCGTGAGGATGCCGTTGAGGTGCAGCACGAGCGTGGTCTTTCCGGCCCCGTTGGGGCCGAGCAGCGCCACGCGTTCACCGCGCCGGACGGTCAGGTCGACCCCGAACAGGGCCTGGTGGCCGTCCGGATAGGCGTAGGCGAGGCCGGAGACCTCGAGGGAGGGCGGCGGGCCGTCCGCGGGCCGCGCGCTGCCGGTGCCGGTGCCGTCGGTGCTCGTCACAGCGCCCATCCCAGCAGACACACCGCGAGCGCCGCGAGCGGGAGGGCGGCGGCACCGCCCCACTGCGCACGCGTCGCGACGGCCTCGTCGACCACGGGCATCGTGCCGGTGTAGCCGCGGCTGACCATGGCGAGGTGGACGCGCTCCCCGCGCTCGTAGGAGCGGATGAACAGCGCCCCCGCCGACTTGGCGAGGACGCCCCACTGCCGTACGCCGGTGGCGCGGAACCCCCTGGACAGGCGGGCGACGCGCATCCGCCGCATCTCGTCCGCGATGACGTCGCCGTAGCGGATCATGAAGGAGGCGATCTGCACCAGCAGCGGCGGCAGCCTCAGTTTCTGCAGCCCGAGGAGCAGTTCGCGCAGCTCCGTCGTGGAGGCGAGCAGGACGGACGCGGCGACGCCCAGCGTTCCCTTGGCGAGGATGTTCCAGGCGCTCCACAGCCCGGACACCGAGAGGGAGACCCCGGACAGCCCCGGTACGCCGCCCAGTTCGGTGTACGGGCCCTCCGCGACGAACGGCATCAGCAGCGCGAAGCCGACGAACGGCACCTCGATCAGCATCCTCTTGAGCAGATGCCCGTACGGCACCCGCGCCGCCGCCGCGACCGCCGCGAGCAGCAGCGCGTACAGCCCGAAGGCCCACACCGCCTCGCGCGGCGTCGCGACGACGAGGAGGACGAACGCGAAGACGGCGGCGAGCTTGCAGTGCGCGGGGAGGGAGTGCACCGGCGAGTGGGCGTGCAGGTAGAGCTTGTGGGCGTGCCCCGCGTGGCGGGTGCTCACGCGCCGGTGCGGGCGGCGTCTCCGCCGGTGCCGCCGGCGGAGTCGCCGGCGGAGTGGGAGTCCGCGCCCGCCGGGGCGTCCTCCGGCCGCCTGCGGCGAACGGCCACGAAGACCCCGCTGCCCACGGCGAGGGTCACGCCGACGCCGATGACTCCCGCCAGGCCGCCGGAGAGGCGCGCGTCGGCGATGTCCGCGATGCCGTAGTCGGCGAGCGGGGAGTCCGCGGCGTCGTGGTCCCGCGCCTTCTCGTCGATGCCGTTGTCCGCCGCGACCTTCTCCAGGCCGTCGGGGCTTGCGGAGGCGTAGAAGCTGACAACGCCGGCGCAGAGCACCGTGGCCAGCAGGCCGCCCAGCCACATCCGGCGGTTGCTCCGGGGCGCGGCGGGGGCCTGCGCGGCCGTCGCGGCGGCCGGTGCGGCGGACTCGGCCGGCGCCGCGGCGGGACCGGCGGCCGTCCCCTCGGTGGCGTCGCCGGGCGTGGCCACCTCGACGGTACGCAGCTTCAGCGGACCGGACGCCAACTCCCGCGCCCCGTGGACGAGATCGGGCCGGACGGAGATGACCGCGCCCACCGTGGCGGCCGTGATGACCGCCTCGCCGACGCCGATCAGCACATGCACGCTCGTCATCGCGGCGAAGACCTTGCCCAGGGACACGTCGGCCGTGCCGCCCAGCGCGTAGAGCCCGGTGAACGCGATCGCGGAGGCGGGCACCGACACCAGGGCCGCGACGAAGGAGGCGGCGGTGACGCTGCCGCGGCTGCGGGGCAGGACACGCAGCAGCCCCCGGAGCAGCCCGTACGCGACGACGACCGTGACCACGCCCATGAGGACGATGTTCACGCCCAGCGCGGTGAGCCCGCCGTCCGCGAAGAGCAGGCCCTGCATCAGCAGGACGACCGAGACGCAGAGCACGCCCGTGAACGGCCCCACGAGTATCGCGGCGAGCGCCCCGCCGAGCAGGTGCCCGCTGGTTCCGGCCGCGACGGGGAAGTTGAGCATCTGGACGGCGAAGATGAAGGCGGCCACCAGCCCGGCCAGCGGCGCCGTACGCTCCCCGCCCACGGCGGCGCTCCGTTCGGCGCCGCCAGTGCCGCTCAGTTCGCGGCGGGCACCGCGCAGCGAGAGGGCGACCGCCCCCGCCGCCGCCACTCCCGCGGCTGCCGAGACAGGGGCGTCGAAGAATCCGTCAGGGACATGCATAACGCCGCTCCGCTTCTCGATCCGACTGGTGGTTCCGGATGGTTCCGGACATGCAAACCGTTCGATGATAGGGCCTTCCTGCAAACTGATTGCAAGAGCGCCGTCATGGCTGGAACCGCCGGGCCGCAAGGATCGATCGGCACCGCGAACCATGGAGAGGCGCCCGGGCGGGTAGACGCGTCTGGGGGAATTCACGTCCGGGGGGCGGTCGTTCACTCCCAAAACGGACTCTGTGGCGTAGCTCACCCGGGTTTTCAAGTGACGTTTCGCCTCCTCGCGCGTCTAGCAGCGAGAAGGGGCAACCCAGTCCTGAGCGGTCAGCCGCCCGACGACAGAGGAGCAGAGGATGTCCGCAGTCTTCGATCAATCCGTGACGGCCCGGCTGATCGCGGAACCGCCCGCCGATCGTTACTTCGGCGCCCGCCTCCGCTACGACGAAACGGACCCGCTCGCGGTGCGGCTGGTCTTCCCCGCGGACGCCTCCCTCGACGGCGCCGAGGTCGCCTGGGCCTTCGCCCGCGACCTCCTCGACACCGGGCTGCGGGAGCCGGCGGGCGAGGGGGACGTGCACGTCTGGCCGCGGGACGGCTCCCGCACCGTCGTCGAGCTGCTCTCCGAAGAGGGCGTCGCCGTGGTCGAGTTCGCCAGCGCGGACCTGCGGCGGTTCCTGCTGCGCACCTACGACGTGGTGCCCGCCGGCCAGGAGCACGGCGACGTGGACGTCGAGAACGGGCTGGCCGTGCTGCTGCGCGGTGTCTGACGTGGACGGAAACGTCACAGCAGCAGTGAACGGAAACGCCAGGACCTCGGCCGCGCAGCCCCCGGCTCCTCGGCGCGCGCACCGCATACCGGCCCCGCGGGGAAGGGGCCCCGCCGCCAGGACGGGCGGCATACCGGGCGCAGACGGACGGCGCACCCGGGACGTCCGGGCCCTCCGCCGCCCGGCCCGGCTCGCGCGGACCGCGCAGACCGCGCAGACCGCGCGCTGAGCGCGCCGCACCCGCATCCGGCCCTCCCGCCGCCGCCCGCGCGCAGCGCTCCCGGAGGGCCCTTCGGCGCACGGCCGCGCCTCTCCGGGGCGGTCACGAGTTGCCGGTGTTCCCACCTGCTCGAACCATGGCAGACATGGCCATGCACAGCGAACCCCGGTCGTGTGACGGAAGCATCCGCAGGGTCGCCGGCCCGAGGCACGGAAGCAGCGGGCCCGGGGAGGGCCTGCTCGCGATCCGCCTCGGCGGGCCGGGGCGGGGCAGGCCGTGACCGACGCCGACGGGGCGGACCTCCCGTACCTGCGCTTCCCGCACCTCCACGGCGACCTCGTCTGCTTCGTCGCCGAGGACGACGTGTGGGTGGCGCCGATGACGCCGGGCGCCACCCGCCGCGGCGAGGGCGGCATGGACCGTGGGCGTGCCTGGCGGCTGACGGTGGACCGGACCCGCATCAGCCACCCCCGCTTCTCACCGGACGGCCGGCAGATCGCCTTCACCTCCTGGCGCAGCCTCGACCCGGAGGTCCATCTCGTCCCTGCGGGCGGCGGCCCGTCCCGCCGGCTCACCTACTGGGGTGCCGGGCAGGCCCGCGTCTGCGGCTGGACCCCCGAGGGCGACGTGCTGGCCGTCTCCTCCCACGATCAGCCCTTCAGCTACCACACCTGGTCGTACCGCCTCCCCACGGACGGCAGCCCGGGCAGCCGCCTGCCGTGGGGCCCGGTGGCCGACATCGCCGTCGCCGGGATCGGAGGGGCGCGCCGCACCCTGCTGCTGACGGGCAAGCCGCCGCACGATCCCGCGTCCTGGAAGCGCTACCGCGGCGGCGCCATGGGACGGCTGTGGCTGCACGGCGAGCGGCTGCTGCCCGAGCTCGAAGGGCATCTGGACTCGGTGATGGTGCTGGAGAACAACCGCGTCGCCTTCCTCTCCGACCACGAGGGCGTGGGGAACCTCTACTCGTGCCTCCCGGACGGCTCCGACCTGCGCCGCCACACCGACCACGACGACTTCTACGCCCGCAACGCCTCCACCGACGGCCACCGCGTGGTCTACCAGTGCGGCGGCCGGCTGTGGATCGTCGAGGACTTCTCCGCCCGGGGCGGGCCCCGCCGCCTCGACATCACGCTCGGCGGCTCCCGGTCGGGACGCCGCACCTACCAGGTGCCGGCCGCGTCCAACCTGGACTCGCTGGCCGTCGACGCGACCGGTCGCGCCAGCGCCGTGTGCGTACGGGGCAGCCTGTACTGGCTCACGCACCGGGACGGCCCGGCGCGCGCCGTCGCGGACACCCCGGGCGTGCGGGTCCACACGCCGCACATGCTCGGCGACACCGGGAAGATCGTCTATGTCACGGACGCCACCGGCGAGGACGCCGTGGAGGTCGCGGACCTGCCCAGGGCGACGGGCGCGGGCCCGCCCCGGCGGCTGGCGGCGGGACTGCTGGGCCGGGTACGCGAACTGGCGGCCGCCCCCGACGGGAGCCTGGTGGCGGTCGCCTCCCACGACGGACGGCTGCTGCTGATCGACGTGGAACGGCCGGACGGCGGCGGGGCGGGCACGGGCTCGGGCTCGGGCAGAGACGCGAACGCGGGCACCGACCCGGGCAGCGACGCGAACGCGGGCACCGGCCCGGACGGCGGCGGTTCCGGCCCCGGCGGCATCACCGAGCTGGTCCGGTCGGACAACGGCCCGGTGCACGACCTGTCCTTCTCGCCCGACTCGCGCTGGCTCACCTGGGCGCACCCCGGGGTGGGCCGCTCGCTGAGCCAGATCAAGATCGCGAAGCTGGCGGCGGGCGAGGACGGGGTCCGCACCGTCCTCGACGTCACCGACGGCCGCTTCGAGGACGAGCAGCCCGTCTTCACCCGGGACGGCCGCTACCTGGCCTTCCTCTCGTGGCGCGGCTTCGACCCGGTGTACGACGTGCACACCGGCGATCTCTCCTTCCCGCTGGGCTGCCGCCCGTACCTCGTGCCTCTCTCGCCCGCCACGCCCTCGCCCTTCGCCCTCTCCCCCGAGGGCCGGCCCGCGCCGGGGGGCCTGGACCCCGAGGACGGCGGCGGGGAGGAAGGCCCCGTGGTGGTGGACGCCGAGGGCCTGGAGAGCAGGGTCACCCCGTTCCCCGTCACCGCGTCCAAGTACTCGTCGCTGCGCGCGGTCGCCGGAGGCGGACTCGTGTGGCTGCGCTACCCGATCTCGGGCGCGCTGGGCGAGACGTTCGCCGACCCCGCCGACACCTCGGGGCGTCCGACCCTCGAACACTTCGACCTCGCCAAGGCCAAGCGCACCGAACTCACCGGCGACGTCGACTGGTTCGCGGTCAGCGGCGACGGTTCGCGCCTCGTCGTCAACGACGACGGCGACCTGCGCGCCGTCCCCGCAGACGAGGCCGCCGAGGAGGAGAACACCACCCACATCGACCTGCGGCGCGTGATGCACACGGTCGATCCGGCCGCCGAGTGGCGCCAGGCGTACCAGGAGGCGGGCCGGATCGTACGGGCCCACTTCTGGGAGCCCGGGATGGGCGGCATCGACTGGGACGCCGTGCTCGGCCAGTACCGGCCGCTGGTCGAACGCGTCGCCTCGCCGGACGAGTTCGCGGACCTGCTGCGCGAGGTCCTCGGCGAACTCGGCACCTCCCACGCCTACGTCTCGCCCGCACGGCGCGACGAAGGGCCCTCCCCCTACCACCGGCCCATCGGGCTGCTCGGAGCGAACCTCGCACGCACCCCGTCCGGGGAGTGGCACATCCAGCGCATCCTGCCCGGCGACTCGTCGGACTCCAAGGCCCGTTCGCCGCTCGCGGGCACCGGCGTGCGCGAGGGGGCCGTGCTCACCCACGTCGACGGACGCCCCGTCGACCCCGTCGCGGGACCGGGGCCGCTGCTGGCGGCGGCGGGAGGCACGACGGTCGAGATCGGCTTCCGGCAGCCCGGCCCGGACGGCGAGGGCGCCGCACCGGGCGAGCCGTCCGGACCGCCGCTGCCGCCCCGCAGAGTGGCGGTGCTGCCCCTCGTCGACGACCGCCCGCTGCGCTACCAGGACTGGGTCGCCCAACGCCGCCAGGTCGTACGGGAGTTGAGCGACGGACGCTGCGGCTACCTGCACATCCCGGACATGGGCGGCTCGGGCTGGGCGCAGTTCAACCGCGACCTGCGCATGGAGGTTGCCCGTCCGGCTCTGGTCATCGACGTACGGGGCAACGCGGGAGGCCACATCAGCGAGCTGGTGGTCGAGACGCTCACCCGCACCATCCTGGGCTGGGACCTCACCCGCGACGCCGAGCCCGTCAGCTACGCCGGGAACGCTCCGCGCGGGCCGATCGTGGCGCTCGCGGACGAGATGACGTCCTCCGACGGCGACATGATCACGGCCGCCTTCCGGCTGCTCGGCCTGGGACCGGTCGTGGGGGCCCGGACCTGGGGAGGCGTCGTCGGAGTGACGGGACGGCACCGGCTCGTCGACGGGACGGCCATCACCGTCCCCATGCACGCCGCCTGGTTCGACGCGTACGGATGGTCGGTGGAGAACCACGGCATCTCCCCCGACATCGAGGCGCTGCGGTCGCCGGTCGACTGGGCGGAGGGGCGGCCCCTGGTGCTGAAGACCGCCGTGCGCACGGCGCTGGAGCTGCTGGAGAGGCACCCGGCCGCCGCTCCGCCCGGGTACCGCAGGGTTCCCGACCTGCGCCGTCCGCCGCTGCCGCCACGGCACTGACGCCCGCCCGGGAGCGCCCCGGCACGGTACACGGCGCGGGCCTGCCGTACGGGCGCGCCCGGATGCCGGGGCGCGCCCGCGCGGCGTCAGCTCCTGTCGGCGCGCTCGCTCTCGTCCGCCGCGCCTCCCGCGCCCACGAGCCCCCGGTGCGTGCCCTCCGCCGAGAGCCGCGGCTCGAAGCGGCGCATCTCCCGCGGCCCGACCAGGCCGATGACGCCGGGCACGTACCCGCGGACGCTCTGCATGCCGCGCAGCCACCACTGCGCGTACACGTGGTGCGACCGGCGTTCGATCCCGGCGACGACGCGGTCGACGGCCGGGCCGAGCGGGTAGGTCCGGTTCGCGGGCCACGGAAGCCGCTTGCGCAGATCCCGCATGACGTCGTCCTGGTCGGCGCCGCGGACCATGTCGGTGTCCGTCCAGGAGAGGTAGCCGACGCCCACCCGTACGCCCTTGTGCCCCACTTCGGCGCGCAGGCAGTGCGCGAAGGCCTCCACTCCCGACTTCGACGCGCAGTAGGCGCTCATCATCGGGGCGGGGGTGATCGCGGCGAGCGAGGCTATCTGCAGGAAGTAGCCGCGGGACGCGACGAGCCGGGGCAGGAAGGCGCGAGCCGTCACGGCACCGCCGATGAGGTTCACCTCGATGACGCGGCGCCAGGACTCCGGGTCGGAGTCGGCCAGGGGGCCGCCGGTCGCGACCCCGGCGTTCGCGACCACGATGTCGACACCGCCGAAGTGCTCCCCGACCTCCGCGGCGACCCGTGCCATCGCCTCGTGGTCCGTGACGTCGGCGTGCCAGTACTCGCACTCGGTGCGCAGGGAGCCGGCGACCCGCTTCAACTCGTCCGGCTCCAGCCCGACCAGCGCGACCTTCGCGCCCCGCGCGGAGAGCTTGCGGGCGAGCAGTTCGCCGACACCGCGGGCGGCGCCGGTGACCACCGCGACCTGTCCGTTCAGACTCCGACGGCTCACTGGGTCTCCTCCTTCGTCGCCGCGGGGGACTCCTGCCCGGCGCTCCGGGCGCCGGGCACCTTCCCCGCTTCCCCGGCGAGGTGCTCCCGCACCGACTCCCGCAGTACGCCGGTGACTTCGCGGGGGCTCTCCAGCGGCGTCATGTGCCCCAGACGCGGCAGCAGGTGCAGGCCCGTGCACTGCGGCAGCGCGTCGGCGATGTCGCGGGAGAGGTCCGGGGGCGTGAGCCTGTCGTGGGTCCCGGTGATGACGGCGGTGGGGCACCGCAGCCGGGAGGCCCTCTCCTGGATGTCCAGTCCGGCGAGGACGGAGCCCCAGGCGCCCCGCACCCGCGGCGGGCAGGCGTGCACGATACGCGCGACCACGGCGACCTGCTCGGCTGTCGCGTCGGGGCCCAGCGTTCCGTACTTCAGGGCCTTCCTGGAGAGCGGGGTGACGGGCCCCAGCGGCAGTTTCGAGAGGAGGAGCAACCGCTGCGCGCGAATGCGGGCGCTCTCGGAGCGGAAGGGGAGCACCCGCGCCTCGGCCAGCAGCCGGTGCGCGCCGGTGCTGCACAGGACCAGGGCCGCGGCGCACTGTGCGAGCTGCGGGCGGTCGGCCGCCGCGATGAGCGTCATCGCGCCCATGGAGTGGCCGCCGAGCACGGCCCGTTCACCGGGGGCGAGCGCCGCGTCCAGTACGGCGCACAGGTCGTCGGCGAGCACCTCGGGGCTGTAGGCCCGGGTGTCGGCCGCGGGTGAACGGCCGTGCCCGCGCTGGTCGTACGCGACGACGCGGTGCCCCGTGGACGTCAGCTCCCGTATGACGGGCGCCCAGAAGTCCGTCTTGCACGTCCAGCCGTGGACGAGGACGACGGCCGGGTCCTCGTCGCGCCCGTGCACCTCCACGTGGAGGCGGGCGCCGTCGGCGGACGTCGCCGTCAACTCCCGTGCCGCGGGCGGCGGATCGTACGGTCCGCGCTCCCTGCCCAGCGATGCCGTGAGACGTGCCATCAGCCCTCCTCCGCCGCGTGGAACGCGGCTGTCGCGGCGCCGCGTCCGTCCGGGACGGCGACGCTCCTCCTCGACGTTCCGCCCGTACCGCCCGAGCCGGGCGGCGCCTGCCGCAGCACCTCGTACTCCTCCAGCCGCAGCTCCCTGGTGACGTTGCGGAACTCGGACGTCGTCCCCGGCCAGACCGTCGTGTTGCGCCCGTTGGCGTCCAGGTACCAGCTGTCGCAGCCCGTGTTCCAGACGCTGCGGCGCATGCGGTCCTGGACGTGGGCGTTCCACGCCTCGACGGCCTCGGGGCGTGCGTCGAGGGCGACCCTGCCGGACTCGCCGCCGAGGGCCTCCAGCTTCCGCACGTAGTCGACCATGTAGTTCAGCTGCGCCTCGATGATGAGGATCATCGAGCTGTTGCCGAGGCCCGTGTTGGGCCCGATGACGGTCATGAAGTTGGGGAAGCCGCTGGCCGAGCAGCCGCGCAGCGCCTCCATGCCCCCGGCCCACTCCTCGGCGAGCGTCGTCCCGCGGGCACCTTTCACGCGGTGCGCGATCGGCATGTCGGTGACGTGGAAGCCGGTGCCGAAGACCACGGCGTCGACCTCGGCCTCCGTGCCGTCCGCCGCCACCAGTGTGCTGCCGCGCACCTCGGCCAGCCCCGAGGCGACCAGGTCCACGTTGGGCCTGGCCAGCGCCGGGTAGTAGCTGTTGGAGAGCAGGATGCGCTTGCATCCGATGCGGTAGTCCGGGGTCAGCTTGCGCCGCAGGTCCCCGTCCTTCACGGCGCGCTTCATGTGCGCGGTGGCCAGCGACTCGATGAGGCCCAGGACGTTCGGGTGCTTGGCGAACGCGGAGACCTGCAACTCCCTGACGGCCCACAGCAGTTGGCGCCGCAGATAGCGCGTCGCGGGCACCTTGCCGTGCAGTTGGCGCTCCAGTTTGCTGATCTTGCGGTCCGCCCTGGGCATCACCCATGCCGGGGTGCGCTGGAAGAGGGTGAGCCGCTCCACCTCGGGCTGGATGGCCGGTACGACCTGGATCGCGGAGGCCCCGGTGCCGATGACGGCGACGCGCTTGCCTCGCAGGTCGTAGTCGTGGTCCCACTGCGCGGTGTGGAAGACCTTGCCGCGGAACCCCTCGATGCCGGGGATGTCGGGGATCTTGGCGTCGGACAGCGGCCCGGTCGCGTTGACGACGAAGTCGGCCGTGTACTGGTGTCCCCGGCCCGTGGTGATCGTCCAGCGCAGCTCGTCCGGGTCCCAGCTCATCAGCTCGACCTCGGAGTTGAAGCGGATGTGCTGCCGCAGCCCGAAGTTGTCGGCGACGCCCTCCAGGTAGTCGCGGATGTGCTCCTGGCCGGAGAAGTTGCGCGGCCAGTCGGGGTTGGGGGCGAAGGAGAAGGAGTACAGGTGCGACGGCACGTCGCACGCGCATCCTGGGTACGTGTTGTCGTGCCAGGTTCCGCCCACCGCTTCCCGGCGCTCGAGGACGACGAAGTCCGTCACTCCGGCGCGGCGCAGCCGGACTGCCGCCCCGAGGCCGCCGAAGCCGGATCCGATCACCGCCACCCGTACATGCTCGTGTTCGCGCTCGGCCGCCATGGCGTCGCCTCCCGGGGGTCTACTGCTGCCGGCTCCTCAACGTGCCAGTAATCACTGGCACAGTTGGAGCGTAGAGCAGAGGCTTACCGATGGGTAGGGGTCGCGCGAGGAAAGTTACCGCCGGTTGCACCTGCCGCCGCCGGCGGGCCCGGACCCCGGAGCCCGTCCCCCGCACCGTCGTCTCCGCTGGTTGAGCCGCTGGTTAAGCTGCGACCGTGACCGACGACAGAAGGCGAGCAGACACCACGGGCCCGGGCGGCACGGACGACCACGACGGCGGCCCCCGCGAATACCGCACCGCCGAGCTGGCCGAACTCGCGGGCATCACCACCCGCACCCTGCGCTTCTACCGCGAACGCAAGCTTCTGCCGCCGCCCCGCCGCGAGGGCCGCATCGCCTGGTACGACGAGCACCACCTGGCCCGCCTGCGCACCATCTCCGGGCTCCTGGCCCGAGGTCACACCCTCGGCGGCATCGCCGATCTGCTGGGCGCGTTCGAGAGCGGACGGGACTCGCACGGCACAGCCGAACTGCTCGGCCTGGAAAGCTCGATGCTCACCTCGCTGTTCGCCGAGGAGACGCCGATCCGACTCACCCCAGAGGAACTGGCCGACTACTTCCAGGGCGAGGTCAGCGTCGAGAATCTGGCGGCCTCACTGGACATCGGCTACATCGCCGTCGACGGCGACGAGTTCGTGCACACCAGCCGGCGCCTCCTGGACGCGTCGTCCGCGCTGGTCGGGAAGGGCATCCCGCTCGCCGCGGTACTGGCCGCCGGACGAGAGCTGCGCACGCAGGCCGAGGCGATCGCCGACGTCTTCACCGAGCTCTTCCGCACCCATCTGCTGCCGAAGGAGCAGGCCGCGACCCCCGAAGGCCTCGACGCCGACCGCCTCGGCGAGCTGCTGACCCAGCTGCGTCCGCTCGCGAAGCAGGTCGTGGAGGCCGAGTTGGGGCTCGCGCTGGACCGGCAGGTACGAGCGGAGGTCGAGCAGTGGATCGGGGGCGGCGACGCGTCCCCGCCCCCGCCCGGGCCTTCGCCAGCGCCCGCCGCGGAAGACGGCGAAGCGGACCGGCGGGACTGAGCGCCCGGGCGAACGGCCGGACGGGGAGCCGGACGTACCGGCGGGCGCACCGGCGGATGTCCGGCCGGAAGTCGGGAGCGGCGCCTCCGCTCCTTCGTCAGCCCGCTCCAGGGGCGGGAGTCACGGGCCGGGCGTCGACTTCCGCCCAGACGGTCTTGCCGGGCTGAGAGGGCGGGTGGGCGAGCACCGCCCAGCGGTCGGCGAGCATGCTGACGATGAGCAGGCCGCGTCCGTTCTCGGCATCGCAGGCGCTGGAGCGCGGCTTGGGACGCCGTTCGCCTCGGGTGTCGGTGACCTCGACACGCAGAGTCGTCGACGACACCGTGAGGCACAGACGGAAGTCGCGTCCGGGCACGTGGCCGTGGCGTACGGCGTTGGCGCACAACTCCGCGGCGATGGAGACCATGGACTGATGCGCGTCGGTGCCGGGTGGATAGTGCCACTGCTCCAGCCGCTTGGCGACCAGCCGCCGCGCGAGACGGGCTCCGCGCGGCGTGGAGCGAAACCGCATGGCGAAGCGCGGTGGCGCCTGCGAGGACGCCGCGCCGGCCACGTTCGAGGGCCCACCGGGTACGGGCAGAGTCATGGCTGCCTTTCAGCTCTCAGTGCAGGGATGACCGTTGCCTGAACTGCGGGCCTCCGCCCCGCAGTTCAGGGGGCATTCGAGGTCCGCGTTCACCATTCGAAAGCGCGGCATCAAGATCGACCGGGTCGGTCGCACAGTCACTCCTTCGTCACGTTCCGTATTTGCCGAGCACCTTAGGGCGAGGTACAACGGACGTGAGCACGCAAAGTGCGTGCATCGGCAGGGGAGTTGGGATGGACACTGGCGTCGGTCGCCGCATCGCCTACTGGCGCGAACTCCGCGGGCTGACGCAGTCCGACTTCGGTCGGCTCATGGGCCAGTCGCGTCGCTGGGTGCAGGACCTGGAAGGCGGGCAGCGGCAGTCCGATCCACGGCTGTCCGTGCTCGCACGGGCGGCCGAATCTCTCCGCGTCCCCCTGGAGCGACTCGTGACCGGCGCCTCCACCACACGCCCCGCAACTGCGCTCCCGCCCAGCGTCGCCGCGCTGGCCGATTCCCTCCACTCCCCGGCTTCCGGCAACGCCGTGACGGTGCGGGAGCTCCAACGCAGAGTCGACTACTGCTGCCGGGCATGGGCCAGCACGCACTACGCTGCCGCGGCACGCGACTTGCCCGACGTCATCGCCGATGCCCACGCCACGGCGACCGGCAGTGGGGAGGCCGGACTGCTGCTGTCCCGCGCCTACCAGCTCACAGCAAGCTTGCTGTTCAAGTACGGTGCGCTCACCCGAGTTCCGGCGGTGCTCGCGGCAGACCGGGCACTCGCCGCTGCCAGCGCCTCGGGGAACCCCGTCGCCATCGGCGCTGCCGCACGCCGCGTTGCCCGCGGCCTCATCCACCAGCAGCGGCCTGCTGCCGCCTCGGAGTACGCCAAGGCGACTGCCACCACTCTTCGCCCCGCCCTTGAACAAGCCGGTGTTGCGGGCCTGTCCACACTCGGCATGCTGTACCTGGTCGCCGCAGTCGGCGTCAGCGGCCACGACCGCTCCCCCGCGACCGTCGCCGACGCGACACAACTACTCGCCCAGGCCGGTGAGATCGCCGAGCGGCAAGGCCCGCACGGCGCGGATTACACCAGTTTCGGCGCCACGAACGTCGCCCTGCACGAAGTCGACGTGCTGCTGCGTCTCGATGACGCGTGGTCGGCGGTCGAGGCCGCGCAGAACATCCCGCCGCAGGCAGTCGGAGCTTTGGGCCGGGAGCGGCAGGCTCGGCACCTGGTCAGCACCGCCCGTGCCCGTGCTCTGACGCGCAGCCGTGAGGCAGCCGTCCGGGATCTGCTGGAGGCCGAGAGGCTCGCACCGGAAGAGGTGCGACGGCCCAGTGTGGCGCAGCTCGTCGATGAGCTTGTCGAGCTCGTTCCCTCGCCCGGCCCGGAGTTGGCCGGTCTGGCACGGCGCTGTGGACTCTCGGCGTGACAGCGCACGTGCTCTATCTCATCGCGACCGCCGCCGGTCCCGCCCAGCACGTCGATGCGGGCGTACGCGCGGCGCAGGACGCGGGCTGGGACGTGTGCCTCATCCTGTCGCCCACGGCTGCGAGTTGGTGGGCGCAAGCACAACGCACCGCCGAACTTGAGGAGTTGACCAGGTACCCGGTGCGCTCCCGCTACACCATGCCCGGAGAGTCGGGCGGGCTCCCGAAAGCCGACGCGATGCTGGTGGCACCGCTGACGACGACATCCGCGTGCAAGTGGGCGGCAGGCATCACGGACACGGTGGCGCTCGGAATCCCCGCTGAGGCCGTCCACCTCGGAGTCCCGGTCGTGGCGATGCCGTTCTGGTCGACAGCGCTCGGCGCGCAACCTGCGGTCGGGCGGGCGGTGGAGACACTACGGCAGCAAGGCGTGAACGTGCTCTTCGGGCCGGGCGAACCCCACCCGCCCAAGCAAGGGAACAGCGTCGCGTTCCCCTGGCACCTGGCACTGGCCGCACTCCGCCTCAGCCTTGGAACACCTCACGTACGCGGGGACCGGCAATAGCTTCCACCGCAGGGCCCGCATGGCCCACGGCACTCACCCGGCGTGGCCCGGGGGCGCCGGGATCGGCCGGGCGTCGAAGTCCACGGTGACCGGCGCGTGGTCGCTCCAGCGCTGGTCGTGGCTCGCGGCGCGTTCGACCACCGCCTTGACGGCCCGCCCGGCCAGTCCGGGCGTGGCCACCGCGTAGTCGATGCGCCAGCCCGAGTCGTTGTCGAAGGCCCGGCCCCGGTAGGACCACCACGAGTACGGTCCGGCGGCCTCCGGGTGCAGCTCCCGTACGACGTCCGCGTAGCCGCCGTCCGAGGGGTCGAAGACCCGGGAGAGCCACTCCCGCTCCTCCGGCAGGAACCCCGAGGAGCGGCGGTTGGCGCGCCAGTTCTTCAGGTCCGCCTCCTGGTGGGCGATGTTCCAGTCCCCGCACACCAGTACCTCCCGTCCGCCGGCCTCCGAACTCTCCCGCAGCTCGCGCAGATAGGGCAGGAACGCGGACATGAAGCGCTCCTTCTGCGCCTGCCGCTCCGTGCCGACGTCCCCGGAGGGCAGGTACAGGCTGGCCACGGTCACGCCGGGCAGGTCGACCTCCGCGTACCGGCCCGAGTCCTCGAACTCCGCCGCCCCGAAGCCGATTCGGACCCGCTCCGGCGCGCGGCGCGTCAGCAGGGCGACCCCGGAACGCCCCTTGTCGGCGGACGGCGCGAAGACGGTGTGCCAGCCCTCGGGGGCCCGTACGTCGTCGGGAAGCTGATGCGGCTCCGCCCGCACCTCCTGGAGGCAGACGACGTCAGCCTCGGTGGCGGCCAGCCACTCCCGGTAGCCCTTCTTCGCCGCCGCGCGCAGCCCGTTCACGTTGACCGTCGTCACCTTCAGCATCCGGGCCACCATACGATGCGGACATGCGAATCGTCCGTGCGCGTTACGACCATCCCGACGCGATGAAGCTCAACGACGCCGTGCAGCAGGAGTACTCCGTGCGCTACGGCGACGGGGGCGACGTGACGCCGCTCGACCCGTCGATGTTCGAGCCCCCGCACGGGCTCTACCTGCTCGCCTACGACGGGGAGGAGCGCCCCGTGGCCTCGGGCGCGTGGCGCGCACAGGACCGCAACGCGGAGGGGTACTCGGACGGGGACGCCGAGATCAAGCGCATGTACGTCGTGCCGGAGGCGCGGGGACGCGGGCTGGCCCGGCGGATCCTGGCGATGCTGGAGGACGACGCGCGCGCGGCCGGACGGACGCGCATGGTCCTGGAGACGGGCACCGCGCAGCCCGAGGCGATCGCGTTGTACACGTCCTCCGGGTACGAGGCCGCGGAGAAGTTCGGCGTCTACCGGTTCGAGCCGCAGAGCCGCTGCTACGCCAAGCCCTTGTAGCCGCCCCACGGATCCTCGCCGCGGCCCTCACCGGACGGGCCCCCGCCCCACGGATCCTCGCCGCCGCCCGCGCGGTCCGCGGAGCGCTCCCCGTGTACGTCCGCGGCACCCCCTGCGTCCCCGGCGCCCCCTCTGTCCGCTGCGGCGCCGGCTCCGTTCCCACCGGCTCCGTTCCCACCGCCCCCGCCGGCCCGGTCGCCCGCGGACGCGCCGGGGCTCGCCGACCGGGCCGACTCCGCGGCGTCCGCCAGGCCGTGCTCCTCGACCGACACGGCCCGCATGCCGGGCACGGCCGCCGCCGTCCGGCTCGTCAGAGCACGTCCGGGCGGCAACTCCACGCAGCAGACCGCCCCTTCGCCCGCCAGCGCCTCGGCGGCCTTCTCCCACTGCACGGGACGCGCCACGGACCGGGCCAGTTCGTCGAACACGGCGTTCGTGTCGCCCCGCAGGCTGCGTCCGTGCACGCCGCTGACGTAAGGCACCTTCTGCGGCCGCCGCTTGACGGTCGCCAGATGCTGCGCGAGGCGGATCGCGACGTCGCCCTCCGGCTCGTCGGCCCGCTCCAGCAGCTCGCCGCGCAGCCGCACCGCCCTCAGCGCCTCCTCCAGGGTCAGCACCTCCGCGATCACGGCTGCCGCATAGGCCCCGACGTCCTCGCCGGCGACGAGCGCGGGCACCACCCCCTCGTCCTCCGCCATGGCCCGCGCGCCCGCCACACCCGCGACCAGCAGCGCGACGTGACAGGCCACCGGCGACTTCTCCAGCGCCTCCGCCGTGTCCAGCTCCGCGATGCCGTCCGCATACTCCCTGCCGGCGGCCTCCCTGCCGGCGGCGCGGGCAGGGAGGCCCGCACCCGCCGCGTCCGATCCCGCCTTGGACGCGAGCCGCCGCAGCGCCCAGTCCGCCTCGGCCAGCACGGTCGCGGACGCCGCCGTGTCGGGCAGCCGGTGCAGCATGCCGGGTCGCTGCGAACCCCGGCCGGGGAAGAGGAAGGCGATGCTCATGGGGGTCAGCCTCGCGCGCACCGCACCCGCCGCGCCACCCGGGTCCGCGCCACCGCCGCGCCGAACTCCCCCCTCAGCACGGCGAATCCCACCGGCGGCCCTCCCGGCAATCACCCGAGCGAGGGACGCCGCGGACAGGACGGGCGTACAACGGCCGTATCGCCTGCGGCGTACGGGCGCGTCCGCGAGCAGACGCAAGGGACGCACCGGCGTACCGGCGTACCGGCACACGCCGGCGGGCCGGACCGGACGATTCGCCCTGCCGCTGCCGAAACCGCCCACGCCCCGGCCGCCGCCGTGTGAAGCTGACCCCATGGATACCCCCGAGGACCCGCGGCTGGCCGAGAAGCTCAAGGCGGACAGGCCCCATTCGGCACGTGTGTGGAACTACCTGCTCGGCGGCCGGGACAACTACAGCGCCGACCGCATGGCCGGGGACATGATCCTCGACACGTTCCCCGACATCGCCCGGATCGCCCGCCTCCAGCGGTACTTCCTCGCCCGTGCGGTCCGCTACCTGGCCGGTGAGGCGGGTATCCGCCAGTTCCTGGACGTGGGGACGGGGCTGCCCACGGTCGACAACACGCACGAGGTGGCGCAGCGGGTCGCGCCGGAGTGCAGGGTCGTCTACGTGGACAACGACCCGCTCGTGCTCGTACACGCCAACGCGCTGCTCACCAGCAGCAGTGCAGGCTCCTGCGACTACATCGACGCCGACGTCCGCGACCCGGAGTCGATCCTCGAAGGAGCGGCCCGCACCCTCGACTTCAGCCGGCCGATCGCCCTCACCCTGCTCGGCACGATGGGGCAGCTGCCCGACTCCGACGACCCCTGGTCGATCGTGGCCCGCCTCATGGACCGCCTGCCGCCCGGCAGCCACCTCGCGCTGAGCGACGGCACCGACACCGACAAGGCGCTCAACGAGGCCATCGCCGCCTACAACGACAACTCCGCCAGCGAGTACCACCTGCGCAGCCGGGAGCGCATCGCCCGCTTCTTCGACGGGCTGGAGCTGCTGGAGCCCGGAGTGGTGCCCACGACCGACTGGCGGCCCGAGCTGGCCGAACCGGACGGCGGCCCGGCCAGCGTGGACGCTCTCTGCGGCATCGCACGCAAGCCGTGACGCCACGCGGGGGCGGGTCCGGCACGCTGCCGGGGCGGGAGCGGGGCGGGGAAGCCGCGGGCCCCCCGTACGTGAGCGGTCCGCATCCGCTGCTGCGGCTCCTCCTCGACGCCGCCGGGGGGCGTTTCCCGCCGGCGGACGGCGGCGTGACCCTGCTCGGCCCGCTCCCCGGCGGACTGGAGTGCTCGGTGGCCTTCACCGGGCACGCCGTGATCGCGACCGCGCTCCCCGGCGACGAGGTCCGCCGCATGGCTCCCGACGGTTACGGCGCCGGTCTCGCTCCGGAGCTGCTGCGCGCCATGGCAGGGCGGGAGGGCTGGATCGGCGTCATCGACGTCACCCTGGCGGCCCGCGGCACCGGCGGCTCGGGGGCAGCGGCCGCGGCAACGCTGCCCGAACGCCCTGATCTGCACGGGCACCCGCGCGTCCGGTACGCGCGTGAACTGCGCAGCCGCGTACGGACGTTCGGCGACGAGCGCGGCCTCGTCACGCTGTCCGACGGTCTCGCCGGGCGCCGCGAGGTGAGCATCGAACTGCACGAGCCGGGCGAGCGGCCCCGCGGCCTCGGACGCTCCCTGCTCCGGGACGTCCTCACCCAAGTGCCCGACGGGGAGCCGGTGTTCGCCGCGGTCTCCCCGGGGAACGCCCGGTCGCTGCGCGCGTTCCTCGCCGCGGGCTTCACGCCGCTGGGCAGCGAGGTGATCGTCCGTCCCGGACAGCGCTCCGGGGACACCGGGCGCGGACGGCGGTCCGGTTGACGGCGCGGGAGCCGGTCCCGGCCGTCCCGGTCCTCCCCACCGAGCGGCTGGTGCTGCGCCCGCTGCGTGCCGCGCACGCGCCGGAGATGGCGGAGGTGCTCTCCGACCCTGAGCTGTACTCCTTCATCGGCGGCGCGCCTCCGTCCGTCCGGACGCTCCGGTCCCGCTACGAGCGCTGGGAGGCGGGGTCCCCCGATCCGGCCGAACTCTGGTGCAACTGGGTGCTGGAGGCGCGCGACGGGAACCGCCTCACGGGCACGGTCCAGGCGACCGTCACCCGCCATGACGACGGGACCCGCACCGCCGAGATCGCCTGGGTGGTCGGAACTCCCTGGCAGGGCCGGGGAATCGCCACCGAGGCCGCCCGTGCCCTGGTCACTTGGCTGCGGGGGCAGCGCGTGACGCGGATCGTCGCCCACGTCCACCCGCGCCACCCCGCGTCGGAGGCCGTCGCGGCGGCGGCGGGGCTCAGCCCCACGGACCACCGCCAGGACGGCGAGATCCGCTGGGAGAGGCAGGTCCGTACCGTGGACCTGGACGAGCTGCGCGACCGGGCACTGCGCGTCCACGATCTCTATGACGAACTGAACCTCCGCACGCGGGGCCGGACTTGGACCTCGGAGGAGTTCATGCTCGGCTTCACGGGAGACGTCGGGGACCTCGCGAAGCTCGTCATGGCGGAGGAGGGGGCGCGTGACGTGCCCGGCGGCCGTGCCGCGCTGGAGCACGAACTGGCCGACTGCCTCTGGTCGGTGCTCATCCTCGCGCACCGGTACGGCATCGACCTCGAAGCCGCCTTCCTTCGCACCACGGACGGTCTGGACGCGGCGATCAGCGCGCGGCTCCGGGGGATGGGGGACGCCGGGGCGGAACAGGGAACGGGAGGCGGGGATGGCCCATGACCGCCGGCCGGTGGACCTCGGCGCCTACGAGACCCGGGCCCGTTCCGGTCCCTGCTTCGTCTGCGCCTTCGTCGCGGGCGACCCCGAATACGCCCACGAGACGGTGTACGAGGACGGCGAGCACGTCGCGTTCCTCGACCGCTGGCCCACGCTGCCCGGCAAGGTCCTCGTCGCCCCGAAGCGCCATGTGGAGCACGCCGTACGCGACCTGGACGAGGCCCGGTACCTGCGCCTGATGGCGGTCGTGCGCAGGGTCGCCCTCGCCGTGGAGGACGTCCTCGCCCCCGAGCGGACCTATCTGCTGTCGCTCGGCAGCCAGCAGGGCAACGCCCATCTCCACTGGCACGTCGCGGGGTTGCCGCCCGGAGTGCCGTACGAGCAGCAGCAGTACCACGCCCTGATGGCGGAGCACGGCGTACTGGCGGCGACGCCGCGGGAGACGGCGGAACTCGCCGCGCGGCTGCGCGAGGCGGTCGCCGCGCGGTGAGTCGGGCGGTGTCCGTCCACGCCGCAGGAGCCCGCTCCGTCCTTCGGAGGCACCCTGTGCCGCCGCGGCGATCCGTGCTTGTCTTGAGCATGACGATGAGACGCCGGCACTTCCTCCAGTCGCTGACCGCGCTGTCGGCCACCGCCGTACTCACCACCGCCGCCTCGGGCACGGCCGCCGCCACCGCCCCCGCCGCGGCCCCCGATTCGTGGATGTCGCAGCTCCCCGACGGCGTGCTCCTGCGCGAACTCACCATCCCGGGGACGCACAACTCCGGTGCCCGCCACGGCGGTCCGTGGACGGAGTGCCAGAACACCGGCATCGACGAGCAACTCACCGCCGGGATCCGCTTCCTCGACGTGCGCTGCCGCCTCTTCGAGGGCTCCTTCACGATCCACCACGGCCCCTACTACCAGCACCTCAACTTCGACGACGTGCTGGGCTCCTGCCGCGACTTCCTCTCCGCGCACCCCTCGGAGACCGTCCTGATGAGGGTCAAGCAGGAGTACTCGGAGGAGAGCGCGGAGAGCTTCCGCGCCATCTTCGACGACTACCTGGACGGGCGCGGCTGGCGCTCCCTGTTCCAACTGGACGCATCGCTGCCCTCGTTGGGCGGAGCGCGGGGGCGGGTCGTGCTGCTCGGCGACTCGGACGGCCTGCCCGGAGTGCGGTACGGCGACGGGTCCGTCTTCGACATCCAGGACGACTACATGGCCGAGCCGGAAGCCAAGTACCCGCTCGTCGAGGCGCACTTCCGCAAGGCCGCCGCCGAGCCGGGCAAGCTGTACGTCAACTACGTGAGCACCGCCGCGCTCCTCCCGCCCCGCTCCAACGCCGACCGCCTCAACCCCCGCGTGCGCGACCTGCTCACGTCGCCGGACGCCGCCTCATGGACCGGGCTCGGCATCGTGCCGATGGACTACCCCGGCGAACACGACGTCATCGGGGCCTTGTTGGCCCGTCAGCCCGCCTGAACGCCCGTCGGCGCGGCCGCGCCCACCGCCTCAGCCGACGCGCGGCGAGGCGGGGCGCGGCCGTCCGCTCCGAACCGTCTCGGACGTCCGGCCGGGGTCAGGCGCGCGCCGGGTCCTCCCGGGCGACCTCCAGGTTGATGAACCGCGGCTCACCGTCGCACAAAGAACGCATCCGCTCCGCGACATGCCGCGTCTCCGGCAGCTCGTTGTTCCTCATCGCCGCCTCGTAGGAGGGGAACTCGACGATGTCGACGTAGTGTCCGGGCTTCTCGCGGTCCCGTGTGTGGAGCTCCTGCAAGACGGTCCGCTTGCCCTCGCTGGCGGCCAGCCACTCGTCGAAGGCGTCCTCCAACTCGTCCGCACGGGACGTCTCGTACTCGATGATCTGGACGAATGTCATCGGACCTGACCTCCTGTCCCAGCCGTGCCTCTGACGTGTCCTCCCGCGCTGATCCGCACGTTCCGCGCCGTGCGGACCCCGCACGTCCATGGTGCTCCTCGGCGGCACGTGGGCCAAAACAGCCCGCGCGGGGAAAGCAGCTCCGACCTGCTTCTTCTCCTCGCCGCACGGCCGTGGCAGCCTGACCCGGGGCGTCCGCGGGCCCCGTGCGCACGGCCACCGGCAGGGAGAGCTGAACGTGAGACTGGGCTGTATCGCCGACGACTTCACAGGCGCCACGGACCTCGCCAACAACCTCGTCAGATCGGGGCTGCGCACCGTGCAGACCGTGGGCGTCCCCGGCGGGCCGCCGCCCTCGGACGCGGACGCGGTGGTGGTCGCCCTCAAGTCCCGTACGATCCCCGCCCGCGAGGCCGTCGAGCAGTCGCTGTCGGCGGCCACGTGGCTCCGGCGGCACGGAGCGGAACAGCTCTACCTCAAGTACTGCTCCACCTTCGACAGCACGGACGAGGGCAACATCGGCCCCGTGACGGAAGCGCTGATGGACCTGACCGGCTGCGACTTCACCGTCGCCGCCCCCGCCTTCCCCGACAACCGGCGGACCGTCTACCAGGGCCACTTGTTCGTCGGGGACCGGCTGCTCCACGAGTCCGGCATGCGGCACCACCCGCTGACGCCGATGACGGACTCCGACCTGGTCCGCGTGCTCCAGGCGCAGTGCCGGCGCGCCGTGGGGCTGATCGGGCACGGCTCCGTCGCCGCCGGGCCCGCGGCGATCGGGGAGCGGATCGGCCGGCTGCGCTCGGAGGGAGTGGGGCTGGCGGTGCTGGACACCGTGTGCAACGAGGACCTCGTGCACGCCGGAGCGGCCCTGCGCGGTCTGCCCCTGGTGACCGGGGGCTCGGGGCTGGGGATCACGCTCGCCCGCAACTGGGGCGTCGAGCCGGACACGGCCGCCGCCCGCCTGCCCGCGCCCGGGGGCGCGGCGGCTGTCGTCGCCGGAAGCTGCTCCGAGGCGACGAACAGGCAGGTCGAGCACTTCACGGCCGCCGGCCTCCCGGCCCTGGGCCTGGATCCGGTGGAGATCGCAGCGGGGGCGGACGTACCGGGCGCCGCCCTGGAGTGGGCGGAACGCCACCTCGGTGAGGGGCCGGTGCTGATCTACTCGACCGCCCGCCCGGAGTCCGTACGGGAGGTGCGGCGCCGGCTGCCGCCGGGCGCGGACGCCGGGGGCATGATCGAGGACGTGCTCGCCCGGATCGTCCGCGGCCTGGTCGCGCACGGCGTGGGGCGGCTCGTCGTGGCGGGCGGCGAGACGAGCGGTGCCTGCGTGCGGGCTCTGGGCGTCAGCCGTCTCCGCACGGGCGCGCAGATCGACCCCGGCGTGCCGTGGTGCCACGCGGTCGCCGAGGACGCGGGCGGCGTGCCCGTGCACATCGCGCTGAAGTCGGGGAACTTCGGGACGGACGACTTCTTCACCAAGGCGTTCGACGTGCTCGGCCGGTGAGACCTTCCCGGCACCGCCCGTGATGCCGGGACGCGCTCCGTGATGCCGCTCGCGGCCCGTCCGACCCCCTCCCGCCTGCTCGCGCGGCCCGTATCGCCTCCGGCCTCAGGCCGGGGTGCGGGAGCTCTTGACATGGGCGGAAGCCCGGCGCACCATCCTCGGAACGTTAATTAACTATCTAGTGCGTTAACTGCTCCGCCGAGCCGGGAGCGAGCCGCCCGGCCGTACGCTCCACAAGAGCAACCGCGAGGGCAGCGCCGCCGTCCCGCACGCCACATCCGGCGTCCGGCCCGCACACCGCATCCCCGCTCCCTCCCGCGTCCCCCGGCGGAACGCGGGACCGTCCCGGAGGAGTCAGTCCGTGTCCTCACATCCGGCCGACCCCGCACCCGCACCACCACCAGGCGACGGCCCCGGCGGCCCGGACTCCCCGTCCGCCGCGCCCCAGGGCAAGCCGCGCAAGGCCGCGGCAGCCGCCTGGATCGGCAGCGCCCTGGAGTACTACGACTTCTTCATCTACGGCAGCGCCGCCGCCCTGGTCTTCCCGAAGGTCTTCTTCTCCCCGGACGACCCCGCCACCGCGACGCTGATCTCCCTGGCGACCTTCGGCGTCGCCTACGCGGCACGCCCCGTCGGCGCGCTGTTCCTCGGGCACTTCGGCGACCGCCTCGGCAGGCGGAAGATCATGGTGCTCACGCTGATCCTGATGGGCCTCTCGACGTTCCTCATCGGCGCCCTGCCCACGTACGCGCAGATCGGCACCACGGCACCGGTGCTGCTGGTGCTGATGCGGATCCTCCAGGGCCTCTCCGCGGCGGGCGAGCAGGCCAGCGCCAACTCCATGACGCTCGAACACGCCCCGGAGCACCGGCGCGGCTACTACGCCAGCTTCACGCTGAACGGCACGCAGGCCGGCCAGATCCTGGCGACGCTCGTCTTCATCCCGGTCGCCGCCCTCCCCGACGACCAGCTCTACACGTGGGGCTGGCGCATCCCGTTCCTGCTGAGCGCGGCCGTCGCCGTCGCCGGGTACGTCATCCGCCGCAAGCTGGAGGAGACGCCGGTCTTCCAGCGGGTGGCGGCCGACAACGAGGTCGCGAAGCTGCCGCTCGTCGAGCTGGTCCGGAACCACTGGGCCGACGTGCTGCGCGTCGTGGCGGCGGCGCTCATCGCGACGGTGAGCACCATCTTCACCGTGTGGGCGCTGTCGTTCGCGACCAGCGACGCCGGCGGGCTGGAGGACTCCTCCATGCTGTGGGTCGGAGTCCTCGCCAACGCGGTGGCCCTGGTGGCGATCCCGCTGTGGGCGAAGCTCTCGGACCGCGTCGGCCGCAAGCCGGTCTTCCTGACCGGGGCGCTCGGCTCCGGCGTGATGATCTTCGTCTACCTGTGGGCGATCTCGACGGGAAGCCTGCCGCTGGTGCTGCTGACCGGCATCGTCTTCTTCGGCGTCGTCTACAGCGCCGCGAACGGCATCTGGCCCTCCCTGTACGGCGAGATGTTCACCGCGCAGGTGCGCCTGTCCGGCATGGCCGTGGGCACCCAGCTCGGCTTCGCCATCGCGGGGTTCGCCGTCGGCTTCGCCGAGCAGATCGCCGGCCCGGGCGGGGACGGCTGGATCGGCGTCGCCGCGTTCACCGCGGCGTTCTGCGGCATCAGCGCCCTGGCGGTCGCGACGGGCCGCGAGACGCACCACGTGCCCACCGCCGCGCTGGGTCTCAAACAGCGGCCCGCCCCGGAGCACGACGCAGGCAGGCCCGCCGGGCGTCCGTCCGGAGCCGCCAGGTGACCTCGACCGCCCCCGGCTCCTACCTGACCGGCCTCGTCGGCTCGGGCATCGGCCCCTCGCTGAGCCCGCCCCTGCACGAGCGCGAGGCCGACCGGCACGGCCTGCGGCTGCTGTACCGCACCATCGATCTCGAAGCGCCGCCGTGGCCGCCGGGGCTGCGGGCCCCCGGCGACGGCACGGGCGATGTCCCCAGTGACGCCCCCGGCGACGGCACGGGCGGGGCCGGGCCCGGTCCCGCCGCGGGCCGGCTGCTGCGCGCCGCGCGGACGGTCGGCTTCGACGGCCTCAACATCACCCACCCCTGCAAGCAGTCGGTCGTCCCGCATCTGGACGAACTGTCGCCCGAAGCAGCCGAGTTGGGGGCCGTCAACACCGTCGTCCTCCGCGCGGGCACGGCCGTCGGGCACAACACTGACGTCACCGGCTTCAGGAAGTCCTTCACCCGGGGACTGCCCGGCGCCCCCCTCCGCCGTGTCGTCCAGCTCGGAGCGGGCGGCGCGGGAGCCGCCGTCTCCCACGCCCTGCTGGGCCTCGGCGCGGACAGGCTCGTCGTCGTCGACACGGACACGGACCGCGCCGGACGCCTCGCCGCCTCGCTCGCCGGCCGCTTCGGCGAGGGCCGCGTGGCGGCCGCGGGGCGGCACGCCCTGGAAGCCGAACTCACGGACGCGGACGGCCTGGTGAACGCCACTCCCGTCGGCATGGCCGCCCATCCGGGGACGCCGGTGCCCGAGGGGTTCCTCCACCCGGGGCTGTGGGTCGCCGAGGTCGTCTACCGGCCGCTGGAGACCGAACTCCTGCGCCGGGCCCGCCGCATCGGGTGCCGCACCCTCGACGGCGGCGCCATGGCCGCCTTCCAGGCGGCGGACGCCTTCCGGCTGTTCACCGGGCTGGAGCCGCACACCGACCGGATGCTCCAGGACCTCGCCGACCTCGTCGGCACCCCCGCCGGGGCGGCGCGGGGGTAGCGGGGCTCGCGGCCGCCGCCGGGTCGTGCCCCCGCCCGGCAGGCGCCCGCGAGGAGTCCGGACGTACGAGAACACCGGCGCATCCGAGGAGAACGCCATGCGCAAGTCCATCGCCACGGTCTCGCTGAGCGGATCGCTCTCCGAGAAGCTGACCGCTGCGGCCGCAGCGGGCTTCGAGGGGGTGGAGATCTTCGAGAACGACCTGATCGCTTCGCCCCTCACGCCCGAGGAGGTACGGGCGCGCGCCGCCGACCTCGGTCTCGCCGTCGACCTGTACCAGCCGTTCCGCGACTTCGAGGCCGTACCGGACGCGCTCCTGGAGCGGAACCTGCGCCGCGCCGAGCGCAAGTTCGAGGTGATGGAGCGGCTGGGCGCGGACACGATGCTCGTGTGCTCCAGCGTCTCGCCGGACGCGATCGACGACGACGCACTCGCCGCGGAGCAGCTGAACCTGCTCGCCGGACGGGCCGCGCGGCACGGCGTCCGCATCGCCTACGAAGCGCTCGCCTGGGGGCGCCACATCAGCACGTACGACCACGCGTGGCGCGTGGTCGAGGAGGCTGACCATCCGGCGCTGGGAACCTGCCTGGACAGCTTCCACATCCTCTCCCGCGCGTCCGACCCCCGCGGCATCGAGGAGATCCCCGGCGAGAAGATCTTCTTCCTGCAGCTCGCCGACGCCCCGCTGATGGCCATGGACGTCCTCCAGTGGAGCCGCCACTACCGGTGCTTCCCCGGTCAGGGCGGTCTGGACGTCGCCGGGCTGCTGGCGCACGCGGTGCGGGCCGGCTACCGGGGGCCGCTCTCCCTGGAGGTCTTCAACGACGTCTTCCGGCAGGCCGACGCGGGGCGTACGGCACTCGACGCGATGCGTTCGCTGCTCGCCCTGGAGGAGTCCGCGGGACTGGCGGCCCTGCCCGGACCCGTCGTGCCGTCCGGCTTCGCCTTCGCCGAACTGACCGCTGCGGACTCCGAACCGCTCATCTCCCTGCTCGGCTCCCTCGGCTTCGCCCGCACCGGACGGCACCGGGGCAAGCCGGTGGAGCTGTGGGAGCAGGGCGAGGCCAGGGTCCTCATCAACACCGCCGGCTCGGACCGGCGTTCGGGCCCGTCGCTGGCCGCCGTGGGACTGGAGTCCGCCGACCCGGGCGCCTCCGTGCGCCGCGCCGAGACCCTGCTCGCCCCCGTGGTGCCGCGCCGCCGCGGTGAGGACGAGGCCCCGCTGGACGCGGTCGCGGGGCCCGACGGGACGGAGCTGTTCTTCTGCCGCACCGGCAGCGCGGGCCATCCGAGCTGGACGGACGACTTCACACCCGCGGGAGCGGCGGGGACGCCCGGAGCACCGGACGACGGCGGCGGCACCGGGCTCGGCTCCATCGACCACGTGGCGCTTCCCCAGCCCTGGCACCACTTCGACGAGGCCGCCCTGTTCTACCGCAGCGTCCTGGGCCTCGAGTCCGACGAGAGCCAGGACCTGGCCGATCCGTACGGTCTCTTCCGCAGCCTCGCCGTCGCCGGTTCCGGCGGCACTCCGCTGCGCATCGCGCTGAACGTCGCACCCAGCCCGGAGGGCGAGGCGACCCGCAGCCAGCACATCGCCCTGGCCACGGACGACATCCTCGCCACCGCGCGGCGGCTGCGCGACCGGGGAACGCCGGTGCTGCCCATCCCGGCGAACTACTACGACGACCTCGGCGCCCGCTACGAACTGCCCGCCGAACAGCTCGCCGCGCTGCGGGAGTTCGGCATCCTCTACGACCGGGACGGCGGCGGCGAGTTCTTCCACTTCTACACGGTCACCGTGGGCAGGGTCTTCTTCGAAGTAGTCCAGCGCACCGGAGGCTACGACGGCTACGGCGCACGCAACGCCACGGTCAGGCTCGCCGCCCAGCACGCCGCCCAGCTCGGCGCCGTATGACGTCCGCACCCGCGAGTCCGTAGCCTGTCGTGACCGGCACTCGCCGGCCCCGCGGAGCACACCGCCGAACTGAACCCGCCGAGGAGCAGCATGTCCGCCGCCGTCTCCGGCCCCTCGCCCTCCCAGCCGCGGCCTTCCGCGCCTTCCCGCCCGGCAAGGCGTACGCGGGACGCCGCCCGCACGCGTGCGGAGATCCTGGAGGTCGCGACCCGGGAGTTCGCGAGGCTGGGCTACGCGGGGGCGAGGGTGGACGAGATCGCCGCGCGCATCCGGACCACGAAGCGGATGATCTACTACTACTTCGGCAGCAAGGAGGGCCTGTTCACCGCGGTGCTGGAGGAGGCCTACGCGGTCATCCGCCGCAAGGAGCAGCAGCTGGACGTCGAGCACTCGGACCCCGTCGCCGCGATCCGGCGCCTGGCCGAGCTGACCTTCGACCACCACGAGGCCCACCCGGACTTCATCCGCCTCGTCGGCATCGAGAACACCCACCAGGCGGAGCACCTCGCCGCTTCCGAGACGCTCGGCTCCCTCAACTCGCCCGCGATCACGGTCATCGAGCGGATCCTGGAGGCCGGCAGGGCGGAGGGCGTCTTCACGGCCGACGTGGACGCCCTGGACCTCCACGCGATGATCAGCTCGTTCTGCTTCTTCCGCGTCGCCAACCGCCACACGTTCCGCGCGATCTTCGGCCGCGACCTCACGGACCCGGACCGGCACGAGCACTACCGGACGATGCTGGGCGACATGGTCATCGCCTATCTCACGTCGGGTAAGCCTCCTTCGGCCTGAGCCCGGCCCTCCGCCGCGCCCCGCCCCCGGGACGTCCGCACGCCGGTCCCGGAACGGTCTCCGCGAAGCGCACACGAAGTTTTCACTCTGATGACAAAGACGGCCCCGCCCCCGGCGACCGTCCTAAAGTCGGAGACTGCTTTCGCCTTCACAGGAGCGCTGATGAGAGACCAGTTGCCAGCGGCCCGGGCCGCTCGTGTCCGGCAGCGCGAGGAGGGGGCTCCGCCGCACGAGGGGGTCCCGTCCCGGCCGGAGACGCCCAGGCGGCACCGCAGGTTCGCCCTTCCCGTCCTCGCCGCCGCCTCGGTCGTGGCGCTGCTCGGCGGGTGCAGCGACTCGGGCGGGGGCACGGCGTCCGTGAGCGCGAAGGGCACGCCGCCCAGCGTGGAGAAGCTCGGCGGCGCCCTGGAGTGCAAGGTGAAGGTCACCAAGAAGGTCGAGGACTACCGGCTGGGCAGCTGCAAGAAGGACAAGACCCTCTTCACGATGGTCACCTTCAAGGACAACAGGGCGAAGCGCGGCTGGCTCGACTACTCCAAGCCCTACGGCGGCACCTACCTGGTCGGCTCCCGCTGGCTCGTACTCGCCGACTCCGACAAGAAGCTCATCCCCGTGCAGGCCAAGTTCGGCGGGACGATCGAGCAGGGCGCGTCCCACGGCCACGGCCGCAGCTGACGCGGCCGGACGGACCGTTCAACGCCGACGAGGCAGCCGATGCAACCGCACTTCGCCCAGCGCACCGCCCTCCGCCCGTGCCGTCATGTAGGTGCAGTAGGGCTGGCGGCGGCGGTCGGTGGGCGAGCCCGGGTTGAGCAGCCGCAGACGCCCGTCTTCCGTCGTGGTGTCCCACGGGATGTGGCTGTGGCCGAAGACCAGCACGTCACGCCCGGAGAATCGTTCCGCGCAGCGGCGCTCGCGGCCCTGCGCGGGGCCGGTCTCGTGCACGACGGAGAAGCGGACTCCCCCCAGTTCCACGTCGGCCCTCTCGCTCAGGCGCTCCCGCAGTCCGGGGCCGTCGTTGTTGCCGTGGACGGCGACGAGCAGCCGGGCGCGCGCCTCGAACAGGTCGAGGGTGGCGGTGTCGACCCAGTCCCCGGCGTGGAAGACGGCGTCGGCGCGGTCGATCTCGTCCAGCAGCGGTCCGGGAATCTGCTTGGCCCGCTTCGGCAGGTGGGTGTCCGAGGTCAGCAGGAGTCGCACATGGCGACCATAACGGACACCGGCGAGAGCCCGGCAAGGGCTTTCGGTCCGGCCGCCGGCACCCCCGCCCACCCGTCGATAAGGGAGAGGCGAGGACGAACAACCCGTTAAGGGGCCTGCGGGGCATTCCTTCGATATGGCCCGAAATCCGGACGGGATTTTCCCCGGGATCTGGCCGATTGTGTTCGAGCACACATTCTAATAGGCGTTTCGGTGGACCGTCGCCAAAGGACCGGCGGGGAAGGAATCCGGCACACCGGTACGCCGTCGCCCTTTCGGTACGAGACGGCACGGCCCCACGGCGCGGTGAGGCGTGCGCACAGGCACGGACGGCCGGTGCCCCATGGCGGCGGAGGAGCCCGCCGCGGCCCGGGGAGAGCACGGGCTTCAGGGGAATATGCAGGTCACGCATGCCGACAACGTAAACGGGCCACCGCGCTCCCCACGGCGGCGACAGTTTTCCGCGGCGCTCCGCCAGTCGGCCGGAAATCAACCGCCCGAGAGGCGCGGGATGTACCTCCGCACCCCGGCTGCCGGCTCGGCCCCGAACACCACATCAGGGGAGCACGGCGGAGCGACCGCGGAAAACCGCGTGGAAACCAGGTTCCCGCCCGCCCGGGCGTCCGGGAACCGTACCGGTCACGGCCCTTCGGCCTATCGGAGGCTGGCTCCGTTCTCACCGTCCTGGCCGGCCGCGGGCCAGCCCTGGCCGATGCGCTCGAACTGGGACGTCAGGTCGGCAGCCAGCTTCTGCTCGCTGCCGCTCGGGGCCTGCCCGGTGATGTTCATCGCCACGGTCAGGACGCCGCTGACGGGGGCCGTCGGCGACAGCCGTACCGGAGTGCAGGTGAAGGTGAAGACCTGCGGCTCCTCGAAGTCGTAGGACGCGATGCGCGCCTCGCCGAGCGTCGCCGTCTGACCCGAACTCAGCGCACGGTCCATGGCCTTGAAGACGCCGACGGAGTCGAGCCCCGGAAGGACCTGCCGGCCCTTGCTGAGCTGCTGGACCCGGCCGAAAGCCGCGCCCTGCTTGGCGTTGGCGTAGCGCAGCACGTGGTCGGGGCCCTCGGTGAGCATGATGGGGAAGGGCGCCCCGTCGAAGATGGCGAACATCTCCTGCTGCTGGGCGAGGAGGCTGTCCCGCAGCTGGAACTCGGAGAGCAGGGTCGAGGCGAGGCTCTGCATGCTCTCCATGTGGTCGGAACTCCACTGGCGGGGCCGCATGTCCGCCACGCACACGGTGCCGAGGATCACGCCGGTGTGGTCCAGGAGCGGGGTGCCGAGGTAGGACCGCACGCCCATCTCGTTCACCAGCGGGTTGCCCTTGAAGCGGGGGTAGTCGAAGACGTCGTCCAGGGCGAGCTGCGACTTGTCGGCGACCACGTGGGGGCAGAAGCCGTAGTCGATGGGGGCTTCGCGGGCGACCTCGGGGAGGTTGCTCAGGTCGAAGGCGATGCCTTCGCTGCCGCCGCCGTCGTCTCCGCTGGGCGGCGTGTACATGCCGCGGAACATCTGGCGCTCGTCGTTGATGAAGTTGACCATCGCCAGGGGCGCTTGGGCGAAGCGGCCGGCGAGCCGGGCCACGCGGTCGAACTTCGCTTCGGGGTCCGAGGTGTTGAGGCCGAGTATTTGCAGCCGCCGCCGGCGCTGCTCGCCCTCTTCCGGGGTGGGGTTGGGTGTCCGGGGTTCCATGAGTGCACATGAAACCAGACCCGGGACCGTACGTACTGTCCCCGAGGCAACTACGGGTACTTCTGGTCACAACTCTCTTACAGCGACGGCCCGTTGACGGTCCGTACAGCAGCGCCGGCCGCTGCCGGCACGGCCTGCGAGGGGCCAGTCTGGCATTCTGTCCAGTTTTCTCCTTCCGAACCGGCCGACGATCACTTCCCGCCATTCCACCGAGCGCTATCGAGCATGAACGGTCTCGCATATGACAATGGGTGCCGCGTGTTTGACGGGTGATCGGAGACACGCGGTTGCCCTTGCGGCGGATGTGACCGGAGAATGCCGGCTCCCGCCGCATGGGCGGGGTGTGACCCCCTCCCGCCGAACAGCGGTGCGAGGGGCCGGACTTGAGCCAAGGCGTGAGGAGGGAGCGAAGCGTGGCGAGCCGCGTACGTCACTCCACGGGGAGCATCGTGCCGCAGGCTTCCGCAGCAGGGCCCTGTCAGTGAAGCGGATATGAGCTATCTCCTAAGAACTCCACGAATTCCTATGAGGCTTGCGGCAACGGTGCGCCTCCCACGCATCAGCCGGATCGGCCCACCCCCACGAACCACCCGCCGCACCGGCACCATCGGCGAGGACGGACACGCCGGCAGCACCGGCAGAACCGGCGCCGAGAGGGCGGCCCCCGCAGGGGCCTCCCGTTTGGATCTCCGCGGGTCCGCGACGACAGCTACGGCACCTGCCTGCGTTGTCGGAGCCGTCCGAGTACGCCCCTGGCCTTCGGCATGGGGGACCCCAGTACGAGGACGACCCTCCGCCTTGCGACGTAGCGCATCCGACGCCGCGGTCCGATCCACGGAGATCCGAACGAGAGACCCATGGCCGTGCCGTGCACGACGCCGCCGTACACGTGCGCCCGAGCGCAGAGAGCGTACGGCGGAGAACCCGGCAAGACACCTGGCCGGGTGTCGCTGACCCGCACGACGTCAGAGTCATTCGCAGAGTGACGAGTTCCTGCCTGCCCGTTCCCGGGACGCCCTCCCCGGCGCGGAGGTTCCGAAGGCGCGTCAGCCGCCTTCCGGGCCCCGTCCCGCCGGGAGCAGCGGCGCAGGTGAGCGCGCCGGCGCAGGGACATCAGGGAAGCATTGAAGGGGTGTACGGGTGAAGAGGTCGAAGGCGGACATCGAGGCACGGTCGGTGGCTGTGATCGGCATGGCGTGCCGGTTCCCGGGCGCGTCCGGAGCCGACGAGCTGTGGGACATACTGAGCGACGGCCGGGACGTCACGAGTGAGACGCCGGCCGACCGCTACGACGTGGACGCCCTGTACTCCCCCGAGGGGAAACCCGGGACGGTGCGCAGCCGCCGCGCGGGATACCTCGAGGACATGGCCGACTTCGACGCCGAGTTCTTCGAGATGTCACGCACCGAGGCCGTCGAACTCGACCCCCAGCACCGGCTGTTGCTGATGACGACCTGGGAGGCGCTGGAGGACGCCGGTCAGCGGCCCGACGCGCTCGCCGGCAGCAGGACGGGCGTGTACGTGGGCAACACCCGCGCCGACTTCCTCGAGACGCGTTTCCGGGAGGGCCTGGAGTCCGTCACGCCCTCCGCGTTCCACAACTTCCGCTCGCTGCTTCCGGCCCGGCTCTCCTGGGTCTACGACCTGCGGGGCCCGAGCGTCACGATCGACACCGCGTGCTCGTCGTCGCTCGCCGCGGTGCACGCGGCCGTGCAGAGCCTGCGCGCCAAGGAGACCCCGCTGGCGATCGCCGCCGGGGTCAACCTCGCGCTCCGTCCGGACGAGACCGTGATGATGACTCAGGCCGGGACCCTCGCGACCGACGGCCGCAGCAAGTTCGGGGACGCGAACGCCGACGGCTACGCACCGAGCGACGGCGTCGGCGTCGTCATCCTCAAGCCGCTCACGGAAGCGCGCGCCGACGGCGACCGCATCCGCGCCGTGATCCGCGGCAGCGCCATCAGCAACGACGGACGCACCAGCGACTCACTGATCACGCCCTCGCTGGCGGGCCAGATCGAGGTGCTCAGATGGGCCTACGAGGACGCCGGCGTCTCCCCGTCGGACGTCGACTTCGTCGAGGCGCACGGCACGGGTTCGCCGGCACTCGACCCGCTCGAACTCTGCGCGCTCGGCCAGGTCCTCGGAGAGGGAAGGCCGCTGGACCGCCGCTGCTACGTCGGTTCGGTGAAGACCAACGTCGGGCACGCGGAGGCGGCGGGCGGCATGGCAGGCCTGATCAAGACGGTCATGTGCCTCGAACACGGCCAGCTGCCGCCGACCCTCCACCACGACTCCCCCAACCCCCTCGTCCCCTGGGAGAACCTGCCGCTGGAGGTCCCCACCAAGCTGCAGGACCTGCCCGACCACGGCAGGCCCGTCCTCGCGGGGATCACCGGACAGGGCGGCTCCTGCCTCAACGCCCACCTGGTGGTCGCTCAGGGCGAGACCACCGCGGGCGGCAACACCCCGCTGCTGCGGCGGCCGCGGCTGACGAGCAGGGCGTACATGCTGCCGCTCTCGGCCCGGACCCCCGCCGCGCTGGAGGCACTCGCCCGCGCCTACATCCGGTACCTGGGACCCGACGGGCAGGGCTCCACCCACCCGCTGCGCGACATCTGCTTCAGCGCCGCGACCCGCCGCCAGCACCACGCGCACCGGATCGCGGTGACGGGCACCTCCCACGACGAGATCGTCACCGCCCTCGAACGCTTCCTGAACGGTGAGGCGCAGGTCGAGGACAAGCGCACCAGGAAGCTGTCCTCCTTCGTCGAGCAGTACCTGGCCGGCCGCCCCGTCGACTCCGACCAGCTCTTCGGCTCCGGCTGCCGGTTCGTGCCGCTGCCGGCCTACCCGTGGCAGACGCAGCGCTACTGGCCCGGCGAGCAGGGCCCCCCGGAGGACAGCGCGGACCTGGCCGCGGCGGTGCTCCGCGAGCACGCGCGCAACCCGCAGACGGAGTTCAGCGACAGCTCGCTCCTGTCGGAGATCGGCATCGACTCCCTGGCGCGGCTCCAGATCACCGTCAAACTGGCGGGCGACCACAACTACGACGTCGACGCGGAGGAGCTGGCCGAGCTGCGCACCGTGGGCGAGCTGCGGCACTGGCTCAACGGGCTGGAGGCGCAGGCCGTATGAGCAGCGGTGACCACCGGGCCGCGGGCGGCGGTCCGCAGACCCTGTACGAGTGGTTCGCTCAGTCCGCTGCCCGGTTCAGCGGTGAACCGGCCCTGGAAGTCGGCCGGTCCGTCCTGACGTACGGACAACTGCGGGCGTCCGCAGAGGTGTTGGCGCGGCAGCTCGTCGACGCCCACGGCGGTACGCCTCCCCGCCGCGTCGGCCTGCTGGCCGGCCGTTCGCTGACCGCCTACGCCGGCTACCTCGCCGCGCTGCGGACCGGCGCCGCGGTCGTGCCCCTCAACCCGAACCCGGAGTTCCCCGTCGCGCGCAACGCCGCGATGGCCGCGGCGGCCGGACTCGACCTGATCGTCACCGACACGCGGCAGTCCGCCGAGACGGCGACGGAGCTGGACGTGCCGCTGCTCACCGTCGATCCGGACCGGTTGGCGGAGACGGCCGGGACCGGAGCCCTCGGCGGGGACGGGGCCGGTGAGCGGGACGCTCTCCCCCCGTGCCCCTCCGCACCGGACGACGTCGCCTACATCATCTTCACGTCGGGATCCACGGGCACCCCCAAGGGGGTTCCGGTACTGCACCGCAACGTCGCCGCGTACCTCTCGCACGTGGTCCCCCGCTACGGTGCGGGCCCCGGCAGCAGGCTCTCCCAGGCCTTCGACCTGACCTTCGACGGCTCCGTCTACGACCTGTTCGTCGCCTGGAGTTCGGGCGGGACGCTCGTCGTGCCGACGCGCGGCCAGCTGGCGTCCCCGGTGAAGTTCATCAACGACCGGCAGATCACCCACTGGTTCTCGGTGCCCTCGCTCGCCTCCTTCGCCTCCGCGCTGAACTCGCTCGGACCGGGCAGCATGCCCACCCTGCGCTGGAGCGTCTTCGGCGGTGAAGCGCTGCCCATGGCACAGGCGTTGGAGTGGCAGGCCGCCGCCCCGCACAGCGCCCTGGAGATCCTCTACGGGCCGACCGAGGTCACCGTCTCCTGCACCGAGTACCTCCTGCCGCGCGACCCGCAGCGGCGGCCCAGCCCGTCCAACGGCACCGTCCCGATCGGGACCTGCTACCCGGCCCTGGAACACGTCGTCCTGGACGAGGACGGCAGACCGGCCGGCGAGGGCGAGTTGTGCGTCCGCGGTCCGCAGCGCTTCCCCGGCTACCTCGACCCCGCCAACAACGCGGGACGCTTCCTCTCCCTCGACCCCGACGGCACCGTCCGGCCCTTCACCGGCGAGACGCCCCTGACGGAGGAGCACTGGTACCGCACAGGTGACCGCGTCGGCCTGCAGGACGGGCAGCTCGTCCACCTCGGACGCGTGGACCACCAGGTGAAGATCCGCGGCTACCGGATCGAGCTCGGGGAGATCGAGGCCGTACTCAGGGAGGAGCCCGGCGTGCGGGACGCCGTGGCCCTGGCGGTGCGGGGCCGCAGCGGGCTCGACGACCTGGAGGCCGCCGTCACCGGAGCCGTCGGCGACCCGGAACGGATGATCAGCGCGCTCAGAACGCGGCTGCCCGGCTACATGGTCCCGCGGAGGATCACCGTCGTCGACGAACTGCCGCTCAACGCGCACGGCAAGACCGACCGCAGAGCCCTCGCGGCGGCGCTCGCCGGCTCCGCCGCGGCAGCCGCCACGACCGCCGCCCCCCGCTGAGACCGCGCCCCGGACCCCGGACGTTTCGGCCGGAAACAGGCTTGCGGCCGACGGGGCCAGGCCAAGCCTGAGCGGGCATGGGGCCATGCTGCCCGGAACCTCGTATATTCCTTCTCTTTCGCGCCGTCCCGCTCGCCCCCGTCCGCCCCCGCTGCCCCGCCCCGTTCCTGCGCGCCGACCTCTGTGAGGACACCATGTTCGATGCGATCGTCGTAGGAGCCCGCTGTGCAGGTTCCCCCACGGCCATGCTGCTGGCCCGCGCGGGCTACCGGGTGCTGATGCTCGACCGGGCGGAGTTCCCGTCCGACACCCTCTCCACGCACCTCGTCCACCAGCCCGGAGTGGCGGCGCTCGCCCGCTGGGGGCTGCTGGACCGGGTGCGCGCCTCGGGGTGCCCGCCGCTGGACCAGGCGGTCTACGAGGTCGCCGACATCCGCCTCGAAGGGTGCAGCCGCGGAGTCGAGGGCCAGCGCTGCGGCTACGCACCGCGCCGCCACGTCCTCGACGCGATCCTCGTGGACGGCGCCGTGGAATCCGGTGTCGAGTTCCGGCCGCACTGCTCCGTCAGCGGGCTGCTGCGCGACGGGTCCGGCCGGGTCACCGGCGTCGAAGGCACGTACGGCGGCAGCCGGTTCACCGAGCACGCGCGCCTCGTCATCGGCGCGGACGGCATGCGCTCCCGGGTCGCGGAGCACTGCGGAGCGGAGTACACCTCGCGGAAGCCGCGCCTGACGTGCGCGTACTACGCGTACTGGGCCGGCGTGCCGGCCGATCTGGAGCTGTACGAGCGGCCCCGCAGCTGGGTGGCGGCCGTGCCGACCAACGACGACGCGACGCTCGTCCTCACCTACTTCCCCCAGGACCGCTTCGAGGAGGTCCGTGCCGACGCGCAGAGCGCCTACCTCGCCCAAGTACGCGACGGGGCCCCCGCGTTGTACGAGCGCCTCCGGGGCAAGGAACGCGTCGAGCGGCTCCGCGGTACCGGCGACCAGCAGAACTTCTTCCGGCAGGCGGCCGGGCCGGGCTGGGCGCTCGTCGGCGACGCCGGGCACCACAAGGACTCCATCACCGCACGCGGCATCAGCGACGCGTTCTTCCAGGCCGAAAGCCTCACCCGGCACATCGGGGACCGGCTCGGCGGCGAACCCGCGCTGCTGGACGCCGCGTTGCGCTCCTACGAACAGGAGCGGGACGCGCAGCTGACGGAGGGCTTCGAGGCGACGCTGTCCGCAGCACAGCTGGAGACGCACGAGAAGCGCCTCGCGCTGCTGCGCGCGGTGCAGGCGGACCCCGAACTCACCACGACGTACTTCGACATCGTCGCCGGTATCAAATCCGTCACGGACCTCTACACACCCCGCCTGCTGGCGCTGCTGTGACACCGGCGTACGGGCGGCCGGGCCCGCCGGTACGGGCCGCGCTGCCGGACGGGCCGGCGTCCGGATACCGGTCAGCGCGCCGCGTCCGCCGGTGATTCTGCCGGGTAAGGGAGCAATTCCCGATTTCCGGCGGACCTCCGACCGGGCCTTCCGAGGTGCCTTCCGGAGAACTCGCGGACACGAAGTCCCGTCCCGCTCAAGCATTTCCGGGACAAACAACCGGAATCGCCGCCTCCCGCCTTTCCCCGGAAACTGATAGAACAGGGGTCCGTGAGAGGGAAGTCCGCCTGGACCGGCAGCCGCAACCGCACGGGAGATCACCGCCGTTCACCGGCGCGCGCCCGCATAGTGCAAGGTCGCGGAGCAAGTGGCCTGCTCACAGCTACAGTTCGCGTTCAGGCTTCGATGCGACCCTGGTACCGTGCACCGGGTCGGTCGGCCGCTGGTGACGCACCCTCAGCTCGTGGGACGGCGCTCGCGGCACACCGCACGGACATTGTGCTCAGCTTCTCCGCACCTCCCATGCACCTCCACCATCGCCACCATCGTTCCGCTGCCGCACAAGGAATCAGATGCCAGGCATACGCGACCGGCACTCAGTGCCCAGGGCCCTCCACCGCAGATCTCTGCGTTACTCGGTGGCCCTGCCCATCGTCATTCCCATGCTCGCTCTCACGGGATTGTGGGGATATGCGGCGAACGGCCTCGTCCAGGAGGCGCTGACATTAAGAGCGGACGCGGAGACCGCCTCCACCGCGGGCAAGCCGGCGATCAGCCTCGCAGCACGGCTGCAGGAGGAACGCCGGCTCACCGCCGCGTGGCAGGCCGCTTCCACGAAGTCCGCGCGGACCGCACTGGACAACGCGCGCAGCGGCACCGACTCGGCGATCGCCGACTTCCGTGAGGCGCGGGTGGGCCTCGGGTCCGCCGACCCTGCGGTCCGGGACCAGGCGGACGACCTGAACGACGCGCTGGGCAAGCTCTCCCAGCAGCGCAGCGCCGTCAACGGCCGCAAGGTCTCCGCACCCGGAGCCCTGCGCGACTACTCCGACACCGTCGCCGAGGCCACCGGCCTGCTGGCGGCGACGGCCCGCACCGACGACGGCGACCTGTCGCGCTCCGCGGCCGCCACGGCGTCCCTGGCCGACTTCACCGAGGTGCTCTCCCGCGAGGAGGCGCAGCTCGCCGGCCCGCGTCCGAAGGTCGCGCCGAACCCGCTCGCGGAGAACCCCTCGGAGGCCGCCGAACGCGCCGAGTTCGGCCGGTACCTCGCGGTGCAGCGGCAGACCCGCGCCGCGTTGCAGCCCGGGAACCTGGCAGGCGAAGCGCCCGGGGCGTACGAGCGGCTGACCGGTACCCAGCAGTGGAAGACGCTGGTGGAGGCGGAGGAGACCGCGTCGTCGCGTCCCTCGTCGCTGACGCAGAAGACCGACGAGTGGCAGGAGTCGGCCGGCGTCGTCGGCAAGGAGCTGCGGCGGATCGGCTCCGACTCCCTGAACGGCGTCGTCTCCGACGGCTCCGGCCGGGCGGACGGGCTCCTGCTGGGCGCGGCGATCGGCACCGTCCTCGTCCTCGGCGTCCTCGCGGGCGGTGCCGTGGTGGCGGTGCGCTTCGCGCGCTCCCTGACGGGCCGCCTCTCCCGCCTGCAACACGCGACCGGCGAGTGGGCGGGCAGCACGTTCCCCCAGCTGATCGCGCAGCTCGACGAGGACGAGAAGTCCGACCCCGCGCCGCAGTCCATGCCGGGCGAGTACGGCAGCGACGAGATCGCCTGGCTCGCCCAGGAGATCCAGCGCCAGTGGCAGACGGTCGTCGAGACGGCGGTCCAGCAGGCGCGTGGCCGTGAGGGCGCGGAGACCGTCTTCCTGGGCCTCGCACGCCGCACCCAGGTCCTCATCAACCGGATGATCCCCAAGCTCGACAAGCTGGAGCGGGAGCACGAGGACTCCAAGCTGCTGAAGGACATCTTCGCCGTCGACCACCTGGCGACGCGTGTACGGCGCCACACCGAGAACCTGCTCATCCTCGGCGGCGCCCTCCCCGGGCGGCGGTGGAGCAAGGCCGTCCCCATCTACGACGTGCTGCGCAGCGCCATATCCGAGACCGAGGACTACAGCAGGGTCGAGGCCCTGCCCGCACCGCCGGTCTCCCTGGTGGGCCAGGCCGTCGCCGACGTGGGCCACCTCCTCGCCGAACTCATCGAGAACGGCACGTCGTTCTCCCCGCCGGACACCCGCGTGTGCGTCAGCGCGGAGAAGGTGGCCAGGGGCCTCGCGCTGGAGGTCGTCGACCGCGGCCTGGGCATGCCCACCGAGCAGTACGACGAGCTGAACCGCATGCTCGCCGACCCGCCGAAGCCCGACATGATGACGCTGGGCGAGGCTCCGCGTCTCGGCCTGTTCGTCGTGGCCCGGCTGGCGAACCGCCACGGCCTCGAAGTCACGCTGCAGAAGTCGGCCTACGGCGGCACGCTCGCCGTCGTGCTCCTTCCCGCCGACCTGCTGGAGGAGACGCAGTCCCTGCTGTCGACTCTCGTGACGGACGCCCGTCAGGAGGCGGAGGAGCAGGAAGAGCTCCCGTCGGCGCCCGCCGCACCGGCCCTCGCCTCCGCGGCGTCGACGCCGGAACTCACCGCGCCCGACACCTCGCACGCGGACCCGGAGCCGTTCCCCGTCGGCGCGACCGCCTGGACGAGCGAGCCCAGCGCCATGCCGGGACGTCCCGCCGAGAGCAACGGCGCCCGCCCGGCGGCCGAGAGGCGATCCAGCCCGGAGGACGCCACTCCGCAGCCGCACCTCGACCAGTACGGCGGCTACCCCGCCTACGCGGGCGCCGGCCTGCTGCCGTCGACCCCGGGGGCCGACTCCCCCGAAACCCTGGGCACCTCCCCGCTGAGCCCCGGAACGCTCAGCGTGCCGGGCCCGGGAATGCTCGACACCTTCGGCCGGGGCATCAGCCTCGGCTCGATGACGATGAGTTCGCCGGGCTCCGGCAGGAGCCCGCACGGCGCGGGGCTCCTCTCGGGGCCCGCTGACACGGAACCCTCTGTGGAGGACGCCCCTATGGCCGCGTCGCGCCCACACCCCCCACACAGCCTCACCGGCGAGGCGGAGCCGCCCGGACCCACCGAGGACCGGGCGCCCCAGGAAACGCGCGACCAGCCCCTGGCGTCTCCCGCGAGGCTGCCCGTCAGAGTGCGGGGCGAGAACCTCGCCGAGCCTCTGCGCCAGTCGTCGCACGGCTTCTCCGTGCCGGAGGACCCCGACGCCGGCATGTCCACACCGGACAGAGCGGGAGCGACGATGGCCGCCATCCAGTCGGGAAGCAAACGCGCCCGCTCCTCCAAGCCTGCAGAGCCCGACGGTGATCCGCAGGCGGAAACGCCCGGTCATGGGACGGGCGCCGATGATTCTGTGTGGAAGGACCTGTGATGACTGACCGGAACCAAACCGACGGCCGCCTGAATTGGCTGCTTGACAAGCTGGTGACCGGGGTCCCCGAGACTCACCACGCCATCGTGCTGTCTCAGGACGGACTGCTGCTCGCGCGTTCCAAGGACCTCAGCCGGGACGACGCCGAGCACCTGTCGGCGGTGGCCTCCGGGCTGCAGAGCCTCTCGCGCGGAGCCGCCCACCGTTTCGAGGGCGGCCAGGTCCGGCAGACGGTCATCGAGATGGAGAACGCGTTCCTCTTCGTCACCAACGCGGGCCAGGGAGCACGGCTCGCCATGCTCGCCTCGTCGGGTGTCGACGCCGGGATGGCGGCGTACGAGATGACCAGGATCGTCCAGCAGGTCGGCGCCTACCTCAGCGCCGCGCCCCGCACGGGCGTCCCGGCCGCCGGGCAGCCGCGGTAAGGGTCTGTGGCCTCGAAGAAGACGTCCTGGTTCGATGAGGGGTCCGGATACCTGATCCGGCCCTACGCCATCACCGGCGGACGTACACAACCCAACGGCGCCGACTTCCCGCTGATCACACAGGTGGCCACTACAGGTTCTGCCAGGAGCAGCGAAGTCCAAGGCGTGCAGCCGGAGTTGGTGGCAATTCTCGATTTATGCCGGGAGCGGCCACTGGCGATCGTGGAGATCGCGGCCCTTCTGGACCTGCCGGCGAGCGTGGTGAAGGTGCTCTGCGGGGACTTGCTCGCCAAGTCCCTGGTCGCCATCAAGACGCCGGGCGAGGAGACGAGCGCCCCCAGCGTGGAACTACTTGAGAGGGTAATCCGTGGTATCCGCAAGCTCTGAGCGGCCGGGTGGCTCCGTCGCCATGCCGACAGCGCTGAAAATCCTGGTCGCGGGTGGTTTCGGGGTGGGCAAGACCACCATGATCAGCTCGGTCAGCGAGGTCCCGCCGCTGGAGACCGACGAGTACATGACGCAGGCCAGCCTCGGCGTCGACGACCTCGCCGGCACCCCGGAGAAGTCGACCACTACCGTCGCCATGGACTTCGGCCGCATCACGCTGGACCTCGACCATGTGCTGTACATGTTCGGGACGCCCGGCCAGGAGCGCTTCTGGTTCATGTGGGACGACCTTGCGCTCGGTTCGCTGGGCGCCGTGGTCCTGGCGGACCCGCGGCGCCTCACCGACAGCTTCGCCTCCGTCGACTTCTTCGAGCAGCGCCAGATCCCCTTCGCCGTCGGCGTCAACTGCTTCTGGGGGCAGTCCGACTTCTCGGCGCAGGAGGTCCAGACGGCCATGAACCTGCGCACCCCCGCCCCGGTCATCATGTGCGACGTGCGGCACCGCGGTTCCAGCAAGCAGGTCCTGCTGGCGCTGCTGGAGTCCGCCAAGGCCCAGGCGGCCCGCCGCCTCTCCCCCTCACCCGGGTACTGACGCGGCGTCACGGGCGCGCGCTGCCCTCTCACGATTCCAGGTGCGCCCTGAGGAGGTCGTCCAGCGCGTCGTGGACTCCCGCTCCGCCCGCGACTTCCAGCAGGGCGCGCGCCATCGCGGAATCGCGTTCGTGCGCCGCGACGACCAGGCCGACGCTGGGGCGGCGCGCCCCCTCCGGATCCCTCAGACGCACGACCCGCATGCCGGCGGGGATGCCGAACATGTGGAGCCAGGCGTGGGAGATAGCGCTCGACCAGCGGCCGGAGGCGAGGTGCGCGTAGAGGGCGTCGACCGTGTCGGTCTCGACGGCGGGTGAGGCCGCCGAACCGTCGGCGGCGAAGAACTCGTCGAGGACGCGGCGGTTGCGCATCCTCCGCGAGAGCAGCACGAGAGGCAGCTCGGCGGCCTGCGCCCAGCCGATCTCCGTCTGCGTGGCGCACGGCCCGTCCACGGGGGTGAGCAGGAGGTACCGCTCCTCGTAGAGGGGGAACTTGCGCACGCCCTGGAGGGCGTCGTCGTCCAGGTAGGTCAGGGCCGCGTCGATCTCGTACTCGGCGAACCTTCGCATGATGTCGCGCGAAGAGAGCGACTCCAGTGCGACCGTCACGTGCTGGTGCTGCTCGCAGAACGGTGTCGTCAGCAGCGACGCGACGGTCATGGCTGTCGGGATGGCCCCCAGCCGCAGGGTCCCGGTCAGCTGGCCGCGCATCTCGGACAGCTCCTGGTGCAGTGCGTCGCGCTCGTGGAGGATGCGCCGGGCCCGGTGCAGGACACGCTCGCCCTCCGGCGTCAGCCCCTCGAAGCGGGCCCCGTGCTGGACGACGGGGACGTTCAGGTCGCTCTCCAGCTTCCGGATGCCCGCCGACAGCGAGGGCTGCGAGACGAAGCACGCCGCGGCGGCACGGGCGAAGTGCCGTTCCCGGGCGAGCGCGACCAGGTATTCCAACTGGCGAAGCAGCATGCCTCAGCATGTGCCCGGCCCCCGATCGCAGTCCAGAGACGGCACCAGGCGCACCGGGACGAGGCCCCGCGTGGTGGTCGACCCGGACGAGAGCCCCGGACTGGTCGCGGAGATCACCCGCAGGCGGCGATGGAGCTCGAACTCGGCGACGGCACCGGCGTGTGGACCAGCGTCAAAGCCACCGAGGTCACGGTCGTCGCTCTCTGAGCACGGCACGGGCACCGGTCCGTCCGCTCCGCGGGCCGTCTGCACCGCCCCGCGGGAAATTGCCTACCGCGGCCGGCGGAAAGGCCGGAGACTCATCCCATGGCAGAGACAGCTCGCACGTCTGACGTCGCGGACACGGCTGACGACAGGGGCGTGGCGGACGTCGCGGACACGGCTGACGACGGGGGCATGGCGGACGTCGCGGACGTGGACTCGTTCCGGGAGGCGGTCATCGACTGGGCAGCGGGCGGCCCGGGCGACCGCGCACGCGAGCTCGCCGCGCGAGCGCCGGTCCGGACAGCCGTACTCCTCGAAGGGCTGAGCGACGCCGCGGCAGTGAACGCACTGGCCGCCTGCCGCAGCCGGAACCTCGCAGCCGAAGGGGTCTGCGTCGTACCGATGGGCGGCGCGATGAGCGTCGGACGCTTCGCCGAGCTCCTCGGCCCACCCGGCCTCGGACTCCGGCTCACGGGCCTGTGCGACGAGGCGGAGCGCCGCTTCTACGCACGCGGCCTCGAGCGGAACGGAGCGGCGGGGCAGCCGTTCTTCGTCTGCGCGGCCGACCTGGAGGACGAACTCATCCGCGCGCTCGGCGTGGCACGCGTCGAGGAACTCATCCGGGCGGAGGGCGACTCGCGCGCCCTGCAGACCTTCCTCCGCCAGCCCGCGCAGCGAGGCCGCACCCCTCAGCAGCAGCTGCGGCGCTTCCTCGGCACGAAGAAGGGGCGGAAGATCCACTACGGGCGCGTCCTCGTCGAGGCCCTCGGCCCGCACACCACGCCCGCCCCGCTCGACGCTCTTCTCACCCACCTCTGACCGCCCCACCTCGGACCACCGACCACAGACCGCAGACCGCAGACCGCAGACCACCGCACGGCCCCAGGCCGGTGGCCGGGACCATGCGCCGCGGCCCCCGGAGCGTGAAGGCGACCCGTCTCACGCACGCAAGCGTGCCTGCCGACTGGGTGTCCGCCGCCTCAAACCACAGTGCTAGCCGTGGGCTTCCGGACTGCTCCACGCATACAGTGAATGATCCTTTGATGAGTGTCGCCTGCCTGGTCCGCTGCTTCGACTCGAACCAAGACATCGTCGACTACTTCCATGGCTCTCCGGCTGAAGATCCCCACGACCCCGGCTTCCTGGGTCGAGCTGGAAAGAGGAAACGCCGGGCCGATATATCGGAGCTCGAAGTCCCTGCCTTGTAGCAGACCCGCTGATACAAGGGCCGATATGGCCTTCTCGCGCGATACCCAGGGCCCTTCCTCGGGCTTATCGACACCGGGCCCGGACTTTAAGCTCAGCCGATATTCAGGAACATTGACCAGTGATGGCGTTGACGCTCCGTTAACCAGCCGGACCATCCATGCATACTCACTTGAGAACTCATCCACCTTGACCACCCCGCCCGTCCACCCCAGCAAAGGGCGCACTACCGAAGCATACTGAGCTCGCGCAAAGACGAGGCCAGCCGCGATGGTCGTAGCGGTCGTCGCAGACTGCGTATCGAGCAATTCAAGCTTCCACGGCCACGACGCACGGATGGAATCCGAAAGATTCGCAGTCAATACTGCCCACAGGAGGAGGGCCGAAGATACAGCGAGGAGCAGGAGAGGAAGTCTGAAGAACAGCACATTCCGACGTATGCGCACTTGCGGCCCGCGTTCCAATTGCCCTCCCAATCCAGACGAACAACAACAACTACTTTCCCCAGAACCCCAACCGAAGAGCCGGTCGACGGAGCACGAGGCCGGGGATCACGACAGTAGGCCCAGGCCGACGGCTACGCCGGCCGAGGTCACAAATGCGGCCTTTTCAACATCGACAACCACGACAGAAGTCCTGATCCTGTCGCCGAATGTTGCGCAACCCGCGTCTCCGCCGGCGAGGCTGCCGGATGTTACAGCGCAGGAGGGTTCTGGTCTCATTGTTTCCGCGGTCCTCTGCACATCCTCTTGGCTCGCCTTGCACTTGACAGACACTTGGCAGAAGCGGCAATACAGGACGCTGGAGGGGAGGACGATGGTGCGATTGACCCGACCGCCTCGTTGCATGAGCCACACCCAGAAGGAGTACGGCCGATTCCCCGTATCACTGACCCAGCCCGTTGGCTCGTCGCGATTGGCCCCCCGGATTAGCCATGCCACGGAGGATAAGGAGTGGTGGCATGTCATGCATGAGGTGCGCTGATACTGACTGGAAAAAGACCACTTCAGGCTCATATCGGGGTATTGACAAGACAGGCCACCTGAGCAGTAATGCGGCTATTGCGAGTAAGGGGGATCAAGCGGCCCCCAGGCCGGTTGTGACGACAGGAGGCCGCCCGTGACGGAGCCGGAACCCGAGCCGCCAATGGCACCGACGCCGTCGCCGGGACCGGACTCGCGACTGACGCCGGCGCCGGACTCGGACGCGGGGCCGTCGCCCGAGCCGGGCTGGGTGCCGGAGGCGTGCACGTTGCCCACCGAGGAGCGGCCGTTGCGGCTCGCCGAGTGGGACGGCCTGTTCGCCACGCAGGTGGCCGCGCCGTCGCGGCCCGTCCCCTCGCGGGTGCGTCTCCGGCTGCCGGGCGGCGCGGAAAGCGCGTCGCGGGTACGGGAGTTGGCGGAGCGTGAGAGCGACTGCTGCTCGTTCTTCGAGTTCGGCGTCACCGCCGACGGGCCGTCGGGGGACGTGCTGCTGACGATCTCGGTGGACCAGGCGCACGAGGGTGTGCTGAACGCCTTGGCGGCGCGAGCGGCGGAGGCGGCCGCTCACCAGGGGCGTGGTGAGCGGCCGCCTCCGGGTTGACGCCGGGAGCGGGAACGGGTCGTGCGCGGCACGGCACGGTTTCCGGTGCGCGCGGGCCCCTTCACCTCCCGGCGGGTTCGAGCCGGCAGACGACGCCCTTCGACGTGGGCGTGTTGCTGATGTCGGCGACGCTGTCCAGCGGCACGAGGACGTTGGTCTCCGGGTAGTACGAGGCGGCGGAGCCCCGGGCCGTCGGGTACGCCACCACGCGGAACCCCTTGGCCCGCCGCTCCACGCCGTCGTGCCAGACGCCGACGAGGTCGACCTCCGAGCGGTCGGCGATGCCCAGCTCGTCCAGGTCGGCGGGGTTGACGAGGACGACCCTGCGGGCGTTGTGGATGCCGCGGTAGCGGTCGTTCATCGCGTACGGGACGGTGTTCCACTGGTCGTGCGAGCGCAGCGTCTGCAGCAGCAGGTGCCCCTCGGGCACCCGGAGCATCGTGAACTCGTTGCGGGTGAAGACCGCTTTGCCGCTCGGGGTGTTGAACTTCCGCTCGTTCACCGGGTTCGGCAGCTTGAAGCCCCCGGGTCGCACCACACGTGCGTTGAAGTCCTCGAAGCCCGGGACGACTCGTGAGATGCGGTCCCTGATCGTGCCGTAGTCGGCCTCGAACTCCTCCCAGGGGACGGGCGTTCCGTCTCCGAGCGTGGCGCGTGCCAGCCTGCTGAGGATGGAGACCTCGCTGAGCAGGTGCGGCGACGCGGGAGCCAGGCGCCCTCGCGAGAGGTGCACTTCACTCATCGAGTCCTCGACGGTGACGAACTGCTCCCCTGCCGCCTGGAAGTCGCGGTCGCTGCGGCCGAGGGTCGGCAGGATCAGCGCCGTCTCCCCGCACACGGTGTGCGAGCGGTTGAGCTTCGTGGAGATGTGCGCCGTCAACCGGCAGCGGCGCAGGGCCTCTTCGGTCGCTTCGCTGTCGGGGCTCGCCCGTACGAAGTTCCCCGCCACGCCGACGAACAGCTTCGCCCGGCCGTCCCTCATGGCCCTGATGGCGTTGACGGAGTCCAGTCCGTGCCGGGCGGGAGGGGTGAAGCCGAACTCGCGCCCCAATGCGTCGAGGAAGGGCTGCGGCATCCTCTCCCAGATCCCCATGGTGCGGTCGCCCTGCACGTTGCTGTGCCCCCGCACGGGGCAGACCCCGGCGCCCGGCCTGCCGATGTTCCCGCGCAGCATCAGGAAGTTGACGATCTCGCGGATCGTCGGCACTCCGTGCTTGTGCTGCGTCAGCCCCATCGCCCAGCACACGACGACCTTCCGGGAGCCCAGGACGCGGGCGTGCACCTCCTCGATCTCCTCGCGGCTCAGCCCCGTCGCCGTGAGCACGTCGTCCCAGCAGACCTGACGCGCGTGCGCGGCGTACTCGGCGAAGCCCGTGCTGTGGGCCTCGATGAAGCCGTGGTCCAGCACGTCCCCCGGTGACTCGTCCTCCGCCTCCAGCAGCAGCCGGTTGAGCGCCTGGAAGAGGGCGAGGTCGCCGCCGGGACGGATCTGCAGGAACTGGTCGGCGATGCCGGTGCCCCGCCCGAGCACGCCCCGCACCTTCTGCGGGTGCTTGAACCGCAGGAGTCCCGCCTCGGGCAGGGGGTTGACCGCCACGACCCGGCCGCCGTTGCGCTTGGTCTCCTCCAGCGCGGAGAGCATCCGCGGATGATTGGTGCCCGGGTTCTGCCCGACGACGAAGACGAGGTCCGCGTCGTGGATGTCCTGCACGCTGACGCTGCCCTTGCCGATGCCGAGCGTCTCCTGCAGCGCCGAACCGCTCGACTCGTGGCACATGTTGGAGCAGTCCGGCAGGTTGTTCGTGCCGTAGGCGCGGGCGAAGAGCTGTAGCAGGAACGCGGCTTCGTTGCTGACGCGTCCGGAGGTGTAGAAGAGCGCCTCGTCGGGGGAGGCGAGGGCCCGCAGTTCGCGAGCGAGCAGGCCGATCGCCTCGTCCCAGCTCACGGGTTCGTAGTGGTCCGACCGGGGGCGCTTGACCATGGGTTCCGTCAGACGGCCTTGCTGGTTGAGCCAGTAGTCCGACTTCTGGTCCAGCTCGGACACGGAGTGCTCGCGGAAGAAGCGGGCGGTCACGCGGCGCGAAGTGGCCTCGTCCGTCACGTGCTTGGCGCCGTTCTCGCAGTACTCGTTCCTGTGCCGCTTCCCCTCCGGCTCCGGCCAGGCGCAGCCCGGGCAGTCGATCCCGCCGGCCTGGTTGACGTTCAGCAGGGTGAGCGCGGTGCGGCGTACCGAGGTCTGGCCGAGCGAGTAGCGGAGGGCGTTGGTCACGCCGGGCACGCCCGTCGCCCATGTCTTGGGCGGGGTGACGGACAGTTCGTCGTCCGGGTCCTCGTTCTGGCGCATCCCCTGCTCGGCCCCTCTCCGGTACGTGCCGCCGACTCCACCCCGCCGGGGCCCACTCGGGGCTCGTACCGCTCCGGCACCCCGCGGCTTCCGCACATGCGGCGCTCGGGCAGGCGGGCGCGAAATCGACTGCCCTGAAAACGACCGCTCTGTCCGCGTAACAACCTGTGTGCGCTGGTTACAGCGTCAGGCCGGCGGGCGGCCGGAGTCAAAGAGCTGTCTTTGATGAGCTGATAGGCGGCGCCTATCGACCGGCTCTCCCACGTTAGTGGCGGGCTTTCCACGTGGCGGCAGGAGCCGTCCCGAGAGGGCGTACCCGCGGCCGCCCTGACTGTGCCGCGGGTACGCCGGTCCTCATCGGGCAGCTCGACGGCGGGGTCAGCGGTTCCTGGACGCCGCGCCGTACACCCCGTCCGGATCGTCCGGGTCGTCGGGATCGTCGAACAGCCAGCCGTCCGGAGGCGTGGCCGAAGCCCTCGCCGGGGCGAGGAACCACTCGCGGGACGTCTCGCCCAGCACAACCCACAGCGCGACGGCGTCGACGAAGAGGACGGGCAGGGCACCGGTGCTGGGCACCCCGGCGCTCGCGGAGACGACGAAGGCCAGCAACTCGGCGACCACGAGGAAGCCGAGCCACACGGCGAACGCCACGCGGATCCAGGGGCGGCGCGTCCGGGCCAGCACGACGCACAGGAGCGTGAACGCCGCCAGCCCCACGCTGACCGCCGCCACGGCCCAGGCCGCGCCCATCGGCATGATCAGTTCCTGACCGTGCTCCTGCTTGCTGTAGTTCTCGTCGACGACCGCCCAGGCGCCGAAGAGCGTCAACACGGCATGCAGGCCGACGATCACGAGTACGGCGACGACCGCCCCGGGCATGCGCTGCTTCACGGGCTCGGTGACGGGACCACCGGACGGACCCGTACCGGCGGCGGAACCGTCACCGGCGGGACTGGACGCGCCGGCTCGACCCGACGAAGGGAACTGGGAACCGGTCATAGCGGATCACCTCGCGCTTTCGTTGTCGGGCAGGTCGTAGACACGGGCCCACGCCACCTCGTAGACGGCGCTCTGCATGTCGGACCCGTGGAAGTTGTCGAGCTGGATCGTCTGGTGCATGGACGGCGCGCACTGGATGCAGTCGCGGTCCTCGTCCGCGCCTCCGGAGAAGCGGAACCACTCCTCGCCGTCGAGAAATCCGCGCAGGTGGTCCGGCGTCCACTCGACGGCGACGTTGTGCCACTGCGTCAGGTCCACACCGCACTTCTGCGCGAACTCCTGCTGCACGGGCACCTCTTCGGGGTGCGGATAGTGCAGGAATGCCTCCGCGCACTGCTCACCCGGCGCGCTGTTCTCCAGGTAGTCGTACTCGCCGTCCCGGGGGTGCTCGTCCGAGTCCGGCCACAGGATCAGCAGCGGGTGGTACTGCCGCCCGTTGTCGGAGGCAGTGGCACGGGAGCGGACGCGGGCCTCCCACCGGCCGTACCGCTGGCCGTACGCCGAGGCCAGCCAGCCGGAGTCGCCGTCGGCCTGCCCCGTCATGCGCAGTACGTGGCCGACGACGCGCGTCCGCTCGTCGCAGCGGCGGCCGTTGCCGCCGTGCCCGGGCCAGCACTCGCCGGGGCCGCCGCCCGCGAGGCGCCACCTGCCGCGGTCCGGCACCGCGGGGTCGGCCTCCGAGCCGTACTCGAACTCGTCCGACCATTCGGGCAGCGGATCGCCCCATCCGTACCGCTCGGCGGCGGTCGCCGGACGCGGCGGAGCGGGCTGCGCCGCTGCTGCCCCCAGCGCCACCGTGAGCGCGACCGCGCCCAGCCCGACGGCCAGGCGCCGTACGCGAGTTCGTCCGTACATGACTCCCCTTCAGCCCGCGCCCCTCGGCGCCGGCTACGGCCTGTCTGACACATCTCGCCTTGCTCGCGACGACTGGTACGCACATCCCCGGCGTTGTCGCATCGACCGAGTAGCCCACTACGAGGGCGATCCTCCGCCTTGCGGCTGCACGCACCATCCGCCGCGAGCACCGCCTGCGGCGGACGGCGCCATGTGCCAGACAGCCCCTATGACCGGCGGGCCGGGCCCCTCCCCCGACGGCGAGGCCCGGATCCGCCGTGGCCTGTTCGGCCACCACAGGCATTCGACCGGCGCCGGTCTTTGTTCGGCAGCCCCTCCTCCGGCACCGAACAACCAGGTGGCACGGGGCGGAGGCGGTCGCGGGCGGCGGCCGGGGGCCGCCCGGCCGGAAGAAGGGCCCGCCCGGAAGCCGGAAGAAGGACGTCGAGGCGAACTCCCCGCGTGCCGCGCGAGGTAGGCCCGGACCGCGGTTGCAGCCGTCGCCCGTCAGTGCCTACCGTGGGCGCCCGGGCAGACGCGCTGGGTGACCCGCGTGGTGATGTCCGGCGGCATGGGGGAACGGGGGCGGGGCGGGGCGGTGTCAGGACGACCAGGGCCGGGGCGCAGCGAGGGCGATCTGGATCCGGACGCAGGGCCGGTCCAGCGGTTCGCCGCGGGACTGCGCGCGCTGCGCGAGTCCGCGGGAAGGCCCACCTACCGGGTGATGGCCGAGCGGGCGAAGTACGGAGTGACCACTCTGTCGCAGGCAGCGGCGGGTAAGCAGCTGCCGACCCGCGCGGTGGCGCTCGCCTACGTCAAGGCGTGCGGCGGGGACGTGGTGGAGTGGGAGCGGCTCTGGGGCGAGGCGTCGGCCGAAGCGGCCGCCGGAAGCGCGGAGAACGACACCGCCCGCGCGCCCTACCGGGGTCTCACCCGGTACGAACCGGGAGACGCCGCGCTCTTCTTCGGCCGCGACCAGCTCGTGGAGCGGCTCGCCGAGCTCAACCGCAAGCACCGCTTCACCGCCGTCTTCGGCCCCTCCGGCAGCGGCAAGTCCTCGCTGCTGCGTGCCGGCCTGATCCCCCGGCTGCGCGCCCCCCGTGACGGGGAGGGCGGCGACAGCGGCACCGCCCCCGCGGCCGTCCGCATCCTCACCCCCGGAGCCGACCCGCTGCGCACGCACGCCGACCGGCTGCTGCCGGTGCCGGACACCGACGCCGACACCTGGCTGATCGTCGACCAGTTCGAGGAGCTGTACACCCTCTGCTCCGCCCCCGCGGACCGGGACGCCTTCACGGACCGCCTCCTCGCCGCCACCGGCGCCGACGGCAGGCTGCGCGTCGTCATCGCCGTACGGGCCGACTTCCTGGGCCGATGCGCCGAACACCCCGGTCTGACGGCCGCGTTGCAGGACGCCACGCTGCTCGTCGGGCCCATGAGCCGCACGGAGCTGCGGGAGGCGATCGTCCGCCCGGCCGCCGCGGACTCCCTGATCGTCGAACGCGCCCTCACCGACCGCCTGCTGGACGAGGTCGAGGGCGCACCCGGCGGGCTGCCGATGATGTCCCACGCCCTGCTGGAGACGTGGCGCCACCGCAGCGGCCGGGCCCTCACCGAGTCGGCGTACGAGGCGGCGGGCGGGCTGCACGGCGCCGTCGTCCGCACGGCCGAGCAGGTCTACGGCGAACTCACCCCGCCCCAGGCCGAGATCGCCCGCCGCATCCTGCTGCGTCTCGTCGCGCCCGGCGATGGCACGCCCGACACGCGCCGTCCCGCCGAGCACGCGGAGCTCGACTTCGGCGACCCCGCCGACACGCGGATCGTGCTGGAGCGCCTGGTCCGCGCCCGGCTCGTCACCTTCGACGACGGCACCGTCGATCTGGCCCACGAAGCGCTCATCAACGCCTGGCCGCGCCTGCGCGCGTGGATCGACGCCGAGCGCGACCGGTTGCGCGTCCACCGGGCCCTCTCGGAGTCGGCGCGCACCTGGCAGGCGCTCGACCGCGAGAACGCCGCGCTGTACGCGGGCAGCCGGCTGGACGCCGCACGCGACGCCTTCATGCCGCGGGACGCCGCGCACCGCACCGCACGTCCCGGAGACGGAGACGACGCCCGCGGCGACGAACTCACCCCGCTGGAGCGGCAGTTCCTCACTGCCTCACTCCGCCGCCGGCATCGCGCCGCGCGTCTGCGGCGTACCGTCGTCGCCGTGCTGGCCGCGCTGGCGCTGCTCGCCGGGGGCACCGCCGTCGCCGCCCTTCAGGCGCGCGCCACCGCGCAGGCCGAGCGGGACGACGTCGTCTTCGGCCGTATCACGGCCGAGGCGGACGGTCTCCGCGAGACACACGCCGGGCTCGCCGCACGGCTCGACACCGCCGCCTACCGCATGCGCTCCACTCCCGACCTGCGGACCCGGCTGGCTTCGGACGCGGGCCGCGTGCTGTCGACGAAGCTGCCCGGCCACCGCGGCGTCGTCAGCTCCGTGGCGTACGCACCCGGCGGGCGCACCCTCGCCAGCGGCGGCCACGACGGCACCGTCCGTCTGTGGGACACCGCCGCCCGGCCCGGCAAGGCCTCCCGTGCGGCCGGCTCGGGCAGCCCGCTGGGCCGGCCGCTGCGTCTGCCTACGGGCCGGGTCAGCTCCGTCGCCTTCTCTCCCTCGGGCCACCTGCTGACGGCCGCGGGCGACGGCGGCACGATCCGCCTGTGGGACGTACGCGACCGGAAGCGGCCCCGCCCCGTCGGCCGGCCGGTGACGAGCCACGACGAGAAGCACGTCGTCTCCACGGCCTTCTCACCCGACGGGAAAGTGCTGGCCACCGCGGGCGACGACGCGACCCTGCGGCTGTGGGACGTGTCCGACCCGGCCCGTCCACAGCCCGTGGGCAAGCCCGTCGAGGCCGACGGATCGGCGAAGCGCAGCGTCCGGGACATCGCGTTCTCCCCCGACGGCGACACCCTGGCCACCGCCGGCTACGACGGGACCGTGCGCATGTGGCGCTACGGCGGAAACGGGGCCGAACCGCTCGGCAAGCCCCGGCGTGAACACACCGAACCCGCCTGGACGCTGGACTTCTCCCCCGACGGCAAGACCCTCGCCAGCGCAGGCTACGACGAGGCCGTACGGCTGTGGGACGCGTCCGACCCGGCCCGGCTCGAACCCCTCGGCGACCCGCTCACCGGACACACCTCGGCGGTCCTCTCCGTCGCCTTCAGCCCCGACGGGAAGGCGCTGGCCACCGCGGGCGAGGACGACTCGCCGATCCTGTGGAACGTGGCCAATCCCGCCTACCCCCAGCAGCTCGGCGAACCGCTGACCGGCCACACCGAGGCGGTGTGGGAAGTGGAGTTCGGCCACGACGGGCGCACCCTCGCCAGCGCGGGCGCCGACCGCGACGTCCGCCTGTGGCACCGGCCCCCGACCGTCCTGACCGACTTCACCAACCCCTTGGCCTCCGTCGACTACACCCCCGACGGCCGCACGCTCGCCACCGCCAGCACCGACGACGCACTGGTCCGCCTGTGGGACGTACGGGAGCCCGGCCGCCCGCGCCGGACCGGCACGCTGACCGGCCACGAGGACGACGTGCGGGCCGTCGCCTTCGCCCCCGACGGCCGCACGGCGGCCAGCGGCTCGGCGGACGGAACGGTGCGCCTGTGGGACGTGTCGGACCCCGAACACCCCACGCCCGCCGGCGAACCGCTGGACGCGCACGACGGCGGCGCCCTCACCGTCGCGTTCGCCCCGGACGGCCGCACGCTCGCGACCGGCGGGAACGACGACACCGTGCGGCTCTGGGACGTACGGCAGCCGGACCGGGCACGCCCGCTCGGCGAACCGCTGCGCGGACATGAGGACGCCGTCGTCTCCGCGGACTTCGCACGCGGCGGCCGCACCCTGGCCACCGGCAGCGAGGACGGCACGGCGCGCCTGTGGGACGTACGGCGGCCCGGCCGCGCACGCCCCGCGGGCAGCGCCCTCACCGGCCACGAACGGACAGTCCACGCAGTGGCCTTCGCCCCGGACGGCGAGACCCTCGCCACCGGCGGGGACGACCGGACGGCCCGGCTGTGGAACGTGCGGCAGCCCAGCCGGGCACGCCCGGTGGGGGACGCGCTGGCCGGGCACCGCGGGCCGGTCCGGACCGTGGCCTTCGCCCCGGACGGCGAGACCCTCGCCACGGGCGGCGGCGACAGCACCGTCCGGCTGTGGGACGTCGCCGACCCCGCCGGTGCCGAGCAGTACGGCCAGGAGCTGGCCGGCCACGTCGACACCGTCACCTCCGTCGCGTTCAGCCCGAAGGGCGGCACCCTCACCTCGGCGAGCTACGACCTGACGGCCCGGGTGTGGACCCTGGACCCGGACCGCGCGGCGTCCTACGTCTGCGACCGCACCGGCGGCGTCCTCACCCGGTCCGACTGGCGCGAGCACCTGCCGCAACTCGGCTACCGGGAGGCCTGCGAGGAACCCTGACCGGCGCGGGGCGCGTGAACGGGAATCCGCCGCGCCGGCATGCCGGGCCGGCGGCCTGTGGAGCGGCGCTGACGGGACGGCGCGGGGGCGGCGCTCAGGGAGCGGCGAACTTCAGCACGGCACCGTCCTTGTTGTGTGCGACGACGGTCACGGCCAGCTCGTCGCCGAACGAGGCAACACCTCCGACGCCGCCCAACTGCATGATCGTGCCGCCCGAACTGAACGTGACGGACTCGTCGGAGACGGAGACGTGCACGCTGATCCCCTTCGCCGTGACGTCCTCCGTCGAGGTCACCAGGATCTCGCACTCGCCGTCCGTGCAGGCGCCGGTCTTCTTGCCGTCCGCCGCCTTCGGCAGGGGGCCTGTGGAGGCGGGCGCCGGAGCGTCCTCCTCCGGGTCGGGCTTCCAGCCGGGGGCGCACTGCTTCGCGCGCTTGTGCGCGGCCTTGAGCTGCGGGTCCTTCTTCATCAGCGCCGGAAGGTCCGGCTCGGGGGACGTGAGGGACTGGACGCGCCCGTCCACGTCCTCGGCGCTGCCCTCCGCGTCGTCGAAGGCGTCACCCGGGGACACGTCGTCCAGCTCGGACACGACGCGCTTCAGCTTCTTCCGCCACGCTTCGAGCAGGCTGTCCGCCCTGGGAACGTCCGAGCTGCCGAACTCCCCCATGTCGCGCTCCACGTCCTCCACGGCCGTGGGCGTCCCCGAGAGGTAGCCGACGGCGAGGACTTCGGCGGACGGACCGGTCTTGTCCGGGTTCCGGATCTCCTTCAGCTGCGCCGCGCTGTCCTTGCGGACCGCCTTGAGCTCCGCCGTCGACTCGCACATGCCGCCGACCCACTCCACCAGCTTCTTCGACGGCGGCCGGGTCGGCGTCGCGTCGGCCGATCCCTTCCCCGACGCGTCCGCCTTCCCTTCCGCGCCGCCCCCGCAGCCGCTCACCACCAGAACCAGCCCGGCGGCCACCACCGCGGCACCAACCCTCTTGAACACCGACGACCCCTCTCCTGCGCATGACCCGTCCGGACGCCCGGCTTTCGGCCGCCCAGAGCAACTCCAGTTCAGGGGCGCATTGTTCGGAAACCCGCTCCGCCGCCGTGAACAACCACCGCCCCCGGCGGGCCCCGACCGTGCCGGAGGCCCACGAGTTCCGCGCCCTCGCCCGGCCGTGAACAGCTGTGGTTCTCCGCCTCAGCGCAGTTGCTCAGGTGCATGAGAGCGTCGCCGGGACGATCCCCGGCCTCGTCGACCCGGGCGTCTACGACGAGGCCGCAGTGGGACAGAACCTGAGCAGGGCCTCGCGCAGGTCAGTGGATTCGCGATAGTGCACCCCCGCCATTCCGAGCCTGGTGGCGGTCTCCACGTTCGCCTCCCGGTCGTCCACGAAGAGGCAGCGGTCGGGGGTGGCCCTTGCTCGCTCTGCGGCGATCTCGTAGATGCGGACGTCCGGCTTGGCGCACCCGACACGGGCGCTGTTCACCACGTCGTCCGCCAGGTCGGCGATACCGAGTCGGGCAAGATCGTCGTCCAGCCACGTGGTCGCGTTGGTCACGAGGACGACCGTGCAGTGCTCTCGGGCCTCGCGGAGGAGGGCGACCGGTATCGGGTCCGCCCAGGCGGGGGTCGTGGTGAAGGCGTCGGCCAGCGCACGGGCGTCGACCTCAGGGATGCGCTCCGCGAGCCCGCGGGCGATCGAGTCCGCCCACTGCTTCTTGGTGATCTTTCCCAGTATCAGGTCCGTGCCGTTCTCCGGGCCGAACGCCACTGCGGCCGTGCTGCCCTCCGGCAACCCGGCATCGCGCTCAAGGCGAATCACCTCGGCATGGTCGAAGAATCGGATCACACCGTCGAGGTCGCACAGGACGGTGTCACAGGGCCGGCGGATGAATGCCTCAGTCATCCGATCTGGATACCACCCCGACGAAAGCCCGGGGTGGTCATGCCGATCTCAGCGCTCACCCCCAGCGATGGAGGGCAGTCACCGCCACCGCTGTCACTGCCCTCCGCTGCGATCCGGCGCGACGGAGCCCCGCCGGATCCCTTCCGTTCCCGTGGTCGTCGCAGTCCACCTCCAGGACCCGCCACGACCCGGCGGCCCCACGCCGCCACCGCGCCTTCCTCAGCCGCCAAGCCACCGACGTGCCTGCTGCCTGTGCAGCCGAAGAGTGCCGGTGCCTGCCTGCCTGCCTGCCTGCCTGCCTGCCTGCCTGCATACACGGTCAGCGCTTCAGTTCACGCAGGTACGTGCCGAACTTCTCCAGGCCGTCGATGTTGCGGGGGCCGCTGATTCCCTCGTTGTAGTCGAGGATGAAGAAGTTGTTCTTCTTCACGGCGGGCAACTCCCGCGTCTGCGGTGACTTCTTGAGGAATTCGATCTTCTTCTTGGCGGGTTTGTCGCCGTAGTCGAGGATGACGACGACCTCGGGCCCGGCCTTGGTGACGCTTTCCCAGCTCACCTGCGTCCAGCGCTGGTCGAGGCCGGAGAAGATGTTCTTCCCGCCGGCCTTCTTGATGATGTCGTCGGGCGGGACCTGGTTCCCTGCCGTGAAGGGCTGGTCCGTGCCCGAGTCGTAGAGGAAGACGGGTACGGGGTCGCCCTTGGGTGCCTTTGCGGAGACGGCCTTCTCACGCTTCCTGAGATCGGCGACGACCTTCTCCGCCTTGTCCTCCACCCTGAAGATCTTTCCGAGGCGCTCCAGGTCGGTGTAGAGGGCTTCGAAGGGCTTCTTCTTCTCAGGGTGCTTCGGGTAGTTGTAGCAGCTCTCGGTGTGCATGAAGCTCTGGATCCTGAGCTTGTCCAGGATCGCGGGTGTGATCCCGCGCTGGTCGCTGAAGCCGGAGTTCCAGCCGGCTACCACGAGGTCGGCTTTCGCGTCGACGACGACTTCCTTGTTGAGGAGGTCGTCGCTGAGTTTCTTCACCTTGGCGTATTCGGACGCCCACGGCGACTCCTTCACGGGCGGGTTCGCCGGCGGCATCACGTAGCCGTACACATGCTCCGTCAGTCCGAGGCTGAAGAGTTTGTCGGCGCTTCCCCCTTCGTAGGCGACCGTACGCTCGGGGGTGGTGTACTCGACCGGCTCGGCACACCTCTTGACGGTGGTCTTCTCGGACTTCTTCCCGTCGGTCGTGACGTCGGCTCCGCATCCCGTGAGCAGGAGGGCGGCAGCCGCGGTCGACCCCATGACGGCGCGTCGCCGTGCGGAGTTCAGTGGCCAGGTGAGGGGCATGATGCGTCTCTTCCGTTCGGTGATGGCGGGGCGAGGGAGTACAGCAGTTGCGGATCACCCGTCAGGGGGTGGCTGACGACGGTGGCGCGGACGCCGAAGACGTCGTGCACCAGTTCCGGCGTCAGGACCTTCCCGGGAGCTCCGGAGGCGACCAGGCGTCCTTGGGAGAGCACGCCGAGAAGGTCGCAGGCCGCGGCGGCGAGGTTGAGGTCGTGCAGGACGACCAAGGTGGTCAGGCCGGCGCCGCGCAGCAAGGAGAGCAACTCCACCTGATGACGTACGTCGAGATGGTTGGTCGGCTCGTCGAGGACGAGGATCTTCGGCTCCTGGACCAACGCGCGGGCGACGAGGACGCGTTGACGCTCACCGCCGGAGAGCGTCAGGACGCCGCGCCGGGCCAGGTGGGAGATGTCGAGCTGTTCCATGGCCCGCTCGCACAGCTCCCGCTCCCTCCCGCTGAGTGCTTGGTTGCCGCGGATGTGGGGCGTACGGCCCAGCGCGACGACCTCCTCCACGGTGAAGTCGAGTTCGACCTCCCCGTCCTGGGCGAGGGCGGCGATCATTCGGGCGCTCCGCCGCATGCTCAGACGGGAGAGTTCCTCCTCGCCGATCCGTACGGTGCCGGAACTGGGGCGCAGGGCGCGGTAGATGCACTTGAGCGCGGTGGACTTGCCGCTTCCGTTGGGTCCGACGAGGCCGACGCATCGGCCGTCCGGCACGTTCAGGGAGAGGTCGCGAAGGAGCTTCTTGCCGTCGGTGACGACGGAGAGCCGGTCGAGGGTGAGATCCATCAGCGGCCTCCGAACATGTAGGCCCTGCGGCGCATCAGGGTGACGAAGACCGGGACGCCGACCAGTGCGGTGATGACGCCGAGGGGCAGTTCCCGCGGGGCGACGAGTGTTCGGGCGGCGAGGTCCACCCAGACCATGAAGACGGCTCCGACCAGGGGGCTGACGGCGAGGACGCGCGCGTGCGTGGACCCGACGACCATGCGCACCAGATGGGGCATGACCAGGCCGACGAAACTGATGGCACCGCTCACGGCGACCATGGCGCCGGTCACGAGCGAGATGAGGACCAGGAGCCGCTTGCGGTGCCGGTCGGGGTCGACGCCCAGGCTCGCCGCCGTTTCGTCGCCGAGCGCCATCACGTCCAGCGCGCGGCTGAAGCGCCTGAGCACGGCCAGGCCGAGCAGCACCGCAGCGGCCACCGCGGGCAGGGCTGCCCACGTGGCGGACCCGAAGCTGCCCATGGTCCAGTACAGGACCGTGCTGGTGGCCTCGCTGTTGGGGACCAGGTAGATGATCATGCTCATCACGGCCTGGAAGCCGAGCGCCATGGCGACGCCGGTCAGGATGAGGCGCAGCGGGGACATCCCGGCCCGGCTCACGGCAGCGGCGTACACCAGGGCGGACGCCGCCAGGGCCCCCAGGAAGGCGCCGGCGGACATGGCGTAGACACCCAGGCCCGCGATCCCGCCGGTGACGGTGACGCTGACGGCACCGACGGACGCGCCGGAGGAGACACCCAGGACGTAGGGGTCGGCCAGCGCGTTGCGCACCATCGCCTGCACGGCGACCCCGATGGTGCTCAGTCCCGCTCCGACGAGGGCGGCCAGGAGCACGCGTGGTGTGCGGATCTCCCAGACGATCTGATACGTCGTGGATTCGCTCGCGCCGATCTTCCCGCCGGTCAGGGCGGCCCACAGGTACCGGGCCGTGTCCCCCGGCGTGATCACCGCGGTTCCGAGGCCGATCGCGACGACGACGGACGCCAGTAGCAGGGCAGCCAGCCCGACGCAGGCCATCGTCAGTCTCATGCGCGAGGCAGAGGACTCGGAGCCCCGGGCACCGGAGGCCCGGCCCACCTTCCCTTCCGGGATGCGGGAATCGCTGCTCACCGTCGGCGCCGGGGATGCTGACGGGCGCATACGTACTCCTTTCCGGAACGGATGGTGGACGACGTGTCCGTCGTGAGGGAGCCGGTCACGGGGTCGTGGACGTGCCGGAGGAACCGGGGTTCTCCGTGCCGTCCTCACCGGTGTGTTCGTCGCCGGAGAGACGCGACACCAGGAAGGCCGCTCCCAGCGCCGACGCCATGAGCGCCCCGAAGACCAACGCGACTCCGGGATAGCCGGCGAGGCCGAGTCCGGCGCCGCCGAGGGAAGCTCCGACGAAGACGCCGAGGCTCATCCCCGCGGCGTTGACGCTCAGCGCCGATCCGCGCAGCGCCCCGCAGCGCCTCACCAGCAGACTCACGGCACACGCGGCGACGACCGCGTGACTGGCCGCGTGGAGCGAGGTGAGCACGAGAGCCAGCGGAAGCCAGTGCGTGAAGTAGAAACCGACGACGGAGGCCAGAGCCGCGACGAGGCCGAGGATCAGCAAGTGCTCCGTACGCACGCGGGGCCCCGCGGAGTTCGTGAGCCGTCCGGTGAGGAGGTTGCTCACGAAGAACGAAGCACCGCTGAGCGTCCACACCAACGAGAAGAGGCCGGGGTCGAGTTGGAAGCGGCTGTCGTAGTACGCGGCCAGATATGCCAGATACCCCATGAACACCGCCGTGCGGAGAAGGGAGATCAGCAGCAGAGGCACGGCACCCCGCACCGCGCCAAGGGCCTTGAAGGAGGCGAGGTAGCTCAACTTCTCCCCGCCGTCAGCCTCTTCCTCTCCCTCGACGCGGGAACGGCTGCGCCGGGAGAGAAGGACCGCCGCGAGCAGCAGCGAGATGGCTGTGACCGCGAGAAGGTCTCCCTCCCATCCCCAGAACGCCGCGGGCAGCGCGATCAGGGGCGCCGCGAGCATCGCCGTCATGGACTGCGTGGCCGTGACCAGCGTCGCCGCTCGGCTCGCTGCCTTCCCGGCACCGAACCGGTCGGCCGCCGCCGCGGTCAGAGCCGGGTTGAGTACGGCTGTCCCAGCCCCGACGAGCAGGCAGAACGCCACCAGGAGGATGTATTCGCCGCTCGCTCCGAGAGCGGCGGAGACGGCCAGCACTCCGAGCCCGCCGGCAGCGGCCCACTCCTTCGGGACGCGGTCGATCAGCGGTGCCAGCGCCGTGCCCACCAGCAGGGCCGCCAACCCGCCGAGCCCGCGGAGCCCGCCCATCGCGGCGACGCTGCTCCCGGACCCGTCCGCGATCGGCACCAGATAGGTGCTGAAGATGGTGAACGGCAGCAGCCCGACCGCCGAGGCCAGCAGGATCGGCCACAGCGTGCGCGTCATCTTCAGGTCGCCCGGAAGCTGCTCGTCGGTGTCCCGGCTGTCGCGCTTCATCGGTGAGGTCCCGGTGCCGGCGCTCACGACGCCTCCTCGAGTTCCGCCGCGGGGCGGTCGGCCCGGTAGCGGTACAGGACCGTCGCGTCCGCGCTGAACTGCGAGAAGGGGAACGCCTCGGCCGAGAGGGCGGTGACGCCGCTGGCCAGGAACGCGCGGGCGACGGCACTCCCGGTCTGTGCGTAGACCACGAGCGGGACGTCGCGGTGCCTGCAGTGTTCGAGAATCAGGTCGAACGTGCCGTTGCCGAGGGTCATTCCGGTGGCCACCACGGCGTCGGCCTGCTCGAGTACTTCGGTCATGTCGTCCGAGACGGGCTCACCCCATCGGGTGGTGCGCAGGTTCAGGTCGCAGGGCAGGCAGACGCCGCCCCGCTCACGTATCGCTTCGATCAGCGGGTTCACCACACCGATCAGAGCCACCTTGGCGCCCGGCTCGATGTCGAGGAGTCCGGCGACGGCGGCGTCCCGTGCCCTCGCCCGTATCTCCGGCGTTCCCGTGGGCAGCGTGACCGGTTCGGCCTCACCGGCCTGCCGGTGCGGCCGGACCCGCGAGAGGTAGGCGTCCAGCGCGGCGATGCGGACGGAAGCGGACTCGCTGCGCAGGAGCGTCTCCAGAGTGAATCCGGAGGCGTTCTCGCAGAAGTCAGGGCTCACCTCGCCCGCTTCGAAGGAGCAGGCTCCGAAGCTGTCTCCCACGCGCAGCAGGAGATAGTGGTTGTGGTACGTGACGTCGCCGCCCGCCAGCCGCGTGGTGTGGTAGAGCCAGAAGGCGCTGGTGACGGTCACGTCCTTCGGATCCGGGCCGTAGGCCCCCTTCAGTATTCCCTCGGTGAGTTCCGCCACGGTGTGCGGCTTCGGGTAGGGCATTCTAAGTTCTCTCGTCGATCGATGGATGTGTCGCCCGCTGCTCTGCGAGCAGGAGGCCGGCCGTCTGTGACGACCCCGGCCGGATTCGTCGCCGGCGGATCTCAGCTGCCGTGCGCCGCCCGGGAGATGTCACGCCAGGAGGCCGCCGACCAGGGGGGTTTCAGTTCGTCGAGGGAGGTGATCTCGTGCGGCCTCAGGGTCTCCATGTCCTTGGCACCCCGGTGCCGGGCGTAGGCGTCCTCGACGTAGCGGTGGCCCGTGTCGGCAGCGATGAAGACGTACGTGCGAGAGCCGTCCCCGCGCCGTTCCCAGAGGGTGGTCAGGTACGCCGCTCCGGCCGAGAGTCCGGCGAATATGCCGGTGCTGCGCAGCAGTTCGACGGACCCCGACAGAGCGCATTCGAAGTTGACCCAGTGGATCCTGTCGTACAGCTCGTGCCTGACGTTCTTGAACTCGATGGCGCTGCCGATACCGGCGATGATCATGTCCGGGTCCGGCACGTGCTCCGATCCGAACGTCACGCTGCCGAAGGGCTGTACGCCCGCGACGGACACGTCCCGGCCGGATTCCCGCAGGTATGTGGCGATGGCGCCCGTCGACGCACCCGATCCGACGCCACCGACCAAGGTGACCGCCCCCGCGGGGACTTCCCGGTCCAGGGCGTCGGCGACCTCGCGGTAGCCGTAGTAGTGGATCTCGTCGTGGTACTGCCGCATCCAGTGGTACGACGGATTCTCCTCGAGGATCTCCGCGATCCGGCGAACCCGCAGTTCCTGGTCCAGGCGCAGGTTCTTCGACGGCTCGACCTGTTCCAGGGTGACGCCGAGGATCTCCAGCTGCACGCGGAGCGTCCGGTCCACGGTCGTGGAGCCCACGATGTGGCACTTGAGCCCGTACCGGTGGCAGGCGAGCGCAAGGGCCTGCGCGTAGATGCCACTTGAGCTGTCGATGAGCGTGTCGCCAGGCTTCACGGCTCCCGAATCGAGCAGGTGGCGAACCGCTCCCAGGGCCGAGTAGACCTTCATCGTCTCGAAGCGCAGGCAGATCAGATCCGGTGCGAGACGGATCAGATCGGGCTGCTTGATCGCTTCCGCTATGTGCGAGTGCATTCCCGGGGCCCGTCAGACCGCTGCGTTTCGGCGCAACTTGAACAGGAAGGTCTGCACCTCGTCCGTGTCCCACGTCTGATGGTGGATCACCTCCGGGAGGAACCCGGATTCGATCGCGTAGGCGATGATGTTCCGCAGTTCGGAGGTGTTGGAGACGATGAAGTAGATCTCGCCGTCGACCGCCAGCAGGTCCCGCTGCACGATCTGGTCGAAGAACTGCCGCACGATGCCGATCCCCACGCACACGTTCCGCACGACGGCCGGGTCCTCGCTCACCGTCTCCCGCACGGCGGGCGGGTTGAAGGTGATGACGTCGAACTGCGCTCCGTCGGGCACGCTCTCGAACAGGTCGGAGACCCAGGGGTGGAAGAGGGTCCCCGGCCGGTCGCCCACGATCCGCTCGTAGGCTTCCGTCATCGCCCGCACGCTCTCGGGGTCGATGTCCACCGCGTGGATCTCCTTCGCCCCGCGGAGTCCGGCGACGACGGCCTCGACCCCCAGGCCGGCCCCCATCGCGGCGTACGACCTGCCGCCGACGGGGATGGTCCCGTCCAGGATGCGGTCGTGGATCATCCGGCTCGTCTCCCCCGGCGTGAAGACGCCGGGAGGCATGTCGAACGTCCAGTCCCGGTAGCCGTACGTGCGCCACGTGTGCAGGTCCGCCTTGGGGGTGTTGAGGGCGATGATGTCGGCTGCGGGAAGCGTGTGCGGAAGGGTCCCGTGAAGATCCCACGCCCTGGCCACTGCCGGGTCGTCGGCGGAGAGTGCTGTCCTCGTACGGTTCTGCTCGCCCATGGCTCCTCCTGCTGGGGTTCTTCCTGCGGGTGCCGACCCCGCCGGCTGCGCCGCTACGTCATGACGCGCACCTCCCGCAGGAGGTGAACTCCGAGGCATCCCGCCGCAGTCCTCGCGGTCCGGAGCGGCTCACACCCCGATACGGCACGACTGAATCCGGGCGGCTGCCTGGTGCCAGCGAGCATCAGACAAATGGAAATGATTGTCAAGAGCGCTTTTGGCCGCACGCCGCCGACAGCGCAGCGAGGCCGCTCGAACCCGAGGACACCCCCACGCGCACAGGCACCGCCGACTTGCCTCATCACGCCCGCATGAGTTAAAACGATTATCAGTTTCGTCTCCACCGTCTACCCGCGGCGTGGGCCCTCGATGCCGACCTCGCCGCAGCCGTCAACCGACCCCGCCCGTACGCGAGAAGCCCCGTCCCCGCATGGCCTTCAGCCGGGTCCGTACGTGGTGTGCGGTCCGCTGAACCCTGAAGCCGCCTTCACCGTGATGTGACATCGAGTCGGCCGTCGGCAGGTACGCGGCGGTTCTCGGCCACACGCGCTCATGCGGTCGCACAGCTGCGGCTACGAGGAGGCGACGCAGGAAGAAGAGAGGAACACGTGAATCGCTCCCACGACGTGACACCGCGACAGGGACTGGCGGGCACGGGCACTGCCTTCGGAACCTTCGGCGAACTGCTGCAGGGCGTGCTGCCGGGGGATGGCGGCGACTTCCTCGTGACCCTGCCGGTCGCCCGGTGGAGCATGGCGACATTCCGTCAGGACCCGGGAGCCGACGGGATCACCGTACGGCCCGAGCACAAGAAGAAGGCCCTGCGGTTGGCGCACTTGATCGCCGAGGAGGAGCGCCGTCCCGTCGGGGGCGTCCTGACCGTCAGCAGCGTGATCCCCGAGGGCAAGGGGCTGGCCAGCTCCTCAGCGGACCTCGTCGCCACCGCGCGAGCCGTGGCGAAGTCCCTTCGTACGCCGATGCCGCCCAGCAGGATCGAGCGCCTGCTGGCCCGGATCGAACCGACGGACGGCGTTCTCTACCCCGGGATCGTCGCGTTCCACCACCGGACGGTACGACTGCGGGCCGTCCTCGGATCCCTCCCGGCGATGACCGTGGTGGGCATCGACGAGGGGGGCGCGGTCGACACCGTCGCCTACAACCGCATCCCCAAGTCCTACTCCACCGCGCAGAGCCACGAGTACGCCCGGCTGCTGGACAGGCTCACCCACGCCATTCCGCGACACGACCTGACAGAAGTGGGCAAGGTCGCAACCCGAAGCGCACTGATGAACCAGCCGCTCCGGTACAAGCGGTCACTGGAACCCATGCGGAAGATCTGCCGCGAGGTGGGCGGCCTCGGTGTGGCCGTCGGCCACAGCGGCACCACTCTCGGAGTGCTCCTGGACTCACGGGACCCGTCCTGCACCCGCAGAGCCACGGAGGCAGCCGCGGCATGCGCCGAACTCGCCGACAACGTCGCCGTCTACCGCACGCTCAGCTTCCCCGACGTGCGAACACCCACCGCCGAACCCCTGCTCACAGCCTGAGCGGAGGCGTCGGAGTAGGGGCATCACGTCGTGTCGGGGCAGCTCGAAAGGCAGCGCCGTCCCCTGCACCGCCCCTGCGCACGGGAGTCCCTGGACGCCTTCGAGCAGGGTCCGTATCGGGCGAGCGCGACCAGATGTGCCAACCGGCGAAGCAGCATGCCTCAGCATGTGCCCGCCTGCGGTGTCGAGCCGGGCCGACGGGATTCAGTGACCAACCGTGCTACGTCAGCTGCGATGCGGAGTCTTGAATCAGATCGCATTTGCCATACAGCGGCGTCCGATGTCTTGCAGATGCCAGATTGCGTGCTTACCTTGCACGCATGCAGAGCTACACGATTGGTCAGGCGGCCCGCCTGCTCGGCGTAAGCCCCGACACCGCTCGCCGCTGGGCGGATGCCGGCAGGGTCGCCACCCACCGCGACGGCGCCGGCCGCCGCCTCATCGACGGCAAAGACCTGGCCGCCTTCTCCGTCGAGGTGGGCCAGGGCGGCATCGGCGAGGAGGAAGGGTCCTACACCTCGGCCCGCAACGCCTTCCCGGGCATCGTGACCGCCGTGAAGGTCGGTGACGTCGCGGCGCAGGTGGAGATCCAGGCCGGACCGCACCGGCTCGTGTCGCTGCTGACGCGGGAGGCCGTCGAAGAGCTGGGCCTGGAGGTCGGCATGCAGGCCACCGCCCGCGTGAAGTCGACCAACGTGCACATCGACCGCACCTGACGCGCCACCAGGCCCCTGTGCTGCTCCGGCCCTTCAGCCTGCCCGCACCGCGCCCCGCGCAGATGCGCCTCGCGCCTTCACCCCAGACCGTCAAGGAGCCCAGCTCATGGCATCCGCACTCATCCTGCGACGCGCTGCCGCCGCCGTCCTCACCACCGCTCTCGTCGTGCCTCTGAGCGCGTGCGGCAGCGACGGCAAGGACAGCGGCGGCACGAAGGACGATTCAGGCAACGCGCCGAAGGCCGACCTGACGGTCCTGGCCGCCTCGTCACTCACCGACGTCTTCAAGACCGCCGGCAAGGCGTACGAGAAGGAGAACCCCGGCACGAAGCTCAAGTTCTCCTTCGCCGGCTCCCAGGAACTCGCCGCGCAGGTCAAGCAGGGCGCGCCCGCCGACGCCCTGGTCACCGCCGACACCAGGACCATGGACGGGCTGGGGTCCGACACCGGCGACTCCACCGTCATCGCGAAGAACCGCCTGGTCATCGCCACCGGGAAGGACAACCCGGAGAAGGTCGAGAACCTCGAGGACCTCGCCGATCCCGAGCTGAAGGTCGTACTCGCCGCACCTGAGGTGCCGGTCGGCCGCTACAGCGAAGAGGTCCTGGACAAGCAGAAGATCGACGTCAGGCCCGTCTCCCAGGAGCCGAACGTCCGGGCCGTCCTGAGCAAGGTGGAACTGGGAGAGGCCGACGCGGGCATCGTCTACAAGACCGACGCCGCGACCGTCCCGGACAAGGTCGACGCGATCAGGATTCCCGACGACGAGAACGCCGTCGCCTCCTACCCCGCCGCCACGCTGAAGTCGTCGAAGAACTCCAAGGCCGCCGAGGCTTTCGTGAAGTGGCTCAGCACACCTGAGGCGCAGAAGTTCCTGCGCGACGCGGGCTTCCAGAAGCCGTAACTCTTCGTCCTCAACGGAGGGGCTGTCCGGCGAAGGCACGGGCAGCCCCTCCTCTCCGCACTCTCTGGTTCCAACCCCCTGACCCTGGATCACCGATGAGCCGCTCCCGCACCCGAGCACCCGGAACCCGCACGCCGACGGCACTCGCGGTACCCGCCCTGGTCGCGATCGCATTCCTGCTGCTGCCGCTGATCGGCATCCTCGCCCGTACCGAGTGGAGCGAACTCGGTACGCACCTGACCAGCCCCGAAGTCACAGTCGCGCTGCGGCTGTCACTGCTGGTCTCCTTCTGCTCGCTCGGGCTGTCCCTGGTGCTCGGTGTGCCGCTGGCCTGGCTGCTGGCCCGGGTCAGCTTCCCCGGCAAGGCGCTCGTGCGTTCGCTGGTGCTGCTGCCGATGGTGCTGCCGCCGACAGTCGGAGGTGTCGCCCTGCTGCTCGGTTTCGGGCGCCGCGGCCTCCTCGGCCCCTGGTTGGAGGACGACCTGGGCATCGTCCTGCCCTTCCACACTTCCGGGGCGGTCGTCGCTTCGACGTTCGTCGCCATGCCGTTTCTGATCATCAGCCTGGAAGGCACCCTCGCCGGGCTGCGCACAAGCTACGAGGAGACCGCGTCCTCGCTCGGGGCCCCGCCGCTGCGGGTGTTCTTCACCGTCACCCTGCCGCTCGTCGCCCCCGGACTCGCCGCGGGCGCCGCACTCACCTGGGCCAGGGCGCTCGGCGAGTTCGGCGCGACCATCACCTTCGCCGGCAACCTTCCCGGCACGACGCAGACCCTGCCGTTGCAGGTCTACCTCCTTCTCCAGGACCAGCCCGAGGCCGCAACTTCCGTGTCCCTGCTGCTGCTCGCCGTCGCCATGGCCGTCCTCGTGGGTCTGCGCGGCCGCTGGGCCGGTGCGGGCGGCGAACGCCTCGCGAGCAGAGGCAGGCAGCCGTCGGCGGAGAAGGAGATGCCGGCAGGAGACATCCCCAGCGTGCCGCTTGCCGCCGCGGCCCCCGACCCCGCGCAGCAGCAGTGCTCCCTGCACACGAGGGTCACCGGCTTCAACGACGTCACCCTCGACGCCCCGGCCGGCACCACCATCGCTGTCGTCGGCCCCAACGGCGCGGGCAAGACCACCCTGCTGCGTGCTCTCCTCGGTCTCACGCCACGTGCGCACGCCCGCCTCCGCCTCGGCGACGAGGACGTCACCGAGCTTGCACCGCACCTCCGCGGCGTGGCCTGGGTACCGCAGGACGGTGCGCTCTTCCCGCACCTCACGGCGCTCGCCAACACCGCCTACGGTCTGCGGGCTCAAGGCGTCACCAGGGCCGAGGCACGCCGCACGGCCCAGGAGTGGCTGGAGCGGCTCGGCGTCGGCGACCTCGCACGGCGCAAGCCCTCGCAGCTCTCCGGCGGTCAAGCTCAACGCGTCGCGCTCGCACGGGCGTTGGCCGCAAGCCCCCGGTTGCTGCTTCTGGACGAACCGCTCGCCGCGCTCGACCAGACCACCCGCGCCCAGGTTCGCCACACCCTGCGCACCCACCTCGAGAGCTTCGGCGGCGTCTGCCTGATGGTCACCCACGATCCCGTCGAGGCCATCTCGCTCGGTGACCGCGTCCTCGTCCTCGACGGCGGACGCACCCTCCAGGACGACACACCCGGCGAAGTCTCCCGCCACCCGCGCTCTCCGTGGGTCGCCCGGATGCTCGGCCGCAACGCCTGGCCCGGCACTGCCTCTTCGGACCGGACGATCTCCCTTGCCGGCCGGGGTACCCTCGTCGTCGCCGACCCGATGACCTCAGGGACGAGCGCTCTGGCGATCATCGCTCCCGAAGCCGTCTCCGTGCACCGCGAACGGCCGGGCGGCAGTCCCCGCAACGTCTGGCCGGGGGCCGTCCGCGAGATCACCGCCGTCGGCAGCCGCCTCCGTGTCGTGATCTCCTCCGACGAAGTGCCCGACCTCGTCGCCGAGATCACTCCTCAAGCGGCGAGCGAACTCGGCCTTGTCGAGGGCACAGCCGTGTGGACCAGCGTCAAAGCCACCGAGGTCACCCTGGTCACTGCGTAGGAGAGCCGACCCTTGGGCAACGAAGCAAGCCGGCTCCAATCGGATGTCCGGACATAGGCCCGCGCCCGCCAAGGAGGCTCGCGGCGCCTGACGCACCGAGTCACCCGCTCAATTTCACTGCTACGAACCGGAGAACCCCCCATGGACACGTCCGCCCTCGCGACCTCCTTCGGCGCCCGGCTGCCCGACTGGGTGCCGGCCGAACTCGCCGAAGTACCCGACGTCCTCCCCACCGACGAGGACCGGATCCGGCTCGTCAACCGGCTCGCCGAACGCAACCACCGCGAGGACACAGGCGGCCCGTTCGCCGCCCTCGTCGTCGAGACCGGGACCGGCAAGATCGTCTCCGCCGGAGTGAACCTCGTCCTGTCGTCCGGACTGTCCTCGACCCACGCCGAGGTCGTGGCCCTCTCCCTGGCACAGACCCGCCTGGGGGCGTGGGACCTCGGCTCCCCGGACGGCCCGGACCTCGAACTGGTCGTGAACTGGCGGACATGCGTGATGTGTTACGGGGCGGCGATGTGGTCCGGGGTGCGGCGCCTGCTCATAGCCGGGGACGGGCCGGAGCTCGAAGAACTCACCGGCTTCGACGAGGGCCCGATGCGCGAGGACTGGGCCGAACAGTTCGGCGAGCGAGGCATCGAGGTCGTCCGCAACGTCCTCCGGGACGAAGCGGTGGAGGTGCTCCGAGGCTACGGAGAGCGCGACGACGCCGTCGTCTACAACGCCCGCGGCGCATCCGCGGCCCATTGACCCTTCCTCACGGCCCGCGGGGAGCACATCGCACCGGCTGAGACGCATCTCAGCCGGTGCGGATGTCCGAGGCAGGGTCGGGTTCGGCTCCTGCCTGCCGAACGGTCGACGCCTGTGGACGCTCTCGACTTGGCAGGCAGACCGGCCTTCAGGTGGGCGAGGTGCTTACAGCCGGATCGACTTCTTGTTCATGAACTCCTCGATGCCGAGCGCGCCCAGCTCGCGGCCCATGCCGGAGCGCTTGATGCCGCCGAACGGCAGGTCCGCCACGGAGCCACCGGACTTGTTGATGTAGACCATCCCTGCCTCGATCCGGTCGGCGACGCCGCGGTTCCGCTCGGGGTCGGTTCCGAAGACAGCGGCTCCCAGGCCGAACGGCGAGTCGTTGGCGATGTCGATCGCTTCCTCCTCGGTCTCGGCCCGGAACACCAGCACGACCGGCCCGAAGATCTCCTCGTAGTAGGCGTCCATCTCCTGTGTCACATCGGTCAGGACGGTCGCCTCGAAGTAGGCGCCGGGGCCGAACCGGTTGCCACCGGTGCGCAGCGTCGCACCCTGCTCGACAGCGGCCCGAACCTGGGCGGCCACTTCGTCGGCGGCCGAGGCGGAGGCGAGCGGGGGCAGCTTGGTTGCCGGATCTGTCGGCTCGCCGGGTCGGTAGTAGTCCGCGACGCGCTTGGTGATCCCGTCGACGAAGTCCTCATAGATGTCGGCCATCACGATCATCCGCTTGGGCGCGTTGCACGACTGCCCGCAGTTGCGCATCCGGGCTGTGGCCGTGGCCTTCACGGTCTCGTCCATGTCGTCGGTGTCCAGCACGATCAGCGGGTCGGACCCGCCCAGTTCGAGGACCGCGCGCTTCAGGTTCCGGCCCGCCTCCGCCGCGACGGAGATTCCCGCCTGCTCGCTGCCGGTCAGCGACACCCCCTTGATGCGCGGGTCCGCCAGCACCCACGGGACCTGCTTGCTGGAGGCGAAGACGTTCACGTACGCGTCATCGGGCACCCCGGCCTCGTGCAGGATCCGTTCGATCGCGGAGGCGGATCTGGGGCAGATGGAGGCGTGCTTGAGCAGGATCGTGTTGCCCAGCACGAGGTTGGGTGCCACGAACCGGGCGACCTGGTAGCAGGGGAAGTTCCACGGCATGACACCGAGCAGCGCGCCGATCGGCTCCTTGGCGATGGCGGCCTCGCCGGTCTTGAGAGTCAGCGGTTCATCCGCCAGCAACGCGGGGCCGTTGGATCCGTAGTACTCGAAGATGTCGCGAACGATGCCGATCTCGCCGCGCCCCTCGTTGATCCGCTTGCCCATCTCCAAGGCCATGATCCCGGCGAGCTCGTCGGCGCGTTCGGCGAACAGTTCCGCTGCCCGCAAGGCGATGTCCGCGCGCTCGGTGACCGGTCGGCGCCGCCAGGAGGTGTACCCGCGGTCGACGCGGTCGATGGCTGCGAGGACCTCCTCGTCGGTCGCGTTCGGGATCTCCTCGATCAGTTCTCCGGTGGCCGGGTCGGTCACTGAGTACATGGGGACGAACCTCCAATTCCCAGGTGGAGAGGGCTCTGCCGCCTCACCGTGACGGGGAAGTGAGTGATCGTCAAAGGGAAGTCTCCTATACGTGGATAGCGATCCACTATGAGTGCAGGCAGCCCTGGAGCAGGACGTTGGGATCGTTCAGCGCACACGTACGGCGCGTCCCAGGAAGTACTCGCCGGAGTCCTCGCCCGGCGCCCGGAGCCACTGCCCAGAACACGCATCGAACGAACTCCGGAAACGCAAGACTCCCGCCCGATCTCCATGATCGGACGGGATCTCGTCAACCGCTCCCGAGCTGACTCAAGAACGGCCAGCTGTGGACCTGAGGGGATTTGAACCCCTGACCCTCTCGTTGCGAATTATCGGCATTAAGGTCATCGACGTCCACTGAGCAGATCATACGTGGTCTGAGGGTTGCTGAGAGTCGGCTACGCGCATGATGGTTGCAGCACTTCGTTGCTGTACGGCAGGCGGCCTGCTAGAAGAGATTCATTGAGTGATCTCTTCTATGATTTCTTGTACCGTGTAGACCACAAAGGCGCCGACGAGCAAATACATGCATCCTGGCTTGCCTTCCTTCATTCTTCTATACGGCACGGTGAACAGGGCCACTATGAAATACAGTAAGGAGAATATGATTCCCATGATTTCCTCGAATCTCTCTTCCTCGTTCTACTCTCGTCGAAGACGGCGATATTCGGTAAGCTGGTGTTATGAAGCAGAGCCTAGCCTGCCTCATAAGGTCGGTGTAGCGGCTTTGGGGTGGAGCTGGCTTGGGCGAGAGATCATGGCCCTTACGATTCCGCGAATCGGGCTGGCTCCTCGCCTGCCCGCAATAGCCCGATCTGGGCCATGATCTTGGAGGCTCGCTCCAAGGTGGCTGCCTAAAGCCGTCGAACCGGCCGACCCCGCCGGCATGTTCCCGCTCTTCTGGGCCGCGTCCGTGCGCGGTACGGCGGCCGGGCCGGAGCGGGGCGGAGACAGGAGCGTCGGCCCGGCGGCAAGCCGGGCCGCGCGGCGAGCGGAGCGAGCCCTTGAATGAAGTAGGGAAACTCTTACCGCGCTGCCTACGTAGCTCTCTGGCACAGGGCTTGAGCGGCGGTGCCCTAGGTCGACCTTCCTGACGAAGTCGAAGCCGTGCTCGCGGTAAACAGTCGGCGCCTACTTCACGACGAGACGAAGACCGAAGCATCGACGGCGACGCTGCCGCTCCCCCAGATCTGCGTCAGCGCCCTCCAGTTCCGGTGGAAGACGCAGCAAGCGACCCGAAGGACAACGGGCGAACTGTGGACCGACTCGGGCTTCGTCTTCACCACTCGCTACGGAACGCCGATCGAACCGAGGAACTTCAACCGCTCGTTCGACGCGCGGTCGGCAAAGGCAGGAGTGCGGAAGATCAGGCTGCACAACACCCGTCACACCTGTGGCTCGTTGCTCGCCGCCCTCGACGTGCACCCGCGCGTGGCCATGCAGATCCTTCGCCACAGCAAGATCGCGACCACGATGGAGGTGTACACGCACGTCTCTTCCGGCTCGACTCGGAAGGCACTGAGGAAGCTCGGCAAGCACCTCGGCGGATCGTCCAGCGATCAAGGACAGTCACCGTAGTTGCTGTACTTCACTGCTGTAGCGCACGACGAAGCCCCCGCCGGATCTCTCCGACGGGGGCTCTGACGTGCTGTGGACCTGAGGGGATTTGAACCCCTGACCCTCTCGTTGCGAACGAGATGCGCTACCGGACTGCGCTACAGGCCCTTGCGACGGGTGAAACCTTAGCATCCCCGCAGCGCTGCGAGGAAATCCGATAGAGCGCTGGTCACCGCACCCCTGCGCGGCCCGTCGGCACGCTCGCCGGGTGCCGTCCGCCCCGGCCGGGGCGGGCAGCGGTCACCGCGCGTCACTCGTTGGCTGCGCGGGGCCGCTCGCCGTCCTCGTACTGGTCGAAGAGCGGCGTGCGGCCGTGCCCGCGTCCGCGTCGGCGCGAGGGGGCCGGATCGTCCGGTCCCTCGTCTCCGCCGGGCTCGCCACCGGCCGTGGTGGAGCGGGCCGAGCTCCAGGTGCCGGGCCCCTCCAGGTCCACGCCGCGCGTGGTGCGCGGCGCGACGGGAGCGCTGACGTACGTGGGCAGCGGCACCGGGACGGGGTCCCAGCCCTCGCCGGGCTCGCCGTCCCTGTTCCGCTGCTGGTCGACCCACTCGGCGTGGTCCGTCTGCTCGACGAGGGCGCGCCGGTCGGCGGCCGTGGGTTCCTGGGCCGCCCGGGCGGCGGGCCGGGCCGCCGGCTGCGTACCGGACTGGGCGGCGGCCTCCGGGTCCGGCGTCCGGACGTTCGCGGGAGGGCCGGGGAAGGACTCGGTCTCTCGGTCCGGGTCCTCCGGAGTCTCCGGGCTCTCCTGCGTGCGGGGCGGCGCGGCCTCCGCACGGCGCTTGTCCATGGTGGCGGCGAAGCGGCGGCGCTCCTGCACCCGGAGATGCACGATGTACGCGCTGAGCAGCAGCCCCGGCCCGCCCGGCGCCCACAGGTACGTGATGCCGCCGACTCCCGCGACGACGGTGCCCGCGGTGAAGGCGAGGAAGAGCACCATCGTGGTGCGCCGGCGCCGGGCGAGCACCTTGGCGCGCGTGCTCTTGCCGCTCTGCCGGGGTTCGGCCCGGCCGTCGCCCGACGGCCCGTTGCCGCCCCGTACTTCGGCGGCGTGATCACCGTGCGCGGCCAGGACCTCGGTGGGGGCGGCCGCACCGGCCTCGCCCACCATGGTCTTGGGGTCGGCGTAGGCGCGGACGTCCACCGTCTCGTCGGCTGCGTCTCCGCAGGGAACGGCCCCGTGCGTGTCGCCGGACCCGGGGAAGCCGCCCGCGGTGGCCGCCTCGTGCCGCCCGGTGAGGGGATCGCTCAGCGGGTCGGCGAACTCGCCGTGGGTGTCGGGGACTTCACCGTCGCGCTCCGACTCCTTGGCGTATCGCCGCTCCATCGCCGCCTTGCCGGACAGCAGGCGGATGGCGGTACTGAAGCGTTCGGTGGGGCGGGACTCGTTCAGTTCGTCCTGCCTGCGGAGCCACATCGGCACCAGATAGGCGGCCCAGGCCCCGACGATGACTGCGTAGATGAGGCCGCTGCTGTTCACCCTCACACGGTAGAGGGGTTTAGCCGCACCCATCTGCCAAATACGGCGGTGTGTCGCACGATCTGGCTGATCTCTCCAGCTTTTTTTCCGATCGCGCCTACCGGGGTGGTCGTTCGTCAATTCCGCGGCGGCCGGGGGCCGTTCAGCGAACCGGGATCACTTTCGAATGGATATTCTATTTATTGGACGTGTGCGGTGCCTCGCGATGCCAGCGCGCCAGCAGCCCTTCAGGGACTTCTTCCGAGGTCAGCGCGTAAACCAGATGGTCGCGCCACGCACCGTCGATATGCAGGTAACGGGGCCTCAACCCCTCCTCGCGGAAGCCCAGTTTCTCCACGACGCGGCGGCTCGGCGCGTTCTCCGGACGGATGCAGATTTCGATGCGGTGCAGCCCAACCGTGCGGAAGCAGTGGTCCGTTGCCAGCGCCACGGCAGTCGGCATCACACCGCGGCCGGCGACTTCACGGTCCACCCAATAGCCGATGTGCCCGGAGCACATCGATCCCCAGGTGATGCCCGCGACCGTCAACTGCCCCGCCAGGCGCCCCTGGTACTCCACGACGAACGGCAGCATGCGCCCCGCCTGCGCCTCCCCCCGCAGGTGCCGGACCATCTGCCGGTACGTCGGGCGGAGCGGGGGCGTCAGCCCCGCAGGCGCGGGCGGGATCGTGGCCTCCCAGGGCCGCAGCCAGTCGCGGTTGCGCTGGTTGACCTCGCGCCAGGCACGCTGGTCGCGCAGCTTTATGGGACGGAGCGAGGTCGCTCCGTCCGTCAGTACGACCGGCCAGGGCGCGTTCAGTTGGGGGCCCCTCTGGGGTGATCGCCTCCGTGGATCTGGTCGACCGCGTGGACCAGAAGCCTGCGGAGGACGGCGAGCCCGTCGCGTACACCGCCGGACGAACCCGGCAGGTTGACGATCAGGGTGTTGCCGGCCACGCCCGCAACTCCACGCGAGAGAGCCGCAGTCGGAACCTTGCCGGCTCCCTCCGCGCGGACCGCCTCCGCGATGCCCGGGATCTCGTAGTCGAGGAGGCGGCGCGTCATCTCCGGCGTCTTGTCCGTCGGTGAGATACCGGTGCCGCCGGTGGTGAGGACGACGTCGTAGCGGGCGTTGACCGCCGCCGTCAGCACCTCGGCGACGGGTTCGCCGTCCGGGACGACGCTCGGGCCCTCCGTCTCGAAGCCCATGGCGTTCAGGGCCTCGACGAGGAGCGGGCCGCCCTCGTCCTCGTAGACGCCGTCCGCCGCCCGGTTCGATGCCGTCACGGCGAGAGCGCGGTAGGAGTGCTGTGCGGGGTTCATGCGCCTGTTCCCTCCTGGGGCCCGTCCTCGCCGCCGGACGGGGACGGGCTCGAATTGGCTGCGGAACGCGTCCAGTTGCCGGACCGGCCGCCGGACTTCTCCTCCACCCGCACGTCCGCGATCACGGCTGACTTGTCGACGGCCTTCACCATGTCGATCACGGTGAGAGCCGCGACCGTCACGGCCGTCAGCGCCTCCATCTCCACGCCCGTACGGTCCGTGGTCTTCACCTGTGCGGTGATCTCGACGGCGTCGTCCGCGACCGAGAGATCGACTTCGACGCCCGAGATCGCGAGCGGATGGCACAGCGGGACGAGATCCGGTGTCCTCTTCGCTCCCATGATGCCCGCGATGCGCGCCGTGGCGAGGGCGTCGCCCTTGGGCATCCCCTCGCCGCGCAGCAGCTCCACGACGCGCGGCGACACGAGGACTCTGCCTGCCGCACGCGCGGTGCGGGCGGTGACGTCCTTCGCGGAGACATCGACCATGCGGGCTGCCCCGCCCTCGTCGATGTGGGTGAGGTGCTGCTGTTCGGCGCTGTTCAATCGTTCTCCCGGAACCGTCCCTGTGACCGGATACGGTACCGGGCCCTCGGCGTCCCGGCGTCGCTCCGGGCGTACGGACCGTGACAGTGCCCGGCCCCGGGGCCGGGCAGACTTCGTGGACGGGAGAGTGCGGGGCGGGGCGGGGCCTAGTCCAGCAGGACGACCGTGACCTCTTCGCCCGCCGTGAGCCGGACCGTCTTCTCGGGGACGTCGATCAGCACGTTCGCCTGCGCGAGAGCCGCGACGAGGTGCGAGCCGGCGCCCCCGACCGGGCGCACCGAGCCGCGGGCCTCCCCCCGCGCGGGCGGCAGGTAACTGCCGCGGAGGAACTGCCGTTTGCCGTCCGGGGAGTTGAGCGGCTCCTCGGTCTCCAGCCGTGCCCGGGCGGTCTCACGGCGTACGGAGGCGCGCCCCATCAGCGCCCGCACCGCCGGCCGGACGAACAGCTCGAAGGAGACGTACGCGCTCACCGGATTGCCGGGCAGGGCGAGCAGCGGGGTGCGGTCCGGGCCGATCAGACCGAAGCCCTGGGGCTTGCCGGGCTGCATGGCCAGGCGGCGGAACTCCACGCTGCCGCTCCCCTCGTCGATCTTGGAGAGCACTTCCTTGACGACGTCGTACGCGCCCACGCTGACACCGCCGCTGGTGACCATCAGGTCGGCCCGGATGAGCTGGTCCTCGATCGTGGCGCGGAGGGTGTCGGCGTCGTCGGCGACGGCACCCACCCGGTAGGCGATCGCGCCGGCGTCGCGGGCGGCGGCGGTCAGCGCGAAGCTGTTGGAGTCGTAGATCTGGCCGGAGCCCAACTGCTCGTCGGGCGGTACGAGTTCGCTGCCCGTGGAGAGGACGACCACCCGGGGGCGCGGGCGGACGCGTACGCTGCCGCGGCCGATGGCGGCCAGCAGACCCACCTGGGGCGGGCCGAGGACCGTGCCGGCGCCGAGCGCGAGGGACCCGGCCCGCACGTCGCTGCCGCGCGGGCGGACGTGCCGGCCCGCCGAGACCGGACGGTGGACGCGCACCTCACCGGCCGCGCCCTCCGGCGAGGCGCTGCGGGCGCGCATGGAGTCCACGGGGCCGCCGCCGAGACCGCCGTCCGTCCACTCGACGGGGACGACCGCCTCCGCTCCGGGCGGCATCGCCGCCCCCGTCATGATGCGGGCGGCCTGGCCGGGCCCTACGACGGGGAGGTCTCCTCTGCCCGCCGCCACGTCCCCTATGACGGACAGCACTGCCGGGAACTCCTCGGACGCCCCTTCGACGTCGGCGGTGCGCACCGCGTAGCCGTCCATCGAGCTGTTGTCGAAGGGAGGCAGCGAGGTGGGCACCGGGATGTCCTCGACGAGCACGCACCCCTGCGCGTCGAGGAGTTGGAGCTCGATGGGCTCCAAGGGGCGCACGCTGCGCAGGATGTCGTCCAGGTGCTCCTCGACCGACCAGGTCTCGCTCAACGGCTCACATCTCCTCGGTGACGAAGCTCCGCAGCCAGTCCCGGAAGTCCGGGCCCAGGTCCTCACGTTCGCATGCCAGTCTGACGATGGCGCGCAGATAGTCTCCCCTGTCACCGGTGTCGTAGCGCCTGCCGCGGAAGACCACGCCGTGCACCGGTCCGCCCAGTGAGGGCTCCGCCGCGAGGGTCTGCAGGGCGTCGGTGATCTGGATCTCGCCGCCGCGTCCCGGTTCGGTCTTGCGGAGCACCTCGAAGACGGCCGGGTCGAGCACGTAGCGGCCGATGATGGCGAGGTTGGACGGCGCCTCGTCGCTCGACGGCTTCTCCACCAGGTCGGAGACCCGGACGACGTCCTCCTCGCCGGTGGCGTGCGCGGCAGCGCAGCCGTAGAGGTGGATGTTCTGCGGCTCGACCTCCATGAGCGCGATGACGCTGCCGCCGTGCTGCTCGCGCACCTGGGTCATGCGGGTGAGCAGCGGGTCGCGCGGGTCGATCAGGTCGTCGCCCAGGAGGACGGCGAAGGCCTCGTCCCCCACGTGCGGCGCGGCACAGAGGATGGCGTGGCCGAGGCCGCGGGGGTCGCCCTGGCGCACGTAGTGCATCGTCGCCAGGTCGCTGGACTCCTCGACCTTGCTCAGCTTGGCCTCGTCGCCCTTGTCGCGCAGAACCTGTTCCAGTTCGTAATTGCGGTCGAAATGGTCTTCGAGGGGGCGCTTGTTGCGGCCGGTGACCATCAGAACGTCGGACAACCCGGCGGAGACGGCCTCCTCGACCACATACTGGATCGCCGGCTTGTCGACGACCGGCAGCATCTCCTTGGGCGTGGACTTGGTAGCCGGCAGGAAGCGGGTGCCCAAACCCGCTGCCGGGATGACAGCCTTGGTGATCGGTGCTCGGGGAGTAGTCATGTCCCGCACGATAACCGGAGGCTTTGACCGGAAGGTAAGCCTTCGCTCCGATATGTAGCGGTGTGAGCATGCCAGTTCACGCCGGAAGGGACCGGCCGGACTGTGACCCCCCTCGACGGTACTAAGCGCGCCTTGCGGGAGAGCATCCTCGCGGTGAGGGCGCGGTTGACTGCCCGCGACGCGGAGGAGACGGCTGCCGTCCTGTCGGAGCGCGCGCTGGAGCTGCCCGAGCTGGCGGAGGCACGGAGCGTCGCGGCGTACGTCTCGGTGGGCCGCGAGCCGGGGACGCTGCCGCTGCTGGAGGCCCTGCGTCTGCGCGGGGTGCGTGTGCTGCTGCCGGTGCTGCTCCCCGACAACGACCTGGACTGGGCCGCGTACGAGGGCGTGCAGCGTCTCGAACGCGCCGGGCGTGGGCTGCTGGAGCCCGACGGCCCGCGCCTCGGCCCGGACGCGGTGACGGACGTCGAGGTGGTGCTGCTGCCCGGGCTGGCCGTCGACGGGCAGGGCCTCAGGCTGGGGCGCGGCGGCGGATCGTACGACCGCGTGCTGGCGCGGATCGGGGCGTCCGGGGCGCGGCCCGCTCTCGCCGTGCTGCTCTACGACGCCGAACTGGTCGGCAGCGTGCCGGCGGAGCCGCACGACCTGCCCGTGGCCGCCGCGGTGACGCCTTCCGGGATCCACCGCTTCAAGGCCCCGCCGCCGCACCACCGCCACTGACGAGGCGGCGGGCGGCAGACGGCCGGGACCGGGTGGCGATCCTGCCCCCTGAGGGACAGCACCCGCCGGCTACGGCGTGAACGCCATCTTGTCCTCGGTGGCCTTCTCGACGGCCTTCTCGGAGAACGCCCACTTCAGCGTCGCACCCTCGGACCACTTGTCCATCTGGTCGACGTAGTGCGGGTTGTAGGTGTGGCCCGAGGCGCCGGTGAGGTTGATCCAGCGGGACTTGTCGAAGTCGTCGAGGTTGACGACCATCCGCATCGAGGGCACCCAGACCACTTCGTAGCCTCCGGCCGCGTTCCACCCGGTGGCGTTCACGGCGTCCTCGCCGCCGCCGAGGTCCCAGGGACCGCGGTTGAGCAGCCACTGCATGAAGCCCGGGCCTTCGGTTCCGATGGTCTGGTTCTTCAGCAGCAGGAGGTGGAGGCGGCCCCAGCTCCAGGTCTCTATGTCCTTGCCCAGCTTGGAGGTCAGCTCCCAGCGGGCGTTCTTCATGGCGTGGGCGAGGAGCTCGTCGCGGTTCTGGTCGCCGGGACGCCCCTTGTTGTCGGGGGTCTTCCACCAGTCGCTGTCGGAGTCCTTGATCAGCTTCCGCACGACCTCGTACCAGCGGTCGCCTCCGTCCGGCTGCCCGGACGCCGCGTCCCGCACGCCGCACTCGCGCACCAGGCGGGTGTTGCCGCTGAGGTCGTCGACGGGGGCGGAGTCGTCGGTGGGACGCACGTTCAAGCAGTCGCCCTTGACGCGCAGCTCCTTGGGGAGCTTGTTGCCGAAGGCCAGCAGCAGCATGTTGCGCCAGACGGCGTTGAAGTAGGCGGCGGGTGCCGAGTCGCGGTCCTGGGTGTAGTCCCAGCCCTCGAGGAGCTGCTGCGCCTCGCGGACGTAGCCGTCCTTCACGTCGATCTTCAGCAGGTAGGGCACGAGCAGCTTGGCGATCTCGCTGCTGTTGTCCATCTGCATGGTCTGCATGTCGTTGGTGGAGATCTTGCCGCCGTCTTCGATCTTCGACTTGATCAGGTCGTTGATCCGCTGGCTGCGCGTCCCGTAGCTCCAGTCCTCGGTGAGCATGTACGGGTACTTCTTCTTGTCCACGACAGCTTGGTTGGCGGTGACTATGTAGCCGCGTTCGGGGTTGTACTCCCAGGGCAGCGCGTCCTGCGGAATGTAACCCTTCCACCGGTAGCGCGAGTCCCAGCCGGGCGCGGGGTAGCGGCCGTCGCCGGCGGCGCGCACGGGGATGCGGCCGGGGGCCTGGTAGCCGATGTTGCCCTTGGTGTCGGCGTAGATCAGGTTCTGCGAGGGTGCCGCGAAGTCCCGGGCCGCGGCGCGGAAGCCCTTGAAGTCGGACGCCCGGTTCAACTTGAAGATCGCGTCCATGGACTTGGACGGGCTCAGCGCCGTCCACCGCAGCGAGACGCCGTAGCCGTCTCCGCGGTCGGGGGCCGCGTTGTCCACGGGGGCCTCGTCGCCGACCTTGCGCAGCTCGCTGTCGCGGTCGGAGATGACAGGGCCGTTGTCGGTCTCGCGCACCGTGATCTCACGGCTGGGCCCGTCGGCCACCTTGATGGTCTCCTGGCGGGTGCGGTACGGGCGCCGCTTGCCGTCGTAGAGGTAGCCGCCGTCGCGGAACTTCTCCAGGTACAGGTCCGTGACGTCCGCGCCGAGGTTGGTCATACCCCAGGAGATCTGCTGGTTGTGGCCGATGACGACGCCCGGCATGCCGGAGAAGGTGAAGCCTGAGACGTCGTACGGGCAGGCCTTGCTCACCGTCCTGCAGTGCAGTCCCATCTGGTACCAGACCGACGGCAACTGCGGCGCCAGGTGGGGGTCGTTGGCCAGCAGCGGCTTGCCCGTCGTCGTGTGCTCGCCGGACACGACCCACGAGTTGGAGCCGATGCCGCTGTTGCTGGGGCCGAGCATCGCGGGGACCTTGTCGAGCTGCGTGGCCACGGAGCTCAGCCGGGAGCCGGCCTTCCGCACAGCGGCCTGCTGGGCCGCGGCCGCGCCGCCGTTGGGCGTCGCGGAGGAGCTGCCGCCGGGGACGAACTTCTCGCGGCCGGCTTTCGCTTCGCTGTCGACGATCGGCTCGTGGCGGTCGGTGGGGTACTCCGGGTACAGCTCCTCGATCTGCTGCCGGGTCAGCCGGCTCGTCATCAGCGAGCGGTCGACCTCGGACTTCATGTTCGACCGGAGGTCCCACGCCATGGCCTTCAGCCAGGCCACGGAGTCGACGGGGCTCCACTTGTGCGGCGTGTAGTCGTTGGACAGCTCCAGTGCCCCGTACTCGACCGAGGCGGCAGTGCCCTTGTGGTCCTTCAGGTAGGCGTTGACGCCCGCGGAGTACGCCTTGAGGTTGGCCTTCGTCGACGGCGCGAGGCTCGCGTACTCCTTCTCCGCGACCCGGCGCCAGCCGAGGGTGCGCAGGAAGGCGTCGGTCTTGACCTGGCTCTTGCCGAACATCTCGGAGAGACGGCCGGCGGTCGTGTGCCGCCGTACGTCCATCTCCCAGAACCGGTCCTGGGCCTGCACGTACCCCTGTGCCGTGAAGAGGTCCTTCGAACTGTCCGCGTAGACCTGCGGGATGCCCTCGCGGTCACGCTGGACGGTCACCGGGTCGTCGAGCCCTTTGAGCTTCAGCGAACCCGTCGTCTGCGGGAACGAGTCCCGCACGGAACTTATGGACCAGAACGTGCCGCCCCCGATACCGGCCACGAGCAGCAGCACGACTGCGATCACGATCAGACGGGCGCGTCGCGAGGTCTTCTTGGCGGGCATCTCTGTCCTTCGAGGGGCAGGGCGGACCTGGGGCGGGCGGACCGGGTACGGATTCACGCTGGAGCAACCATAGGCGGAGCCTGCCCGGCGCTACACAGGGAGTCACGGGCGAACCCGGAGGGACGTTCAAGCGATGGTAAATTGTTAGCCACGCGAACGATTTGGCGGATCTGCTACGGACTTCGCCGCGATCTGGAAAGGATCTGCCCCTGACTGTCGACCGCCTCAACCAACTCCTGCTCCTCAGCACCCTCGTCCTGCTCTTCGCGGTCGCCGCTGTCAGGCTCTCCTCCCGCAGCGGACTGCCGAGTCTGCTGGTCTATCTCGGCATAGGGATCGCCATCGGGCAGGACGGTCTCGGCGTGCAGTTCGACAACGCGACGCTGACCAGAACGCTCGGCTACGCCGCTCTCGTGGTGATCCTCACCGAGGGCGGACTCAGCACCAAGTGGCGGGAGATCCGGCCGGCGGTGCCGGCGGCCGCGGTGCTGTCCACCCTGGGTGTGGGGGTGAGTGTCGCGGTCACGGCGTCCGCCGCCCACTATCTCGTCGGGCTCGACTGGCAGGCGGCGCTGCTGATGGGAGCGGTCGTCTCGTCGACGGATGCGGCGGCCGTCTTCTCCGTGCTGCGCAAGGTGCCGCTGCCGAAGCGGCTCACGGGCGTGCTGGAGGCGGAGTCGGGGTTCAACGACGCCCCGGTCGTGATCCTCGTCGTCGCGATCTCCGCGCACGATTTCGCGACAGTGCACTGGTACGTGCTGGTCGCGGAGATCGCGCTGGAGCTGGCGATCGGACTGATCGTCGGCCTCGCCGTCGGCAAGCTGGGCGAACTGGGCCTGGGGCGGGTGGCGCTGCCGTCGTCGGGTCTCTACCCGATCGCGGTGATGGCACTGTGCGTGCTGTCCTACGCGGGCGGAGCGATCGCGCACGGCTCCGGATTCCTCGCGGTCTACGTCACCTCCCTGATCCTGGGCAACGCCCGGCTTCCGCACCGCCCCGCGGTACGCGGATTCGCCGACGGGCTGGCGTGGATCGCGCAGATCGGCCTGTTCGTGCTGCTCGGTCTGCTGGTCACACCGCACGACCTGCTCGACGACGTCGTACCGGCGATCGTCGTCGGCCTGGCGCTCACCGTGGTCGCACGCCCCCTGTCGGTGGTGTGCAGCATGCTGCCCTTCGACCAACGCTGGCGCGACCAGGCGCTGCTGTCATGGGCGGGGCTGCGCGGAGCCGTCCCCATCGTGCTGGCGACCATCCCGCGGGTGGCCGAAGTCCCGGGCAGCGAGCGCATCTTCAACATCGTCTTCGTGCTCGTGATCATCTTCACCGCGGTGCAGGGCCCGACGCTTCCCTGGCTGGCGCGGAAGCTGCAACTCGGCGACAGCGAAGAGCCGATGGACATGGACATCGAGTCCGCACCGCTGGAACGCCTGCGCGGCCATCTGCTCTCGGTCGCCATCCCGCAGCACTCGAAGATGCACGGCGTCGAGGTCGGCGAGTTGCGTCTCCCGCCAGGAGCGGCGGTCACCCTCGTCGTACGCGACGGCAACAGCTTCGTCCCCCTGCCCACGACGATGCTGCGGTACGGGGACGAACTGCTGGTCGTGGCGACTGACCCCGTGCGCGACGCCGCAGAGCAACGGCTCCTGGACGTGGGCAAGGGCGGCAAGCTGGCCGGATGGCTGAAGCCGGACCGGGAGGGCCGGGCCGCCGGACCGAACGCGCGCCGCCGCGGTCCACGACGCCCCTGGGGCACCCGTGTACCGGGCTCCAGGCACTCCGGGTCAGAGCACGCCGGGTCAGAGCACGCCGACTCCGGGAGGTCCGGCGGTTCCGGGAGGCCGTGGGACCTGCGGAAGCACTGAAGCGGCTCCGGGCCCGTCCCCGGGAGGACGGCTGCGGCTCTCGGCGACGCTGGCGGGCTGCCCCCGCCCCGTCCACAGGGATTCCCCTCGTCGCGCAGGCCGTTATCCTGCCTGACGGCAAGACATTTCACCGATCCTGCCTGATGCAGGGCTGGCGCGACCGGAGGTCGCGCAAGAGGACAGCCCTCGGCGGACAGCCCTCGGTGCGAGCGGCGCGCTACCAGGCGGCAGAGAGGCCCGGCCGTGACGTCTCCGGCCATCCCGGCAGGCGAACGCCGTCCCGGATACCGCGAGTTGCTCCGCACACCCGGGGCCTGGGGCTTCGTGATCCCCGGCTTCCTGGCCCGGCAGCCGATCGCCATGCTCGGCATCGGCACCGTACTGCTGGTAGAGCACACCACCGGCTCCTACGGGGCCGCGGGCACCGTCACCGCGGTCTCCGGCGTCTCGATGGCACTGATCGCACCGCAGAGCGGAAAGCTCACCGACCGGTTCGGGCAGGGAGCCGTCCTGGTACCCGCCGTGCTGCTGCACGCGCTGACGGTCTCGCTGCTGATCGTCCTGGCGCTGCGGGACGCCCCGCTGTGGGCCCTGTTCGCCGCGGCGGTACCCGCCGGAGCGACCACTCCGCCCGTCAGCCCGATGGTGCGGGCCCGCTGGTCGGCGTCCCTGAACGGCAGTTCGCCGCTGATGACGACCGCGGCGGCCTTCGAGTCGGTCACGGACGAGTTCACCTTCATCGTCGGCCCCGTGCTGACGACCGCCCTGTGCACGACCGTGCATCCGGCCGCGGGCCTGGCCGCGGAGGCACTGCTGATCCTGGGCGGCGGGCTCTTGTTCGCCGCGCAGCGAAGCACACAGCCGCCCAGGGCACGCGGGCAGAACGCGGAGAACGCGAAGAGCAAGACGAAGGCCCGGCGGGACAGTGCGACGCGCACGGACAGCGCTCCCCAAGTTGAGGCGGCCACCGCACGGACGGACGACGGTGCGCGCTCCGCGCTGGGCGTCCCCGGCGTACGCGTGCTGATCCCCGCGCTACTGGGCATCGGCAGCGTCTTCGGAGGCATGCAGGTCTCCATCGCGGCTGTCACACAGTTCGCGGGCAGACCTGAGCTCAACGGTGTGCTGTACGGGATATTCGCCACCGGGAACACGCTGGCCGCCGTGGCCGTCGGGACGATCCGCTGGAGGCGCAGTTCCCAGACCCGGCTGCTGATCGCCTACCCCGTTCTCGTACTGGCGACCGCGACGCTGGCCACCGCGGCCCAGCTGACGCCGTGGCTGGCGCTGCTGGGTGCGCTGAGCCTGGTGGCGGGGCTGAGCGTCGCACCGTCGATGATCACCGGCTTCACGCTCGTGGATCTGCTGGTTCCGGCGGCCGTCCGCACAGAGGCCTTCACGTGGCTGACCGGAGCGGTGGCGCTGGGACAGGCCGCGGGCTCGATGGCTGCCGGACAGCTGACGGACGGCTTCGGCGCGGGCGCGGGCTTCCTCGCATCGGCCGCAGGTACGGGGCTGGCACTGGCAGCCCTCGTGGTCTTCCGCGGCCGGCTGGCCGACAGGTACGGCGGACGGGGATCACCGGGTGGGGTGGGTCACCGTGCACCTGCAACGGTGGACTGACGCGCGGGAATGCTGCAATATGGAGCGTCGTTAGCACTCACCGAGTAAGAGTGCCAGGAGGAAGAGACGTGCCGACGTACCAGTACCAGTGCACCCAGTGCGGCGAGGGCCTCGAGGTGGTGCAGAAGTTCACCGACGACTCACTGACCGAGTGCCCCGCGTGCGAGGGCCGCCTGAAGAAGGTCTTCTCGGCAGTCGGCATCGTCTTCAAGGGCTCCGGCTTCTACCGCAACGACAGCCGCAGCACCCCGTCGAGCTCGACGGGCGGATCGTCGTCGAGCTCCTCCGACACCTCCGCCAAGAGCAACGGCGACAGCTCGTCGTCCTCGAAGTCCTCGGACTCCGGTTCGTCGGGTTCCGGTTCGGGCTCCTCGAAGTCGGACTCGTCCGGCAGCAGCTCCAAGAGCACCAGCACGGCGGGCAGTTCGGCCGCCTGACGGTCCTGCCGGGCCTTGCGCCCGGCACCCTCCGTCCCGTCCCGGAGCTGCCCTTAGGGTGGGCCGTATGAGCGAACAGGCTGAGATCGGCGTCGTCGGTGGCTCCGGCTTCTACTCCTTCCTGGACGACGTGACCGAGGTCACTGTCGACACCCCGTACGGCTCCCCGAGCGATTCGCTCTTCCTGGGTGAGATCGACGGACGGCGGGTCGCCTTCCTCCCCCGCCACGGCCGCAAGCACCACCTGCCGCCGCACCGCATCAACTACCGCGCCAACATGTGGGCGTTGCGCTCTGCCGGAGTGCGCCAGGTGCTGGGGCCCTGCGCGGTCGGCGGCCTCCGCGAGGAGCACGGGCCGGGCACACTGCTGATCCCGGACCAGCTCGTCGACCGGACGAAGACGCGCGTACAGACGTACTTCGACGGCGAGGCCCTCCCCGACGGCTCCGTCCCGAACGTCGTGCACCTGACCTTCGCCGACCCCTACTGCGAGGCCGGGCGGCAGGCATGCCTCTCCGCCGCACGGGACCACGGCTGGGCAGCCGTGGACGGGGGCACCCTGTGCGTCGTCGAGGGGCCCCGCTTCTCCACCCGCGCGGAGTCGCGGTGGCATGCGGCGCAAGGCTGGTCCGTGGTCGGCATGACAGGCCACCCGGAGGCGGCACTGGCCCGCGAACTCGGGCTCTGCTACGCCTCGCTGACCCTCGTCACCGATCTCGACGCGGGCGCCGAGACGGGCGAGGGCGTCTCGCACGAAGAGGTCCTGCGGGTCTTCGGGGAGAACGTCGGACGCTTGCGGAACGTGCTGTTCGACGCGGTCGCGAAGCTCCCCGTGGAGCGCTCGTGCGGCTGCTCCGAGTCGCTGGGCGGGCTGGACCCGGGCATCGAGCTGCCGTAGCGGCGGCCGGCGGCCCGCTGCTTGGGCCACGGGGCGCAAGTTGGGGGCCGGTAGCCCGCCGCAGTAGGGCCCGCCGCTGCGCTCGCGGAGGTACCGGCTCCCGCACGCGGACGGCCTCGGTGCCGGTAGACGGGCGCGGCAACCTCACTCCTGCGGGGGCTCAAGTTGTCCACAACCGCCCAGTTGTCCACGGTTTTCAGCTCAGTTCCCCGACGCACGGCGATATGCCGCACTCTGTCGTCCGAAGCGGAAAGCAGAGCCTTCTGACGCGACGGGGTGTGGTGTCTGGTGTCCCGGAATTTCCAGCCTGGGCGGGAGCCCTGGCACGAGCGCGACGGCGACCTGCCGGACGGGCACGGCAGGCGCGGCGAGAACAACGGCGGCGGCAGGGGCGGCGGCGGAGAACGCGGCGGAGCCGGGGCCGCCGGTGCGGGTGGTGGGGGCGGCGGCCACCGGTTTCGCCGAGGGGGAGGAGTGTGCGTCGTACCGGACCTCGTACCGGTGCGGGTGGGCGGAGGCGGCAGGCATCGCATGCGGCGGCTCCTGCGAGGGCGGCGCCGCGCGACAGCAGCGGGGCTGGCAGTCGCCGCGGCCGCGCTGGCGGCCTCGGCCGCTCGCGGCCAAGGCCCGGCGGGGGCCGGGGCAGCACCCCCCGACGACCGTGCATCCGCCCGGTCCGCTTCCAGCGGCCGCACGGCGCCCGGAACGGGCTCCGCGGTGGGCTCCGCGGCGGGGCAGGGCTCGAGCTCGGCGGCGCGGGACGACCGTGCCGACGCCTCCGCCTCCGGACAGCGTCCCGCCTCGGTCTCCGCTCCGGTGCGCATCGCGGACGCCGCCGCCGTACGGCTTCTGAGACCGGGCGACAAGGTGGATGTGATCGCGTCCCAGGAGGGCTCCGCTCCCCCGCGGATCGTCGCGAAGGGGGCCAGGGTGGAGCGATTGCCGAAGCACGTGGAGACTGACCCGGTCGACGGGGCGCTCGTCGTGCTGGCGGTGCCGCGCAGGACTGCGACGGTGCTCGCCGGGGCGGCGGTCACCTCCCGTCTCGCGGTGACGCTGCGCTGAGCAGTGACGCGCTGCGCGAACCGCGAGACGGACAGGAACGAAAGCACAGAAGGGCGGCGCGAAGACCGGATGTCGGACGCCGAAGTCGAGAAGAAGAGCCTGCTGGCCGGGTTCAGGGAATTCCTGATGCGCGGCAACGTGGTCGAACTGGCCGTCGCCGTGGTCGTGGGCACCGCATTCAGCAAGATCGTCGATTCGGTCGTCAAAGGCCTGATCAACCCGCTCGTGGGGGCGATCGGCACCAAGGACCTGGACAAGTACAGCTCCTGCCTCAAGGCCCCGTGCGAGATCAGCAAGACCACCGGTGAAGTGACCGAAGGCGTCCCCATCAACTGGGGGCCGGTCCTCAGCGCTTCGCTGACGTTCCTGATCACCGCCGCGGTCGTCTACTTCCTCATGATTCTTCCGATGTCGAAGTACAAGGAGCGGCGTGCGGCCAAGAACCCGACGCCCGAGGCTCCGCCGGAGCTCACCGAGGTCGACCTGCTGGCAGAGATACGCGACCTCCTCGTAGCGCAGCGGAACGGCTCGAGCAGCACGACACCCGGCAACGCTGGCAGCGAGGCCTCCCTGGGAGCGCAGCGGGACGGACTGGACATACGCAAGGAGTAGGCCCAGCAGGGAGTGGTGCCCTCGCCGGGAGTACGGCCCCTTGTCGCCCGGGCTTGGACGGAAGGGCGCACGGCGTTCCGGCCGGCCGGGGCCCTGGCAGGGAGCCAGTCAGCAGTCGGCAGTCGTTGACCGGCTGTCGGCTCCGATCTCGCGGCGCGCCCATGGAGACGTACGTCACAGGCACGCATGTCACATCCCGCGGGACCGCTCCGTCGTAGGTGTGTGAGCACTGACAACGGCAGAGGAGTCCCCATGGAAGCCCGCTTGAACGTCTTCGGCAACGCCGTCGCGGACAAGGTCGTGAAGCACCTCGTCTCGGCGAACCAGGTGATCTCGCACTCGACGCTGCCCGCATCGACGCAGGAGCTGATGAGGCTTCGGGCCAGTCAGATCAACGGCTGCGCATTCTGCACGGACATGCACACCAAGGAGGCCATCGCCGCAGGTGAGACGTCGGTGCGCCTCCACATGGTCGCGACATGGCGGGAGGCGACCGTCTTCACGGAGGCGGAGCGGGCCGCTCTGGAGCTGACCGAGGAGGGCACCCGCATCGCGGACGCCGCGGGTGGCGTCTCTGATGAGGTCTGGGCGAATGCGGCGAAGCACTACGACGAGGAGCAGCTCGGCGCGATGGTCGTCCTGATCTCGCTCATCAACGCCTTCAACAGGGCGAACGTCATCATCCAGCAGCCGGGCGGCGACTACCAGGCCGGCCAGTTCGGATAAGCGGACGCCGGCTGCTGCCGAGGCGATCCGGTGCGGCCGCGTGTGCGACTGGGGCGTGTGCGACTGGGGTGGCCGGGTGTGGCCGGTACACCGGCCGCAGGCAGTGATCAGACCGCGGGCGCCCAGCGCGGGCGGGCTGACAGGTCCGGAATGCGGTCGGTGACCGGTCACCGGTCACCGGGGCAGCGGGGGCCAAGGGGCGGGGGCGGGGAGGGGGGTGGGGGGCCCGGACCGCGAGCAGGTGGATCGCGGTCCGGGCAGGCGGCGGCGCACCGGCTACTGGCTTTGGTGTCTGGGACCGGCTGCCCCCCGGCAGCTGACGGAGCGGTCGGCTTGGCTGACCGGCTGGGCTGTTCGGCGGCGGGGCCGCTGTCAGTCACCGGAGCCAGGGCCAGAGCCGGGGCCAGAGCCGGGGCCGGGGCTGGTGACGGTCACAGATGGTGCGGAGGCTTCTCCTCCAGGAAGCGGGCGAGATCCGCGGCAGCGTCGGCAGCGCTGCCGCCGGACGCGCCGCCACTGCCCGTCCGCTCTCCCCAGCCGCTGTCGGTGTCGTCCGCGGAACGCATGCTGAGCGGATCGCCGAAGTCCAGCGCGGCGGCGGCGTCGGGGGGCCGTTGGGAACCGGTGGTCATGCGACAAGCCTACGGGCCGTCCACGTCCCTGATATCCATGCCGCATGACGACTCAGGATGCGCTTACGGACGTGCCGGGCCTGCGGGTCGGGCACGCACAGCGGACCGGGAACGACCAGCCCGGCTGGCTGAGCGGTACGACTGTGGTCCTCGCGCCCGAGGGCGGTGTCGTGGCCGGTATCGACTCCCGCGGAGGCGCTCCCGGCACGCGGGAGACCGATGCGCTGGACCCGCGGAACGTGGTCGAGCGCATCCACGCGGTGGTGCTGACCGGAGGCAGCGCCTTCGGGCTCGACTGCGTCGCCGGCGTGATGAGCTGGCTGGAGGAGCAGGGCCGCGGCGTCCCCGTGGGACACGATCCGGCGCAGGTCGTTCCCGTCGTGCCTGCCGCCGTCCTCTTCGACCTCGGCCGGGGTGGGGACTGGCGAGCCCGGCCGGACGCGTCCTTGGGACGGGAGGCGGTAGAGGCCGCGGGACGGGCGGAGGCGGGAACGCCGGTTCCGCTGGGCAACGTCGGGGCGGGCACCGGCGCCGTGGTGGGCGGTCTCAAAGGGGGGATCGGCTCGGCGAGCACGGTGCTCCCCTCCGGGGTGACCGTGGGAGCGCTGGCGGCCGTCAACGCGGCCGGTTCGGCGCTGGACCCCGAGACCGGCGTTCTCTACGGCGAGATGTGGGAAGGGCGCGCATCCCGGCTGCCCGATGCGGCCGCACACGACGAGGCACGGCGCCGTCTGGCTCAGGCGCAGCAGGAGACGGGCGCCCGCTCGGCGGGAGTGCTGCGTCCCCCCTTCAACACGACACTGGCAGTGGTCGCGACGGACGCGGCGCTCACCCGGCCCCAGGCGCAGAAGCTCGCGGGCACCGCCCACGACGGGCTGGCGAGAGGGGTGCGGCCCGTGCATCTCATGCACGACGGCGACACCGTCTTCGCCCTCTCGACCGGTGAACGCCCCCTCGAAGGAACGGAGTTGAACGACGTTCTCGCCGCAGGGGCGGACGTGCTGACCCGCGCCGTGGTGAAGGCCGTCCTTGCGGCCGAAAGCGTGGACGGTCCCGGCGGGGTCTTCCCCTCCTACCGCGACTTGTACGGACGCCCGCCTTCAGATTCGGGCGCGGCCTGTTCGGACTAGGCAGGTTCGGACGGCGCCGATTCGACGAGCACCGATTCGACGAGCGCCGGTTCGACGGGGCGGCCGTGACCGGCAACAACGCTCGTGAGCAATACACCTAGCCGTGGGCTCACGAGCGCCAACCGTCAACGGGACTGCCGGGCGCCCCGGCTCTCCGGGCGGTCCGGGAGCCACGACCTGGACCGCCCGGACGACCGCCCGGACGGCGATACGTGCCGCCGACCCGCCGGCCCGCCCCCGTAGTCCGGGACTGGCCCCATGCCCGTCCTCACGCCGTCCCGTTCCGCACAACGCCGCCGCCCCTGCGCGCCCGGTCCCGTACAGCTGCGGCGCGCGCGGCACCACGCAGTACACGAAGGAGTCCCGGCGCACGAAGGAGTCCCGGCGCTCGGGGGAGGGCGCCGGGACTCGACCTGGGGATGGCGGCTCTCACCGGCCGCCTCGTCAGGGATGCAGTTGTCGCGCTCCTGCGCGCGTTTGTGCGGTCTCCGCGGTCGGGGGCCACCGGGGCAAGAGCCCGCCCGGCCTCGCCGCCGGATCTCGGCCACGCCGCCGGAGCGGCGCCACCGATCAGGCGGCGGCGTCGAAGCCGGTGTCGGATGCCAGCTTCTTCAGCTCCAGCAGCGCGTGCTTCTCGATCTGCCGGATCCGCTCCCGGGTGAGGCCGTGCTGCTTGCCGACCTCCGTCAGCGTGCGCTCCCGGCCGTCCACCATGCCGTATCGCGCCTTGATGATGGATGCCGTACGGGAGTCGAGACGGCTGATGAGCCCGTCGAGCTCTTCCCGGCGCAGCAGCGTCAGCACGGACTGCTCGGGCGAGGCCGCGGAGGTGTCTTCCAGCAGATCGCCGAACTGCGTCTCGCCTTCGTCGTCGACCGACATGTTGAGGCTGACGGGGTCGCGCGCCCAGTCGAGCACGTCGATCACACGCTCGGGCGTGGAGTTCAGCTCTGCGGCGACCTCCGAGGGCTCGGGCTCGCGGCCGTTCTCCCTGTTGAACTCTCGCTGCACGCGCCGGATCCGGCCGAGTTCCTCCACCAGGTGTACGGGCAGGCGGATCGTCCGCGACTGGTCGGCGATCGACCGCGTGATTGCCTGGCGGATCCACCAGGTCGCGTACGTGGAGAACTTGAAGCCCTTGCGGTAGTCGAACTTCTCCACAGCGCGTACGAGGCCCGCGTTGCCCTCCTGGATCAGGTCCAGCAGTGGCAGTCCGCTGCGGGGGTACCGGCGGGCGACCGCGACGACGAGGCGGAGGTTGGACCGGATGAAGACGTCCTTGGCGCGCTCGCCCTCCGCGACGATCGCTTCCAGCTCTTCGCGGTCCGCGGTCGCGCTGGCCGAGTCGGCGCTGAGCGGCTGCTCTTCCTGGTCCAGTATTCGGCGGGCGTACACGCCTGCCTCGATGGCGAGCGACAGCTCGACTTCCTTTGCCGCGTCGAGCAGTGGCGTGCGGGCGATCTCGTCGAGATACATGCCGACCAGGTCGCGGTCCGCGACTTCGCTGCCTGCGGCGCGAACACTGCTTGCCGTGTCAGCTGCACCGGTCGTGGCGGCCTGACGACGGGCGACGGCACGGGTTGCCATGCGTGCTCCCTTGCGAGTGGACTCATTCTGGTCGGTGGCTGTGATCGGACACTCCCCGAGTGCCCCCATCCGAAGGAAACAACGAGTGGAAACCGGACTTAATTCCCAACCACCGCGTCGAATTCGTGATCATGCAGTACCCTGTCCGGCCACCTGGAGGGATCCGAAGGTGAGCGAGTCGACAGACATACTGGTCAGAGCGGCGGCCGAGGAAGATCTCAAGGCGCTGACCGACATCTACAACCACTACGTCCGCGAGTCGTCCGCCACGTTCGACACCGAGCCGTTCACACCGGCTGAAAGGCGTGACTGGCTGCTCTCCCACCCTGAAGACGGCCCGTACCGCCTGATGGTTGCGCTGGAGCAGCAGATCGCCGGCACCGGGAGCTTCGCGGGGACCGCGGAGCCCTCGGACCTCGACGGGAGCCCGGCGGCCTCCAGGGGCCTCCCCGGCCCCTCGGGCACACGATCCGGCGCGAGGGGTTCCGCATTCGGCCAAGTTCTCGGCTTCGCCAGCAGCAGCCCGTTCCGGACGAGGCCCGCGTACAGCACTTCGGTCGAGGTCAGTGTCTACGTGGCCCCCGAGGCCGCGGGCCGCGGGATCGGCACCCTGCTGTACGAGCATCTCTTCGCGGCGCTGGAGGGGCAGGACCTGCACCGCGCCTACGCCGGGATCACGGTGCCCAACGCCGCTTCGGTGCGTCTGCACGAGCGCTTCGGCTTCGAACTGGTCGGCACGTACAGCGAGGCCGGCCGGAAGTTCGGCCGCTACCACGACGTGCAGCGCTACGAGAAGGCACTGGGTCGTTGACCTGCGCCTGACGGTGCGGTGAGCCCTGGGAGGGCCGGACGGACGCGAAGTCCGGACGGGCAATTTCTTTGCCGCACAACGCACTTGTGGGACGGATCACACCCATTGCCCGGCCCTCAGCGGGTAGTTCCACCTTCAACGATTTCTTCGCGAAGCGGCTCCCCCGCTCGGCGGAGCGTCGCCAAGCAAGGCACAGCACAGCACCACACCTGGACAGGAGGTTCTCTTCATGAGCACCCCGGCTCCGACCACCGCAGCACCGACCACCGCGGCGCCGCTCAAGGTCGCCGTCGTCTACTACTCGTCGACCGGCACGATCGCCGCACTCGCCCGTGAGATCAGCGAAACCGCCGAGAAGGCCGGCGCGGAGGTCCGGCTGCGCCGCGCACCCGAACTGGCGCCCCGGTCGGCCATCGAATCCAACCCCGCGTGGGCGGAGAAGCTGCGGGCGACGGAGGACATCCCGGAAGCCGCGCCCTCCGACGTGGACTGGGCGGACGCCGTACTCCTCGGGACGCCCACCCGCTTCGGAAACGTCTCCGCGCAGCTCAAGCAGGTACTCGACCAGCTCGGTCCCCTCTGGGCGGAGGGCCGCCTGGCCGACAAGGTGTACAGCGGGTTCACGTCCTCGGCGTCCCCGCACGGCGGCCAGGAGTCGACGCTGCTCGCCCTGTACAACTCCGTCCACCACTTCGGCGGCCTCACCGTCGCACCGGGCTACACCGATCCGTCCAAGTTCGTCGACGGCAATCCGTACGGCACCTCGCACACCGACGCCCAGGGGAGCAACCCCGTGGACGAGACCGCACGTACAGCTGCCCGTGTGCAGACGGAACGAGTGATCCGCATCGCCGAAGCATTGAAGGCCGGACTGACAGTCAGGTGACGCTGCGACCGCGCAGACAGAGCAACACCCCTCCGCAGAAGAACACCCCTCCGGCCACTGTGGCCGGCTGGTCCCGTCACCGTCGCCGTTGCCACGAGTCCGGCGACGGTGACGGCGGCGGGGCGACCGCTGCTGCGTTTTCACCTACGTCCGCATGGCCGCTCGTACGCCTCTCCGCAGCCCCTGCTGCGCCGTCCCCACCTGGCATTCGCCCGCTCGCCGCCACTGGACTGGACCGATGAACTTCAGCGCGGCGTCTGGTCCTTCACAACCCGGCACTGCGACTATGTGCGCTCCCGTATGCCCGGCTCCACGTCGCCCGTTTGAGTCGCATGTTCGAGTCGCCCGTTTGAGGAGCACCACGATGCAGCAGACGCCGCCGCAGCCGCACCACCCCGCCTCCCGCAGACAGATCCTGGCCGGTGCCGCCGGCGCCGCGGCCGCCTTCGGCCTCACCGCCGCCTCCGCCGGACCGGCCCAGGCAGCCGGACCGGCCGGTGCCGGCGCCGCGGAGGAGGCCGCCCGCATCCGTCGCAATGCCCGGACGATGCTCGGCCGGATGTCGCTGAAGGAGAAGATCGGCCAGCTCTTCGTCCTCGAGGTCTACGGCACGCGTGCCGACAGCTCGCACGCCAAGAACAAGGAGCTGTACGGGGTTTCGACGCCGGCCGAGGTCGTCGCCAAGTACCGCCCCGGCGGCGTGATCTACTTCGACGCCCGCCGCGGCCCCGACAACCTCAAGGACGCCCGGCAGGTCGCGAAGCTCTCCAACGGGCTGCAGCGGGCGGCCCTCCGCTCGGGGGCGCGCATCCCGCTGCTGGTCTCCATCGACCAGGAAGGCGGCAGCGTCGTCTTCCGGATGCTGGAGCCCGCGACGCAGCTGCCGGGCAACATGGCGCTGGCCGCGGGCCGTTCACGCACGGACGTCCGCCGCTCGGCCGAGATCATCGGCAGCGAACTGGCCGCGATGGGCATCAACCAGAACTACGCTCCCGTCGCCGACGTCAACATCAACCCGAACAACCCGATCATCGGCGTCCGCTCCTTCGGCTCCGACCCCGACATGTGCTCGACGTTCGTCGCCGACTCCGTCCGCGGCTACCACCGCGGCGAAGTCGCCAGCGCCGCCAAGCACTTCCCCGGACACGGGGACACGGACGTCGACAGCCACACCGGTCTGCCGGTCATCAAGCACACCCGCGAAGAGCTGGACAGCATCGACCTGCCGCCGTTCCGCGCGGCCATCGCACGCGGTGTCGACACGATCATGACCGCGCACATCGTCGTTCCCTCGCTGGACTCCAGCGAGGTCCCCGCGACCATGTCGAAGCCCATCGTGACGGGCCTGCTCCGCGAGGAACTGGGCTTCGACGGGCTCATCGTCACGGACGCCCTCGACATGGGCGGTGCGACGGAGGACTTTCCGCCGGACGTCGCCCCCGTACGCGCACTGCAGGCGGGTTGCGACCAGCTGGTGCTCGCCCCGAAGACGGACACCGCACACGCCGCCGTGCTCGCGGCAGTCGAATCCGGCGACGTGTCCGAGTCGCGCCTCGACGCCTCCGTGCTGCGCATCCTCGAACACAAGATGCGCAACGGCCTCTTCCCCCGCCCGTACGTCGACGAGGCACGCGCCGAGCGCTTCGTCGGGAACCGGCGGCACGCCGCGGACGCAGCGCGCATCACCGACCGCACGGTCACGCTCGTACGCAACGAGGGCAGGATGCTCCCCCTCTCGGACGCGGAGCGCTCCGTGCTGGTCACCGGCTGGGGAGCCGACCAGGTCGCGGCGCTCGCCGAGGCCGTGGGGAAGCGCTCCGGGCAGTCCGCCACCCCCCTGGAGACCGGTCCGACGCCGAGCGAGGCGAAGATCGAGGAGGCGGCCTCCGCGGCGCGCGACCACGACGTGACAGTGGTGGTGACCAACGCCGCCGCGTCCGCGAAGGACAAGGGCGCCGCCCAGGCGTCCCTGGTGAAGGCCCTCATGAAGAGCGGCAGCCAGGTCGTCGCGGTCGCCGTCCGGAACGCCTACGACATCCAGCGCTTCCCCGACGTCCCCGCATACCTCGCCACGTTCTCCTACGGCGACCTCTCCATCGCCTCGGTGAACGACGCCCTGTACGGCGACCTCAACCCCTCGGGAAGGCTTCCCGTCAGCATTCCGACCCTCGACGATCCGGAGAAGTCGCTGTACGAGTTCGGCGACGGGCTGAGCTACTGACGCGGCCGGGCGAACAGAAGCACGGCGGACAGAAGCACGGCGGCCAGAAACAGGGCGGCCAGAAGTACGGGCGCCAACAGGGCGGATCTGCGGCTCTCTGAGGCAGCACCCCGTCGGGACACTCCCGGCGGGGTGCTGCCTCGTGTCCGTCCCGCGTGCGCCGTGTCAGGGCGCGGGGGCGGGCTTTCGCCGTCCCCGCGCGCCCCCGTCCCCCGTGTCCAGGGACATTCGGCCCCTTTTCCGGTTCCCCCGGGCCCTCGCCGCTCGCGCGTCCGGCGCAGCAGGCTTTCGAGTGGGACGCGCGTCCCGTCACTTCGTGAAGCGGTCGTGAACCGGGAAGGAGGCAGGAGGGCTCATGCATCCCACCTCATTCACTGACGACGAGGTGGTCGAGAGTCTTGTCCGCGATGCCTCTACGGCACCGTCCATGCACAACGCACAGCCGTGGCGATTCCGCTACAGGCGGGCCGACCATTCGATAACCCTGTACGCGCACTTCGGGCGCGGAATGTCGCAGTCCGATCCTCAGATGCGCTCCCTCCACGTGGGCTGCGGAGCTGCGCTGTTCAATCTGCGGGTCGCCGCTCAGCATGCCGGGTTCCGTCCAGTGACACGTCTGCTGCCCGACCCGGCCGACCCCCAGACGCTCGCCACGGTGACGCTGATGGACACGGGCAACTCGACCGACCCGGAGGTGGCACGGCTCCACAGTGCGATCGCGGAGCGGCGGAAGAGCCACTTTCCGTACGCCGAGCGGCCGATCCCGTCCCCGCTGGTGAACCTCCTCGTCGACCAGGTCCGTGCGGAGGGGGCGCGGCTGGCCTTCATCTCCGGCTGGCACCTGGCCCTCGTCCTGGACCTGATCGAGCAGGCGGAACTGGATTCGCACCGGCTCGGCGACCCGGAAGAGGCACGCCTGTTCCGTACCGGAGTGACGTTGGAGGGCACGTCGCCGTCCGGCCCGCACGTCGTGGAGGGCATGTCCGAGAGCGCCCTCGGTCCCGCCGAGCGCGACGGGCGCTCGCCGTCGCGCGGCTCTGCCCGCGGTTCCGCGGAGGCGGGACTGCGCGGCCAGTCCGACGCCCGGCCGGTACCGCACCTCGGGCTGATCTACACCGAGCAGGACCGGCCCGCCGACTGGCTGGCCGCCGGCCAGGCCATGGAGCGCCTGCTGCTGGTGGCGACGAGAGAGGGGCTGGCGAGTTCGTTCGCGACGCAGGCGCTGGAGCGTACGGAGCTGCGCTGGCTGCTGCGCGACCCCGTGTGGGGGACGGGCCCCGTGCAGACAGTGATCCGGCTGACCTACGGGCCGCGCGGGGAGCCGACGCAGCCACGGCCGACCGGGGACGTGCTCGACATCGTGCCCTGATGCAGGTCCAGCGCCGCTCCCGGGCAGATGCTCGACGGAGGACGCCGATCCGTCGAGCATCTGCCTGAGTCGTCGTCCAGTCCGGCAGTCCGGCAGTCGGTCCCTCCGGGAGCCTGCGGTGCACTATTCGCTGCGGCTCCACCACGGTCCGACGGCCGCCCACTCCCGCTCCCACTCCTTGGCCCGGGTGGCGTCGATCCGCCGTCGCGAGAGCCAGCAGCCGCCCGCGATCACGAAGCAGGTCGCCACAGCCGCGGCGCTGCCCGCCGCAGCGCTCTCCCCCCGGATCTCCGTCGTGCCCGGTGGCGGCTGCCGCGGGATTCCGCGGCTGTCGAGCCACACCGTGACCTTCTCCCGGGCAGGGGTGCCCGCGTCGACAGGTGCACGGGCCGTCCTGGAGTGACCGTCCGCCGACTCCCAGCGGACCTTCGCGGGGACCCTGGGATCACCTGTCACGGTGGCGAAGCTGTCCGTGGTCGGCGCGTCCTCGAGCAGCACGGCCTTCGTCCGGGTCAGGTGCGAACTCTCCCGCAGGTTGTCCCCGAGGGCGTCCGAGGCCGCCGCTCCGGCGACCGGCGCACTGACCGCCATGGCGGCCCCGGCGGCGAGGCCCACCCACGCCTCCACCCGGTCGGAACGGCGCTTCAGCGGGTTCTTCCGCCAGCGCCACAGCCACTTCCTGTTCTTCATCAGCCGACTCCCCTCAGCGGGCGGCAACCCGGCTTCACGCATCAGGTGACCTGTACGCGGACTCCCAAGGGGGCCGAACGGCCACCGATCGGTGGACGACCGGCCTCCTCTCGGCCCTGGTCGGGTCCGTTCGGCCCTATTCGCGCGCCGGACCGGGGAGTGACGATGCGGACAGACGGCTGCGACGCGGACAGTCACAGACGGACGCGGCAGACGTGACGGGCGGAAACGAGCGGAATCACGAGGGCCGACATGAGCGATCAGCGCACGTTCTCCGAGCAGAACCCCATCCGGGTGCTGCTGCTGGACGATCACGAGGTCGTACGGCGCGGAGTGCACGACCTGCTGGAGTCCGAGGCGGACATCGACGTCGTCGGCGAGGCGGCGAGCGCCGAGCAGGCGCTCACGCGCGGGCCGGCGCTGCGGCCCCATGTGGCGGTCCTGGACGTGCGGCTGCCCGACGGCGACGGCGTGACCGTCTGCCGGGAGCTGCGCTCCCAGATGCCCGACCTCGCGTGCCTGATGCTGACCTCCTTCGACGACGACGAAGCGCTGCTCGACGCGATCATGGCGGGTGCGGCCGGCTACGTCCTCAAGCAGATCAAGGGCTCCGACCTGGTCTCGGCCGTGCGGACCGTGGCGGCCGGGCAGTCGATGCTCGACCCGGCGACGACGGCGCGGCTGATGGGCAGCCTCCGGGGCCCGGACGCGCACAAGGACGAGCAGGGTCCCGCCGCCTTCGCGGACCTCTCCCCCCGGGAACGCGACATCCTCGCGCTCATCGGGGAGGGGATGACGAACCAGGAGATCGGCAAGCGGCTCTACCTGTCTGAGAAGACGGTGAAGAACCACATCTCACGGCTGCTGGCGAAGCTGGGCGTCGAACGGCGCGTGCAGGCCGCTGTTCTGGCCACGCAGGCGCACGTCCAGGAGGAGACCCGGCGGCACCATTCGCACTGAAGCCGAGGGGTCGCACGGCGTGCGGCCGACCGTGACGGGCTGGCGGCACCGGGCGGGTACCGGGGGGGGTACGGGCGGACGCCGGGGCACTGGCGCACTGGTCGACTGGCCTATTGGCGTGCTGGTCGACTGGCTGAACCACTGCGCCACCTCGGTGCCGCACTGCCCCCGTATCGCGCCGGACGTCCTGGCCGGCGGCGCGCAAGCCACGCATGTGAAGCGGCCACAGTCCCGAGGTCCCGAGGTCCAGAAGCTCAGCGGTCCAGAAGCTCAGCGGCTGAGAGGCGCAGAGGTTGCCAGGCGCAGCGGTTCAGCCAGTGGGCCTGCGCAGCGGTACACGCCACAGCAGCCGCGTCCCACCCGCCTCGGGGGTCTCCAGGCGCAGCTCGCCGCCCAGCCGTTCCGCACGCTCAGCGAGGTTGTGCAGGCCGCTGTGCTGCGCCCCGGCGGGGACGCCCACCCCGTCGTCCTCGACCGTGAGCCGGAAGGCGCCCCCTTCCGCCTCCGCCGCCACCTGGACGGCGTCCGCTCCGGAGTGGCGGGCCGCGTTGGACAGGGCCTCCCGCAGCACGGCGACTGCCTGGTCGGCGATCTCCGCCGGCACCTCCGTCTCCAGCAGCCCCTCCAGACGCAGCGCGGGTGTGAATCCCAGTGCCGGTGCGACGTCCTGCACCGCGTCCGTGAGGCGGCTGCGCAGCCCCTCCCCGCCCGGCTCGGTGTCGTGTGCGCGCAACCCGAAGATCGTCGAGCGGATGATCTTGATGGTGGCGTCGAGGTCGTCCACCGCACGCATCAGCCGCTCTCCCGCCTTGGGGTGTTCGACGAACCGCATGGCGCTCTGCAGGGTCATCCCCGTCGCGAACAGTCGCTGGATCGCCAGATCGTGCAGGTCGCGTGCGATGCGGTCGCGGTCCTCGAACAGTGCGATCTGCTCGGCGTCGCGCCTCCGTTCGGCCAGCTCCATGGCGACCGCCGCCTGGCCCGCGAAGGCGCTGAGCGGCGCCGTCTGGGTGTCGGCGAAGGGCGGGCGCGGCTTGGACCGCGCGAGCAGCAGCACTCCGCGCGAGGCGTCCTCCGCGATCATCGGCACGGCGACGGCGGGCCCCATGCCGGCCCAGCGGGGCGGGCCCGCTGTGACGCGGGGATCGTGCTCGACGTCCACGCTCGTGGTGACCTCCCCCGCGTCGACCGCCGCACCCACGAAGGACCCCTCGCGCGGCAGCAGCAGACCGCGGTGGGCGTCGGCGTCGGTCCCGTACGCCGCGGCCACTCTCAGCACCTCGCCGTTCTCCTCGGGCAGCGCCAGCACGCCCAGGTCGGCGGAGAGGATGTCGCGCGCGAGTTCGACGATCAGTCCGAGGACCCGCCTCTCCCCGACGCCGGAGAGCAACGCGCGCGTGACCTCGGCGTTCGCCTCCATCCAGCGCTGACGGTAGTTGGCCTCCTCGTACAGCCTGGCGTTCTCGATGGCCACTCCGGCGGCAGCGGCGAGCGTCGACAGGACCGTCTCGTCCTCGCTGTCGAACTCCTTGCTGTCGCGCTTCTCGGCCAGGTAGAGGTTGCCGAACACCTCGTCGCGTACACGGATGGGCACCCCGAGGAACGAGCGCATCGGGGGGTGGTGCGGTGGGAAGCCCCGCGAGGACGGGTGCTGAGCGAGATCGGGCAGCCGCAGGGGCATCGGGTTGCGGATGAGTTCGCCGAGCAGTCCGTGCCCCGTGGGCAGCGGGCCGACGGCCCTGACCTGCTCGTCGGTCACGCCCACGGGGATGAACTGCGCGAATGTGCCGTCCTCACCGATCACTCCGAGCGCGCCGTACTCCGCGTCGACGAGCAGCACCGCCGCTTCCGCGATGCGCTGCAGCACCTGTGACAGCTCCAGTTCCCGCCCCACGGAGAGCACTGCTTCGAGGAGGCTGTGGATGCGGTCGCGTGTGCCGCGCACGGCGTCGATCCGTACCTGCAGCTCCTCGAGGAGGTCGTCGAGCTGCATACGGGGCAGGTGGCCGGTGGGCCCGTCGTCTTCGTGCTGCACAGCGCTCATCGACCTCCGCCCGGAACGGGAGGATTCGGCAGAATTGCCGGTTTCTCTCGTCCAAACAGTAGCCCCGCGCCTGCGCGACGGCATGGGATGGGCCCCGCAGCCCACTGGAGCCCGCCGCCTGAGGAGCTGTACGCGACCCTCCCGGACAGAGGACGGCCTTGCTGGTGCACACCCGCAGGACGCCCACCGCACGCGCCACCCGCGCGTCCACCGTGCGGCCGGCCGGACAGGGAACGTGCGCGGTCGGGTCCTGCGGGAACGGGACCAACAGCCGCCCTTTGTGTGTCGTTCGGATCTGCACCCGGGCCTCCGCGAGGACGAGACTGGGGCGCAGAAGCCCGGCCCAGCGCCCTCACGGACGCAGGGGCCGGAAAGGGAGGTGGGACCGTTGCACTCCGGCAGCGTCGGCGAGCTGATGTCCGCCCCGGGCGTCGCGGTGCGGCGCGGCACGGGTCTGGAGGAGGTCGCGGCGCTGATCGCCGAGCACCACGTTCACGCTGTCCCAGTGATCGACGACGAGGGGCACCCCGTGGGCGTCGTCTCGCAGCGGGACCTGCGGTACGGCGGAGACCGCTCCCCCGCTGCCCGCGCGCCGCTGCCCGCGCTGCCGCGCACGCCCGGCCCAACCGCCGGAGCACGTCACAGGAACCGCGCCGCCCCGACAGCGGGCGACGTGATGACCAGCCCGGCTGTGACGGCGCTTCCCGCGTGGTCGCTGCCCGAGGCGGTGCGGGCGATGGAACGCCGCCGGGTCAAGCGGCTTCCCGTCGTCGACGCGGGCGATCAGCTCGTCGGCTTCCTCAGCAGGAGCGACATCCTGCGTTCGTTCCTCCGCGAGGACGCGGACGTGCGGGCGGAGATCACGGCCGAGGTCCTGTCGGACACACTCGGCATCGGCCCGTCCCAGGTCAGAGTCACGGTCACGGACGGGCGGGTGACGCTGCAGGGCATCGTCGCCCACCGTGATCTGCTGCTCGTCGTGGACAAGCTCGTCCGCGGGGTGGCCGGTGTCGTCGAGGTCCGCAACCACCTCGCCTACTCCACCGACGCACCGTCCAGCCGTTCGGCGATCCAGCCCGCGCAGCCCCGCTGACTGTGCGCCTGCGCCCCCTCGCGGGCGGCTGCCCGTGCGGTACGGAGCGGGGCGTCCGTCCCGCACGGACCAGGCGCACAGGCGGCTCCGGAGACTCGCACTGTCCGTCAGCCGACCGGACAGTCAGCTCACGCGAGGCTGACAGGCCGGGCAAGCCGTTCAGGGATGCTCGCCCACACCCGTACGCAGTTCGCGCAGCCGGCCGCCGCCGGGCATGCGCCTGGCCAGCGTCGGTGTGTCCATTCCGGCGACCGTCCGCAGGCCCTGCAGGAACTCGCCCAGTGCTTCCTCCGACGACCACCTGGGTGACCATCCCAGCTCCTGCCGGGCCTTGCCGCAGTTCATCAGCGGCAGCCGCAGCACCGCGTCGAACAGCTGGGGCGACGCGGGCAGCAGATGCGAGTGCCACCCCGCGGCGAGAGCTGTACGCACGGGGCGCAGCGGCATCCGGACGACCCTGGCGTCCAGCAGCTCGGCGAGCAGTCCGGCGTCGACCACGGGGTCGGCCGCGAGGTTGAACGCGCCGCGTGCGCTGCCCGTGACGGCGAGGCGGTAGGCCTCGGCCGCGTCGTCGGTGTGCATCGCCTGGAAGCGCAGGCCCGGCAGGTCGGGGACGATCGGCAGCAGCCCCGGACGGACCAGCCGCTGCGGCACGAACGGACCCGCGAACAGCCGGCGCTGCTCGCTCGCGGACTCCTTCTTGAACAGGAATCCCGGCCTCATGCGCACGACGCGGACGCCCGGGTGCTCGCGCTCGTAGCTGTCGAGAGCGCGCTCCAGATACGACTTCTCGCGGCAGTAGGCCGCTTCCGGCCAGCCGTGCGTGGGCCAGGCCTCGTCGACCTGCCGGTGCTTCGGGCCGGGAGCGTAGGCGCCGACGGACGAGGCGTGGACCAGCGCGGGGACGCCGGCGTCCGCCACCGCCTGGAAGACCCGCAGGCTTCCGAGCACGTTCGTACGCCACGTGACGACGGGACGGTGCGTCGGCTGGAACAGCCACGCCAGGTGGACGACCGCGTCGGCGCCCTTGAACAGCCGCACGAGATCGTCCTTCGCCTCGTCCGTCTGCCCGACGGCGTGCCATCCGCCGGCGCCGCTCCCGGCGTCCGCGGCGCCGCCTCCGTCGTAACCGCCCCGGCCGATGTCCACGGAGGCCCAGTCCGTCTTCGGCGGTGACCAGCCGGGGAGGCGGCGCGAGATCCCGAGGACCGATCCGACCTGCGGATCGTCCGACAGCGCCTTGACGACGCTCGTCCCGACGTTGCCGGTGGCTCCGACGACCACGACGCGCAGTCCGGCACCGTCCCCGCGGCCGCCGCCTGATCCGCCGCCCGCCCCTTCGGCGCCGTGGGAGGTGCGAGGGTTCCGAGGATTCATCTGCGTCTCCTTCTGTCCGCCGGGCGCTCCAGGTGCCCCGCGCCGGTCGTCTGCGTAGCGGTGCTCAGCTCAGCTGTGCTGTTCGCGCGGGGTGCGTCTCTCTGTCCGGTTGCCGGCATCTTCAGACGTCGGCCGACTGGATTCGCCTGCGGCAGTGCGAGCGCATACGGCCGTGCGGGCGCATACGGCAGCGGGCCCTCGCGGGTCCGCTGCGCTCCCTGTCGGCTTCACTGTGCTGCCGCGTCGTCCGGCGGTCCGGCCGCGCCGCCCGGCACACTCGCGCGCCCGGAGGGCAGGACGTCGCGGATGTCCGGCGGAAGGGCCCCCTCCAGCTTCCGCATGAGTTCGGGCGCCACGGCCGCGTCCAGGACGTTCAGGACTGCCGCCGCCCGCACCAGGGCGTCCTCCTCGGAGGTCTCAGCCCGCCACGCCACGCGTCCGGCGAAGACGGGCAGATCGAACGGCTCACCCCGCACCCGGGCCTCCGCCCTCACGTGCGGCGACGCCTCGTGCTCGGCGACGGCGCGCCGCAGCGGCTCGGCGGCCTCGTGCGGCAGCTGCGCGGCGAGGTGGTCGGCCAGTCCGTCGGGGACGCGCTCGGCGACGGTCTCCAGAGTGGCCCGTACGGCCGCTTCGGCGTCCTGGCGGCTCCCCAGCCCGGCACGTGCCTGCACCTGCCCGGTGAACTCCTCGTAGCGCATCCGTCCGCACCCCTTCGGGTCTGCTTCGTCCGCTACGGGGACGGGTGACCGTTCACGGCGCTCCGACACACGCGGCCCGTCCGCCCCGCCCCCTCAGCGGAACGGCACGCCGTCCGGAGCCGCGCCCCCGCCGCCGGTCCCGCGCGTCGGGGAGCCGCCCGCGCCGGCCGTGCTCCCGGCGGTGCGAGCCGTGAGCCGGAGCCCGGAGAGGATCTGCTCCCTCGCGTCGCGCCCTTCGGGCACGGGCCACAGCGGATAGGCGTGGATCTGTCCGGGTGCTTCATGGAGATCGACGGCTACTCCGGCGGATGTCGCCCGCTCAGTGAAACGCCTGGCGTCGGGAAGGAGGATGTCGCGGTCGCCGATGTAGACCTCCGTGGGTGGCAGCCCGTCCATGCGGCCGTTCAGCGGGCTCACCGCGGGATCGGACGGGGCCAGGTCCCCCGCCCACAGTCCGCCCGTGTAGCGGAGCGGTTCGACGGCCAGCATCGGGTCGTGCGGCTGGATCGTCTCCGCGTCCGGGTCGCTGAGCGCGGCGTCCAGCCACGGCGAGAGAAGGGTGAGCCGAGCGGGCGGCGCGTCGCCCTGCCCGTGCAGGCGCTGGGCCACGGCAAGGGAGAGCCCGCCGCCGGCCGAGTCGCCCATGAAGACCGCGGGCACCGGTGCGGCGGTCAGCTCCCTGGCCAGTGCGGTGAGGCGGGGCAGGAACTCCCCCGCCGTTCCCCGCGGGGCCAGCGGATAGACGGGGACGACGATCTGAGCGGGCGCCTGCGCGGCCAGTTCCTTGATCAGCGCCCAGTGGTTGTAGCCGATCTCCTCGATGTAGGCGCCGCCGTGCAGATAGAGCACGCGCACCTGAGGGGTCCGCCCGTGCGGGACGACCTCGTAGCAGGGGAAGCCGTGGTCGAAGCGCAGCGTCACGGCGCACGTCCTGTCCAGGTGTCCGGGCGGGCCGAAGTGGGCCGGACGCGTCAGCTGCTTCTCCACCTTGCGCCGGACCTGGACGAGGTCGCGGTACCCGAATTTGTGTCCGACTGCGGACATGGCCGCGGCCAGCGCACGGCTGCTCGTGCTCGGCATGTCCGGCCTCCTCTCCTCGTCGCCGCGGTCGCTCCGGCCGTCACGTCAGCGGAGATCGCGCCCTACCACGACGGGCCCGCTCTCCCCCGCGACCTTCTCCAGTACGTCGCGGGTGTGCCGTATCTCGTCGGTCAGGCGGACCGCTTCGGCCAGGAGGATCCCGTACGGCTCCGAAGGATCGCTCACCGGAAGCGGGCTCGCGTCGGCGTTCTCGGCCATCCGGGTGCGCGCCCTCTCCGCCCGGTCCACGGCGTCGCGCAGCTCGTGCAACTGCTGCGTGAACCGGTCCTCGTCGAGGTGTGCGAGCACCTGCGCGGCGTCTTCGAAACCGGCCAGGAACCTCCCGTAGTGGCTGAGGAACTCCCGGTGCTCGGAGCTGACGCCCTCCTCGGGGCACTGGTCAAAGCTGCGCGTCATCGACACGACCTGGTACGTGACCCGCTCCAGGGCGTCGACGAGCGACTGGTAGCCGTGGAAGCCCGACCACTGCCGCCGCCGGCCCAGGAGTCGGCGGGGGTGGAAGCGGATGCTCTCCCAGGCCGTCCGCACGGACGACTGCGCCTGACCTGCCAGCGGCGCGAGCCGCGCAGCGCGCTGCCGCCACCGCTGCGTCCGCTCATCGTCCAGGGTTCCCTCCCGCAGCGTCGGGGACATCTCGCCGGCGAGGTCCAGGAGGCCCTGCCCCAGCGCGTGTATCCCGTGCTCGGCGCTGCGGTAGCGCATCGGCGGCATCATCAGGACGTTCACGACGATCCCGACGCCGCATCCGATCAGGACGAGCAGGATGATCTGCCCGAGAGACTCGAGGCCCTGGCGCTCCCCCGGCGCGGCCGCATAGATGGAGAAGGCGAAGAACGCCGCCGTCGACACCTGCGTGCCCTGCGAGCCCAGACGCCCCCACCGTCCGATCGCCACCGCGATCAGTGCGACGAGCGCGAAGCTCAGCATGGTCGGCCCCGCAAGGGCGCCCACCAGCCCCTGCAGTGCCACTCCGGCCGTCACGGCTCCCACATAGCGCAACGCCTGCACGACGGACTGGTACGCGGTGATCTGCACGATCAGCACCGTGGAGAACGGCGCGAACGCGGGGCTCTGAGCCTGCATGACGTCGTTGGCCAGATACCAGGAGAGGCTCGCGACCAGCGCACTCTTACCGATGAGCGTCAGCGTGTGCCGCTCGGGCCCCGTGCTGCGGACCGCCCGCCGCCACCACTGCGCGGCCCTGGCGGGCAGGCCCTGGGGCGGGGCCGTCCGGCCCGGGTGGGGTGCTGCCGCTGCTTCGGCCATCGGTCTGCTCCCCGGGTGTCGTTGGCTCTGCGACGCCTTCCCTGCGTACCCCGATCCGCTGCTTCGACCCACGAGCGTGACGCGTCCCGCAACCGCCCGGAGCGCCGCCCCCCGGCAGGCAATCACGACCGGGCACGGCCCACGTATGGGTGAAGTGCTCGTTTCCGGAGGAGCGGAAGGTACGAACGTCGTGCAACCGGCATCGCAACGCCCGCCGCAGTCGTACGGGTTGCCGCGATCGCAGACGAACACCGATGAACACAGGCGAGCAAAGGGGCCACCATGTCAGTGCTGACCGAGCCGCCACGGGAGCGTGCCCGTGAACGCACACCAGGGGCCGTGGCCGTCACGTGGCTCACCACCACCGACCACAAGAAGATCGGCTCGCTGTACATGGTGAGCGGCTTCGTGTTCTTCCTCCTCGGAGGACTGCTCGCCCTGCTCATGCGGGCCGAACTGGCCCGGCCCGGAATGCAGTTGATCTCCGCCGAGCAGTACAACCAGGCGTTCACGATGCACGGCACCATCATGATGCTTTTCTTCGCGACCCCGCTGTTCGCCGGTTTCGCCAACGCGATCATGCCGCTGCAGATCGGCTCGCCCGACGTGGCGTTCCCCCGGCTGAACATGCTGTCGTACTGGCTGTACTTCTTCGGCGGCCTGATCGCGGTGGCGGGCTTCCTCACCCCGCAAGGAGCCGCCGACTTCGGCTGGTTCGCGTACACGCCGCTCTCCGATGGCGAGCACACCCCGTACATCGGCGGGGACTTGTGGGTGATGGGACTGGCGCTCTCCGGGTTCGGCACCATCCTCGGCGCCGTCAACTTCATCACGACGATCATCTGCATGCGCGCGCCCGGGATGACGATGTTCCGCATGCCGATCTTCACCTGGAACGTGCTGCTGACGAGCGTGCTCGTGCTGCTCGCGTTCCCCGTGCTCGCTGCGGCGCTCTTCGCACTGGAGGCGGACCGCAAGTTCGGTGCGCACATCTACGACGCGGCCAACGGCGGACCTCTGCTGTGGCAGCACCTGTTCTGGTTCTTCGGCCACCCCGAGGTCTACATCATCGCGCTGCCGTTCTTCGGAGTGGTGACCGAGATCTTTCCCGTCTTCAGCCGCAAACCGACGTTCGGCTACGTCGGACTGGTGGGCGCCACGATCGCCATCACGGGGCTGTCGGTCACGGTCTGGGCCCACCACATGTTCGCGACCGGGGCGGTGCTCCTGCCGTTCTTCTCCTTCATGTCGTTCCTCATCGCGGTGCCCACGGGTGTGAAGTTCTTCAACTGGATCGGCACCATGTGGAGAGGTTCGCTGTCGTTCGAGACGCCGATGCTGTGGAGCGTCGGTTTCCTCGTGACCTTCCTCTTCGGCGGCCTGACGGGCGTGCTCCTCGCGTCTCCGCCGATGGACTTCCACGTGACCGACAGCTACTTCGTCGTGGCCCACTTCCACTACGTGGTCTTCGGGACGGTCGTCTTCGCGATGTTCGCCGGCTTCTACTTCTGGTGGCCGAAGTTCACGGGCCGTATGCTCGACGAGACCCTCGGCAAGATCCACTTCTGGACCCTGTTCATCGGCTTCCACACCACGTTCCTCATCCACCACTGGCTGGGCGCCGAAGGGATGCCGCGCCGGTACGCGGACTACCTCGCCAGCGACGGGTTCACCGCGCTCAACACCATCTCCACCATCGGCGCCTTCGTACTCGGCCTGTCGACCCTGCCGTTCCTCTACAACGTGTGGAAGACCGCCGCGTCCGGCCAGAAGGTCACCGTCGACGACCCGTGGGGATACGGCCGTTCCCTGGAGTGGGCGACGTCCTGCCCGCCCCCCAGGCACAACTTCCTCACGCTGCCCCGCATCCGTTCCGAGTCCCCCGCCTTCGACCTGCACCACCCCGAACAGGCGTCCGCCGAACCGCCCGCGGTGGTCAACCCGCCGCGCGAGAGCTGACGTACGGCCGTGCGGAGGTCCACCACCGGCCGGGACGAGGCAGCCCGGGGCATCGCCCAGCTGGAGGGCTACCTGCTGGCGCAGACGTACCGGGAGAACGCCCGCACCGAGGCGGAGGCGTTCGCGGACCGGCTGCCGTGGCTGACGTCAGCCCAGCACGAGGAGGTCGTGAGCCTCTACACCGACGAGCGGATGGCGCTCACTCGGCGGGTACTGGAGGCGACAGTGCAACGCTGCGGGGAGCTCCGGCAGGAGTACACGGAGCGCTACGAGCAGCTCCGCGGCCGTCTCCTGCTGCGGGTGACGGTGGCGCTGCTGGCAATGTTCGCCGCGTGCGCCACGGCGTCCGCGGTGCTGCTCGCCGTCGCCCGCTGACGCCCGGCCAGTGCGACGGCGGGGCGGCGGCAACGGCGGGGTGGCGGCAGACGACCGACGGGTGCGACGACGGCAGGCGACGGACGGGCGCCGTCCGCCGTCTGCCGCGTCGCCCTCGGTGCCCGGTCAGCCCGCCGTGGCGACCAGTGACGCGCTGTCGGGCCTGTAGACCTGCGGCCCCCTCACGGCGACCTTCAACGCTCCGGTGTCCTCCGCGCCCGCGAAGACCTCGTACGCCTCCTCCATCGAGTCGAGCCCGAAGACGTGCGTCACCAGCGGCGACGTCGTCAGCCTCCCGGCGTTGAGCATGCTCAGCAGCATCGGCACCGAGGAGGTGTCGACGAGGCCGGTGCGGATCGTCACGTCCTTGGGCCACAGATCCTCAAGATGGAGGGCCGCGGGCTTGCCGTGCACTCCGACGTTGGCGACGTGCCCTCCGGCACGGACCATGCGCGTGCACATCTCGAACGTCTCCGGCAGGCCCACCGCCTCGATCGCCACGTCAGCCCCGAGCCCGTCCGTCAGGTCGGCCACGAGCTGCTCGGGTTCGTCCGACGCGAGCACGTGCGCGTCGGCGCCGAGCCGGGCGGCCGACTGCAGACGGCCGGGCAGCCTGTCCACCGCGATGACCCGGTCGGGCGAGTACAGCCGCGCCGTGGCGACGGCCGCGAGGCCGACCGGTCCGGCGCCCACGACGGCGACCGTGTCACCGGGACGCACCGAGCCGTTCAGCACGCCGACCTCGTAGCCCGTCGGGAAGATGTCGGCGAACAGCACCGCGTCCTGACTGTCGACGGCGCCGGGCAGCAGATGCACGGAGTGGTCGGCGAACGGCACCCGGACGTACTCGGCCTGCGTGCCGTCGATGCGGTTCCCCAGCAGCCAGCCCCCTCCGCCGCGGCACTGCCCGTACGTGCCTTCGCGGCAGTACCGGCAGCGTCCGCACGCGGTGATGCAGGAGACGAGCACGCGGTCACCGGGCCGTACCGTGCGCACTTCGCTTCCCGTCTCGACGACCTCCCCGACGGCTTCGTGGCCGAGCACAGTCCCGTCCGCCACCCCGGGCACGTCGCCCTGGAGGATGTGCAGGTCGGTACCGCAGATGCTGGCCGTCTCCACCCGGACGACGGCGTCCGCGGGGTCCTTCAGGTCGGGCTCGGCGACGTCCTCCCACGCGGACCTGCCGGGGCCATGGAAGACGAACCCCTTCATGGATCTCTCCTCCCGTCGTGTGCGGCTCGTTCCTGCCGTTCTCAGCCGTTCGCCGCGCCGCGCTTCCGGGCTGCGCTTTCGGCCGCCCCGGCTCCAGCGTGGACGTCCCGGCCCCGCGCGTGCATGGGCCGTTCGGTCCCGGCTTCGGGTCCCTACGACCCTGGTCGCCGCAGTGCCGGGGCGGCGACGCTGAGGGTGAGACGTTCGCGACGCGCACTGTTCGACGTGGACTCGTCGCCGGGTGTGAGCCGAACTCGTGGCGGCCCTGGTCTGGCGATCTGGACGCGTCGAGTGGTGGACAGAGAAACGGCCGCCGCGCGGACAGCTCGACGGTCAACGTCCGGACAGTTCGACGTCGTCCGGACGGACCGGCGCCGCCCGGACAGTCCGTCGTGACGCTCGCGCCGCGGCGCCCACGGAAGCGGGAGGGAGAAAGATGACCGAGTCCGTGACGGTCGGGGTGGACGGCACCCGGGAGAGCCACAGCGCCGTCGACTGGGCCGCCCGCGAAGCACTGGCACGCGGCGCGCCGCTGCAACTGCTCCACGTCCGGGAGGCCGGGGCGTACCCCTACTCCCCCATCGCCGACGACGAGGTGGAGCGCGAGTGGGCGCAGAACCTCGTCAACGAGCTGCTCGACGAACTCAACCGCCGCGCCCCGGAGCTGAACGTGGAGGTCGAGATGGCTGCCGGACGGCCGGCACACGTGCTGGCCGACGCTTCGGCCGAGACCGGCCTGCTCGTACTCGGCTCGCGCGGCCTGAGTTCCCTGCTGGGCTTCATCGTCGGATCGGCGGCGCTGCCGACCGTCGCGCACTGCGCGTGCCCCGTCGTACTGGTGCGGGCACATGCGGGCGACGGCCACTCCAGCGGTGACCGTCAGGCGGAGACGCACGCCGCGCTGCCCCTGCAGGAGCGGACGGCGACAGGCGAGATCGTCCTGGGCGTGGATCTGCGGCACCCGTGCGACGAGCTGATGGCCTTCGCCTTCGAGGAGGCCGCCATGCACTCACTGCCGTTGCGGGTACTGAACGCCTGGAGCGTGAGCGGCCACCACCGCGCCATGCGCCCCAGTCCCATTCCGCCCGCGATGCAGGCCGAGTTGCTCGCCGCGCAGAACGACGCGCTCACAGCCGCTCTGCGCCCCTGGACGGAGCGGCACCCCGACATCAAGGTGCACGCCGAAGCACTGATCGACCAGCCCGCGCATCTGCTCGTGGAGGCAGCCGCACAGGCGTCGATGCTCGTCGTCGGACGGCGCAACCGGCGCTCGCGCATCGGTACGCACGTGGGTTCCGTCACGCACGCCGTCATGCACCACGCCCGCGCTCCCCTCGCCGTCGTCCCGTACGGCTGAACCCTTCTCCGGAGGTGCCTGGAGATGTCCGATGCCAGGACCACAGACCTGTACGAACTGACGATGGCCATGTCGTACGTGCGGGAGGGGATGACCGGGCCCGCGACCTTCAGTCTCTACGTCCGCGACCTGCCGCCTGACCGGGGCTTCCTGGTCGCCGCCGGGCTCGAACCCGTCCTCGACCATCTCGCCGGTTTCCGTATCGGACCCGACGACATCGACGCCTTCGCCGCCGCTCTCGGCCGGCCGCCCCGCGACCTGGTACCCCTGCTCGGCATCGCCTTCCGCGGGGAGGTGCGTGCCGTCCCGGAGGGGAGCCTGGTCTTCGCGAACGAACCGCTGCTGGAGATCACCGCACCCCTGCCGGTCGCCCAGCTCGTCGAGACGTACGTGCTGAACCTGATCAGCCATCAGACGGCGATCGCGTCGAAGTCCGCGCGGTGCGTGCTCGCCGCCGACGGCCGTCCCGTCGTGGACTTCTCCCTGCGCCGCACGCACGGGCCGCCCGCCGGGTTCGACGCCGCCCGGCTCGGGGCGCTCGTGGGCTTCGCCGGGACGAGCAACGTGGCGGCGGCGACGTCGCTGGGGCTGCCCGCCGTCGGCACGATGGCCCACTCGTACGTGGAGGCGTTCGGCTCCGAGGAGACGGCTTTCCGCGCCTTCTCCCGCGCCCACCCCGGTCCCGTCACCTATCTGGTGGACACCTACGACACGGAGGAAGGCGTGCGTACGGCGGCGCGGGTCCTCAAGTCGCTCGGCCTGGGCGCCGGTTCGGCGGTCCGGCTGGACAGCGGCGACCTGGGCGCGCTGGCCGTACGGTCGCGCCGCATCCTGGACGCCGCCGGGCTGCCGGAGGTGCAGATCGTCGTCAGCGGCGGCCTCGACGAGAGGAAGGTGGAGCGCCTGGTGCGGGAGCACGCCCCCGTCGACGTCTTCGCCGTCGGCACGAAGGTGGGCGTCTCCGCGGACGCGCCCTACCTGGACTCGGCCTACAAGATGGTCGCCTACGACGGGCGCCCCGTGATGAAGCTGTCCGCGAAGAAGGCCACCGCCCCCGGCGCCAAACAGGTCTTCCGCCGTCACGGCTTCGCCGACACACTCGCGCTCGCTGACGAACCGGCTCCGGCGGGGGCACGTCCGCTGCTGCGCCCCGTGATGCGGGACGGAGAGCGCGTCGCGGCGGTGCCCCCGCTGCGGGAGGCGCAGGACCGGTTCGCGGCGGAGCTCGCCGAACTGCCGCAGGAGGCGCGGCGGATCACCCGTCCGGTGGCGCCGGAGCCCCTGGAATCGGACCGCCTGCGGAGCCTGGGCGAGCTGGTGCGGCAGCGCATCCGGAGCGAATACCTCGCGCCGCAGGGCGCATAGACGGCCGGCCGGAGGGACCGGGAGACCGGCCCGGGCGGGCCGTCCCCGCCCCCGGGAGCCGGCGCGGCAACGGAACGAGCCGAGGAGGACACCATGGCCACGACACGGGAGTGGAACGTACGGATATTCATCTTCGAGGAGGAGGGCACCACCACGGCGCGTGCGGTTCTGGACACCGGTGAGTCGACGATCACCGGACGCGGCGTCGCCCGCTGCAACCCCGAGGACATCGACATCCCCGAGATCGGCGACGAACTGGCGGCGAGCCGGGCGATGGCGGAACTGGGGCGGCAGTTGATGAGAGTGGCCGACCGCGACCTGCAGGGCGTGGGCGCCGGTCCGCTTCCCGCCAGGACGCAGGCGTCCTTCGGATGGCCGGACCCGAACCTCTGAGGCGCGGCCCGGCGGCCAGGGCCCGTCCGGGAACGGCCGTCCGGGGACGCCCGTCCAAGGGCACCCCGTCCGGGGACGGTTCGCCTCGCGCGCGGCCCCGCGCGAACGGCCCGGGGAGCGGCTTCGGGCGTCCGGATTCACATCCGAGCGTCCAAGGTCACATCCGTTCCCGCTCCCGGCTGAGCGGGCGCTCGCCTAGCCTTGCGCCATGACGGTCCTGCCTGACGACGAGTTCTCACTCGCCGCCGAGTTCCCCGACGCGAGCCGCGACGACTGGCGGCGCCTCGTGGAAGGCGTGCTGCGCAAGACGGGTGCCGCGGAGGCCTCCGGACCGGCTGTCGAGGACGTCCTCGCCACCGAACTGGAGGACGGGCTCACGGTCCGACCGCTGTACACGTCCGCCGACGTCGCCGGTGGCGCCGGCTGCCCGGGCGCCCCCCCGTTCGTGCGCGGCGGCAAGCCGGAGGGCAACGCCCTCACGGGCTGGGACGTACGTCAGCTCCACCGGCAGCCGGACGCGGCGCGCTGCAACGAGGAGATGCTCGCCGACCTCGAGAACGGCGTGACGTCGCTGTGGGTCTCGGCCGGCGCCGCGGGCGTCCCGGTCGAGCGGCTGCCGGACGCCCTCGACGGCGTCCACCTCGACCTCGCCCCGGTCCATCTCGACGCGGGGGCCGCGTTCGACGCCGCCGCACGGCAGTTGCTGCGGCTGTACGAGACGCGCTCCGTCCCGCCCCGCGCCGCGCTCGGCAACCTCGGCGCCGACCCGCTGGGCCTGCTCGCCCGTACAGGCGACGCGTCGGACCTCGACGGGCAGTGCGCGCGCGCCGCCCGCCTGGCCGGAACCTGCCACAGCGGCTATCCGGGGCTGCGCGCCCTCACCGTCGACGCCCTGCCGTACCACGAGGCGGGCGGCTCCGCCGCTCAGGAGCTGGGCGCCTCACTCGCCACCGGCGTCGCCTACCTCCGTGAACTGACCGCCGCCGGCCTCACGGCCGAAGCGGCCTGCGCGCAGCTGGAGTTCCGGTACGCGGCCACCGCGGACCAGTTCCTGACCATCGCCAAGCTGCGCGCCGCGCGGCGCCTGTGGGCCCGCGTCGCCCAGGTCTGCTCCGTCGGCCCGGCCGCCGCGGCGCAGCGTCAGCACGCCGTCACGTCGACGGTGATGATGACCCGCCGGGATCCGTGGGTGAACATGCTGCGCACGACCGTCGCCTGTCTGGCCGCGGGCGTCGGCGGGGCCGACGCGGTGACCGTCCTGCCCTTCGACTCGGCGCTCGGCCTGCCCGACGCCTTCGCGCACCGCATCGCCCGCAACACCTCCTCGATCCTGCTGGAGGAGTCGCACCTGGCGCAGGTGATCGACCCCGCGGGCGGCTCCTGGTACGTGGAGCGGCTGACGGACGAACTCGCACGGAAGGCATGGGAGTTCTTCCAGGAGATCGAGAACGCGGGCGGCCAGGCAGCGGCTTGGCGGTCCGGTCTGGTCGCGGAACGGCTCGCCCGGTCGTGGGAGCGGCGCAGCGCCGATCTGGCGCACCGCCGTGAACCGGTCACCGGCGTCAGCGAGTTCCCCCATCTCGCCGAGGAGCCCGTCGAACGCGCCCCGGCACCGCCCGAGCCGGGCGGGGGGCTTCCGAAGGTACGCCGCGACGAGCCCTTCGAGGAGCTGCGTGCGCGCTCGGACGCCCACCTCGCCGCCACCGGCGCCCGTCCCCGCGTCTTCATCGCGGCGCTCGGTCCGGCCGCGGCGCACACGGCACGCGTCGGGTTCGCCGCCAACCTCCTGCAGGCGGGCGGCATCGAGCCCGTCCACGAGCCCGAGACGGTCGGCGAGGCCAACGTGGCGGAGGCTTTCGGACGCAGCGGGGCGAAGGCCGCGTGCCTGTGCTCCAGCGACAAGCTGTACGCCGAGCAGGCCGAGGGTGTCGCCGCCGCGCTGGTCTCGGCGGGCGCGGGCCCGGTGCTGCTCGCGGGACGGCCGTCCGGCGCGGAACGCGAGGCGTATCTGCGGGCCGGCGTCGGCGAGTTCGTCTACTCGGGCGGCGACGCCGTCGCCCTGCTCTCCTCCGTCCTCGACCGATTGGGAGTGGCCTGATGCAGGGCGCGGCACAGCAGCCTGGTGCGGGGGACGCCGTCCCCGACTTCTCCGGGATCGCTCTGGACGGGCCGGACGGGGACGCGCAGGCAGCCCCCGAGAACGGTGAACTGGCCTACAGCGCATGGCAGTCGGCCGTCCAGGAGAGCACCGGCAAGAGCGAGAGCGACCTCGTGTGGGAGACCCCCGAGGGCATCGCCGTCAAGCCGCTCTACACCGAGGGCGACCTCGCGGGGCTGGACTTCCTGGAGACCTACCCCGGCATCGCGCCGTACCTGCGGGGCCCGTACCCCACGATGTACGTCAACCAGCCGTGGACCATCCGCCAGTACGCGGGATTCTCCACGGCCGAGGAGTCGAACGCCTTCTACCGGCGCAATCTCGCGGCGGGGCAGAAGGGCCTGTCCGTCGCGTTCGACCTGCCCACGCACCGGGGTTACGACAGCGACCATCCGCGCGTGACCGGAGACGTCGGCATGGCGGGCGTCGCGATCGACTCCATCTACGACATGCGGCAGCTCTTCGACGGCATCCCGCTGGACAGGATGAGCGTGTCGATGACGATGAACGGCGCCGTGCTGCCCGTCCTCGCGCTGTACATCGTCGCCGCCGAGGAGCAGGGCGTACCGCCGGAGAAGCTGGCCGGGACCATCCAGAACGACATCCTCAAGGAGTTCATGGTCCGCAACACCTACATCTACCCGCCGCAGCCCTCGATGCGGATCATCTCCGACATCTTCGCGTTCACCTCGCAGCGGATGCCGCGCTACAACTCCATCTCGATCTCCGGTTACCACATCCAGGAGGCAGGCGCGACAGCCGACCTGGAGCTCGCCTACACGCTCGCCGACGGTGTCGAGTACCTGCGCGCGGGCCTCGACGCCGGGCTGGACGTCGACGCCTTCGCGCCGCGCCTGTCGTTCTTCTGGGCGATCGGCATGAACTTCTTCATGGAGATCGCGAAGCTGCGTGCGGGCAGGCTGCTGTGGGCCAGGCTGGTGAAGAAGTTCGGCCCGCAGAACCCGAAGTCGCTGTCGCTGCGCACCCATTGCCAGACCTCCGGCTGGTCGCTCACCGCGCAGGACGTCTACAACAACGTGGCCCGCACCTGCGTCGAGGCGATGGCCGCCACCCAGGGCCACACGCAGTCGCTGCACACCAACGCCCTCGACGAGGCCCTCGCCCTCCCCACGGACTTCTCCGCGCGCATCGCCCGCAACACGCAGCTGCTGCTCCAGCAGGAGTCGGGCACCGGACGCGTCATCGACCCGTGGGGCGGCAGCGCGTACGTCGAACGCCTCACGCACGACCTGGCCCGCCGGGCGTGGCAGCACATCGAGGAGGTCGAGGCGGCCGGGGGCATGGCCAAGGCCATCGACGCCGGCATCCCCAAGCTCCGCGTCGAGGAGGCCGCCGCCCGCACCCAGGCCCGAATCGACTCCGGACGGCAGGCGCTCATCGGCGTCAACAAGTACCGGGTCGACAGCGACGAGAAGATCGACGTCCTCAAGGTCGACAACTCCGCGGTCCGTGCGCAGCAGATCGACAAGCTCCGCCGGCTGCGCGAGGAACGCGACGAGGACGCCTGCCAGGACGCGCTGCGCGCCCTGACCGGTGCGGCGGCCGACGGCCACCGCACCGGCGGCGGGCTGGAGGGCAACCTCCTGGCGCTCGCGGTGAACGCGGCCCGCGCGAAGGCCACCGTCGGCGAGATCTCCGACGCCCTGGAGAAGGAGTACGGGCGCCACGCGGGGCAGATCCGTACGATCTCCGGCGTGTACCGCGACGAAGCAGGGACCTCACCGGGCGTGGAGCGCACGCGTGCCCTGGTGGAGGCGTTCGAGGAGGCGGAGGGGCGGCGCCCGCGGATCCTCGTCGCCAAGATGGGCCAGGACGGGCACGACCGCGGGCAGAAGGTCATCGCCACCGCCTTCGCCGACCTCGGCTTCGACGTCGACGTCGGCGCGCTCTTCCAGACGCCGGCGGAGGTGGCGCGGCAGGCCGTGGAGGCCGACGTGCACATCGTCGGCGTCTCCTCGCTGGCCGCCGGGCATCTCACGCTCGTGCCGGCGCTGCGGGAGGAACTGGCCGAAGCCGGCCGGGAGGACGTCATGGTCGTGGTGGGCGGCGTGATCCCGCCGCAGGACGTCGACACCCTCCACGAGATGGGCGCCGCGGCCGTCTTCCCGCCCGGCACCGTGATCCCGGACGCCGCGCACGACCTGCTCCAGAGCCTGGCCGCCGCGCTCGGCCACGAGCTGTGATCCAGTGCGGCCCATGGCACCGAAAGCACCCGCGATCGACATCGACGGCTACACCGAGGGCGTCCTCGCCGGCTCCCGCGCGCACATCGCCCGCGCCATCACCCTCGTGGAGTCCACCAAGGCGGCTCACCGCGACCTCGCGCAGCGGCTGCTGACCGGGCTGCTGCCGCACTCCGGTCACGCGGTACGGGTCGGCATCAGCGGCGTGCCCGGCGTCGGCAAGTCCACGTTCATCGACGCGCTGGGCAGCATGCTGACCGGGCTCGGGCACCGCGTCGCCGTCCTCGCCGTCGACCCGTCGTCCAGCCGCACGGGCGGCTCCATCCTCGGCGACAAGACGCGCATGGAACGGCTGGCCGTGGACCCGTCGGCGTTCGTACGGCCCTCGCCGACGTCCGGGACGCTGGGCGGGGTGGCTCGGGCGACGCGCGAGACGATGGTCGTGATGGAGGCGGCCGGGTACGACGTGGTGCTCGTGGAGACCGTCGGCGTGGGCCAGTCGGAGACGGCGGTGGCCAACATGGTCGACTCGTTCCTTCTGCTCACCCTCGCCCGCACCGGGGACCAGCTGCAGGGCATCAAGAAGGGCGTGCTGGAACTCGCCGACGTCGTCGCCGTCAACAAGGCCGACGGGCCGCACGAACGCGACGCCCGCTCCGCCGCCCGCGAACTCTCCGGCGCCCTGCGCATGCTGCAGTCCCCGGACGCCGCGTGGACTCCGCCCGTACTGACGTGCAGCGCGCGTGAGGGGACGGGCCTGGACACCGTCTGGGAACGGCTCCGCGCCCACCGCGAACTCCTCGACGCGGACGGCGGGCTGGAGCGCAAGCGGCGGAACCAGCAGGTGGACTGGGTGTGGTCCATGGTCCGCGAGCAGCTCCTGTCCGGCCTCCGCGAGGACCAGGGCGTGCGGGAGCTCGCCCCGAAGCTCGAACAGCAGGTGCGGGAGGGCAAGTTGACGGCGTCGCTCGCCGCGGAGCGGCTGCTGCGCACCTTCCGCGGGCAGCAGGACGGCTGAAGGTTCTCCGGGGCACGGCAGGTGTGGTGCCCCCAGCGACGCCGTCGTGGCCGCCGTGCGCTGACGGGCCGACTCCGCGAACGGCGACGCGGCGAGGCTGCCCCTCCGGGCGGCCCCGGCTCACAGTCCGGTGCGGCCGGTCGCCCAGTACGGCTGTGTACGGATGGCACGTCGGTCGAGCCCCAGTGTGCGCAGCCTGTGGCGTTGCCGTTGTACAGAGCCGCCGTGCCCGGCCAGGTAGGCCGTTTGCGGTGCGAGGCCGCGGATGCGCTCGTCGGCTTCGGCGAGCCACTCGTCGAGTGCGGCACCGTGTTCCTTGCCTTCGGACAGGACGACCGCGTCGGGCAGCAGCGTGCGGACGTAGTCCCGGTCCGGCGGCTCGACCTCCACGGCGACGAGCAGGCGCGTGCCCTCCGCGTTCGCGTGCTCGGTGAGTGCCGCCATCAGTCCCAGCGTGCTCGCGTCGCCCATGGCGAGCGCTGCGCGGGGCGAAGTCCAGCGGAAGCTCCTCGCGGACTCCAGTCCGCACCAGACGATCTCGCTGCCCGGCGCGAGCGATTCGATGAGGTGGAGTCCGGGGGCGTCGGCCAGGCCGTGGTGGTGCACCAGCACCGTGGCTGTGCCGGCCTCCCGGTCGTGGGACTCGGGCGTGTAATGGCGGAAGTCGTTGTCGCCCACGCGGAAAGCGGTGACGTCGCAGGGCGAGACATCCCGGGACCTCAACGAAGGGCTGTGAAAGGCGATGCGCAGCAGCGACGGGGAGGGGCGCTCGACTGCGGTCACCTCCGTGGCGAAGCCGCGGCGCTGCGCGTACTCGGCCAGAACCTTCGGAACTCGCGCCATGAGCCGCCTCCTTGACGTGACCACGGATGCACCGTCGAAATGATGTTAGGTTAGCCTAACCTAAGTAAGCCCACGTCTGAGTGGTCGCCGCTCTCTCCGACCGTGCAATTGGAGAACTTGGATGCGCCCCTTCCGCACCCGCGCCACAGAGCCCACGCCCGCCGAACGCGTTCGATCGATCTTGGCTTCGGCTCATTCGATGACGGTGGTGAGCGACGGATTCCATGCCGAAGTGCACCGCCTCCCCGAGTCGGAGGCGGTCGGCAACATCCACCTTCACGCACCCCCGGAGAGCCCGTCCCCCATGGACGAGATGCGCCTTCCCGTGAAGCTGGAACTGACCGACATCACCCCCACACCGGTGCGCGACCGACTGCGCGCCCGTGTCACCGTGACCGGACTCCTGGCAGCCCAGTTCGACGCCGCAGCCCGGAGCACGTGCATGGAATTCGGCCAAGCGGTCCTCGAAGACTTCCGCGGACGCTCCTACGTGACACTGGGCGCGCTGCAAGAGACACCCCCCGACCCCTTGGCCACCTGCGAAGCCGCCATGCTGATGCACCTCCTGGACGGCCACGGTGACTCCGTTCCCCTGCTGCTGCGCCTCGTGCGACCGCAGCCCGAGCGAGGCATACTCCGCGCCGTCCCCGTCGCGCTCGACCGCTACGGCCTGACACTGCGCCTCGAATATCCGAACGCCCACCGCGACGCCCGGCTGCCGTTCCCGGCCCCCGTAACCGACCCCGACCAGGCCGACTCCCGGATTCGAGCCCTCCTGGACGCCGCCCGCCGCGCCTCCCACACCAACCACCTGCTGGCCTGATCCCCTCTGCGGCCCGGCGCTGTCCGCAGCGCCGGCGCCGGAGCGGTCCGCACCGCACACGCCGCATCCGGAGCCCCACGCACGGGGGCCGCCCCTTGAACCGGCCGGCGGCCTCGCCGACACGAGGCCGCCGGCCCCTGGACGGGAGCCGATGCGCCGGGCCCGCACCGTCTCGCGGTGGAAGGCGACGGTGTGCCGCACCTGCGTCTCCCCGTGCAGCAGTGTGTCCTTGCGCACATGCCGTACCCCGTCGAGGCCCGCGACCGAGCCGGACCGCACCCCGGAACAGGGGCCGCTCGCCCTGCGGTGTTTCGTACTCCGCCCTCCTGGCTAGGCTGACGGTGCAGCTGGTTCGTCCTGCCCGCCAGGCAGGCACGTCGAAAGAGGGAACCCGGTGGGAATCCGGGACTGCCCCGCAGCGGTGAGTGGGAACGACCGCCGTCATACGCACTGGTCTTGTAGGGGGCCGGGAAGCGACGGCCAGTAGGCGTCCGCCTTCGAACGCGGACGGGCCCACGAGTCCGAAGACCTGCCTGCTGCCCGCGCGCGACCGATCGCGTGCGGATGTCCCAGTGACCTCGAGGGCGGGTCGGCGACCACAACATCAGACGGAACGCCGCACACGAGAACGTGTGCCCTGCCGTCCGATGCCGTCGTTCCTTCGCGTGCTCGTCCCGTCACGGGGACTTGTCCGAATCGTTCGCGAAGGAGAGTTCGTGACAGCGAAGTCCGCAGCCGCGGCAGCACGGCCCACCGTGTACGGCTTCCCCCGTCAGGGCCCGAACCGGGAACTGAAGAAGGCCATCGAGGGCTACTGGAAAGGACGCGTCACCGCGGACTCCCTCCGGGAGACCGCAGCAGGCCTGCGCCGCTCCAACTGGAAGCTCCTGGCCGACTCCGGCATCGACGAGGTCCCGACCGGGGACTTCTCCTACTACGACCACGTCCTCGACACGAGTGTCATGGTCGGCGCCGTCCCCGAGCGCCACCGCTCCGCCGTCGCGGCGGACGCCCTCGACGGCTACTTCGCCATGGCGCGCGGCACCCAGGAGGTCGCGCCGCTGGAGATGACCAAGTGGTTCGACACCAACTACCACTACCTCGTACCGGAGTTGGGGCCCGACACCGAGTTCGCCGCCGACAGCTCCAAGCAGGTCGCGGAGCTGAAGGAAGCCCTCGCCCTCGGTCACACCCCGCGGCCCGTCCTGGTCGGCCCTGTCACGTATCTGCTCCTGTCCAAGCCCGCGCCGAGTGTCGCTGACGACTTCGACCCGCTCACACTCCTCGACCGGCTGCTGCCCGTGTACGCGGAGATCCTGGCGGATCTGCGCGCAGCAGGAGCCGAATGGGTGCAGGTCGATGAGCCGGCCCTCGTCGAGGACCGCACGGCCGCCGAACTCAATGCCGCGTCCCGCGCCTACCGGGACCTCGGCGGCCTGGCCGACCGCCCGAAGCTGCTCGTCGCGTCGTACTTCGACCGCCTGGGCGAGGCCCTGCCCGTCCTGGCCAAGGCACCCGTGGACGGTCTCGCGATCGACTTCACCGAGGCCGCCGCCGCGAACCTCGACGACCTGGCGAAAGCCGGCGGGCTCAAGGGCAAGCGCCTGGTCGCGGGCGTCGTCAACGGCCGCAACATCTGGATCAACAACCTCGAGAAGTCCCTCTCCACGCTCGGCACTCTGCTGGGCCTCGCGGACCGGGTCGATGTGGCGGCCTCCTGTTCGCTGCTGCATGTGCCGATCGACACGGGCGCCGAGCGGGACATCGACCGGCAGATCCTCCGTTGGCTGGCCTTCGCCCGGCAGAAGGCGAAGGAGGTGGCGGTCCTCGCCAAGGGCCTGGCCGGCGGTACGGACGCCATCGCCGCGGAGCTGACCGCCAACCGGGCCGACCTGGCCTCCCGCGCCGGCTCGGCCATCACCCACGACCCGGCGGTGCGGGCCAGGGCCGGGGCGATCACCGACGCCGACGGGCGCCGCTCCCAGCCCTACACCGAGCGGGCGAAGGCACAGCGCGAGCACCTGGGTCTTCCGCTGCTGCCGACGACGACCATCGGCTCCTTCCCGCAGACGACCGAACTGCGCACCGCCCGCGCCGACTTGCGGAAGGGAAAGATCGACACCGCGGGCTACGAGGAGCGGATCAAGGACGAGATCCGGCAGGTGCTCTCCTTCCAGGAGAACGCCGGGATCGACGTCCTGGTGCACGGCGAGCCCGAACGCAACGACATGGTGCAGTACTTCGCCGAGCAGCTGACCGGCTACCTCGCCACGCAGCAGGGCTGGGTGCAGTCGTACGGCACCCGCTATGTGCGGCCCCCGATCCTGGCGGGTGACATCTCCCGTCCCGAGCCGATGACGGTGCCGTGGACGACGTACGCCCAGTCGCTCACGAACCGCCCGGTCAAGGGGATGCTGACGGGTCCGGTCACCATGCTGGCCTGGTCGTTCGTCCGTGACGACCAGCCCCTCGGCGACACCGCCAGGCAGGTGGCACTCGCGCTGCGCGACGAGGTCCAGGACCTGGAAGCGGCGGGGACTTCGGTCATCCAGGTCGACGAGCCCGCCCTGCGGGAGACGCTGCCGTTGCGTGCGGCGAACCGCCCGGCGTATCTGGAGTGGGCGACGGAGTCCTTCCGTCTCAGCACGAGCGGGGTGCGTCCGGCGACGCAGATCCACACGCACATGTGCTACGCGGAGTTCGGCGACATCATCCAGGCCATCGACGACATCGACGCCGATGTCATCAGCCTGGAGGCGGCCCGGTCGCACATGCAGGTGGCGCGCGAGCTGGCGGCGCACGGTTATCCGCGCGAAGCCGGCCCCGGCGTCTATGACATCCACTCGCCCCGCGTCCCCAGCACGGACGAGGCAGCAGCGCTGCTGCGCAAGGGACTTGAGGCGATTCCGGCCGAGCGGCTGTGGGTCAACCCCGACTGCGGGCTCAAGACCCGTGGCTGGCCGGAGACCCGGTCCTCGCTGGAAAGCCTCGTCGAAGCCGCAAGGACGGTGAGGGCGGAGCTTCCGGGCTCCTGACGCACCCGGGCCGGGAGGCGCGGCGGCGCCGTCCCTCCCGGCCCCGGTCTTCGACAGCCGGCTCGTGCACCCCCGGTCCAAGGCTCCGGGGGTGCACGGCAGGGCAGGGGGAACCCGATGGGAAAACCGGTGCCGCGGCAGGTGACGCTCGACGGTGAACCGATGGTGGCCCTGACCCACCGCGAGTACGAAGCCCCCACCTCACGCGCGCAGCTGCCTCGCCCGGCCTGGACAGGTCCGCTGCTTCACCGGTTCGTGCGGTCGGTGATGTGCTCGAACAGCCCTGCATGGATACGTGTGCTTACGCCCTTGGCCCACGGCTCATCCACCTCGTCGACATCGAGGGCAGCCGCATTGTTGAGAAGCATGCCGAAGGCAAGGAACGACTTCACCGTCACCGGGTCGAGACCAGCGGTACCGGCAACGGTGTCCCACATGTGGGCGACTCGTGTCCGCACCAGATCACGGACCTCGCCGTCACCGCAGGCGGCGAACCCTTGCAGCTGCAGCAAGAGGCTGGTGCGATCGGCCAGCGACTCGTAGTACTGAGCTCCCATCAGCTCCAGCGCGCTGAGACCTCCGGTGCCCTCGGCGGCTTGGGCCATGCCGTCGCTGAACCGGTCGAAGGCCGCGCCGACCAGCTCCAGGAACAGCGCCTTCTTGGTCCCGAACATCCGGAACACGTAGGCCTGCGTGATGCCCGCCTCCCGCGCGATCGCCTCGATCGATGCACCGTGAAGTCCGTGATCCGCGAACTCGCCGGCGGCGATCCCCAGCACCTGGGATCGCCGTTCGGGTCCACTCATACGCGCAGCCATGGCGGTTAAGTTACTCCTTACTAACTACTGACTTGTATTGTGGCGCAGTGGGCGATGACACCTGGGCCGGTCTGGCCGACCAGTTTGCGGACGGGGCTTACGCCTCGGTGAAGGGGCGCGTGCGCACCTACGTGATGCACCAACAGCTGATGGAGCACTTGCCGCCGCCCCCGGCACCTGTGCTCGACGTCGGCGGCGGCGCGGGCCATCAGTCGTTTCCGCTGGCCCGAGCCGGTTACGACGTGACGTTGCTCGACCCGTCGCCCGCGATGCTGGACAAGGCCCGGCAGCGGCTCGCGCGGATGCCAGGTGAGACCCGGCGACGGGTAACGCTCCTGGAGGCCGACGGCGAGCACGCCGACGCGGCAGTGGACGAACGACGCTTCGCCGCGGTGTTGTGCCACGGCGTGCTCGGGTACCAGGAGCGGCCCGAGCCGATCGTCACCCAGCTGTGCCGATGCGCCGCTGAGGGTGGCCTCGTCTCGATCATGACCGGCAACGCCAAGGCGATGGCGGTCCGCCCGGCCCTGGAACAGCGGTGGGACGACGCTCTGGCATCTTTCGACGCCCGGGCCGAGGTCGGAGTGCTGGGGGTGCCGACCCGAGCTGACACGGTCGAGGAACTCTCCCGACTCGTACGGAGCCGCGGCGTGGAGCCACTGCGCTGGTACGGCGTATGGCTGTTCGCCGACTGGCTCGACTTCAGCGGAGCCGGCATGGACCCGAGCGATTCGGAGAAGTTGGCGGCGGCCGCCGCAGTCGAACTCGAAGCCGGCCGACGAGATCCCTACCGGCAACTCAGTCGCGTCTTCCATCTCGTCGGACGCAAAGGACCGAGCTGACGGGACAACAGCAGTCGGACACTGGAGTCCGCCGGCGCATTGACCGCATCGGCTCCCCTCCTCTCATCGGCCGACCGCCCGCCACCCGGCCTGAAATCGCCGTCTGGCGGGAGCAGTTCGTCTGCCCGTACGATGCAGTTGCGTCCGTGTGTGAACGGACACCGACAACTCAATGCGTACGCGCTCGGGGAAAGCCGGTGGGATTCCGGCACTGACCTGCAACCGTGAGCGGCTGAGCATCTTCTGCCGCGAGTCGGATCACCTGGCGTGCTGCGTGCACAGCTTCTCACTGTCATGGTCTGCAGCGTGGAGCCCTCCTGAGCCGTTCCGGGGCCCCTGCCGCATTCGTCACCGACGCACGAATGCAGGTACGGGGCTTTTTTGCGGGACAGCCCGGGCAGGGGGCCTTGGTGCGGCCTGCCCGGAAGGACTCTCCCGCTCATGGCCCGCGTCAGACCCGTCAGACCCGGGGCCGCGAAGACCGCGGCCCTCGCCGCAACGGCTGCCGTCCTCCTCGGCACGTCGCCGGGGCTCACTCCGTCGGCGTCCGCCGCCGCCTCCCGGACTGACGATGTCCGGGCAGCCAAGGGGAGTTCGGGCTACTGCAAGAACAGCGACGGCGTCACAGTCGTCGTCGACTTCCAGGACCTCGGTGGAGGCACCGTCGTCCGCTGCGCCCACGGGAGTCAGTCCACCGGCCTGGCGGCCCTCAAGAACGCCGGCTTCAAGATCACCGGAACCAACCGTTGGGGCGAGGCCTTCGTCTGCCGCATCGAGGGCAAGCCGGGAGCGGACAGCGAACCCTGCATCGACACCCCTCCCACCTCTGCCTACTGGTCCTACTGGCACGCGTCCGACGGAGGCAGCTGGAAGTACAGCGACTCGGGGGTGACGAACCGGACTCCGCCGAAGGGAAGTTTCGAGGGGTGGTCCTTCTCCACGGACGAGTCGCAGTCGACCAGCCCCCCGCCGGGTCTCGCTCCGCGGCGGCCCGGCGGGGGCGGGGACTCGGGCGGCGGAGGTGACTCCGGGGGTGGATCCTCGAGTTCGGGCGGGAACGGTTCGGGCACGTCGGGCGGCTCGTCCGCCGGCGCCGGGAAGGACGGTTCCGGCGAGGCCCAGGACAAGAAGGACGAGAAGAAGCCCGAGGACGGCTCCAAGGACAAGAAGAAGGACGAGAAGTCCCCCGAGCCGTCCAAGTCGAAGGACACCGCCGCCGGTTCGGACGCTTCCGCGGCCGGGCCCGACGGCGAAGAGGACACGGCCGACGACGGCCTGAACACCGCGGACCCCGCCCGGGACGGCGGCGTGCCGACCGGGACCGTGGCCTCCGTCGGCGCCGTCGTACTGGTCGCGGCGGCGGCCGGCGCCACGGCCTGGCGCAGACGCCGCACGGCCCGGGCGGAACGGGCCGGCTGAGCAGACATGTCGTCGTCCCGCGTCACCGCAGACCTCACCGCCCGCTTCCGGATACCGCGCGCACTGCACCCGGGAGCGTGGTGGCTGTGGTCCCTCGGCATGGCCACCGCCGCCAGCCGCACCACGAACCCGCTGCTGCTCCTGCTCACCGTCGCCGTCTGCGGATACGTGGTGACCAGGCGCCGAGGCGATGCGCCCTGGGCGCTGGCCTTCCGGATGTATCTCCTTCTGGGCGCCTTCGTCGTCGTCATGCGCGTGGTCTTCCGCATCGTCTTCGGCGGCGGCCAGGGAGAGACCGTCCTCTTCACCCTTCCGCAGATCCCGCTGCCCGAATGGACCGCCGGAATACGGCTGTTCGGGCCGGTGGCCGCCGAGCAGCTGCTGAGCGGCCTGTACGACGGGCTGCGGCTGGCCACCATGCTGGTCTGTGTCGGTGCGGCGAACGCCCTGGCCAACCCGAAGCGGATGCTCAAGGCACTGCCGGGCGCGCTGTACGAGATCGGGACCTCGGTCGTCGTCGCGCTCAGCGTCGCACCGCAGTTGGTGGAGAGCGTTCAGCGCATCCGGCGGGCCCGGCGGCTGCGCGGTGGCGCCCAGCGCGGCATGCGGGCGCTGCGCGGCATCCTCATCCCCGTCCTGGAGGACGCCCTGACGCGTTCGCTCGCGCTGGCGGCGGCGATGGCCTCCCACGGTTACGGCCGCACGGGACGTACGGCACCCGCGGCGCGTCTGGTCACCGGATTCCTCGTCCTCACCGGCCTGTTGGGGGTGTGCGTCGGCCTGTACGGCGTCATGGACTCCTCGGTGCCCGCGTATCTGGGGGCGCCCGCGCTGCTGGCCGGACTGGCAGTGGCAACGGCGGGGCTGCTGCTGGGCGGCAGGCGGGTGCGGCGCAGCCGCTACCGGCCCGACCGCTGGCGCACGGCGGAGCTGCTGACGGTGGCGGCAGGTATCACCGCGGGCGCGCTGATGTATGCGACGACGAAGGTCGATCCCGCGGATCTGTATCCCTCGCTGTCGCCCATGACTTGGCCGACCTTGGGGGTGCTGCCCGCGCTCGCCGTGCTGGCGGGCCTGCTGCCCGCCTGGCTCACTCCGCCTCCCGCCCTCACGCCCCCGCAGGCTGCCGACCTCGAACAGGCCGAGCCGACCCCCACTCGTCCCGCGGCCGAGGACAGCGCACGACGCGAGACCAGCAAGGAGAGCATCTCTTGATCACGTTCGACGAGGTGACGTTCACCTACAGCGGCGCGGACGAGCCCGTCCTGCGGGAGGTGGACCTCCGCATCCCGGAAGGTGAACTCTGCCTGGTCACCGGCCGCACCGGGGTGGGGAAGTCCACGCTGCTCGGCGCCGTCAACGGCCTGGTTCCGCGCTTCACCGGGGGGCATCTCCACGGCCGCGTCGAGGTCGCCGGGCAGGACACCCGCGACTTCCCGCCGCAGGAGTTCGCCCACCTCGTCGGCGTCGTCGGGCAGGATCCGCTAGCCGGCTTCGTCACCGACACCGTGGAGGAGGAACTGGCTTACGGAATGGAGCAGTTGAGCCTCCGCCCCGAGGTGATGCGCAAACGGGTCGAGGAGACCCTGGACCTGCTGGGCATCGCCGAGCTGCGGCACCGTGCCCTGCGGACGCTGTCGGGCGGTCAGCAGCAGCGTGTCGCCATCGGCTCCGTCCTCACCACCCATCCGAAGGTGCTGGTGCTGGACGAACCCACTTCGGCGCTGGATCCGACCGCAGCCGAGGAGGTGCTCGCCGCCGTCGTCAGGCTCGTCCACGATCTCGGCACCACCGTGGTGGTGGCCGAGCACCGCGTGGAGCGCGTCCTGCAGTACGCGGACCGGCTGGTGCGTCTCACCGCTGACGGAGGCGTACGGGACGGCGATCCGGCCGAGTTGATGGTGGACAGCGACGTGGCGCCGCCGGTGGTTCACCTGGGGCGGCTGGCGGGCTGGCGTCCGCTGCCGCTGTCCGTGCGCGATGCGCGCCGCCAGGCCGCCGGGCTGCGGGAACGCCTCTCCTCACGGCTGCCGGAGAGCCCGGCGGTACAGCGGGGGGCGGGCTCCGGGGCGGGTCTGACGGCTCACCGGATCGTCGTGTCGTACGGGTCGCTGATCGCGGTACGGGACGTCGATCTGGAACTGCGCAAGGGCGAGGTCGTGGCACTGATGGGCCGCAACGGTTCGGGCAAGTCGTCGCTGCTGTGGACGCTCCAGGGGTCCGGGCCCCGGCGCTCCGGCACCGTCGACGTGGGCGGCAGCGACCCCGGCAAGCTCTCCGCCCGCGCGGCCCGTGCCCTGGTCGGGCTGGTGCCGCAGACGGCGAGCGACCTGCTCTACCTGGAGACCGTCGACGCCGAGTGCGCGCAAGGGGATGCCGAAGCCGGCGCCGAACCCGGGGCGTGCCGGCGGCTGCTGGACGGACTGGCCCCAGGCATCCCCGGCGGCCGCCATCCCCGCGACCTCTCGGAAGGCCAGAAGCTCGCGCTGGTGCTGGCGGTCCAACTCGTCTCCGCCCCCGACGTGGTGCTGCTCGACGAACCGACGCGGGGCCTCGACTACCACGCCAAGCGCCGCTTCACCGAGTCCGTGCGGGCGCTCGCCGCGGAGGGCCGATCCGTCGTGGTCGCCACCCACGACGTCGAGTTCACCGCGGGCGCGGCCGACCGGGTCGTGGTGATGGCCGAGGGAGAGGTCGTGGCCGACGGTCCGACGGCGGACGTCGTCGTCTCCTCCCCGGCGTTCGCGCCCCAGGTGAGCAAGATCCTCCACCCTCAGACGTGGCTGACCGTCGATCAGGTGGCCGCTGCCCTGGCACCCCAGGAGGCCTCCGCATGAGCGCCTCCGGGACGGCCACGCCGGCTGGTCGGCGCCGAAGACGCGCGAGCGCCCCGCCCGGCCACCGCACCTCCGCCGTACGGATCAGCGCCCGCACGGCGATCGTGCTCACCCTCGCGAGCCTGGCCGGCCTGACCATGTTCTTCTGGCCGCTGTTCGCACCGCCCCAGCCGGACACCAGCGCCCACTCCACCGACGCGCCGCTGCTGTTCATCCTCGCGATGCCCGTGGTCCTGGCCGTTGTCCTGGCCGAGCTGTCGTCGGGCGGCATCGACACCAAGGCCCTGGCGATGCTGGGCGTCCTCGCGGCCGTCAACGCCGGACTCCGGCCGCTGGGCGCCGGCACCGCAGGCATCGAGACCGTCTTCTTCCTGCTGGTCCTGGCGGGACGGGTCTTCGGCCCGGGGTTCGGCTTCGCGCTCGGCGCGACCTCGCTGTTCGCCTCCGCGCTGCTGACCGCCGGGGTCGGGCCGTGGCTGCCGTTCCAGATGGTCTGCTCCGCCTGGATCGGACTGGGCGCCGGACTGCTTCCCCGGAGGGTCACGGGGCGGTGGGAGATCGCGATGCTCGCCGCCTACGGAGTCGTCGCCGCCTACGCGTTCGGCTTCATCATGAACATGTGGTTCTGGCCCTTCACGGCCGGCCCGGACACCCAGCTGTCCTTCGACCCCGACGCCTCCGTGCCGGAGAACCTGCACACCTTCCTCATCTTCACCCTGGCCAGTTCCACCTTCGGCTGGGACACCGGCCGCGCCGTCACCAATCTCATCGCCATCGTCCTCACCGGACGAGCTGTCCTGGCCACGCTGCGCCGTGCCAACAGACGCGCCGCCTTCGAAGCGCCCGTCACCTTCACCCGCAAGTCCTCCGAACGCGTTCCCGCCACCGAGAAGTCCGCCCGGCAACGCGGTCCTTCCGTAAAGGAGTTCACGTCATGAATCGCGCCTCACTGGGGAGAGCCGCGGCGCTGTCCGCCCTGGCGTTCACCGCCGTCTCGGCCACCCCGGCCTACGCCGATCCGCCCGGCGACACCTCTCCGCCGCAGGCCGCCGCCGCCTGGGCCGCCTCCAAGCTGTCCAAGGGAGCCAACGCCTCCGGCGACCATGGTCTGACCGCAGACATCGTCATCGGGCTCGCCGCCAGCGGCACCGGAGGCGACACCGCGAACAAGGCCACCGACTGGCTCGCCGAGCACGCCGAGGAGTACATCACCCGCGGCGTGAAGGGGGACGTCAGCGCGGGAGCGGCGGCCAAGCTCGCCCTCGTCGCCGGGGTCGAGCACCGGGACGCGACCGCCTTCGGCGACATCGACCTCGTCGCCACGCTGAAGGACCGCATGCAGGACAGCGGCCGCTTCACCGACGACACCGCCTCCGGCGACATGTCCAACCAGTTCACCCAGTCCCTCGCCGTGCTGGCTCTCGACCGCGCCGACTCGCTTCCGGAGAAGGCCGCGGACTTCCTCGCCAAGTCCCGCTGCGAGGACGGCGGTTACCCTCTGACGTTCAAGAGCGACCCGGCCAAGTGCACCTCCGACGTGGACAGCACGGGCCTGGCCGTCCAGGCACTGCTCGCCGCGGAGCGCAAGGACGACGCCGCGCCCGCACTGGACTGGCTGGAGAAGCGCCAGAACAAGAACGGCGGATTCGCCTACGGCGAGCCGGAGTCGGCGGCCAACTCCAACACCACCGCGCTCGCGGTGCAGGCGCTGAAGGCCGGAGAACGCCGGCAGGCGGCGGCACACGGAGTCGCGTGGCTGAAGACGATGCAGCTCGGCTGCGACGCGAAGGCCGCGGACCGCGGAGCCGTCGGCTACATGAAGCCCGTCGCGGACGGCTCCGCACTGCGCGCCACCGCCCAGGTCATCCCGGCGCTCGCCGGCAAGTCCCTGATCGAGGTCGACGGCGCGGACGCCGAGCCGGGCCTGAGCGACATCGTCTGCGCACCCGGCGACGGCAACTCCGGTGGCAGCGACGGAGGTTCGTCGACCGGAGGCGCCAGCGGCGGAGGTTCCGGCGAGGGCACCGACGGAGGTTCCGGCGACGGCGGCTCCACCGCCGGGGACAGCGGCGGCAGCGGCGACTCCGACTCGGGCGGCTCGGCGAACCCGGGCGCGGACGGCGGCGGTTCGAGCGCTGCCTCGGCCGGAGCATCCGCCGGCGGCCCGGGCGGAAGCCTGGCATCCAGCGGTGCCACCGTGCTGCCCGCCGCCGGCGTCTCGACGGCACTCCTCATCGGCGGCACGGCCCTCGTCCTCGAGCGCCGCCGCCGGCGTACCTCCTGAACCGACCCGTTCCGGCCCATCCCCGCGCCCTCACGGCGCGCCCCACAGCAAGGAGTTCCTGATGCGACGAAGATTCCTCGGGCTTCCGGTGACCGCCTCGGTCCTGGGTCTCGCCCTCACCATGTGGGCCCCGACGGCAGCCCAGGCCCGTACTCCGGAAGCCGCCGCTCCGATATCGGTGCACCTCACCGTCACCGGCCCGGACGGCTCCGTCTACGACGGAGACCTCCGGACGACCGGGCACACCGTCACCGCCGCGACCGGCGGCAGCCACAAGTGCGACGGCACCAACAACGGCGCCAACTCCTCACCGGGCGCCACACCCACCGCCGCCCTGGACGACGCCGCGAAGGCCGAGGACTTCTCGTGGGACGGCACCTGGTACGCCTCCTTCGAGGACTACTTCGTGACCACCGTCGACGGTGACGCCCAGACCGCCGACGCCTACTGGAGCATCTCCGTCAACGGCCAGGCCACCTCCGTCGGCGGCTGCCAGCACAAGCTCTCCGCGGGCGACGACGTCGCCTTCACCTGGACGGAGATGTAGCCCGGGTTTCACTGCGCCCCGTGCGGCGGGCGGTGCGGTCTCGGGACGCGTAGCGCCCGGCACCGTCCGCCGCAACGGACGTCATGGCTGATCCCACACCTCTCAGCCGTCACCGTCACCACGACCCTTGACTTCAACTACGCTTCAAGTACGACGCTGCACGCATGAGCACCGAGACCGCGGACATCAGCGCCATCGAAGAGATCGTGGCCACCGTCGAGCGCACGCAGCGCGCCAAGGACGCCGAGGGGTTCCTCGCCCTCTTCCACCCCGACGCCGTCTGGACGACCGCCCACGGCAAAGTCCTCATCGGCTTCGACAAGATCGCCGAGTTCACCCGCGCCGTGCTGCCCGGCGCGACCTGGGACGGCGAGGTCACCTACGAGGCAGTGCACACCAAGTTCCTGCGGCCCGACGTGGCTGCCGTCAAGGTCCGGCAGATCTACCACTCGGCAGAGGGCGACTCGGAAGGCGCACCCCTGTACGTCCTGACGAAGCAGAGCGACGGCACCTGGCTGCTGCACGTGGGCCAGAACACCGAGGTACGGGCCGCTCGGGACTGACCCGACGACCCCCGCACGGGCCATGCGCGGCCGCGGTGCTCGGACCGGCACGTCACTCTCGTCAGCCTCATGGAGTGATCCATGCCACACAGGCCGCCGGGAACCAGCCGTTCCTCGCGCCCGACAAGCTGCAGGAACACATAGGGCTCGTGCCGGACACGCCGGGGCTCCGGTACTGCGGCGCGCGCGAGGTTTGTACCGAACAGTGGAGAACCCATGACCGACCCCGTCCCTGACGGAACCCGGGAGGCGTCCGGCTCCGCCTTCCGTCGGTGGCTGCCCGCACCGTCCGTGGCCGGGTTCGTCCTGCTGCTGGCGACGCTGTTCGCCGTCTCCTATGCAGCCGGAACCTTCGCAGGGCCGGTGGCACCGGGGATGCGGCCCATCCACGGCGACAGCGGCAGTTCGAAGCCAGGCGGGAAAGGAGAGGGGCACGACACACACGGCCTGAATCCTCCCTCCCCTCGGGAGGCAGGACGGTGACGGACAGCAGGGCCGGCGCGGCTTCACCACAGGAGCCCTCCCGGGCCCTTCAGGACACCGCCTCGCACGCGTCCCTTCCCGCAAGCAGTGTGCTGATGGTCGGCGGGATGACGTGTGCGGCGTGCGTGGGCCGGGTCGAGAAGAAGCTCAACCGGCTCGAAGGAGTCTCCGCGACGGTCAACCTCGCCACCGGCCGCGCGCGGATCGACCATCCGGTTTCCCTCCCCCTCGAAAAACTGGTCGCGACGGTCGAGAGGGCAGGGTTCACCGCGAGTCTCCCGGAACCGGCTTCACCATCGAACGCCCACGTCGCGCCCCCAGCCGGCGGCCCGGACTCTCCCACTCCTCGTGAGGGGACGAGGGATCCGGCCTGGGACCGGCTGATGGTCACGCTGCTGCTGTCCGCGCCCGTGCTGGTGCTGTCGATGGTTCCGGCCTGGCAGTTCCGCAACTGGCAGTGGCTGTGCCTCACCTTGGCGGCACCGGTGGCGGCGTGGAGCGCCTGGCCCTTCCATCAGCGGGCCCTGCGCGGGTTGCGGCACGGCGAGGCCACGATGGACACGCTCGTCTCCCTCGGGGTCGCCGCCTCCTTCTCCTGGTCGTGCTACGCCCTCTTCGGCGGCGGGGCGGGCGTGCCGGGCATGACGATGCCGTTCTCCCTGCTGCCCGAGTCCGGCGGGACGGCACACATCTATCTCGAAGCGGCAGTCGCGGTACCGCTGTTCGTCCTCACCGGCCGCATGCTGGAGAGCCGGGCGCGGCACCGTACCGGGTCCGCCCTGAGTTCGCTCGCGGAACTCGCCGCCAAGGACGCCCTCGTAAGCGTGAACGGCAACGAACGCCGCATCCCCATCGGTGACCTGCAGGTCGGCGACCACTTCCTGGTCAGACCCGGCGAACGCGTCGCCACCGACGGCACCGTCGTCGAAGGCAATTCGGCGCTGGACCTCTCCCTGATCACCGGCGAGAGCCGGCCTGTCGAGGCAGGGCCCGGAACCCGCGTCGTCGGCGGCGCCCTCAACTCCGGTGGACTGCTTCAGGTACGGGCGAGCGTCGTCGGAGCGGAGACGCAACTCGCCCGCATCACACGTCTGGTGGAGGAGGCGCAGACCGGTAAGACGAAGGTGCAGCGCCTGGCCGACTCCGTCGCAGCCGTCTTCGTCCCCGCAGTGCTCACCGTCTCCGTGACCGTTCTCGGCTTCTGGCTCGGCGCCGGCGCGGCAGCACAGTCCGCCGTCACCGCGGCGGTCGCCGTCCTCGTCGTGGCCTGCCCGTGCGCCCTGGGACTGGCCACGCCCACAGCCCTGCTGGCGGCCACGGGCCGGGGGGCGCAGCTGGGCATCCTCGTCAGCGGACCGCGGGCGCTGGAGTCTCTCCGCCGGGTGGACACCGTGGTACTGGACAAGACGGGCACGCTGACCACCGGACGCATGAGCGTCCTCGGCATCACCACGGCCGACGGCGGGGACGCGGTCACATCCGTGCGTCTGGCGGCCTCGGTCGAACGAGCCTCGACTCACCCACTGGCCGCAGCGATCACTGCCCACGCGGTGGGCCTGGAGGCGCAACCACTGGCCCGCGCCACCGACTTCACCGAGGTCCCGGGCCAGGCCGTTCAGGCGAACGTCGAGGGACGGCTCGTGGAAGTCGGCCGGCCCGTCGACGAAGAGAGCCTTCCCGGGACGCTCCGGGACGCCGTACGGACAGCCGGGAAGGAAGGCCGCAGCGCGGTGCTCGTCACGGTCGACGGCATCCCCGACAGCGTCATCAGCCTCGGAGACGCGCTGCGCAGCGACACCTACCGCGCCGTGGACCGTCTGCGCCGTCTCGGGCTCGATCCCGTCATGGCGACCGGGGACTCGGAGGCCACCGCACGTGCTGTCGCCGGTCAGCTGGGCATCACGGACGTCCACGCGGCGGTCCGACCGGAGGACAAGGCCGCGCTCGTGAAGCGGCTGAAGGAGGAGGGCAGGCAGGTCGCGGTGGTCGGGGACGGCGTCAACGACGCCGCGGCCCTCGCCGAGGCAGACCTCGGCATCGCCATGAGCAGCGGCGCCGACGCCGCCATCGGCGCCGCCGACATCACCCTCACCCGCGAGGACATCCAAACGCTGCCCGACGCGGTGCACTTGGCGCGGCAGACCCTCGGCACCATTCGCATCAACCTGCTGTGGGCCTTCGGCTACAACCTCGTCACCGTGCCGTTGGCCGCGGTCGGCTTGCTCAACCCGATGTTCGCCGCGGCCGCCATGTCCGCGAGTTCACTCCTCGTCGTCTGCAACAGCCTCCGGCTCCGGACCTGGAGCCCCGCAACCGGAGGCCGGGCCCACCAGCCGTCCCGGCTCAATACCGGCTTCCAGGAGACGGAGTGAACATGCCTGCCAGTACCGGAACCGCCCGGGCCCTCGTGGACTCGCTACGGGCCGCCATCATTCCCATCGTGACGTGCGTCGCGGTTCTGGGCGCGCTGACCGCGTGGACGGCCGCTGGGCACGCCGGTAAGCCGCGCGGGCTGGAGATCTCGGAGGGCCGCATCTTCACACCGCTTCGGGAAGGCGCCACATCCGCCTTCTTCACCATCCGCAACACCGGTGATGTGAGCGAACAACTGACACGCGTCACCGTCGCGCAGGGAAACCGCACCATGCTGAGCCGGAACGTCACCACGAGCGGCGGCGCCCGGACGATGGTGATGGTGCCGTACATCTTCGTGCTCCCGCACAGCACGCTGCGGATGTCGCCCTACGCGCTGAACGTCATGGTCACACCAGCGCCGAAGGTCTCCCCAGGCGAACGCCTCCGCTTCACCCTCCACTTCGAAGACCTGCGGCCCATCACTGTGCAGGCCGTCGCCGTCCGCCCCGGAGAACTGCGCTGACCCTCGGGTAGGGCGGCGAGGACAGAGACGGCGGCCCCTGATCGCGCACCAGCACGTTCAAGGACCGCCGCTTCCTGTCACGCCGCCGAACCTGCCAGGGCGACCGGGCGGTCACCCGGTTCCGCGCTCTCTCCGGCCCGGGCGGTGACGGTGCCCTCTCCAGCGGGGCGGTCCTGCTCTGCCTCCGCCAGCAGGGAGATCAGGCTCTCGCGCGCCCGGGCGACCCGGGAACGCACCGTCCCCAACGGACAGCCGATCACCGCTGCCGCCTGGGCATAGGAGAGCCCCAGGAGCTGCGTGAGGACGAACGCCTCGCGCCGCTGGCCGTCGATCACGGCCAGCAGTTCGCTCAGCGCTATCCCCTCCTCGAACCCGGGCAGACCGCGCGGCTGCGCCTTCTCCAGCGCCGCCTCCCAGTCGTCCGTACCCGCGAGCCGAGGACGGCAGGAGGTTGCGCGGATACGGTCGGCAACAGCTCGCCGCGCGATGGTGAGCAGCCATGTACGGGCCGAGGACCTGCCCTCGAACGCCGGCAGGCTCCGCAGTGCCCGCAGATAGGTCTCCTGCACCAGGTCGTCCGTCGCTTGGGCGTCGCCGCTGAGGTGCGTCACGAACCGGCGCACATCGAGCTGCGTTGCCCGGACGAACTGCTGCGCGGCCTCCTCGTCTCCGGCGCGGGCGGCCAGCGCCCAAGCCGTCGCTTCTGTGTCGTCAGTCATCGCGCGGCTCGCCTCTCCTCCACTGATGTGAATCGGAGAGGATGGGCGCATGCTCTGCTCCCGCGCCCGCACCGCGCTGTCCGCCCGGCTCGACGGGGAGGCCCTGCCTCCCGGCGTCACCGAGCAGGCGCTGCAGGAGCACCTCGCGGGATGCGCCGACTGCCGTGCATGGGAGGCCGGAGCGCTGCGTCTGCAACGGGCCGTCGACGACGAGGTCGCGGGGAGCGCCGAGTCCGGGAGGCAGGATCCCCGAGCGGCCCCGTCCGGAGGAGGCTCCTGCAACCCCGGGCCAACCACGGGCAGTTCGGACCGACCGGCTTGCTGAACAGTGCTGTTTCTGTGTTGTGCCTGGCGGGGCGCCGCGTTTCTTGGGCGCCCGCGTATGCGCAGGGGTCATCATCTGAAGTCCTTCAGGCGATCCGGCTGCCGCTTGACGGGCGAGCCGGTGAACGATCCCGGTGGTCGCGCCGAAATGCGGCGCCGACCGGGGCTTACGGCCGTGCTGTCGTCAGACAGCCGGACCGGCCGGCGGACCTCTCAGCCAGATGACATGGCTCAGGAACAGTCGCAGCGGTGCGCCCCGCTGTCCCCACGGCTCCGCCCGCAGTACGGGGATCGGGGCCGGCAGGGAGGGGGCGAGGTCGAAGGCGAGCGGTGCGAAGAGGCGGGCGGACGCCGCGCGCAGCAGCTGGAAGACGGCCCGCTCACCGCCCCACATCCACCACGCGCTGAGCAGTGCCACGAAGACGTGGACGGCGAGCATCCCCGCGGAGTCGCTGTGCCCACCGTGAAGGGCGGTAGGCGCGTCCGCGCCGGCTCCGGCCGCTCCGGTCGATGCATGCCCTGCCATGCCGTGATGCACGTCCATGTGCGTGTGGTGGGTGTGACCGGACATCGATCCACCCATCCCGTGGGACGCGGCATGACCAGCCGGGTGCGCAGCTCCGTGGGCGTGCCCGGACGGAGCGGCCGCCGGCGGCATCATGGCCTGGCCCAGCGAGAAAGCCGTGTGCAGGAAGACCTGCGTGCACACGGTCAGAGCACCTACCAGCAAGGCTCCGCGCTCCTTGCCGCTCAGGAACCACGCGAAGCCGGCGGTACCGGTCCAGCCGACGGCGATCATCCAGCCGGGCACTGCCTGTCCCGATGTCATCGCGTGTCCCAGTGCTGCGAGCATCACGCAGACGGCCGCGAACACCCCGGCTCGCAGCGCTCTGAGGACCCGTCCCGCATGCATGGTGCGCCCATCGTCGCACCTGGTCAGCGGGCCGAACACGGGAGGCCGAAAACCGCTCACTTCCGGACAGAATCTGCGAGCGCCTTCACGAGGACGGGACGCCGCCGGCAGGACCCGCGTCCCGTCCCCCTGCCCCTATGCGACGAGGACGAACATGACGGCCATCACCAGCGCCATCACCCCGTGGCACAGAAGATCCCCAGGTACGTGCTCCACCGCACGGGCCCGTGCGGGCTCGGCGGAAACCGGCACCGGTTTGCGTGCGCCGTCGAGCCCTCGGACCAGCCACCACAGGGACAGGGCCAGGAAGACGGTCGCCAGGATCCCGGAGACGGTCTGCTGAGTGGCGCCGTGCAGCGACATGGACGCCAAGTCGGCCGGGGCCGCGCTGTGGTGGCCGCCCGCGGCGCCGTGGTCCATGTCGGCGGAGGCCTGTTCGGCGCCATCCATCGACTGGCCCATGGCGTGGAGCATCCACGCCATCCCGGCCATGACAGCGGTGTGAGGCAGGGTGGCGAGAATCCGCTGCGACCGGGACCGGCCGCCGCTCTCCTGCCCACCCGCGGCTGCCGCCGCGGGAAACCACAGCGCGGCCGCCACGAAGAAGATCACCTGCGGCACCGCAGGCATCTCCATGCCCTGCGGCCAGCACATGGCCGCCATGGCCGCCGCCATGGCGGCATGCAGCAGATGCGAAACCCTTTCCGCTGCCCCCGACGTGCGGACAGCACGCCACAGCGCATGGAAGGTGAGCGCCACCAGTGCGGCGGTGAGTATCCAGCGCAGACCCGGTGCGGAGATCACACGCCCACCTCCTGCGACTCCCGGCGTCCACGCACCCTGCCCATCAGCAGATCCACGACCAGGAACAGCACCAGCGGAATACCGAACCACGGTAGCCAGTACGCGACGAGCGCCGTCGCGACAGCGGCCGGGGCCAGAACCCGTCCCGGGATGCGGCGCCACGCTCCTCGGGCCGGAGCACGTCCGAGTCGTGTCAGCCGTCCCGTGGTGGCAGCCCCGCGAGTGGGCCGGCGCAGCCACCACATCCGGTAGCCCCAGAAGATCATCGCGATGAGCGCGAGGGCCAGCAGAGCCAGCACGATCTGGTTCACCAGGCCGAACAGCAGACCCATGTGCGCGTCCACACCCCAGCGGGACAGCTTCGCCAGCAGGGGGTAGTCGTCGAAGCGGAGCGTCGCGGTGATCTCTCCCGAGTCCGGCGCCACCGCGACCGAGTCCTGACGTTCGGGCCAGGAGCGGGTGTTCTCCTTCACGACGTATCCACTGCCACTGTCGGCGGGGGGCGTGATGTCCAAGACGCCTCCGAGACCTGCTTCCCGTGCCTCGCGGACGGCGCCGTCGAAGCCGATGTCGCGGCCGCCCGACTGGCCGGAGCCGTCATCGTGCGGAACGGTGGCCGCGACCGTCGGCGTGGGGCTGTTCAACTGCTCCCGCAGCTGCGTGATGTTGGCCCCCGCGTACGCGGACCAGGTCAGGCCGGTCGCCGACAGGCCCAGCAGACCGGCCGCCGCCCACACTCCGACCGCGCCGTGCCAGGACCTCACCCGGCGGCGTCCGGCAGGTGCGGACTGCTCCGGCAGCACCGTGCGGCGCAGCCTCCGGCGCGTGCGGCGAAGCCCCACCCAGAGCACCAGTCCGCCGCCGGCCTCCACCCACAGCCAGCTCGCCGCGATCTCGCTGTAGTTGCGGCCGAAGTCCCCCAGGTGAAGGTTGCGGTGCAGGTCGTCGAACCACGCTCGCACCGGCAACCACTGTCCGAAGGTCTCCAGCGTGCCGAGCACCGAATGGTCATAGGGGTCGATGAAGGCGGTCCGGGTGTACCCCTCCTTGAGTCCGGACTCCTCGAAGACGACCCTCGTACTGTCCTCACGGCCCGGCCCCGTGGTCACCGAGACCAGCGAACCGTCCGGCACGGCCTTCTTCGCCGCTGCCACCTGCACCGCCAGCGAGTCGGGCTCCCCTCGGGGGGTCACCTTCAGCTCGTGCTGATACACGCTCCTCTCCACTTGAGGCATGGCCGTGTAGAAGAGCCCCGTCACAGCGGCGACGAGCAGGAACGGAGCGATGAAGACCCCCGCGTAGAAGTGGAGGCGCAGCAGCAGCGCCCGTATCCCCGCCCGGGTGTCCGTTGCTTCGGTTGCCGGTGCGCCGGAGGGTGGTTCCTCCAACTCCGGCGTGGTCGCCGCGGTGCTCGCCATGGTGTTCCTCTCCGGGCTCCCGTCGGTCCCTGCGCGTGCGGTGCCAGCAGGTAGTCGGGCAGCGAGAGTGAGGAGTTCCGTCCGCGCGAAGCACGACTCCGTGACGTACGTCACAACCGACGCCCGTGAGCTCAGATTGACGGGCGCCCCTCGGCCTTGCGCCGCCCGGATCGTGACGGTGCCCGCGACAGGCGTGTTTCACGAAAGGCTGCGTGCCGCCACGCCCCGGCACGAATTGGCGGCCACCGACGGATGCTTGGGTTTGCTCTACGACGGAGCCCTACGCGGGATGCCTCGTGACGTTGTCGCTCGGCGGGGCCGACTCCTGGTCAACCAGCAGCACAGGCGTCGAGGCGCACTCTCTGCGCATCCTGGAGTTCGATCACTGCCGCCATGAACTGTGGCCGCCGAGGGACGCGTTCAGGAGCGCACCTGGACGACGGGACGAGCACCCTCGCTCCCCTGCCGGTACGGAAGTTCGAGCGCCGCGGCACCCTCACCTTCCGCTGGTACCACCTCGTGGGCGTGCCATGCGTCCATGGCATCCACTTCCACAGGGAACCTGTTGCCGATACCACGACAGCGGGCGAACGAACGGCTGGACAGAGCGACTTTGAACAGGGCTTCCACCGTGCTGAGCACCTCCAGCAGATCCCTGCCGGCACCTCGGTCCATCAAGTCCCTCTACGGGGACGAGAAGACCCCGAATCGGCGTTCTCACAGTTCGACCGATCGCTCTGGAAGGGAACGGACGACTCATCGCGTACGGCGCTGAAGCCCAGAGTCTCGTCGTTCTGGGCTCCATGCTCGGGCAGAACGCCACCTCCGCTGCCCGATACGCAGAGCACCCCGAGAGCTCCCATGCCCGAGCTGAGTGCTCTCCGCATTCGCTGAGACAGCCTGGGCGTCACCACACCGAGCCATCAGCTAACCTGTCCAGGGGCGTCCCTTGTGGGCGACCCTGGCGCTTGTGTGGCCCGATGCGTTCCCCTCTGGGGTTTTCACCAAGGATTTCACCAAGCCCCGCCTCCGTAGCTCAGGGGATAGAGCACCGCTCTCCTAAAGCGGGTGTCGCAGGTTCGAATCCTGCCGGGGGCACCAGCGCATCGAGCCGCTTCTCTGGGATTTCGAGCCCAGGGAAGCGCGCTCTGCTCGGCCTCGGACCCCACGTCCGGGGCCGTTTGCGTGAGCGGTGCGTGAGCGGACAAGGCGCCAGGCTCGGGTGTTTCCCCGGATTCCACGGCACCGTCCGGCACAGGCGTCGCGCCGGACACCCCGGTCTTATCAAGCCCGGGCTCGGCTTCCGGCTCTTCGTTTTCATGGGTTGCGTGTGCACGCAGAAGCTATCGGGCATCCGCCTCGGCTATCGCGAGGTCGGCATCGGGAGCAGGCTCGTGTACGTGTCCGCCGTGATGGTGATCGAGGAGTGCCGAGCCCGCGCAGTGTGGATGCTCGCCCCGGCGCGGCTCCCAGGAGGCGAACCACCACCACCCGCCAGCCGCATCCCCAACCTCACAGGGCAAACACGAGGCAATACACCTGGGCGCTGCGAGGACTGCCCGGGAGCATGTCACTGCGTGTCCCCGGCCGAGCCGGGAGCTGGCGGAGTTGCGTCAGTGGTCTGCGGTTCCGCCCACCGCGGGAGGGTGAGCAGCAACGCGGCGCGCTCTCGGACCAGTGCAACCTGCACCCCCCCCCCGGTGAAGTTCGAGCTTTGCTTCGAACGCTGAGCCCGGTGTCTCCGGTAGCGCAGTGTCGGCATTTCTATGAGGACGCCGTCAGCTGATGCGGATGCGGCCATGAGGAGGCCGGTGTCCTCCATGCTGCGGAGCGCGGACCAGCCGCCGAGTGCGAGGAGGAGGGAGCGTCGCCACATCACTCCTGCGGGGTGCACGGGGAGTCGGGGCACCCTTGTGTCTGCGTTCCACTGATCGAGTAGCAGGCCACGGGGCAGTACACCGGCCGACACGGGCAGAGCATGGTCGTGCAGGCGTCCGTCCGGCATGAGATCTCGCGCATGACCGACTGCGAAGCCGGCGCCTGGGTGAGTGGCGAGGAGGTCGGCCAGGGCGAGGAGGGCCTCGGGTTCGAGTTCGTCGTCTGCGTCGAGGTTCTGCACGAGGTTCGCGGTGGCCCGGCCGACGGCGATGTTCCGGGTCGTGGCGGGGCCTTCGCTGGTGCCGTTCTCCGCGATGCGGACCCGCGGGTCTTCTGCTGCGCCGCACTCGCGCAAGGCGTCCAGCACCTCGTGGGCCGGGCCGTCGATCTGCACCAGCCAGGTCCACTCCGTGTGGCTCTGGCGGCGAAGTGATCGCCAGGCGAAGGGCAGGAAGACGGCGTAAGGAGCGTGCACCGCCGTGACAACATCCACCTGCATGATCAAAGGATATGGCTACGTGGCCGGGCCTGTCGTGGTAGGCACATTGGTGGGGAGCAACAGGCAGATGGCGGAGGGGTTTTAGTGGAGTCCGCGGCGCACATCGGACGGCTGGAACAGGTATCGGCTTCCGACTCGAGGGAGCTCGACCGAGTCTGCGAGGAGGTTGCGACCACGCTGTTCGAGGGTGGCCAGGAGCCTCCGTTCACCGTGACATCAGCGGACTTCGCCACGGACCCGCACCTGATCTGCGCCGACCGCTACTGGCGGCTGCGCTTCCTCGACCGGCCGACCATCCAAACTGCCGCGGCCTGTTCCACGTGGCTGGTCGGCCACGTGATCCGCGACCACCACACCGAAGTATTGGAGAAGTGGAGTCTGGGGTACGCGTTCATCACGAAGGACAGCGTCGAATCCAGCCTGGAACTCTCCCGGGCGGTCGAGGAAATCGTCGAGCACGACTCCTCGGCAGGCGAGACGGCCTACTTCGCGACCCTCTACCACGCGGGCAAGCTGCGGTCGAACTTCTGGTTCGACGAACTCCATCAGTTCCTGGACGCCTCGCTGCTGGCTCTCGCGGCCGGTGTGCATCGTCAGGCGCCCCTTTTCACAGCTCTGCGTTCCTTCGCCGCGTTCGGCAGCAGGGTTCTGACCACGGAACACGCGATCGGTCTCCTCGACCAGGCCTGGTCCTCCTCCGAACGCACCCGCCACGTCGTGGACATCTGTCTCAACGGGATCCAGGCCGCCGTCCCGTTCGATGGCCACGGGCAACTGCTGCGCGAGAGGGCCGCCGAAGCAGTGCGGGACCACCCTCTCGACCACATCTTCCACTTCCGGCTGGCCTCCGGACAACACATGGTGCGCGACCATGACGCTGCTCTGGACAGCATAAATACGGCCCTCCGGCATCTGCCTGCCCTGGGGAGCCGCGGGAGCCACAAGCTCCTTCAGGAGCAGTACTTGGCCAAACGCGACGCCATCCTCGAAGGTCGCCTACGAGCCGAGCTCGACGCCGAACACGCACAGCAGCTGGCCGGGCAGGAAGAGCGGCACAGGCGACGCTGGGAGCAACTCGAAGGAGAGTTGCGGCGCCGGGGTGAGGAGCAGGAGAAGGCGCGGCGCGAAGGCCAGGAGGCTGCCCGCGCCAACCACGTGCGCGCGGTCGAGCTCGTCGCGGTCTTCACCTCCGCCATCGCGTTCGCCGTCGGCAGCCTCCAAGTCACACTCACCGGCTCCTACTCCCTGTACGACCGGCTGGCGCTCATCGCTGCCTGGGGCGTGGGCCACGTGATCTTCGCCCTCTTGGTCGTGGGTGGCACCTGGCTCATCACCCGTCCACGCCGGTAGGCGACCGGTCGCGCCATGCCGGGTAGCCGGGTACTGACAGAGCTCAACTCCTATGTGAGCATGACCAGTTCCGACGCGAGTCCGAGCGGGGGCTGTTGATTCCTTACGACCTGAGTCATCTGAGGGAGCATCGTCTTGGAGCGTAGGCGAAGGCAGGGCGTTGCACAGGTCCTGCAGATGGTGATGCGCGCATTGCTTGCCGGAATCGTGGGCGGAGTCATCGGCATCGCGGCGTACTCGATCAGTCAGACGGGTGGTCAACCGCTGTCCGTCGCGGTGGGCTGCCTCATCGGCGTCGCAGTGGTCCTCGGAGGTGAGCTGTACCGCAGGTCCGCTCAACTGACCGAGGTCCGTCTGGTCGTGTTGGGCAGCGAAATGTCGTTCAAGACCAAGACCGATATGCGCCACGCAGCACAGCGGATGTTCTTCCAGGCCGCGACCCGCGTCGCCACGCGCCCACTTGAAGACGGTCACGGAAATCTTCGTGAAGCCCTCACCTCTCTCAAGACGCTGTTCGACCTCTATCGCGAACCACTCGAATCCGAGGGGACTCCGCTTCCGCCGGCCAACGGGAACTCCGTTTACGAACTTGCCCTGCACATCCTCAACTTCGAACTCGCTCCCTTCCTCACCAAGTGGCATCCGCGCCTGAAGGCGTTCGAGGAATCCGACCGCGGCCAGGACGAATCAGAGTGGTCCGAGAATTCGGTCTTCCGCGAGGAACTTCGAGCGTTGCAGGAAAGGTTGCGGCCGTACTTGATCGGCCTGGGAGAGATTGCGGGCATCCCTGATCCGGCCTCGCATCTGCGCCGTTCCGCCCGGGTCTCACCGCCGGCGTCTGCAACGGTGCCCGACCAGCCGTCCTCGCCTGCCACGCCCGAGTAGCGCACATCCGCCGGCTCGGACGAGTCCATGCATGTCGCATGATGGTTCAGTGACGAGCCATTTCCCGCAGACGACGAACCACATGCCGTGCGGACCTCTGGTCGACCTGCCCCCCCCCCCGCTGTTTTCGGGGTGGAGACCGCATATGGAGTATCCGTCTCTTGACGGCCCAGGGAGGGTCCGTTGGTGACAGCACGGGACCACTCAGAGGCTACGTGGGACATCTTCGTCAGTTACAGCAGCTCCGACGCGCGAACGATCGGTGTGCTTGTGCCTGCCCTGCAGGCAGCCGGCCTACGCGTGTTCGTCGACAACACTGCTGTCGACGACTTCACGTCCATTACCGCCACCATCACGGAGGCGCTGGCTCGGTGCAAAGTTCTGCTCGCTCTGTACTCGGCGGACTATCCGCAGCGACGCGCCTGCCAATGGGAGTTGACGTACGCCTATCTCACGGGACAGCACGAAGGTGACCCACGCCGCCGCATCCTGGTGATCAATCCTGAGCCCTCAGCGGATCACGTCCATCCTGTGGAACTCCGCGATGCCCGATACTGGCCCTGGCCGACCGGGCAGGAGAACGTCGACCGGCTCGCCGAGCGCGCGGCCGCCCACATCGCCTCGATCACCACACCCATGGGAGACCGGGCCCACGCCCCCATCGTCCCGTGGCTGCCGGCGCCGGCCCGCACCGGTTCGGTGCACTTCACCGGCCGCCTTTCAGAACAATGGCGCATCCACACCGCGCTTCACCGCCACCGTGCCCCCCTGGTCGCCCAGACAGGCACCGGACGGGCGGCACAGCTCAGGGGTATGCCGGGCATCGGCAAGACCCTGCTCGCTCAGGAGTACGCGCTCCGCTTCAGTTCCGCCTTTCCTGGCGGGATCTTCTGGTTCGACTTGCAGCACTGTGCTGAGTCGAGCCCTGCGGAGGTCATGGCCACCTACACGGATCAAGTCTCCACCGTGCTCTCCGCCCTCGGGTCGGAAGCCTCTTCCGCCTCCCTGCCAGGGCTGCTGAGCCACCTCGCCATCACTCTGGGGGAGGGAGACTCCCCCTGCCTATGGGTCGTGGACGGTATTCCGAACGGCCTGTCCGACGAACAGCTGCACCTTCTCCGCGGACCGCACTTGCTCTGCGCGACACTGGTCACCACACGTTCCCAGCACTACACCTCATTCGCAGAGTGCATCGACCTACCGCCCCTCGGAGATGCCGACGGGTTCCGCCTGCTCGCATCCCAGCACACGCCCAAGAACGATCTGGACCGCGCTGCCGCGACCGCCCTCGTCCGCGACGTCGACGGTCATCCGCAGGCTCTGGACCTCCTTGCGGGACTTGCCGCGCACAGCGACTTCACCCACCTGCGCAACAGGCTCCACGCCCCCGGGACCGATGTCCTGACAACGTGGCGGACTCCCACCGGCAACGGCTCCTCGGATCCCCGCATACATTCGGCCGTACTCCTCTCACGGCCTCTGTCCGGTCACCTCCCGACCGACGACGTCCTGCGAGTGTTCGCCCTGGCCAGCCCGGCACCGATGTCGCAACCAGCGCTGGAGAACGTGCTGTCCACGATCAGCTCCTACGACCCATGGGATGTGACCGCCCTCGTCGCAGAGGCGGTCGAGACACTGCTCGGTTCCGGCGCCCTGCGTCCGGACCCGACGGAGAACCGGTCCTGGACCATCCATCCCCTCGCTGCCCGCGCGGTGCGCCGCCACGACACTGACACCGCCAGGCAGGAAGACCTCCGCCGCATGCTGCTGCACACACTCGCACCGACGCTGCCCACCGCCGGCGCCGGAGGATCCACCACGGCGCATCCGGCCACCTCGCCGGCTCTGCGACCAGTGGAAGCCACCGCACCCCGGGGCACCATCGAGCAAGCTGCGGCATTCGACTTGCAGGTCGAACTGGTCACCCGAGTCGGAGTCCAGCCGCTCGCGCCGGGCCAGGGTTCACTGCGGGAAGCCCTCACCTCGCTGCACTCACTGTTCGCCACGACACGCGACGTGCTGCACCGCATTGCGAGCGAAACAGCCGGGCCCATCGCGCTGCCAGGCATTGCCGCGAACCTCGCCAACGAGCATCTACGCCCCTTCCTGGCGACCTGGCACCCTGCTCTCCAGGAACACGAAGTCCTGCGCCCGCCCGACATCAGCCTCGTCGCACATGAACGGCAGTGGGAACGATCCGCCGAGATGCGTGCCGAACTGGCCAACCTCCGCACCCCTCTGACCTCGGTGGCCAAGGAACTCGCTGCGCTTTGCGGAACCGACCTTCTCGCCGGTTCCTCGACTCCATGACCCGTCCAGCGCTGTGGCCGGAAGAGTTCCCGGGTGTTCGTCATCCTCGTGCCGGTCGGATGCGGCCTGACTTCCGGATTGCGAGGGCGGGGACGCAACAGGCCCGTGGGTCCGCAGCTCGATCAGCTGAGAGGGGGAGGCCGTGCCCGGCGGGCGGGGGCGTGCCCGCCGTGGGCCACAATGACGGGGCAGGGCGACGGGGATCAGGAAGCCGGTGCGATTCCGGCACGGTCCCGCCACTGTGACCGGGGAGCGGACCCCAGCATGGCCACGGCTCGTGACGTACGGGCTGGAAGGCCGGGGCGAGCGGCGATCCGGGAGTCAGGAGACTGACCCGTCGCCGGTCCACCGACTGGGGCGAGGACACCCCGGGAAGGATGCACGATGCCGACTCGTGCCGCTGTACCGGCAGTCAGAGGACGAGGACCGGGCAGGCGCAGCGTCGTGGCGGGTGCCGGGGCGGCGGCAGCCGCCGCGACGGGCCTGCTCGGGGGATGCTCCTCCGAAGGGGGCGGCGGGAGTTCAGGCCGGTTCCGTGCCGCGTTCACCGCCGGAGGCTCGCAGGAGACACTCGACCCGCACGTAGCGCCCAACTTCGTCGACCAGGCCCGCGCGAAAGCACTGTTCGACACTCTCGCGACCTACGACGACGACATGTCGGTGCGTGAGCGCCTCGCCGAGTCCTGGGAGAGCGACTCCTCCGGCCGGCGCTGGCGCATACGTCTGCGCAGGGCCTCTTTTCACGACGGCGAGCCCGTGACGGCGGAGGACGTGCTCTACAGCTACCGGCGCGTCGCGGACCCGAAGACCGGTTCGCCGTCCCAGCAGCTGCTGTCCGCCGTCGACTTCGGCGACAGCCGCGCCGCCGGCGCCCGTGAGCTGACACTGGTGCTGAAACGGCCGGACTTCGAGTTCCCCATGGCGTTCGCAGGGCCCGGCACGGAGATCATCCCGGCCGGCACCACCGGCTTCCGCCACCCGGTGGGCTCGGGCCCTTTCCGGTACGGCTCGTTCAAGCCCGGCGGGGTGGCGCGCTTCCGCCGCTGGGACGGCCACTGGGCGGGCGGGGGGCGAATCGGCGAGCTGGAGATCGTGCCCGTGAACGAGGAGTCCGCACGCGTCAACGCGCTGCTGTCCGGCCAGGTGCACTACGCGGCCGACATCTCGGGGCCCTTCATCGACCGCCTCGAAGAGGCCCCCGCGGTACGCGTGCTCACCTCCCGCCAGGCCACGGCGCAGCAGGTGCTGCTGCGGACCGGACGTGCGCCGTTCGACGATCCGAAGCTGGTGGAGGCCGTGCTGCTCGGAGTCGACAGGGAAGCTCTCGTTCGCGTCGCGCTGGCGAACCGGGGCACGGTGGGCAACGACCTGTTCGGGAAGGGATTGCGCGGCTACCCGCCGGAGCTCCCCCAGCGGAAGCGCGACGTGGAGCGGGCCCGGGAGCTGGTCCGCGATGCCGGCGCGGAAGGGCTGTCCTTCACGCTGGAGACCAGCACGGTCGACGCCGCATGGGAGTCGGCGTCCACGCTGATCGCGCGGCAGCTGAAGGAGGTCGGCCTGCGCGTCACGCCGCGTACGCGGGCCTCCACCACGTACTTCAGTGAGATCAAGGAGAAGGGCGTCGCCGCCCTCAACACCACGTCCACACTGCCCGTTTCGGACTTCCTCCAGCAGCGGATGCGCAGCGGTGCCGCGCGGAACCTGACCGGGTTCCGTTCCGGCCGGTTCGACGAGCTGATGGACCGGGCGCGCTCGACCCGCGACGAGAACGAGCGGCTCGGGCTTCTCCACCGGGCGCAGCGCATCGCCCGCGAGGGGTCCGGCATGCTCGTGTGGGGGTTCTCCGACGCCAACGACGGCGTCTCCTCGTCGGTCGGGGGCTTGCGCCCGGCCGTCCCCAACTCCCACTTCTGGGCACGCTTCGACGACGTCGAACTGGGCTGACGGTGCGCCGCTATGCCGTGCGCAGGAGCGTGCTGGCGGTCGCCCAGTGCTTCTTCGCGCTCCTGGTCGTCTTCGCGCTGGACTCCCTGGTGCCGGGGGACACCGCCGACGTCCTCCTAGGGGATCACGGGAATCCGCAGCAGGCCGCCGCGCTCCGGGCGAAGCTGGGCCTCGACGAGCCGGTCTGGCAGCGGTTCTGGGACTGGCTGGGCTCCCTGCTGGCCGGTGACCCCGGCCGTTCACTGGTGACGGGCGTTCCCGTCGGCGACGAGCTCGCCGGGCGGCTGGCCGTCTCGGTGGTGCTGGCGCTCCCCGCCCTGGCTCTGGTGGCGGTACTCGCACCGCTGCTGGGCGTCGCCACGGGGCTGCGGGAGGGCACCCGGCTGGACCGGGCGCTCAACACGGCGACCGTGCTGCTGCATTCCGTGCCGGAGTTCGTTCTCGGCATGCTGCTGATCGCCGCGCTGTCCGTCGCCGCGGGTCTGCTGCCCGCCACCGCCGCGGGGCTCGACGCGGTGGGCCTGCTCGGGCAGCCGGGTGTGCTCGTCATGCCGGTACTCGTCCTGGCCGCACGCCAGTTGTGCGATCTGGCCCGGCAGATACGCGTGGGCACCGCCGAACAGCTCCGCAGCGCCCCGGCCGAGCATCTGCGGCTCCTGGGGCTGCCGGAGCGGCGGGTCGTGCTGCGCCACGTACTGCCCAATGCCCTCGCCCCCGCGACGCAGCAGTTCGCCCGCTGCGTCGAAGGCCTGCTCGGTGGGGCGCTGGTGGTGGAGTCCCTCTTCAGCGTCCAAGGCGTCGGCACCGGCTTCGTCCAGGCGGTGCAGAACCGCGACACTCCTCAAGTGCAGTCCTACGCCCTGCTGTTCGCGGGCACGGTCGTCGTGGTGAACCTCGCGGGCGACCTCCTCTCGCAGAGGCTGGCGCCCCGCAGGGAGGTCTGGGCATGACGCAGCGCGCGGGAACGCCGCCCGTTGGACGAGACGTCTCCGGTCGCGGTCCGGCGGTGACGGCCGGAGGGCTCCTCGCGTCGGTCCTGCTGGGTCTGCCGGTGCTGGCGGCCGTGCTCGGGCCGCTCGTGGCGGGGCCCGTGGGCCCGCCACCGGACTCGACGGCTCTCCCGTCCCGACCGCCCGGCCCGGGGCACCCGTTGGGGACGGACGTGCTGGACCGGGACGTGCTGGCGCTCGTCCTGCACGGCGGGGGCTCCGTCCTCGGCGGGACGCTCGGCGCTCTGCTGCTGTGCTACGCGGTGGCCGTCCCGCTCGGGCTGGTGGCCGCCGGGCCGCGCAGGACGCTGGACGAGACGGTGATGCGGGCCCTCGACCTGCTGCTGGCACTGCCCGGGCTGATGCTCCTGCTGACCCTCGCGGCCACCGGGCGCCGCGGATGGGTGTGGCTCGTCGTGGTCGCCGCCGTGCTGCAGGTGCCGTCCGTCGCCCGGCTCGTGCGGGCGGCGGCGCTGGCGCCGGGATGCCGCACCGTGGTCGAGGCGTTGCGGATGCAGGGACGCGGCTGGGCGTACGTCCATCTGCGCCATCTCACCCGTGAGTTGGCCGGTCCGCTCGCCACCGACGCCGGAGCCCGCTTCTCCGGTGTGCTCTACCTGATGGCCTCCGCGAACTTCCTCGGCCTGGGGCTGCCTTCGTCCTCACCGGACTGGTCGGTGCTCATCCAGCGCAACAGCGACGCGCTCTTCACCCAGCCCGCGGCAGTGCTGGTCCCCGCAGCGCTTCTGATGTCGCTGTGCGTCGGTGGAAACCTGTGCGTCGACCGGGCGCTGGCCCGCTGGAGGGCGGCGGTTTGACGTCGCACGCGCCGCTGCTGGAGGTCCGCCGGCTGTCCGCACACGCCGAGGCAGCGGCTGATCCGCTGCTGCACGACGTCTCACTCACCGTTCCGGCGGGACGCGTCGCCGCAGTCGTCGGCCCGTCGGGCAGCGGAAAGACCACACTGGGGCTGGCCGCGCTCGCCGCGTCCCGGCCCGGCGTCCGGCTGCAAGGCGAAGTCCTCCTCGGCGGCCGGGAGTTGCTGGCGCTCGACGAGCCACGCCGTCGGGCACTGCGGTCCGGGGCGGCCGGGCACCTGGCGCAGCACCCCGAGACCGTACTGGATCCCCTGCACCGCGTCGGCCGTGCTCTCAGGGAGCTCGCAGCCCTGCGCCAGGAGCCGCCCGGCCGCCGCTCGGAGGCCGTCCGGTACGCCCTGGAGGCAGCCGGGCTGCCGCAACCGGAGATGGCCAGGAGACTCCCGCATCAGCTGTCGGGCGGCGAACAGCAGCGTGTGGCGCTCGCGTCGGCCCTGGTCACCGGGGCGCGGCTGCTGGTGCTGGACGAGCCGACGAGCGGCCTCGACCCCGTCGCGACGTCCGCACTCACGCAACGGCTCCGGGCCCTCGCGGCCGACGGCGCGGGTGTTCTGCTGCTGAGCCACGACCTGGCACTCGTGCGGGAGCTGGCCGCCCACGTCACCGTGCTGGAGCGAGGACGCGCGGTGGAGCAGGGGCCCGTGGACCGGGTGCTCGGTGCCGGGGCCGACTCCGCGCATCCGCTGACGCGCGGACTGCTCGCGTCGGAACGCCGCACGGCGTCAGGAGACGGACCGGCGGAGGTCACCGACGGGCCCGGCGGCGCCGAGGGCGTCGTGGCCGCGGAGGTCGCCGTACGCCCACGCCGTGGACGCCCTCTGCTGAAGGGGCCCGTCACGATGTCCTTCCCGCCGGGCAGCACGACCGCCCTGATCGGACCGTCGGGCTCCGGGAAGACGACATTCGGGCGGCTGCTGGCCGGACTCACCGAGGCGACATCCGGTGAACTGCGGCACGGCGGCTCCCCGCTGCCCGGCCGTGTCGAAGCGCGGAGCCCCGTGCAGCGCAGGGCCGTCCAGTACGTGCACCAGGGCAGCTCCGAGTCCTTCGAGGCCGGCAGGCCGCTCCTCGGGCAACTCGCCGCAGCAGGACGGCTGCTGCGCGGCATGACGGCTGCCGCGGCGGAGGCGGAGGCACGCGCGACAGCGAACCTTCTCGACCTGGACGAGGCACTGCTGGACCGGGCGTCCGGGCAGCTCTCCGGTGGCCAGCTGCAACGCTGCGCCCTGGTGCGTGCCCTGCTGGCACGCCCGGCACTGCTGGTGTGCGACGAGGTGACGTCCGCGCTGGACGTCATCTCACGCGAACGCGTGCTGGGGGCCCTCCCCGGACTGCTGGCGCCCGCCCGCACCGCGCTGCTCTTCATCAGCCACGACCTGCACGCCGTACGGGAACTGACCCACCGGGCGGCCGTCTTCGAGGGCGGACGCTGCGTCCGGCAGGGCACGGTCGCCGATCTCCTGCGCTCTCCGGACTCCGGCGCTCCCGCCGCCACGGACCATGACTCAGCGGGACGCAGCGGTGCGGAGCGGAGCCGCTCCGCACCGCTGGAATCCGCACCGCTGGAATCCGCACCGCTGGAATCCGCACCGACGGAAGGGGGCTGAACGCGGGTTGGTCCCGGTGGCGCGCCCGCGGAGTGGCGCGGGGCATGCACTCGCCGGGCCGCGCGCGGTCAGAGGCCGGTGCGGCCGGTCGCCCAGAACGGCTGGGTGCGGGCGGCGCGGCGGTCGAGGCCGTACTTCGCGCGCAGCGCGTGGCGTTGACGCTGTATCGAGCCGCCGTGCCCGGCGAGGTGGACGTCCGCGGTGCGAGTGCGCGGACGCCCCCGGCGGCCTCGTCGAGCCCTCGTCGTGCCCCTCGTCGTGCCCCTCGTCGAGTGCGGCACGTCGTTCCCGCGCCCGGGCCGCACCAGCACGCGGGCCCGCTCACGGCACCGGGCCGGCCGCCCGCCGTCGGGTGGCAGGCCCGCGACGGACGGCCCGGCGGGCGGCGGGTCCCGCCGCGGATCAGGGAGTCAGGTTCCGCTTCACGTCCTTCAGGACGGTCCGGGCCGCGATGGGGCCGCCCGCGCTGTTCCAGGCGGAACCCTCGATGACCGCCACGTGATCCCGCTCGACCGCGTTCAGTCGCTCGAAGTTGGGGACCTTGCGCGCCTCCTTCAGCGCCTTGCGGCCCGAGGCGGCGTCCTCGAGTGTGCCGAAGAAGAGCCAGTCGCCGTCGATGGTGTCCAGCTTCTCCAGGCTCACCGGCTCGCTGCGACCGAGGCTCTCGCCCTGCTGGCCCTTCGGCCGCGTCAGCCCGAGGGCGGCGAGCGTCGAGCCGACGTGTCCTTCGCCCTTGCCCACGACCGACGGTCCGCCCTCCTGCCAGCGGATGACGCTGGTCTCGGCCTTGGCGTTGCTGCCGAGCCCGGAACGTGTGCCGCGCACGTCTTCTTCGAACTTCTCCAGCCACTTCTCCGCCTTCTCGCGCTTGTTGAGCGCGTCGGCGGTGGAGAGCAGCGCCTTCTTCCACCCGGCTTTGAGCTCGGCCGTCAGGACCGTGGGGGCGATGGCGCGCAGCTTGTCCATGACGCGCTTCGAGCCCACTGTCTCGTCGAGCAGGATCAGGTCGGGCCGCAGCCGGGCCAGCTTCTCCAAGTCGGGCTCGGCCACTGTCGCGACGATCTCGGCCTTCCCGGCCTTCTCCGTCAGGTAGCTCGACACCGTCTGCTGGCCTCGTCCGCTGGTGGCTCCGACGGGCTGGAAGCCGAGCGAGAGGGCCGCGTCGAGGGTCGGCTCGCTGAGGGTGACCACCCGCTCGGGAGCGGCGGGCACCTTCACCTCGGTCCCCTTGGCGTCCGTCACGGTCCGGGTGCCGGAAGCCTCCTTTCCACCGGCTTCGGCGCTCGTGCCGTCCTGGCCGGTGCCGCACCCGGCCAGGAGCAGCGTCCCGGTGACGGCTGCGGCGGTGAGCGAGCTGAGTCTGTGTGCGGGGAGGCGGGATGACGTCATGGAAGGGGCTCCTTGGCTCGGTTGTCCGGTGTGTGAGGTGGAAGGGACGAAGGCGGTACGGGAGGTCACCGGGCGGAGCGCGGGCCGAGCAGGGCGACGAGCCCGTCGGCGAGTGCTCCGCTCCAACAGGCGTAGTCGTGACCGCCGTTGAACTCGGTGTGGGTGACGGAGTAGCCGCGTGCACGCAGGCGTTCCTCCAGCCGGCGGGCCATTTCCGTCATGACGCCCTCGTGGAGGCCGGTGTCCAGGCGGATCCGGACGTCGCGCACGGGCCGCTCGGTGAACTGCCGGGTCAGCCACTGGTCGCCCTCGGAGAAGCCCGAGGGGATGCCCGGGCCGACGTCGGGGTGCCACCACAGCGACGTGGACTGGGCGATGACGTTCCCGACGCGCGTGCGGCTCTGGGCGAGTGCGGTGAACAGTGCCGTCGTACCGCCGAGGCTCTGGCCCGCGAGGGCAGTCCGGGAGGGGTCGTCGCTCAGCGACCACCGGTGGACGGCCCAGGGGAGGAGTTCGGAGGTGAGGAAGTCGACGTAGGGCGTGCGACCGCCGAACTCGCCCATGCGCGTCGCGTTGTCGACCGCGTCCGGAGCGACCACGGCCAGAGGCCCGAGGGCGCCGTCGGCGTGCAGGTTGTCGAGCACGTTCTCGAACTGCATCTGCCCGAACCACATGTCGCCGTCCAGCAGGAGCAGCACGTCGGGGGCCGGGCGCTCAGCCCCTTTGGTGCCGGGCGGCAGATAGACCCACACTTCGCGCTCGGCACCGAGAGCGCCGCTCGTGAACGTACGGCGCTGCACCGTTCCCCGTTCGACGAGGGGCCGCCGCGCCCGCCAGGGCTGCGGAGGCGCGTCGGGGAGCGCGAAGACCGAACCCTCGGGGCCGTGCCAACGTGTCGCGATCGGCTCGGGGTTGAGCGGGTCGCCCACCGAGTGCGCGGCCAGCGACCGGAGGTGCTCCTCATCGACCTGCACGACCGGCGAGTCGTCGGCGGCGATGCGGTACGAGCCGCGGTGGTCGCTGCGCAGCCGGTAGGTGAAGTACCAGACGTCGGTGCCGGGCAGTTGCCGCATCAGCCCGGAGGTGTGGTCGGAACGGTCGATGAGGCGGTTGACGAGCAGCAGCACCCGCCGGGTCGTGGGCCCTCCCCGCCACAGGAACGTGACAGCCCGGTGGTGCGGGTCGCCGGGGACGGGTTCGATCAGCGGCGTTCCCGCGGCCTCGGTCTCCGTCCAGAAGTCGGCGAGCAGACTCTCACGGGTAGGGGTCGTCCCGTGGCTGCCGAGGTCGGCGGCCAGCCGCATCACCCGGGGACTGTCCGTCACGCCGGGCGCGGCGGGGTGGTGCTCGCCGGGACCGCGGCAGGGTTCCGCCGGGGGGCGCTCCGGAACTTCGTGCACGGCGCTCATCGGGCCCGCCGCTGGGTGAGGGCCAGCTCGGTCAGCCGTCCGACGCTCTCCGCGGGGCTGGGCATCGCCGCCATCTCCGCCGCCACCTCACGTGCGTTCTCGCGCAGCGAACCGTCGGTGAGCAGCTGATGGATGAGGGCGGGTGAGAGGTCCTGCGGGTCCTCCGGCACGAGGCCGCAGCCGCGCTCTCGTACGGCGGCCGCGTTGGCGGGGCGGTCCGCGCCCTCGCCGAGGACGATCTGGGGGAGCCCGGAGTCCAGCGCGGTGAGCGTCGTACCGGCGCCGCCGTGGTGCACGACGGCGTCGGACGCGGCGAGCAGGGCGCCGAGGGGCGTCCACGGCACGGTCCGCACGTTGTCGGGCATCGGTCCGAGGCCGGCGGGGTCGGCGCCGCCGAGGGCGAGCACGAACTCGGCGTCCGTCTCACGTGCGGCGTCGACGACCCACTTGACCGGGGAGACGCCGTCGACCACCGGGCGTACGGTGCCCAGGGTGACGGTGACCCTGGGCCGCTCACGTGGTTCGTAGAGCCAACCGGGCAGCACGGCACCGCCGTTGAAGGGGACGTACCGCATCGACCAGCGGCGCGGCTCGTCCGTGCGGCTCATGCTCGGCGGGGTGACGTCCAACCAGGCGGACACCGGTCGCGGCCCGTCGAGGCCGTGGCGCTCGTACGCGTCGGACAGGGCGTCGTTCATCATCCGCACGTGGGCGCCGGTGTGCCCGAAGCCGACGGCGTGGAGAACGGAGGGTATGTCCAGCCGTGCCGCGAGGAGTTGGCCGACCACGCCGTTGGGGGTGTGCACCACGAGGTCGGGCCGCCAGTGGCCGGCGACCTGGAGCATGCCGTCGGCCATCTCGTCGCTGAAGAACGAGAAGCCCTTCCCCTTGGGGGGCCGGCCCGCCTCGCCGGGCGAGGGGGGCTTGCCCTCCCGTCTCTTCTCCATCTCCGCGTACAGCGCGTCCGGGTCGATGCCGGGTGCGCAGTCCACAGCGAGGAGCCCCGCCTCCTCCGTCCTCCGGGCGGCGGCGCCGCAGGTGCCGACGAGTACGTCGTGGCCGCCGGCCTGGAAGGCGTGGGCCAGCGGGATCATCGGATAGAGCAGTCCGAAAAAGGGCGGACCGGCGAACAAGACACGCATCGAGACCTTCTTCCTGCTGGTGCGTCACCGGTCCGTTCACGCCGTCGCGGTCGGGGCCGGGGTTACGCCCGGAGCGTCCACTCCGGGCTGATGAATGTGGCCGAGGTCACGCAACACATGTGGCGACCTATACTTAGGTAAGCCTAAGCTAACCATGTGCCCAGTAGATCAACAACACCCCCGTCCTGGCTCCGCCGCCTCGCGGCCGCCTGCCTCCAGCACCGGCGACTCACGCTCGTCGTCGTCCTGAGTTCCGTCCTGGGAACAGGACTTGAGGCGTTCGGCCCCCTCCTCGCGCGACTCGCCGTCAACGACGCCGTCTCCGGACAGACCGGCCGGATCCGCCTGCTCGTCCTCGGGCTGGTCGCACTCGCCGCAGTGCAGTTCGGCGCCGAGTTCGCCCGCCGCTTCGTCGCGGGCAAGCTGGCACTCGCGGTCCAACACCGGCTGCGCACCGCCCTGTTCGACTCCATCCAGCAGTTCGACGGAGCGAAGCAGGACACCCTCCGCACGGGGCAGGTCGTCTCGCGTGCCAACAGCGACCTGCAACAGGTGCAGATCATGCTCGGCATGCTCCCGATCCCGATGGGGGTGACCGCCCTCTTCGCCGTCTCCGTGAGCGCCATGCTCTGGCTCTCGCCGCTGCTGACGCTCGTCTCCCTCACGGTGATCCCGGCCCTCGCGCTGGTCACCGCGCGAAGCCGCCGACGCCTGGTGCCGGCGACGCGCGACGCGCAGGCCCACGCCGCGAAGATCGCGGAACGCGTGGAGGAGAACGTCACCGGCGTCCGCGTCGTGAAGGGCTTCGGGCAGGAGCAGCGGGAAGTCGACCGCCTCTCGCACGCCGCACGCCGCCTCTTCGACAGGCGGATGCGCGTGGTGCGGCTTCAGTCACTGGCCACCGCGTCGATGTCGGCACTGCCGCACCTGGGACTCGTCGGAGTCCTCGCGTTCGGCGGCTGGCTCGCTCTGCGGGGCCGCCTGGACCTGGGTACGTTCCTCGCCTTCGCCGGCTACCTGACACTCCTGGCCGGGCCGGCAAGGCTCTTCGCCAACTTCCTCGTCACCGCGCAGCAGGCGCGTGCCTGCGCGGAGCGGGTGTACGAACTGATCGACGCCCGGCCGGACATCACGGAAGCGGACGACGCCTCGGACGTCGGCCCAGGCCCGCTGGCGGTCGAGTTCCGCGACGTGCGCTTCGGATACGCCCCCAGCGATCCCGTCCTGGACGGCTTCTCCCTGTCGGTGAGCCCCGGCGAGACCGTCGCCCTCGTCGGCTCCTCCGGCTCCGGGAAGTCCACGGTCTCGCTGCTGCTGCCGCGCTTCTACGACCCCCAGGCAGGCGACGTCAGGATCGGGCCCCCCGAAGGGGCCACCGACATACGCGAGTTGAAGCTGGCATCCCTCCGGGAGACCGTCGGCGTCGTCTTCGAGGAGCCGTTCCTCTTCTCCGGCTCTGTCCGCGACAACATCGCCTACGACCGTCCCGACGCGAGCCTTGCCGAAGTGGAGACCGCGGCACGGGAGGCCGGCGCGCACGACTTCGTCAGCGCCCTGCCCGGAGGCTACGACAGCGATGTCGGTGAGCGCGGCAACAACCTCTCCGGCGGGCAGCGGCAGCGCCTCGTCCTCGCCCGGACCCTGCTCAGCCGGCCTCGTGTCCTCGTGCTCGACGACGCGACCTCCGCCGTCGACGCCGCGACCGAGGCCGCCATCCACACCGCTCTGTCCGGGATCACCGGCTCCTGCACCACGCTGCTCATCGCGCACAGGCGCTCGACCCTGCAACTGGCCGACCGGATCGCGGTACTGGACGGCGGCCGGGTCGTCGACACCGGCACGCAGGAGGAACTGGCCGAGCGGTGCTCCCTGTTCAGAGAGCTGACGGCAGGTCCGAGCGACTCGATCGACGAACGCGCGGAGCCCGCCGCCCAGTCCGACGCGGACATCACTCCCGCTCTGTGGCCGCTCCCCCCTGGTGGCACAGGTGAACGGCCCCCCGTGTCGCCCGGCGAGGGGGCGGGCGGCACGGGAGGCGCCGGCGAGGACGACGACCCGCGCCTGGACGAAGACGAACTGCGCGCTCCCCGCACGCGGATCGGTCTCCGACAGCTGCTGAGCCCCGTCCGTGCCGCCCTGCTGCTGGGACTCGCCCTGCTCGTCCTGGACACCGCCGCCACGACCTCGCTGCCGCTGCTGGTCCGTCGCGGCCTCGACTCGGGCGTCCAGGCCGGCGACGGGGACGTGCTGCGGAACTCCGCCCTGCTGGCCCTCGCCCTCGTGGTGAGCGGCTGGGCCGTGCTGGTCATGCAGAGCCGGGTCACGCGGCGAGCCGGCGAGCGGGTGCTCTACGGCCTCCGGGTCCGCGCGTTCGCCAAACTCCAGCGCCTGGGCGTCGACTTCTACGAGCGCGAACGCAGCGGGCAGATCATGACCCGGATGGCCAACGACATCGAAGCGATGTCGGCGTTCCTCCAGTCGCACCTGCTCACCGCTGTCGCGTCACTCGCCACAGTGACGGGCGTGACGGTCGTCATGCTCACCGTGCATCTTCCGCTGGCGCTCACCGCGCTCGCGCCGCTGCCGCTGGTGTTCGTCGCCAGCGCCGTCTTCTGGCGCCTGTCGTCCGCCGCGTACGCGGAGGCGAGGCGGCGGATCGGGGAGGTCAACACCTCACTCCAGGAGAACGTCTCCGCTCTGCGCGTCGCCCAGGCGGGCAACCGGGAGAAGGACACCGCGAACGCCTTCGGCGAACTCTCCGACTCCTACCGCTCCTCCCGCCTGCGGGCACAGCGGTACGCCGCGGTCTACTTCCCCAGCGTCAACCTCTGCTCCGAACTCGCCAAGGCGCTGGTGCTGTTCGTCGGAGCCCTCTGGGTCGCACGCGGCACCCTCGACCCGGGAGTGCTGATCGCGTTCATGCTCTGCCTGGGGATGCTCTTCTCGCCCATCCAGCAACTGTCGATGGCCTTCGACAGCTACCAGCAGGCTGCCGTCGGCCTGCGCCGCACCGTCGAACTCCTGCGGCTGCCCACCCCCGCGGCGGACGAGCGGCCTGCCGCGGCCCTCCCCGGACGGCTGACCGGGGCGGTCGAACTGCGCTCCGTGAGCCACACCTACCCCGGTGCCGCACGGCCGTCCGTGCAGGACGTCAGCCTCCACATCGAGCCGGGACGGACGGTGGCGCTGGTGGGCAGGACCGGTGCCGGCAAGTCCACGCTCGTCAAACTGCTGCTGCGCTTCCACGAGGCGACCAGTGGCCGCATCCTCGTCGACGGCACCGACATCCGCGACTATCCGGCTTCCGGGTACCGCCAGTTGACCGGCTACGTGCCGCAGGAACCGCACCTGTTCACCGGGGACATCGCGAGCAACATCCGCTACGGCCGTCCCGACGCCTCGGACGCCGAGGTGGAGGCCGCGGCACGGACGACGGGCGCGCTGGCGCTGATCGAGTCGCAGCCGTTCGGCTTCCGCCAGCCGGTCGGCGAGCGCGGACGCAACTTCTCCTCGGGGGAACGGCAGCTCATCGCACTCGCGCGGGCCGAACTCGTCGACCCCGGGCTGATGCTGCTGGACGAGGCCACCTCCGCACTCGACCCGGCAGCGGAAGGCGTGATCAACCAGGTCACCTCGGCCGCCTCGGGGCGCCGCACCACCGTCCTCGTCGCCCACCGGCTGAGCACGGCCGCCAAGGCCGACACCGTCGTCGTCCTCGAGGACGGCCGGGTCGCCGAACACGGCGGCCACGAGGAACTGCTGGCCGCAGACGGCGCCTACGCCCGTCTGTGGCGCCATCAGAACGCAGAGGGGCCCGCCACCCCTCGAATCCCCGCAGCCAGGACCGGCGGTACCGGTCCAGTGAAGCAAGGATGATCCCAGTGAAAGCTCTCGTCCTCTCCGGAGGAACCGGCTCCCGGCTGCGGCCCATCACGCACACCGCGGCCAAGCAACTCGTCCCGGTGGCCAACAAGCCGGTCCTCTTCTACGGCATCGAATCGCTCGTTGCGGCGGGTGTCACCGAGATCGGCATCGTCGTCGGGGAGACCGCCGCCGAGATCCGCGAAGCGGTCGGCGACGGCTCGCTCTTCGGCGCCCGCGTCACGTACCTGGAACAGGAGCAGCCACTCGGCCTGGCGCACGCCGTCATGATCGCCCGGGACTGGCTCGGCGACGACGACTTCGTGATGTACCTCGGCGACAACTTCATCGTCGGCGGCATCACGGAACTGGTCGCCGGCTTCCGCCGCGACCGCCCGGACGCGGGCATCATGTTGACGAAGGTCACCGACCCCACCCTCTTCGGCGTCGCCGAACTCGCCCCGGACGGACGGGTCGTGAGCCTGGAGGAGAAGCCCGCCCGTCCCCGCAGCGATCTCGCACTCGTCGGCGTGTACCTCTTCACCCCCGCCGTGCACGAGGCCGTACGGTCCATCCGCCCCTCGGCACGCGGCGAGCTGGAGATCACCGACGCGCTCCAGTGGATGATCGACCAGGACTGCGTGCTGCACGCCTCGACGGTGACCGGCTACTGGAAGGACACCGGCAACGTCATCGACATGCTGGAAGTCAACCGCTCGGTCCTGGAAGGCATGGACAGCTGCGTCAGCGGGACGGTCGACGCCGGCAGCGAACTCGTCGGCCGCGTAAGGGTCGAGGCGGGAGCGGAGATCGTTCGGTCCCGCATCGTGGGCCCGGCGGTCATCGGCGCCGGCACCGTCGTACGCGACGCCTACATCGGTCCTTCGACCTCCGTCGCGGAGGACTGCGTGATCGAGGACAGCGAAGTCGAGTTCTCCATCGTCCTGGACGGGTCGCGCATCGACCGCGCGGGCCGCATCGAGGGCTCACTCATCGGGCGGACCGTCCACGTCACCGGCGCGCCCCGCGCACCGCGGGCGCACCGCCTCGTCCTCGGCGACCACAGCCGCGTCCACCTCACCTCCTGAACGGGAACCCATGCGTACCCTCGTGACCGGAGGAGCCGGTTTCATCGGCTCCCACCTCGTCCGCGCCCTCCTCGGGCCGGAGCGCGGCGACGGCATCGGCGCCGTCACCGTGCTCGACGCCTTCACCTACGCCGGAAACGCCCGGAACCTGCGGGCCGTACGGGACAGCGGCCGCCTCGACGTCGTGCACGGCGACATCCGCGACGCGGCTCTCGTGGACTCGCTGATGGACCGCCACGACGCCGTCGTGCACCTCGCGGCGGAGTCCCACGTCGACCGGTCCATCGCCGCCGGAAGCGAGTTCGCCTCCACGAACGTGCTGGGCACGCAGACCCTGCTGGAAGCAGCGGTCCGGCACGGCATCGACCGCTTCGTGCACGTCTCCACCGACGAGGTCTACGGGTCCGTCACCGAGGGCTCCTGGACGGAGGACGCACCGACCGACCCCAACTCCCCCTACTCGGCGAGCAAGGCGGGCTCCGACCTCCTGGCGCTGGCCTACCACCGGACGCACGGCCTCGACGTCCGGGTGACCCGGTGCTCCAACAACTACGGGCCGCAACAGCACCCCGAGAAGGTCATCCCCCTCTTCACCACCCGTCTGCTCGACGGGCGGAACGTCCCGCTGTACGGCGACGGACGCAACGTACGCGACTGGCTGCACGTGGAGGACCACTGCCGCGCCCTGTGCCTCGTACTGGAGAAGGGCCTCGCGGGACGGACGTACAACATCGGCGGCGGCACCGAGCTGACCAACCGTGAGCTGACGGGAAGACTGCTCGCCGCGTGCGGAGCCTCCTGGGAGCGCGTCGAGCAGGTCCCCGACCGGAAGGGGCACGACCTCCGCTACTCCGTCGACTGGGGCCGCATCCGCGACGAGTTGGGCTACCGGCCCGAGCGGTCCTTCGACGAAGGACTCGCCGAGACCGTCGCCTGGTACCGCGCCAACCGGGACTGGTGGTCGCGTTGACGGGGTGGCTCGTCACAGGGGCCGCGGGCATGCTCGGCCGGGACGTGTCCTCCGTGCTGCGGGAAGCCGGTGTTCCCGCCCTCCGTTTCGAACGCCGGGAACTGGACCTCACCGACGCCGGAGCGGTGACGCGCGTCCTGCACCGAGCGCGGCCCTCCGTCGTCGTCAACTGCGCCGCCTGGACGGACGTCGACGGCGCGGAGGACGACGAGAGCGCAGCCTGGGAGACCAACGCGCACGGCGTGTCCGTGCTCGCCCGCGCCTGCGCGCGTGCGGGCGCCCGTCTGCTGCACGTCTCCACCGACTACGTCTTCTCCGGCGACGCGGACAGGCCCTACCCGGAAGACGCCGCCCCCGGCCCGCGCTCGGCGTACGGACGGAGCAAACTCGCCGGGGAGAGAGCCGTTCTGGAAGCGCTCCCCCATACGGGCACGGTGGTGCGCACCGCCTGGCTCTACGGCGCGCACGGCAGGAACTTCGTACGCACCATGGCCGAACGCGCAGCCGGGGGCGGCACGGCGGACGTCGTCGACGACCAGGTCGGCCAGCCCACATGGACGAGAGAGGTCGCCGCACGTCTGCTGGCGCTGGGGCGCCTGCCCGCACCCGCGGCGGCGGGCGTCTTCCACGCGACCGCCGGCGGCCGGGCCACCTGGTACGACCTGGCACAGGAGGTCTACCGGCTGTGCGGCAGCGACACCGGCCGCGTACGCCCGACGAGCAGCGGCAGCCTGCGGCGGCCCGCACCCCGGCCCGCCTGGAGCGTGCTGGGGCACGGCCGGTGGGCCGAGGTGGGCGAGCCGCCGCCCGCGCACTGGCGGACCGTGCTCGGTCAGGCGTTCACCTCGGTCGTCCACAGCGACTCGGCACAGGGGGCGGCCACTCGGGCACCCCGGGGAGGGAACTGATGCGTCCGCTCGGCATCGAAGGAGCCTGGCTGCACACGCCGCCCGTGCACAGGGACGACAGGGGCGCGTTCCACGAGTGGTTCAGGGCGGAGGAGTTCGCGGAGGCCACCGGAGCCCCCCTCACACTCGGGCAGGGCAACTGCTCGGTCTCGCGGCGTGGCTCGCTGCGCGGCATCCACTTCGCGGACGTGCCGCCGGGGCAGGCCAAGTACGTCACGTGTCCGGCCGGGGCGGTCCTCGACGTCGTCGTGGACGTCAGACGCGGATCGCCCACCTTCGGTCAGTGGGAAGCGGTCAGGCTCGACAGCTCCGCGAAGGCCCTCTACCTCTCCGAGGGCCTCGGCCACGCCTTCCTCGCGCTCACGGACGACGCCACCGTCGTCTACCTGTGCTCGACGGGCTACGCACCGCACCGCGAACACGGCGTCCATCCGCTCGACCCGGCGCTCGGCATCGCCTGGCCCTCCGAGGTGACCCCCCTGCTCTCCCCCAAGGACGCAGCCGCACCGACGCTCGCCGAAGCCGAAGACCTCGGCCTGCTGCCCTCCTACGAGGAGTGCGTGCGCTTCCGCACCGAAGCGCGGGAGACCGGTGCTTCCGGCACTTCCGGTGCTTCCGGTGCTTCCGGCGCTTCCGGCGGCCTGAGACGCTCGGGCCGGGAGAGGGTGTGAGCAGCCTCTCCGCCGTCGAGCACCAGGCCCCCACCGGCCGGCATCAACCCGTCACACCCGGCACCGGCGCTCCCGCGCCGCAGCCGCAGCGGTACGTGCTGCGTCCCGCCGGACTGCTGCTGGGGCTGGTGCTGCTGACGTGCGCCGTAGCGCTGAGTCTCTCGGTGGGCACCCACCACGTCCCGCTCGGCCAGGTGTGGGACGGCCTGACGCTGGGCGCGGTGGGCAAGAACGAGACCATCGTCCACGACCTGCGGCTGCCGCGCACCCTGATCGGCGTCGCCGTGGGAACAGCGCTGGGTCTGGCCGGCGCCGTCATGCAGACACTCACCCGGAACCCGCTCGCCGACCCGGGCCTCCTCGGGGTCAACGCGGGGGCGTCCGCGGCGGTGGTGACGGCCATCAGCCTGCTCGGGGTGCGCAGCTTCAGCGGCTACCTGTGGTTCGCGGTCGCGGGTGCGGCGGTCGCCGCGGTCCTCGTCAACTCCCTCGCCGGCAGCCGCTCGGCGACCCCCGTCCGCCTGGCGCTCGCCGGCACCGCCGTGAGCGCGGCGCTCAGCGGCTACGTCAACGGCCTCCAACTCCTCGACCTGGAGGCGCTGGACCGCATGCGCGACTGGGACGTCGGCAGCCTCGCGGGACGGAACGGAGACCTGCTGCTGGAGGCCGCTCCCCTGCTCCTGACCGGTACCGTGCTGGCGCTCGCGCTGGCCCGCCCCCTGAACGCCATGGCACTCGGGGACGATTCGGCCCGCTCCCTCGGCGCGCACCCCGGAAGGACGCGGGTGCTGTCCGTCGCCTCCGTGACTCTGCTGTGCGGCGGCTCCACCGCGGTCTGCGGACCGATCGGCTTCATCGGCCTGATGGTGCCGCACGCGGTACGCCCCTTCACCGGCCCCGACACGCGCTGGCTGTTCCCGTACTGCGCCCTCTACTCCCCGGTGCTGCTGCTCGTCTCGGACGTGGCGGGGCGCGTCGTCGCACCGCCGTCGGAGGTCCAGGTCGGCATCGTCACCGCGCTGCTGGGCGGGGTGCTCTTCATCCATCTCGTACAGCGCCGGAGGGTGGTGCAGCTGTGACGCGGTCAGCAGTCGTGGAGGTGGGCCGCGGCCATGTGCGCGCCCGTGGCGGGCTGTCGCTGCGTTTCGAGCCGCGGGCGCTGCTGGTCTCGGTGCTCCTCGCCGCGGCCGGAGCGGCAGCCGCCGTCGCGGCCGTCGGCTTCGGGGACTTCCCGCTCTCCCCCGCGGAGGTGGTGGGCACTCTGCTCGGGGCCGGGCCGCCGGGGGCGGAGTTCGTCGTGATGGAGCTGCGTCTGCCGCGCGTCCTGGACGGGCTCCTGGTGGGTTTCGCGATGGGCGCCTCCGGCGCGGTCTTCCAGTCCGTCTCGCGGAACCCGCTGGGAAGTCCGGACATCATCGGTTTCGGCAACGGCGCGTCAGCGGGAGCCCTCGTGGCGATCATCCTGCTCGACGCGAGTGCGGCGTCCACCGCTGCGGGCGCGGTCGGCGGCGGCCTGGTGACCGCCGGCGCCGTGTACGTGCTGGCCTGGAGGGGCGGCGTACACGGATTCCGGCTGGTCCTGATCGGCATCGGCGTATCGGCGGTGCTGGGCGCCTGCACCCGGTTCCTCTTCGTACGGGCCGAGTTGGGGAAGGCGGCGGAGGCCGCCACCTGGATGGTCGGCAGCCTCGGAGGACGAGGCTGGAGCGATGCGGGGACCGCGGCCGCGGGCGTGCTGGTCCTGCTGCCGGTCGTGCTGGCGCACGCCCGGAGGCTCGCGCTGCTGGAGATGGGCGACGACGCGGCGGCAGCCCTCGGCGTCGCTCCTGAGCGGACCCGCCTGGTGCTGCTCGCGGCAGGTACGGGCCTCACGGCGATGTCGGTGGCGGCGGCCGGCCCGATCCCGTTCGTCTCGCTCGCGGCGCCCCAACTGGCCCGCCGTCTCACACGGTCGGGCGGTCCGAACGTACTGCCCGCCGCGTGGATGGGCGCACTGCTGGCGGTGGGCGCGGACTGGACCGCCCAGCGGCTTCCGGGAATCGTGCCGGTGGGGGTGGTCACCGGCGTGACGGGCGGGCTCTATCTGGCGTGGCTGCTGTTGCTGCAGCGCCGCTCCCAGCGCCTGTAGGGGAACGACCGGACGGGGACGACGGGCGGGGACGGGCCGGGCGGGGCCGCCACAGGCCCCGCCCGGCTCCGCTCATCCCGCGTCGCCCCTCAAGTGACCGGCGATCACGGAGGCGACGGCTTGGATCTGCTCCGGCCGGGTCAACTCGTGGTGCAGGCAGGGCAGATCGTGGTTGAGGATGCCGCCGGAGACGTACGGACGCCACGCGTCCCGCCGGAGCCAGTCCTCCGAACGCGGCGCCGTCGCGGTGAAGAAGACCATGTCACCGTCGAAGCGGGCGTGTTCGTGCTCTCTCATCAGCCGCGCGTTGTTGACGACGATGCGTGTCACGGCGGTGAGCGTCTCCTCCGGGAGCCCCGCCAGCGCGCTGCCCTCCTCGCGCAGCCGCTCCAGCACCTGCGCACGTTCCAGTTCGCCGTCCTGCGACTCGAAGCCCGCCATGCGCAGCAGCGCCTTCAACGCGTCGGCCTCCTGCGGCACTTCCATGCCGCGCCACTGGTCGGCCGGATAGGCGTCCATCAGCGCGAGCAGCTCGACCTCTTCGCCCGCTTCCCGCAGAAGCACCGCCACGGCGTGTGCGACGACCCCGCCGACCGACCAGCCCAGCAGCCGGTAGGGGCCGCGGGGCTGGTGCTTGCGGATCTCAGCCGCGTAGTCGGCGGCCATCTCGGTCATGCTGCCGGGAAGCGGCTCCCGGCGGACCAGTCCGCGGGCCTGAACGGCGATGACGGGCTGATCCGCGCCGAGCGGGGCGAGCAGCCCCGAGTAGCACCAGCCGAGGCCGCCGGCCGGGTGGACGACGAACAGCGGCCTCTCGCTTCCGGCGTCCCTGAGCGGCAGCAGGACCTCCAGCGCACCGGAGTCGTCGAAGCCGCCGTCGAGTCCGGCCGCGAGCGCTGCGGGGGTGGGCCTCTCGAAGAGGGAGGCGACGCTCAGCCGCGCGCCGGTCTCCTCACGCACCCGGGCCATGAGCCGTATCGCGAGCAGCGACGTACCGCCGAGATCGAAGAACCCGTCGTCCGCTCCGACCTTGGGCAGGCCCAGGACCTCGGCGAAGACGCGCGTCAGTGTCTCCTCGCGGAGAGTGCCGGGGGGCCGGCCGGGGCCGTTGCCGGTCCCTTCGTTCTCCGGCGCGGGCAGCGCCTTGCGGTCCAGCTTGCCGTTCGGGCTGAGCGGCAGGGCGTCGAGCGTCACCAGCGCCCCGGGAACCATGTGGGCGGGCAGCCTCGCCGCGAGCCGGGAGCGCAGCGGTTCCGCGCCGGGCGGCCGGAGTTGCTCGGACGGAACGACGTAGCCGACGAGCCGCTGATCGCCCGGCCTGTCCTCGCGTACGACGACGCAGGCGGCCCGCACTCCGGGGTCGTCGGTCAACGCCGCCTCGATCTCGCCGAGTTCGATGCGCAGTCCGCTCAGCTTCACCTGGGTGTCGGTCCGTCCCAGGTACTCCACGGCCCCGTCGTCCCGCCACCGCGCGACGTCGCCGGTGCGGTACATGCGGGCTCCGGTCTCGCCGCGTGCGGCGGCGAACGGGTCGGCGACGAACCGCGCCGCAGTAAGCTCCGGCCGGCCGAGGTAGCCCGTGGCGAGCTGCGCGCCCGCCAGGTACAGCTCCCCGGGCACGCCGGGCGGGCAGGGCTGAAGCGCCGCGTCCAGCACGTACAGACGCGTGTTCCACACGGGGCGGCCGATCGGCACGGGCCCGCTCTCCCCGGCGACGCAGGGGTGGTGGGTGACGTCCACCGCGGCCTCGGTCGGCCCGTAGAGGTTGAACAACGGCACGTCCGGCAGCAACCGGTGGAAGCGGTCGGCGGTGTCGCGGGGCAGGGCCTCCCCGCTGCAGAAGACACGCCGGAGTCCGGCGGCGTCCGCGGACACGCCGGGCTCGGCGAGGAACTCCTGGAGCATCGACGGCACGAAGTGCACCGTGCTGATGCCCTGTTCGCGGATCGTGCGGGCCAGTGCGGCGGGATCGCGGTGCTCGCCGGGCTCCGCCATGACCAGGGTCGCGCCTTCGCGCAGCGGCCAGAAGAACTCCCAGACCGACACGTCGAAGCCGCTGGGGGTCTTCTGGAGCACCCGGTCGCCGGGGCCGAGACCGTACTGGGCCTGCATCCAGCGCAGCCGGTTGTCGATGGCGGAGTGGGGCACGACGACGCCCTTGGGCCGCCCGGTGGAACCGGAGGTGTAGATCACGTACGCGGGGTGCTGCGGCGTGAGGGGGCGTCCGGGGGTGGTGTGCAGATGCGCCGAGACGTCCAGTACGTCGAGCGGCAGCACGGGGACGGCGGTGTCCGGCAGGAGCCCGGCCGTGGCGCTGTCGGTCAGCACGCACCAGACGCCTGCGTCCTCCAGCATGCCGCGGAGCCGTTCGGTGGGGTGGTCGGTGTCCAGGGGCAGGTACGCCCCGCCGGCTTTGAGTACCGCCAGCAGCCCGACCACCAGGTGGACCGACCTCGGCAGGGCCACCCCCACGAGGGAGCCGGGGCGGACTCCGAGCAGCGCCAGCTCGCGGGCGAGCCGGTTGGCTTGTGCGTTCAGCTCGCCGTAGTCGAGGGTCCGGCCGTCGGCGACGAGTGCGGGCGCGCGCGGCGCGGTGGCCGCTCGCGCTTCGAACGGCCCGAGGAGTGTGGTGGGCCGTGTCGGGACGGCTGTGTCGTTGAACTCCTCCAGCACGGTCTCCCGTTCGGCTGCCGTCACGATGGCGTGCGAGGCGAGCGGCAGGTGCGGATCGGTGCCGGTCAGTCTCTCCACCAGTTCGACGAACCGCGCCTGACGGCGTGCCACTTCGGTCTCGTCGTACAGGGCCGGGTTGGCGTCGTGGTCGATGCTCAGTCCCCGGCCGTCGCCGCGGACGTTGACCGTCAGGTGCTCGACCGGTCCTGCCGACAGGTTGTGCACCCTGGCGGGGGTGCCGGCGAAGTCCGGGCTGTGGTCGAAAGGCATCGCGTTGACGAGCGGACCCGTCAGAGGGCGGCCGCCGGCCTGCGCGCCGGTGTCGCGCCGGATGTCCTCGTACCGGTAGCGCTGGTGGCGGCGGAGGGAGCGGAGACCGAGTACGACCTGCCGGGTCAGTTCGGCGAACGTGGCCCGGGGTGTGACGCGCAGCCGCAGTGGCAGGACGTTCATCACCATGCCGGGTGTGCGAAGCGCCACCGAGCCCGTACGGCACATCATGGGCACGCCGAGGACCACGTCCTCGTTCCCGGTCTCCCGCGACTCCGTCAGGGCCTGCACGGCGATGAGCACCTCCGGCCACGTCGCCCGCAGCGACGCGGCCAGCTCCCGCATCCTCCCGGCCGCGTCCGCGTCGAGCCGGGCCGTGGAGCGGTGGAAGGCGGAGGAGGGCAGCAGGGCGGGCCTCTCCGCGGCGGAGGAGTCCTCGGCACCGGCAAGGGCCCGCACCCAGTGCGCACGGTCGGTCCCGTAGGCGGGCGACGCTCTGTACTCGGCGTCCTCGGCGACGAGTTCGCGGAGGTGCCCGAACGGGCCGGGGCCGGCGTCCGCCCCCTGGAGCAGCGACGTGTAGATGTCGGCGACGCGGCCGGCGACGAGCGAGTAGCCGTACCCGTCCATGACGGCGTGGTGGACCCGCAAGTACCACAGCGTGCGCTCTTCGCCCGTTCTGAGCAGTGCCGTGCCGAACGGCGGCCCGGCGGTCGGATCACAGGGCCTGAGCAGGTCCTCGTCCATCCAGGCGCGGGCCGCCCGGTCCGGGTCGGGCTCCCCGCGCAGGTCGCGTTCGTGGAGCGGGAAGCCGTCGTCGGCGGGCCGCACCGGCAACTGCCGTGTTCCTTCCGGGGTTTCGAGGAACTGCACCCACAGCGCGTCGCACTCGGCGAGGCCGCGCCGGACGGCCTCGCGGAGGGCGGCGGGATCCAGCGGGCCCTCGATCTCCAGGTACTCGGCGGTGTTCAGGGCGGGGCTTTCCGGGTCGAGCATGTGGGAGAGCCACATGCCGGTCTGTGCCGCGGTCAGCGGCAGACCGGCCCCGGGGCCGTACGGGCTGCCTGTCTCGGGGCCGTACCGGCTGCCTGCCTCCGGGCCGGCGCTTTCCGGGCGGCCGTCGTCCGGGCGGGTGTCTTCTCCGGCGTCGTCGATCGGCCGGTCGACGGAGGTGGTCATACGCGATCCCGCAGCAGGTCCCACCAGAGCGAGATGCCCGGCTTCTCGGCCAGTTCGGCGAAGGAGACCCGCACTCCGTGGTCGCCGCGCCAGCGTTCGACGAGGCTCATGAGGCGGACGGAGTCCAGTCCGAGGTCGGCGAGGTTCTCCTCGTCGGGGATGTCCGCGGGGTCCTCCCCGAGGACGTCGGCGACGTCGGCCCGGATGCGTTCGAGAGTCAGGGGCACGGTGCTCATCCCTCCTGCCCGGCGACGTCGCCCACGAGGGCGCCGGTGGTGGTGACGGACGCGCACTTCGAAGCCGCCCACCTCAGCGCCGAGAGGTGGTCCCCGGCGCTGAAGTCGGCGACGGCGTCGGCGACGACGAACGCCTGGATGTCGCGCATCCAGGCGTCGCAGGCCGTCATCAGCACCCCGATGTGGGCGTAGACACCGACGACGATCAGCTGGTCGCGGCCGGCGGCCGCCATGCGCTCCGCCAGGTCCGTACGGACGAAGGCGCTGTACTTCCACTTGGTCAGCACGGTGTCGCCCTCCTCGGGGGCGACGTCCGCGGCGATGGCTCGGGCACGCTCCTCGTCGGGCAGCCCCGGCCCCCAGAAGTCCTGCTGGAGCCCCCGTTCGCCGGGGGACTGGCCGCCGGGCTGGGCCGAGTACACGACCGGGACGCCCGCGCGGGCGCACGCCTCCTTCACGCGTGCGACGTTGCCCAGCATCTCCTCCAGCGGGGAGGCCCCCCGGGTGAACGCGTCGAGGAAGTGGTTCTGGAGGTCGTGCACGAGGAGGACCGCCCGGGAGGGGTCGGGTCTCCACGTCACGCGGTTGTCCGGAACCTCGGCCGCCGCGGGCATGGGATACGGCTGAATCGAGGGGAGCGCCATGGGAGTCGGTGCCCTTTCGGTGGTGGAGGGTGGTGACGTCACTGTTCGAGTTCGAGGAGCCGGGCCGCGATGGCGGCCCGCAGGTCCTTCTTGCTGACCTTGCCGATGCCCGTGGCCGGGAACGCCTCGCTGAACTCGATCCGGTCGGGGATCTTGTAGCCGGCCAGTCCCCGTTCGCGGAGGAACTTCTTCATGTGCAGCGGCTTGACGGGTTGCGCGTCCCGGCGCAGGACGATGTAGGCGCAGACACGCTCGCCGAGATAGCGGTCGGGCATGGAGACGACTGCCGCGTCGTGCACTCCCGGGTGGGCCAGGAGATGGTTCTCGACCTCCTCGGCGGCGACCTTCTCCCCGCCCCGGTTGATCTGGTCCTTGGCCCGGCCCTCGACGACGAGTTGGCCCGTGGGCGTGCGCCGGACGACGTCGCCCGTGCGGTAGAAGCCGTCCTCGGTGAAGGCGACCGCGTTGTGCTCGGGGGCCCGCCAGTAGCCGCGGATGGTGTACGGCCCGCGGGTGAGGAGGTGGCCGGTGGCCCCGTCGGGCAGGTCCTCGTCGTCCTCGTCGACGATCCGTATCTCGTCGTCAGGTGAGATGGGCCGGCCCTGCGTGGTGACGATCGTCGCCTCCGGGTCGTCGAGCCGGGTGTAGTTCACCAGCCCTTCCGCCATCCCGAAGACCTGCTGGAGTGTGCAGCCGAGAGCGGGCCGCACGCGGCGGGCGGCCTCCTCGCTGAACTTGGCGCCGCCCACCAGCAGCACCTCCAGACTCGACAGGTCGTGACCTCCTCGTTCCGCCGCCTCCAGCCACACCAGGGCGAGAGGCGGCACGAGTCCCGTGATCGTGACGCGTTCACGCTCGATGAGCGGAAACGCCGTCTCGGGGGCGGGCTGCGGCGCGAGGACCACCGTGCCGCCGGCGTGGAGCGCGCCGAGCGTTCCGGGCGAGCTGAGGGGGAAGTTGTGGCCGGCCGGCAGCGCGCACAGGTAGACGGAGTGCTCGTCCACGCCGCAGATCTCGTTGGACGCCCGGACGGAATAGATGTAGTCGTCGTGCGTACGCGGGATGAGCTTCGGGACACCGGTGGTCCCGCCGGAGAGCTGCAGGAACGCCAGGTCGTGCGGTGACGGCTCCTCCAGAGCCGCCGGGGTCTCGCCGGCGCCGGCATCGGCGACGTCGGCGAGACGTTCGTGGCCGCCCGGGTCCGCGTCGGCGACGAAGACGTGCCGGAGCGTGGGCACTTCGGCCCGCACTCTGTCCGCGAGCTCCCGGTGGTCGAAGCCTCCGTGCACGCCGGGCACGACGTAGGCCACGGCCTCGCTGAACGCGCACAGGTGGCGGATCTCGGCGTGGCGGTGGGCGGGCAGCGCGAAGACGGGCAGCGCCCCGATACGGAAGAGCGCGAAGACCACCTCGAAGAACTCGGCCACGTTGGGCAGTTGAAGGACGACCCGGTCGCCCTTCCGCACTCCGCGGGCGTGGAGCCCGGCGGCCATCGCGTCCGCCCGTGCGTCGAGTTCGGCGTAGGACCAGCGTCTTCGCGACGCCGGGTCGACGATCGCTGTGCGCTCCGCGTAACGCTCGGCCCTGTCCCGCAGCATCCGGCCGAAGGTCTCGCCACGCCAGTAGCCGGCCTCCCGGTAGCGCTGGACGTACTCGGCGGGCCAGCCCTGGACCTCCGTTCCCGTCACAGCTCGGCCCCCACGGCGTCCAGGAACGTGCGGAACTTCGCCGCGGTCTCCTCGGTCTCCGACTCGGGCACGGACGCCGACACGACACCCGCTCCCGCGTACAACCGCAGTGAACGTCCTTCTGCCTCGGCACAGCGGATGGTCACGACCCACTCCCCGTCGCCGCTCTCGTCGGCCCAGCCGACCACACCGGTGAAGAACCCCCGGTCGAAGGGCTCCAGTTCACCGATGAGACCGCGTGCACGTCCGGTCGGCGTGCCGCACACCGCGGGCGTCGGATGCAGAGCGAGAGCGAGTTCGAGTGAGGTGGGCTGCCGCCCGTGCCCGTCGGGCACGGCCAGTTCACCGGCGACGGTCGTGGACAAGTGCCACATCGTCGCCGTCCGTACGAGCGTGGGCTGCGGCGGGACGGACAGTTCGCTGCACAGCGGGTCGAGGGCTTCGAGCACGGCCTGGACGACGACCGCGTGCTCGTGCAGGTCTTTCGCGGACTCCAGAAGCGCCGCGGCGGCCCGCACGTCCTCGGCGACGTCGGGACTGCGCTGCGCCGAGCCGGCGAGCGGGTTGGCGACGATGTGCCGGCCGCGGCGGGAGACGAGGAGTTCCGGGCTGGCGCCGAGCAGCGTGCGTCCGGGGCCCGTGGGCGTCGCGAACGTGTAGCCGCGCGGGTCGCGGCGCGCCAGCCGCTGGACCATCGCGGGCGTGTCCAGGTCGGCCGGGGAGCTGAGTTCCAGCGTGCGGGCCAGCACCACCTTGTCCAAGTCCCCGCGCTCCACGCGGCGTACGGCCTCCCCGACGGACTCCGCGTAGACCGCCGGTTCCGGCACCGGACGCACCCGCCACGGGCCGCCCGACGGGGTCTGCGCGGGCAGCGCGATCAGCGGGTCCTGGCAGAGCGGCGGTGCCCAGCGTGCCGTTCCGGGGACGGCGAGCTCGACGGGCTCGGTGCTCGTGAACGGCACGGCACCCACTACGAAGGGGGCAGCCTGCCCCTCCTCCCTGGCGGCCCGGAGGGTTTGGGCGACGCGGTCGCCCAACGGCGCCGCACCGTGCGGCACTCGGGCGTGTACCCCGCGCGCGAGGAGGGTGCGGAAAGGGGAGGCGAAGAAGGTGTCCCCCGGCCGGTAGGCGTCCAGCAGCGCGGTCGCTGCTCCGACCGTCCCGTCATCCGCCCGCACGCCACGCGATGCGCCGGCCGAGGTGCCACGTCTCAACTGCGCGGGTACGGGCCCCCCTTCGTACTCTTCGTACGTCTCCGTGGGGACGTCGCGCGGGCTCGTCGCAGCTGGGCACCCGCGGTCTGTGATGTCGGAAGACACCGGTCGCTCCGTTCTCGGCACGGATGGTGCCGGAGGTGTGGGGATTCGAAGTCGGTTCTGACCCGGTCGGCCGTCCGGGAGCGGACGGCGCCCGGGGTCTCTAGGCGCGCAGGGTCGCTCCGCCGTCGACGTACAGGTCGTGCATGGTGATGTGCCGGGCCTTGTCCGAGAGGAGGAAGAGCACGGCTTCGGCCACGTCCTCGGGGTCGGCTATGCGCCCGAGGGGGATCCCGGCGCGGTACGTGAGGAGGTCGCCCTGGAGGACGTTGGCCGGCGGCTCGTCGCCGTCCCACAGGCGCCGCTGCATCTCGGTGTCCGTCGATCCCGGTGAGACGACGTTGCAGCGCACCCCGGAACGCCCGAGCTCCAGTCCGAGGCACTTGGTGAAGTGGGTGGCTGCGGCCTTGGATGCGGCGTAGGCGGCCATCCCCGTGCGGGGCACACCGCCCGCGTTGGACGCGACGGTGACGATGCTGCCCGCGCCCCGCGCCACCATGCGGCGTGCGACAGCCCGGGACGTGTGGAAGACACCGCCCGCGTTGACCGCGAAGGTCCGCTCCCAGTCGCTGTCGGTGAACTCCGTGACGGGTGCGGTCGTCAGGACCCCCGCGACGTTCACCAGGAAGTCGACGGGGCCCCTCAGGGATTCGACGCTCTCCACGACGGCGTCCACCGCGGCGCTGTCGGCGACGTCGGCCGCGTGCGCGGTGAGCCCTGCCGAACCGAGTTCCTCCTCGAGCGACTTGAGCGCCTCGGTGGCCATGTCGACGGCCGCGACGCCGGCGCCGCGCTCCGCGAGTGCACGGGCCACGGCTCGCCCGATGCCCTTGCCCGCCCCTGTCACCAGTGCGGTCCGGCCGTCGAACTCCCCGCGTCCTGCGGGTCTGTCGTGCTCCACACCTGCCTCCTCGGCGAACGTACAGTTAGGTTAGCCTAACCTTATTCCCATCGTCTGCACTCCCCCGGACTGGATCTCCGCGCGAACACGCACGCGGGCAAGCGAGTTGTGGGCCGGCTGACCGGTGATGCGCTCCGGACGAGTCGACCCGCGCCCCGTCCGCACCCCTCGGGACGGCGACACACCCCCTCACGTGATCGCCGGATGACCCGCGACATCCAGCTTAAGTTAGGTTAGCCTCACCTAAGTACGCTGTCTCGCGTCTCTCCGTCCAGCTTCATGGGAGAAATTCGATGCGCCCCTTCCGCGCCCGCCCCACCCGCCCGACCTCCGCCGAACGCATGCGGTCGATCCTGGCCGCGGCCCATTCGATGACGCTGGTCAGCGACGGTCTCCACACCGAGGTGCACCGGCTCCAGGACACCGGCACGAACGGCCACATCCACCTGCACGCGCCCTCCGGCGCGGCGTCCCCGTCGGACCGGCCGTGCCTCCCGGTGAGGCTGGAGCTGACCGACATCGCGCCCACCCCGCTGCGGGACCGGCTGCGGGCCCGAGTCACCCTGACCGGGCTGCTGACAGGCCCGTACGACGAGCGAGCCGGGAGCATCTGCATGGAGTTCGGCCAAGCAGTCCTCGAAGACCCCGGCGGCCGTACGTTCGTGACACTGGACGAGCTTCAGCAGGCGGCACCCGACCCCCTGGCCACCTGTGAGGCCGGCATGCTCACCCACCTCGCGGACGGCCACAGTGACTTCGTCTCCCAGCTCGTGCGCCTCGTGGAACCCCAGCCGGACACGGGCGTACTGCGTGCACTTCCCGCGGCGCTGGACCGGTACGGCGTGACGCTGCGCCTCGAGTACCCCCGCGGCCACCGCGATGCGCGGCTTCCGTTCGCGAAGCCCCTGACCGATCCCGACCAGCTCGGCTCGCGGATGCAGGCGCTGCTCGCAACCGCCCGGCGCATCTCCCATCTCAGCCGCCTGACGTGACCTGTGGGGCCCGGCACGGTCCGTTCCCGGGCACGGACGGGCACGACCGTCCGCGAGCCGACGAGCACCTCACCGGCACGCACGGGGTGACGCAAATCGGATCGCTACACTCACGAGCATGGAGGCGCCCCTCTGGTTCCTCGCCGTGGGAATGGCCGAAGTCGCCTTCGTGGCGGCCTTCTTCGTGAGCGAGTGCGTCCGGCTGTTGTTCCGCGAACAGATCGCGGACACGGAGCGGAAGCTGCATGCGCTACCCGGCGCTCTATACATCAGTCACTTCGCAACGCCGATGGCGACGTTCACGGTCGGCCTGGTCGCCGGCTACGGCATCAATCAGATGAGCGAGGGCGGAATCGCGGGCTTCAGCGGCCTGGTGACCGTCGCTGTCATCGGTGTCGCTCTGGGACGCTTCCACCTCCAGGATGCGACCGGGACCCTGCCCAGACCCGTACCGCGTGCGCGTTGGCGCCTCCAACTCGCCGACGCACGCCGCACGTTCGACAACGCTTCATCGTTGCCCGCGGTCGAGCTGGACCGCGCGAGGAGCCGTCTGGACGTGATCGCAGAGGTGGGCGACCGGCTGGTCCAGCGTTCCTCCACGCTGACGTGGAGGAACGCGATCCGCAGGGAACGGCGATGGGTTGTCGTGCTGGTCCCGACCGCCGCGTTCCTGCCGCTGGCGGCCGTGGCCCGGACAGTGGCGGTTCACGGCCTCGGCACTGCGGCAGCCGGGCAACTCGGAGTGCTCTCCCTCATGACGGCGTGCGTCATTGCCGCCGCGGTCGCCCGGCGCACCAGGCATCAGCGCGAGCTGTACGCGCTCGGCACGGAGCTGCGCAGCGAGGCCGCCCGCCTGACAGCGCAGTACGTTCGCGCTTAGGGATGCCTCCGCCGGCACTCCGACCGTTCACGGTTCAGCCTGCGATCCGGCAGGAAGTGGCACGGGCGGGGATTCACAGAGGAGTCACCGCCGCGTCCGTGTACACCGTCCCGCGCCGCATGCACCGCTCCGGGGCGGTCAGGCCCCTCGCGCCGGCCCGCTGGACTCCCTGACCGCGAGGCGGATGTTGAGCATCTCCTCCTTGGCGGGGCCGCCTTGGAGGAGGTCGAGCAGGAGGCGGCCGGCGGCTGTGCCCTTCTCCACCAGCGGCTGCTGGATCGTCGTGAGCGGCGGGTCCGAGGTGGCCGCTTCGGGGATGTCGTCGAAGCCGGTCAGCGTCAGGTCGCCGGGTACGGAGAGCCCGCGGGCGCGGGCCGCGCGGAGGGCGCCGAGGGCCAGTTGGTCGGTGAGGCCGAGGATGGCGGTGGGCCGGGGGTCGCTGTCCAGGAGGACGTGTGCGCCTGCTTCCCCGTCCTCCGGGGTGTTGTTGCGTTCCTGGGTGGTGATGCGGACGTCGGGGAGGGGGCCGTGGCGGAGCGCGTCGCGGATGCCGCTGAAGCGTTCCTTGAAGATGCGGAACGTGCTGGCGGCGAGCCGGTCGTCGCCGACGGGGCCCACGTAGTCGTCGGCGAGGAGCCGCGGGGTCAGGATGCCCACGTCGTGGTGTCCGAGCGCGGTGACGTGCTCACCGATGAGACGTCCGCCGTGCCGGTCGTCGACGCCCACGAAGGCGGTTCCGCGGATGCGCGGCTGGTCGACGAAGACGGTCGGCAACTGCCGTTCCATCACGGCCTGCACCGCTTCGTGGTCCTCCGGCATGGAGTAGATGCACATGGAGTCGACGACTGCCTGCCGCAGTGTGCGGGCCATGTCGGAGTTCGGCGGTGAAGGCAGCAGCAGCAGGCCGGCGTTGGCCGTCTCGCACTCGCGGGCCACGGCACCCAGGAAGAGCACCGCGGCAGGATCGGAGAAGGCGTAGGACAGCGGCTCGGTGAACAGCAGGCCGACCATGCCCGAGCGGCCGAGCCGGAGCTGCCGGGCCGCCGGGTCGGGGCCCGGGTAGCCGAGTCGGCGCGCCGCGTCGAGGATCTGCTCCCGCAGTTCGGCGCCGAGCCTTTCGGGCCGGTTGTAGGCGTTCGAGACCGTGGCCCGGGAGACCCCGACGAGGTCCGCGACCGTCTGGAGTGTCACTCGTGAGCCGGCGCCGGCCCTTCTTGTCTGCATGTCATGTGTGCTTACTACGAGGTGGGAGCGAGCCGGTCCGCCAGTGAGCGCAGCGTGCGGGCGAGCCGGAACCGCATGGTCCGTTGCTCCCGGCGGGCGACGGGCGCGCGGCGCTCGGGAGCTGGGTCGTCCTGCGTCGGGGCGTGCGGCAGCGCCGAGTTCGCGACGCCTTCCACCGCGCTCCGCGCTAAAGAGCCGGCCATGCTTTCGAACATAGCGATCCCCCTCGGTCGAGTTCAATCAATCGGTCTACTAGATCGATATAGTCCAGGCCGCCGGTGACCCTGTCAACCGCCCGTGAGGGGGCTGCGACCGCCCCACCTGCCATCGGCGCGGGGAAGAGCAGGCCACGGGGCATATCGCGGTGCGATCGAAGGGTGGGTGGAAGCAGCGGGGCCGGTCCCGCGAACCCTCTTGACGCCTTCGGAGGGGCTTCTGTATCAATTTAGTAGATCGATTCACTCACGTACACCTGCTGCGGCAGCGAAGGGGGAAGTTCCGATGACGTGGACGCGCGAACTCGGCCGTCTCGACAGCGAGTTGCCGCCCATCGGCATGGGCTGCTGGGCGATCGGCGGCCCCTGGACCTTCGACGGAGCCGCCGCGGGCTGGGGAGAGGTGGACGACGAGGAGTCCGTCCGCGCCGTCCGCACCGCGCTCGAGTCGGGCGTGACCCTCTTCGACACGGCCGACGTCTACGGCTGCGGACACAGCGAGCGTGTTCTCGGCAGGGCTCTCGCCTCGGTACGGGACGAAGTACGCATCGCCACCAAGGGCGGGCTGCTGTTCGACGAGGAGTCCCGCTCGGGCAGCGGCGCGGACGCCGGCCGCCGGTATCTGCGCGAGGCGGTGCGCGGCAGCCTCCGGCGGCTGGGCACCGACCGTGTGGACGTCTACCAGCTGCACGCGGGTGCCGAGACGCCGCAGCAGGCCGAGGACGTCGTCGCCGTCTTCGAGGAACTGGTCGCCGAGGGCTTGATCCGGGCCTACGGAACGAGCATCGACGACCCCGCGATCGTCGAGGTGTTCGCCGCGGGAGAGCGCTGCGCCACCGTGCAGCACCAGTGCAACGTCTTCGGGGTGGACGACCGGCTCCTGGACGTCTGCGCGGCGTCCGGGGTGACGAGCCTCGGCCGAAGCCCCCTGGCCATGGGTCTGTTGAGCGGAAAATACAGCGCGCCCCGGGATCTGGCGGACAGCGACGTGCGCCGGGTGACCCCGCACTGGACCTACTTCCAGGCCGGCGCGATGGACGGCTGGCTGGACCGCATCGCGCGCGTCCGCGAGGTCCTCACCAGCGAGGGCCGGTCGCTCGTGCAGGGCGCGCTGGCCTGGGTGTGGGCGCGCAGCGAGGTCACCGTCCCGATCCCCGGGTTCCGTACGCCGGAGCAGGTGCGCGAGAACGTCGCGGCGGTCGGCTACGGGCCGCTCACCCGGTCCCAGCTCGACGAGATCGACAAGCTCCTCGGCAGGTGATCGCCGGCCGCGCCCAGGGCTGAGCCGTACCGGGCCGTACCGGGCCGGGGTGGACGCGGCGGGACCGCCGCCGCGTCGTGCGGGAACAAGTGGCCCCGCGTGCCGAGGGCTTGGGCGGCGGCGACGTTGTACTCGTCCCACAGGTCCGACATGAAGGCGTCCCCGTTCGGGGGCGAGCCGTGCCGCCCCGGCGAATCCCGACGCGGTGACACTGCGGCCTCCCCCCAGGGCAGGGTCAAGCGACCGGCCCGGCCAAGGGGGACAACTCGCGGCCGACGTCGGCGAGTTGCGCTCGCGGCGGTTCAGCCCTGGAGCTGCTCCGTCCCGTCGAAGAGCGTTTCGGCGAGGTCGGGCGGCAGCGCGGGGGTGGAGAGAGTGAGCGGCTGTTCGGCCCAGATCGTCTTCCCGTCGCGCACGTAACGCGTCCCCCAGCGCTGGGCGAGCTGGGCGATCAGGAAGAGGCCGCGGCCGCCTTCGTCCGTGCTGCGGGCGCGGCGCATCCGGGGCGAGGTGCTGCTGGTGTCGGAGACCTCGCAGATCAGGTCCCTGTCCCGGATGAGACGCAGCGTCATCGGTCCGTCCGCGTAGCGGTACGCGTTGGTGACCAGTTCGCTCACGATGAGCTCGGTCGTGAAGGACATCTCCTCCAGTCCCCACTCTGCGAGCCGGCGTGCCGCCAGCGCCCGCGCACGGGCGGCGGCGGTGGAGTGCGCGGACAGCTCCCAGGTGGCGACCTTCTCCTCCGTCAGCGCTCGGGTACGGGCGAGGAGGAGCGCCACGTCGTCGGTGGGGCCCTCGGGCAGCAGCGCCTCCTCCACCGCGGTGCAGGTGTCCTCCAGCGTGCGGCCGGTGCCGGCGAGCGCACCGCGCAGCCGGGCCATCCCGTCGTCGAGGTCCCGCCGCCGGGCCTCGACCAGGCCGTCGGTGAACAGGGCCAGCACGCTCCCCTCCTCCAGCTCCAACTCGGAGGCCTCGTACGGCAGTCCGCCCAGACCGAGCGGCGGGCCCGCCGCGATGTCGGGGACGCTCACCTCGCCGCCCGGGGTGACGACGGCGGGCGGCAGATGGCCCGCCCGGGCCAGGGTGCAGATCCGCGAGACCGGGTCGTAGACGGCGTAGAGGCAGGTCGCGCCGACGAGCTGCGGGGAGTGCGCGTCGGTCGTCTCCCGCTCGGCGGCCAGCCGGTCGACGAGGTCGTCGAGATGGGCGAGCACCTCGTCCGGCGTGAGGTCGAGGTTGGCGAGGGTGTGCACGGCGGTGCGCAGCCGCCCCATGGTGACCGCGGCGTGGGTGCCGTGGCCGACGACGTCGCCGACGACGAGGGCGATGCGGAGCCCGGAGAGCGGGATGGCGTCGAACCAGTCGCCGCCGACGCCGGAGGCCGGGTCGGCCGGACGGTAGCGGTGGGCGATCTCGGCCGCCGGATGCCCGGGGACGTCGTGCGGCAGCAGGCTGTGCTGGAGGGTGAGCGCGGCCTGCTGCTGCTGGGTGTAACGGCGGGCGTTGTCGATGCACAGTGCCGCGCGGGAGGCGATCTCCTCCGCGAGAGTGACATCGTCCTCCTCGTACGGGGCGGGCCGCCGGGACCGCCAGAGGCCGAGCGTCCCGAGCACGATCCCGCGGGCGGCGAGCGGCACCACCATGAGCGAGTGGACGCCCAGGCCCAGCGCCCGCGCGGCCAGTTCGGGGCGGGCGGCGAGCCACGGAAGCCCGTCGTGCAGACGCGGTTCCAGAACGGGACGCTGCTCGAACACGCACTGGAGGTGCGGAGAGCGCGGCGGGAAGGAGATCACGTCGCCGACCGGGGCCATGACCTGCAGCATCTCCGGCTGGACGCAGTGGACCGCCATGCGGCGCGCCGGCCCGTACGCCCCCCTGACGGGCTCGTCTCCGCGGACCACCGGCTCCAGCAGGTCCACGGAGACGCAGTCGGCCAGCTCGGGCACGACCGCCTCGGCGAGTTCACGGGCGGTCCTCGCCACGTCCAGAGTGGTTCCGATGCGGCCGCTGGCCTCGTTGAGCAGCGCCAGCCGCTGGCGGGCGCGGTAGCGCTCGGTGACGTCCTCGACCGTCTGGGCGACACCGAAGACCCGGCCGGCCGGGTCCTGCATGCGGAACGCCGAGACCGACACGAGCATCTCCCTCGCCGGGTCGGAGTTGGTCCGGCAGAGCTGCTCGGCGAAGAGCGAGGACCGTCCCGAGTCCAGCACCTCCCGCAGTTGCGCGTCGACCGCGTCCGCATCGGGCCGGAGCAGGAAGTCGCCGACGCGCCGCCCCCGATGCTCCGCGGCCGAGACCTCGCTGAACTTCGCGATCGCCCGGTTCACCCGCAGGATGCTCAGGTCCGGGGCGAAGACCGCCAGGCCGATCGGGCACTTCCGGAAGAGTCCGTACAGGAGCGAGCGCTCCGTCTCCCACTGGAGCACCTCCTCGGCGGGCGAGCCGACGAGGAACCACTCGTGGGTGGCGTCGGGGCGCAGAACGGCCCTGGCACGGCACCCCATCTCCACCCGGCGGCCGTCGCTGGTCCGCACGGGCACGACGCCGAACCATTTCCGGTCGCGCGTGCACTGCGCGACGGCTGCCATGACCGTGTCACGATCGGCGGGGTCCGTCAGGACGTCGTACGCGGGGCGGCCCAGCACGTCCGCGGGAGCGTGGCCGAGCAGCTCCTCGGCCCGCTCGCTCCACCCCACGACCGTCCCGTGCACGTCGATGACGGCCGAGGCCGCGGGACCGACCGCGAACGGATCCTCCGGCCCCTCGCTGAACAGCGACGCCTCCATCACCACCACCTCGTGCTTTCCGGGCGGAACCACGGGCAGCGCCGCCCGGGACGGCCCCCGGGCGCCGCCCGGCGGCGACTCCCACCGGGTCCGACGGCGGCACCCGCGGTGCCTGTCCCAGTATCGGCCCCCGGGACGATCCTCGCGTTTCCGTCGTGCCCGTACAGAACAGCGCCACACAGCGCCGGTGTGTGTCTCCGCCCGCCGGGACGGCGCCCCCGTGGTCCGGTGGGTGGGCCCGGGAGGGGCGGCGTAGTTTCCCTGCCTGCGGACACCCGGCCCCCACCTGGCGTTGCCGGTCGGATGACGGGTGGTGGGTGAGGTGGTGGGTGACGGATGACAGATGACAGACGGCCAACGCCAGATGACAGATCACAGATGTCCGATGACAGATCGCAGACGGCAGACGGCAGACGGCAGACGGCAGCAGCCCACCCCGGGGGTAGCGATGCGGCAGACCAACCTGAAGGAACCGCCCGAGTACGTCAGCGCCCGCGAGGAGCTGCAGCGTGCGGAGATCGAGCTGATGCGGCAGCGGGAGCGGGTCGCCGAGCTGCGGCGGCGGATGCCGCAAGGCCCCGTCGTCGACGACTACGCGTTCGACGAAGGCCCCGCCGACCTGTCGGAAGGTGACGCGCCTGCGCGGTCCGTGCGCCTGAGCGAGCTGTTCGGCGGGCCCGGACGCGACCTGATCGTCTACCACTTCATGTACGGCAAGCGGCAGACCGAGCCGTGCCCCATGTGCACGATGTGGCTCGACGGGCTGAACGGGGTCGCCCGACACGTCACGCAGAACGCGGACCTCGCGGTCGTCGCCGCGGCAGGGCTGCCCGAGCTGCGCGCCCACGCCCGGGCACGCGGGTGGAGGAACCTGCGGCTGCTCAGCGCCGGGTCCGGGTCGTTCAAGTACGACCTGGGGAGCGAGGACGCGGACGGTGCCCAGGACTCGACGGTGTCGGTGTTCACGCGCGACGAGGACGGGGCCGTGCGGCACTTCTATTCAGTGCATCCGCGGATGTCCGAGGACATCGACCAGCGCGGCATCGACCTGTACAGCCCCGTGTGGCACGTCCTGGACCTCACCCGCCGGGGCCGGGACGACTGGGCCGCCTCCCTCGACTACTGAGCGCGGCGGCAGTGCTGAGGCGGCAGTGCTGAGGCGCGGCGGTTTCGCGGAGCCGCCGCGGCGGTCCGGCGGCGGGCGGCCGGGAAGCGGAGTGTCGAGCTCAGCGTGGCGCCGGTCACGAGCAAACGGCTGTCCAAGTGACCGCGTGCGCCGGACGCTAAGGTCCCAGGCATGACGGCAGAGCATGTGACACCGAGTGACCGCACACTTTTCGACTCCCCGGTCGTCGTGGTGAACCAGAAGGGCAAGCTGGTCGAACTCACCAACGAGTACCAGGTGTTCGACGAGGACGGCAGGAGCCTGGGGTCGGTGGTGCAGACCGGCCAGAGCAAGGCGAAGAAGGTGCTGCGGTTCCTCACCGACGTCGACCAGTACCTCACGCACCGCCTCGAGGTACGGGACGCGGCCGGCGCGCTGCAGCTCGTCCTGACGAGGCCGAGGAAGTTCGTGAAGTCGCGGCTGGTCGTCGAACGCCCCGACGGATCGCAGGTCGGGGAGATCGTGCAGCAGAACGTCTTCGGGAAGATCGCTTTCTCGATGGAGGCGGGCGGACGGCAGGTCGGCACCCTCCAGGCGGAGAACTGGCGGGCCTGGAACTTCTCCATCACCGACAAGGACGGCAAGGAGGTCGCCCGCATCACCAAGAAGTGGGCGGGACTTGCCAAGGCGGCGTTCACCTCCGCGGACAACTACGTCCTGGAGGTCCACCGCCCGCTCGAAGAGCCGCTGCGCAGCCTGGTCGTCTCGACGGCCCTCGCTGTGGACACCGCGCTCAAGCAGGACACCGGATCCGGCGGCTGACCGGACCCTGCGCTTCATGTGACGGGGCGGGGCGACGCCCCACCACCTCTCGGTGGCGGGGCTGTCGCGGTCGGCTTCAGTCGGTGCCGGGTCGGTCCCGGTCCTGGGGGTCGTCGTCAGGTGGTTCTTCGCCGTCCGCCGAGGGCCGGTCGTCGTCGGCGGCGGGCTCGCCCTCGTCCGTGTCGGCGTCCGCGTCGGTCTCCGCGGGTGCGTCCGCGGGCGCGGGCGCGGGCGCGGGTTTGCGGAGGTCGATGGCGATGTCGACGTGGTCGTCGCCCTTAGCCCGCGCTCCGTCCTCGAGCTTCGTCAGAGCCGTCGTGATCGAGTCGTACAGGACCTTGGCCTGGGCCCAGTCGCCCGGATCCTCGCCGGGTGACGGGCAGCGGCGTCCTTCCCGGAGGACCGTAAGGACCGCGATGAGCGAAGGGCCGGACAGTGCTACCCGGCAGCAGCCGTTGCCGGTGTCCTCTGCTTCCCCGGGGAGACGGAAGTGCGCGGCGCCGGCCGCCTTACCGACGAGGAACGCCCAGAGGTCGCGGTGGCAGTCGAGCCGGACGGTGGTGATCCTCGCGGCTGCCCGTAGCGCCGCGAGGTGTTCCTCGTCGTGACAGGCTTCCGGTTCGTGACAGGCGTCCGGCCCGTTGCCGGCTTCGCGTTCGTGGCCGGCTTCGCGCTCGTGGCCGGTTGGTGCCGTCGCGGGCTCGGTCGTCCGAGCCGGCTCGGTCGTCTGGGCGGACTCCGTCGTCCGAGCGGGCTCGGTCGTCCGAGCGGGCTCGGTCGTCTGGGCGGGCTCCGTCGTCCGAGCGCGTCCCAGTCCCTGCGCGGGCTCCGGCTGCGGGCCGGATTCGGCGGTTTCCGGTTCGGGCTTCGACGCCGTTTCCGCTTCGGAGCCGGGTTCGCCTCCGGCGTCGGGTCCTGGCTGCGGCTCGGCCGACGGCGGCGGCGCTGCCGGTTGCGGAGGTTCGGGGCGTTGCAGCCGGGCGACATCTGCGCGGACGGCTTCGATGCGGGAGGCGAAGTCCTGGCGGGTCGCGTGAACAGCGCTGTCGAGGAGCGTGTGGGTCTGGTTGACGGAGCCGTTGACGCTGTCTCGGGTCTCCTGGGATTCGAGTCGGTTGGCGGTTTCGAGACTCTCGACTCGCGCGCTGAGCGCCTGGACTTGTTCCGCGAGGTTGTCGACTGCCGTCTTCAAGCGTTCGATGCCGAAGGCCACGTTCGGGTCTCCTCCTATCGTCGCGCTGACGAGGGAGGCTCCCCACGGAGGACGCGGTCGACGCGGCGGCTTTCGGCCTGCTTGTGACGCACGGAGCGGGCGGTCACGGCAGCGCGCGCCGCCCCTGCCGCTCCCCCCACGCGCGCCGAGGACCCGCCGGGAACGCGCCGGGGGCGCGCCGGAGATCGCCCCGGTGTCGGCCCGGTATCGATCCGCCCACCCAGCGCCCGCCCCCGTGGACGCCTGTGAATACTGGAGCCACCCGGCCACCGGAGGCCAGGGCGTCCGCGTCCGGCCGGGGCACCGGTGCGGTGTGAGTCCGGACGGACGGGTGAACGCGTGACCGGGAGACGGGCAGGACCCGGGCTCTCGCCCGTGGTGCCGGAGCCGCCGGGCCGCGAAGGGGCGGCCGGGCGGCATCACCCGGTACGGGTCCGCGGAGAGCGAAGGAAGGCATGGCTGTGACAGTGCCGGAACCTCAGCAGCAACTCGACGGCGCCGGCCGCGGGGGCTTCGACGCGGCGGTCCGCGTGCGCGGGCTGCGCAAGCAGTTCGGCGAGCAGGTCGCCGTCGGCGGCATCGACCTCGACATACCCGCTGGGCAGTTCGTCGGGCTGGTCGGGCCGAACGGCGCGGGCAAGACCACCACGCTCTCCATGATCACCGGTCTGCTCCGCCCGGACTCCGGCACCGTCGAAGTGGCCGGCCGCGACGTGTGGCGCGACCCCGTGGACGTCAAGTCGCGGATCGGTGTGCTGCCCGAGGGGCTACGGCTTTTCGAGAGGCTCTCCGGACGCGAACTGCTCACCCATCTCGGCGCGCTGCGTGGCTTCCCCCGCGACGAGGCGGAACGGCGCGCGACGCAGCTGCTGGAGACGCTCGACCTCGCCGGCTCGCAGCACAAGCTGGTCGTCGACTACTCCACGGGCATGCGCAAGAAGATCGGCCTCGCCGCCGCGCTGCTCCACAACCCCGAAGTGCTCTTCCTGGACGAGCCGTTCGAAGGCGTCGACCCCGTCTCCGCGCAGACGATCCGCACCGTCCTGGAGCGCTACACCGGCTCCGGCGCGACGGTCGTCTTCTCCAGCCACGTGATGGAGCTCGTCGAGTCGCTGTGCGACTGGGTCGCCGTCATGGCGTCCGGCAGCATCCGCGCGCACGGTCCGCTCGCCGAGGTGAAAGGCCCCGCGGACTCGCTCCACGAGGCGTTCCTGCAGCTCGTCGGGGCGCGCGAGCGGGCGGCCGCCGGGGACGGCCTGGACTGGCTGGGCGGCCGTGCCGGACGGCCGGACGGTGCCGAGTGAGCGCGGCGCCGTCCGTCACATGGACGTTCACACGGATCAAGCTGTCGCTGCTGCGGAACGGTCTGCGCCAGTCCTCCGGACGCACCGCCGCCTTCATCACCTCGATCGTGCTGGTGCTGCTGTTCGGCACGGCCCAGCTTCTGGGGCTGATCGTGCTGCGGGGCAACGAGCACGCCGGGGCCGTCGTCGTTCCGCTGGCGGCGCTGCTCGCGCTCGGCTGGGCGGTGATGCCGCTGTTCTTCCCCGGCGGTGACGAGACGCTCGACCCGACCCGCCTGGTCATGCTCCCGCTGCGGGCCCGGCGGCTGATGCCGGCGCTGCTGACCGCGTCCCTCGTCGGGATCGGGCCGCTGTTCACCGTGCTGATCGCCTTCGGCGCGGTCCTGGCCGTCGCCCACGGGGCGGTGGCGACGGCGGTCGCGGTGGTCGCCATGCCGCTGCTCGTCCTCGTGTGCGTGGCGCTGGCACGTGCCTCGGCGACCGCCAACGTCCGGCTGCTCACCAGCCGCCGCGGCCGGGACCTGGCGCTGCTCAGCGGTCTGCTCATCGCGGTCGGCATCCAGGTCCTCAACCTCGGTGTCCAGCGCCTGGGCGAACAGGGCGGGCTCTCGGCCCTGGAGCCCGTCGCCGGGGTGCTGGCGTGGCTGCCGCCCGCCTCGGCCGTCGCGTCGGTGCAGTCGGCGAGCGACGGCGCGTACGGTCCCGCCGCCGCTCAACTCGCCCTGTCCGGTGCAGCGCTGGCCGCGCTGCTGTGGTGGTGGTACGGCGGCCTGGAACGGCTGATGACCTCTCCTGACGCCTCGACCGTCCAGTCCGCGACCGCGCCGGGGAAGGCGCGCCGGCGCACCGGCGGCACGGGGCTCGCCCGGTTCCTGCCGCGGGACCGCACGGGCGCGGTGATGCTGCGCGTCCTGCGCTACGCCTGGCGGGACCCGAAGACGAGGGTGGGCTGGGCCTCTTCGCTGGGCGTCGGGCTCATGCTCCCGGTGGTGTTCGCGGCGCAGGGCAACGGAAGCGCGTACAACGCCTGCTGGGTCGCCGGGCTGCTCGGCATCCAGATGTACAACCAGTTCGGGCAGGACTACTCGGGCTTCTGGCTGGTCGCCTCGACGATCTCCTCCGCGCGGGACGCCTACTCCGAACTGCGGGGACGGATGCTGGCGATCGCGCTGGTGGCGGTGCCGTACGTCACCGCGGTCGTGGTGGCGTACTCCGGGTTCCTGGGGCAGTGGCAGAGGATTCCCGAAGTCCTCGGCCTGGCCCTGGGGCTGCTCGGTGCGCTGCTGGCCACGGGCGTCTTCACCTCGTACCGCTTCCCCTACTCCATCCCGCAGGACAGCGGCCACAAGAACGTGGCCCCGGGCCAGGGCTCTCTCGCCTACCTCAGCATCTTCGGCGGCATGGCGGCGGGCGTGCTGCTGTGCGCTCCGCTCGTCGCGCTGACGGTCTGGCTGCATCTCTCCGGCGGCCACACATGGCTGTGGACGGTGCTGCCCGCCGGGCTCCTCTACGGGCTCGCCGCACCGTCCCTCGCTCTGCGCGGGGCGTCGCCGCGTGTGGCGGCCCGGCTTCCGGAGATCCTGACGGCGGTCAGCCGGGGCTGACGGAGCGGGCGGACGCGGCCGGGGTCAGAGGACGCGGCAGGTCAGGCTCGGTGCGGGGCTCCCGCTGCCGGTGGCTTCGAACCCGAAGGTGACCTCGCCGGACGGGGCGATCGCCTGGTTCGTGCTGATCTTGCGTGCGGTGACCGCGTTGCCGGACTGCTCGATCTCGGCGTTCCAGGTCTTCGTGAACCGCTTGCCGTCCGGCCAGGTCCAGGAGACCTCCCAGTCGTGGGCGGGGCGACTCGTGGTGTTCGTGACCCGGACCGTGGCGGTGAAGTCCTCCCACTGGCTGTCCACGTGCCAGGACGCCTCGCAGCCGCTGCCTCCGCCCCCGCCCGGGGCCGGGGTCTGCGGGCCGGAGGGGGGCCTGTTCCCGTCCGCTCCGGTTCCCTCGTCCTTCGCGCCGTCCCCGGACTCGCTCTCCGCGGGGTCCGCCGCCTTCGGCGAGGAGGAGGCGGGGCCGGGCTTCTCGTCCTTCTCCTCCTTCTTCCCCGACGGTGCGTCCGTCTCGGGGGCCCGGCTCTGCGGGGCCGCGGGGAGCCGGGCCTCCGCCCGCGGTGCCGTGTCGCCGCTCTGCCCGAAGGGCCAGCCGCCCGCCTGGTACAGCACGGCCGCCAGTACGAGCAGCAGCACACCGGTGAGAGCGGCGCCCGTCAGTACCGGCCGCCGAGCGGCGATGGAGCGGCGGCCGGCGCCGCTTCCCCCCGCTTCGTCCTGGGCGTCGGCCTCGTCGAGGGCGTCGAAGGCGGAGGTGTTCGGGACGGCGGGCGGCTCGACCGTCTGCGCCGGGAGGTGGGCGTACGGACGGACGAGCGACGGGGCGGCAGCGTCCCCGGAGGCGTCGTCTGCGCCGTCCTCCCCCTGATCCGGCACGGCCGCCGGGCCGGGCCCTTCCGGGGAACCAGGTGCGGACGGCTGGGCGTTCTCCGGGCCGTCCGGGGCGTTCTCCGGGGCGGCTTCAGGCGCGGTTCCGGCTTCGGCCCCAGGTGCGGGTTCCGCTCCAGGTGCGGCTCCGGCCTCGGGTATGCCTTCCGCGGATGCCGCGTCCGCCTCCCCGGGCTGCCGGGCGGCGCCGTGTGACGCGGAGTCTTCGGTGCTCAACGGAACTCCCTCTGGCGACGTTCGGAGGAACCGGCGCGGACCGGATGCGGAGCGGGCCCACCGGGGAAAAGCAGGCTACCTTCGGGCACCGGTCACAGCACCAGGGCTGTGGCCGGGAAGGTTTGCCGGGAAGCTCGCGGCGTCCGGTGCGGTGCATCGCAAGGCGGAGGATCGTCCTCGTACCGGGTGTACTCGGGCGACTCCGACAACGCAGAGAGGTGCCGTGCCGGGCGTCGCGAGCCGGTGAACCTTCCCGGCCACAGCACCAGCTACTCGCGAGTGTCCGCCGACCTGGAATTCCGCCGCGGCACGGCGTGATCCGTCTCCCCGCGGGGCGGGCGTGGGCGGGGAGTCCAGCCCGTGGGCCACCGGGGAGTGCCACGGCGCACACGCCAAGAAGCCTGCGGGCGCGGGCAGTCGACCGTTACGGCAGTGCGTCGTGCCGTCCGTTGCTAGGTTGCTTCGGGCATCGAAATCGGCATGTGCATGGGCATCGGCATGGGCATCCGCATCGGCATCGAGGGGGAAGACATGGCGTCGGTCCGCAGGATCGCGTTGCCGGCCGTGGCTCTCGCCGCGCTGGGAGGTGCGCTGCTGTCCGGCACGGGCGCCGCGACGCCCGCCGCCGGCGAGGAGAAGGCAGCGGTCGCTCCGGTCGAGTTCGTCACGGCGAACGTGCCGTTCACTCTCTCCGCGAAGAAGGCACGCGCCCAGGTGAAGCACGTGCTGTCGGCCGATCCCGACGTCCTGGTGCTCCAGGAGGTACGCCACCGCGACGTGAAGGAGATCGTCGACGGGGTGAGCGGCAAGGGCACTTGGAAGGTCCTGCAACCCGAAGGCGCGAAGGGCGCCTCCGCCGTCGTCTGGAGGAAGGAGAGGTTCAGGCCTCTCGGGCAGGGGTCGCGCGTCGCGTTCCGCAGCAAGGCGTACGACCGCCACCTGCTGTGGGCGGCGCTCAAGGACGTCCGGACGGACCGCGTGTACACGGCTGTCGGGCTGCACTACCCGCCGGACGCGAGCAACGACCCGGCCATGCGGGACCTCTACATCACGATGAACGGCAACTACCGCAAGCTCGTCCGGGAGTTGCGCGGCAAGGGAAGGCACCCGATCGCGGGCGGCGACTGGAACCACCCCCTGGACGTGCGCCGCGAGCCGTGGAGCCCGGTCCCCGTCAACCGCGCCCTGGGGATGACGACCAACTGGCTGCAGGGCACGCCGTGTTCGAGCGGGACCAGTGCCCGGGGCGGACGGATCGACGGTTTCGCCTTCGACAAGTCCCGTACGGCGCTGCGGAGTCAGGGCTGCATGAAGCGGCTCCACTCGGACCACCGGCCCGTGCACATGACCGTGGTCTCCAAGGCGAAGTAGCGGGCGGGACAGGCAGGTTGAGGGGCGGCCCCGCCCGGCTTCCTCATTTTCTCGCACCGGCACTTCCGGGGTTCCGGCGTCCCGCATACGGGGTCCCGGCATAAAAGCCCCGGAAGACGAGTCCCGGCGTTCCGGCGTTCCGCATCCGCGTCTCGCAGTTCATGCGTTCCGGAATTCGGAGTCGGCGTCCTCGTTGCGGCGCCGCGGCGCCCTACTGGGTCGCGACGGCGACGCACCGGCGGAATTCGTCGACCGCCTCCTGGGCGCCTTCCACCGCCACGCCGCCCGGTTCGCCCTCGGCGTCGCGGTTCCACACCCAGCGCAGCAGCGCGGAAGGCGCGCCGCTGACCGTCACGTCCGCCGGGTCGTCCGCGCTTCCGCCGGAGCCGTCACCGCCGCTCGCGCCCGGTCCGCCCTCGACGGCGAAGAGGCCGGGGCCTGTCCGCACCCGCCAGGCGGCTCCGCTCGTGCGCAGGTGGTACGTACGGCCCGGTGAGCCGGACAGGATCGCGGTGAAGTACTCGCCCCACTCCTCGACCGCGTACGCGACGAAGATCCGCAGCAGCTCGTCGACTCCGTCGACGGCGAGGCCGTCCGGCGTCTCGCTGACGGGCCCGCCGGCGGCGAGTTCGGCGTCGATGCGGTGCACGGCCGTCTCGTGGGCCATCCGCCGGATCCAGAAGCCGACGGTCCGGTCGGGGGTGTACCAACTGCCCGCGGGGTCCCCGGGTCTGCGGGCGGCGAATTCGCCGGTGAGCTCCGCGTGAGCGCGGTCGAGGAGCGTCAGCGGCTCCTCTTCCGCGAGTTCGCGCGGCGGCCACGGCTCGGGTTCGACGCCCTCCCTCATGGCGAGGGCTTTGTGGAGGTACACCTCGCCCACGTGGCGCACCAGGTCGGACGCGGTCCAGCCGGGACAGGTCGGCACCGCGGCCGTCAGGTCACGGGACGCGGCGGCCTTCATGCGGGCGAAGTCGGCGTCGAGGCATTCGAGGAATCCGGGGTTCTCCATGCGGGGAGTGCAGCACATGCCCGTGACCACGTCAGCCCGATAATCCGCGCCTCCACCTGACTTCCCTTCCGACCGCCCGGGCCCTGCTTCCGGGCGCGAGGGCGTCGCTCGCCGGGGCGTGCGCGGTTGCCGCCCCCCGGGGCCCGCCCCTGCTGCTCGGCTTCCAGTCGGCTTCTCCCCGTCGTACGCGGCGTACGACGGTGACGCTCCCCGCCCGTGCGTCACCGGCGCCCCCGTGCACCCGCGTCCGCGCGCACGGGCTTCATCGGGTCGTGCCCCAGCGTCATCAGGCGATGCCGCCAGTTCGGCTGGCCCGGGGTGGGCTCCATGTCGGCGCCCCGCTCGGCGGTGACGGTGTCGACGACCTTGCGCATGACGCGGACGTCGTCGTCGTTGAGGTCGCCGCGGCGCTTGCCGAGGATCCTCAGCACGTGCCGCCCGTTCTCGGTTCCCGCCTGGTCGGGAAGCTCCTCGCTGTCCTGGCCGGCCGACCGGGTCCGCAGCCATTCCTCCAGCTCCCGGGACGACATGTTGACGACGGCGTGGAACTCCTCCCAGAGCTCGTCCCGCTCGTGTCCGTGGGTCTCCGCCATGAGCGCCTCCTTCCAGACTCCCCCGCCGGGACCCGGACCGGGTAGCCCGCGCACCGGAGCGGAAACAGCGGACGGAACGGAAACGGCCGGCCCGGGCCCCGCGCGCGCTCACCGGGACAGGGCGGTTGTCCGGCCGCCCGGACGTCACTAGCATGCAATGCATGGTACCTGGCAATGCAAGCAACGAGGCGGACGGCGGGCGCGTGGCCAGCCAGCTGCGGAAGGGGGTGCTGGAGTACTGCGTACTGGCCCTGCTGCGCGGACGGCCCCTCTGCGGCGTGGAGTTGGTGGAGCAGCTCTCCGCGGGTCACGTCATGGCGACCACTCAGGGCACCATCTACCCCCTGCTGTCGCGGCTGCGCCGGGACGCACTGGTCGACTCGCAGCTGCGGGAGTCGGCGGCCGGGCCCCCGCGCCGCTACTACTCCCTGACCGACGGCGGCCACGCCGCGCTCGAGGCATTCGCCACGTACTGGCCGGACTTCCGCGACACCGTCGACCACTTCCTCGCCGAACCCCTGGAGACCAGCGATGAGAATCCGTGAACACGCCCTGATACGCAGCTACTTGACGGCTGTCGAGCAGGAGGCCGCAGCGCTGCCCGACGGCCGCCGCGAGGAGCTGCTCGCCGATCTGACCGAGCACATCTCCGTCTCCCTGGCGGAGGCCGGGGACGAGAGCGACGAGACCGTGCGGCAGGTACTCGGCGAACTGGGCACGCCCCGCGCCATCGTCGAGTCCGCGGTGGCCGAGGACCCGGGCCCGGCCGTGGACCGCCTCCACGCCGGGAGCGACCTGCGGACGGGGCTGGTCCTGATACTGCTGCCGCTGTCGGGGTCGGTGGGGCCCCTACTGCACACCGTCGGCCTCGTCGCCGCCGTCGTGGGCGTCTCCCTGCTGTGGAGCTCGAAGCAGTGGGGCCTGCGCGACCGCGTCCTCGGCACCCTGATCCCGGTGTCGGCCCTGGTGGTGGGCTACGCACTGGAGATGTTCTTCGGCTACATGTCCTTCGACTTCGGCTACCCGCCGTTCGCCGTCACCGCTGTACTCGCCGCAGTGGTGCCCGTGCTGGGCAGCGTGCACCTGTTCCGAGCAGCCCGGCGCCGCAACGCCGCCCGGACGGCTCCGAGCGTGTGACGGCGGGCCCGCCCGCTCACAGCCGCGGTCGACGGGGTCCGACTCCAGGGCGAGGACGCCGAAGAACGCCTCATGGACGCGCCCCAGCGGCTCCCCGACGTCGACGCCCGGCCCGCCGCGCGCTCCAGGGCGGCGACGGCACCGGGGAGGGCGGCGCGTGCGGCGTGATATACCTGCCGACCGCCCGGTCGCAGGTCGCGGGAGACCGGCGGAGGACGAGCAGGGGGACGGGATGACGACGGCCCGACGGAACATGCGGGGAGGCCTCGCCGGCCTCGTCGGCCTGACCGCGGTCTCGGCGGTGTGCGTGACCGCGGCGCTCACGCAGGGGTCGGAGCAGACGATCGCGGTCTGCGAGGGCCGCGCGCAGCCGGAGGACCTCTACGTCCTCAGCGCCCCTGGCCTGATCGCCGCGGTGCTCGCGGTGGCTCTCTACTTCGTCCTCCGCAGGCGCGCGTCCGCCGGAAGCGGAACCGCTGAGGCCCCCGGCCGGGCCGGGCTCGTGACGGCGCTGCTCGCGGGCGTCGCCCTGCTGGGCGGCGCCCTCGCCGTCTGGGGCGACTACCACCGGACGGTCATGGCGGACCTTGCGGCACAGCCCAACACGCTGGTGACGTGCAGGATGGCCTGACCCCCGCCGCCGGCCGGGCCGGCCGCCCGCGCGTGGCGGGCGTCACGACTCCGGGCCGAGCCTCACGGGGAGCGTGGTGACGCTGTTGGAGAACATCGACGGCACCGGGGCGAGCGTCTCCGGGTCGGCGCCGAGGGACAGTCCGGGATAGCGGGCGAACAGCTTCGGCAGCGCGATGCCCGCTTCGAGACGGGCGAGGGGCGCGCCGAGGCAGGTGTGGGCACCGTGGCCGAAGGCGAGATGGCGCTCCTGTTCGCGGGTGACGTCGAAGCTGCCCGCGTCGGGCCCGTGCTGCGCGGTGTCCCTGCCGACTGCGCTGTAGGGAGCCATGATCGGTTCGCCCGCCGGGATGACGACGCCGCCGATCTCGATGTCCTCCGTCGGGTAGCGGAAGGGGAAGTTGCCGATGGGGGCGTCCCAGCGCAGCGTCTCCTCGACGACGGCGGGCCACAGGTCGTCCCGGCTCCGCACGAGGGCGAGCTGGCCGGGGTGGGTGAGCAGGGCGCGGACGGCGTTGACGATGAGGCTGAGGGTCGTCTCGTGCCCGGCGGAGAGCATCACGAGGAGGGTGCCGACGAGCTCCTCCTGGGTGAGGGCGTCCGGCTCGGCCTCCCGCGCCGTGACGAGCGCGCTGGTGAGGTCGTCGCCCCGCTCCCTGCCGCGCAGTTCGACGACGCGGGCGAGGAGCTGGTAGACGGCGATCTGGTTGGCGGCGACCTCTTCGGGGTCGAGGTCCGAGCGGAAGATCTTGTCGACCGCTTCGCGCAGTTCCGGGCGCTCGTACTCGGGGATGCCGAAGAGGTCGCTGATGACCTGCATCGGCACGGGGTACGCGAGGTGCCTGCGCAGGTCCACCGTCCCGTCGGACTCGGCGTGGGAGGGCAGTTCGTCCAGCAGGCGGTCGACGATCGCGGTGGTCCGCGGACGCAGTTCCTCGACGCGGCGCGCCGTGAAGGTCTGGCTGACGAGCTTGCGCAGCCGCCGGTGCTCCGCCCCGTCGGCGGTCACCATGTTGGTGACCTTGACCATGCCGATGAGCGGCCAGTCGTCGGGGATCTCGCCGCGCTGCATGGCGCCCCAGTTGTGCCAGTCCTTGGAGATGCGGGGGTCCATCACGAGCTGCGTGAGCAGGTCGTGGCGCGCGACGCTCCACGCCGTGACGTCTCCCGGCAGCTCGACGCGGACGACCGGCCCGCGCTCCCGCAGCCGTGCCGCTTCTCCGTGGTGGTCGCGCCCGTACGGGTCGAGGACGAGGTGCGGGACACCGGACGTGTGTGCCTGGTCGGCGGTCATGCGTGGTCTCCAACGGGTCGAAGGCGGTCGGACGCGGGGCTGCTGAAGTGCGGGACGACAGCGAACGAGACGGGCAGCTGGGCCGGGCAGCGGGTCCACGGCGAGGGGTTCCAGGTGACCTCGTCGGGGCTGATGGTCAGCCGCAGGCCGGGCAGCAGGTGCAGGGCGGTGTCCACGGCGGTCCGGGTGATGACGCGGGCAGTGTCCTGGGCGGGGCACATGTGCGGGCCCGCCGAATAGGCCATGTGGGCACGGTTGTTGGGCTGCTTCCTGCCGGGCGGGGCCAGCGTGTGGTCCGAGTTGGCCGCGGACAGGCCGAGGATGAGGACGTCGCCGTGCCTGATCGGCTGCCCGCCGAGGTCGATGTCGCGCAGGGCGTACCGGGCCGGCATGTGCGTCATGGGCGGCTCGCGCCACAGCACCTCGTCGAGGGCGTCGTCCACGCCGAGCCGGCCGCCGCGCAGCCGGTCGTCGAACGACGTGTCGGTGATCATCCGGTAGAGGGTGTGGGCGATCCAGCAGGTCGTGGTCTCGTTGCCGGCGGAGATCATCACCACCATCGACTGCAGGACCTCCGGGTCGTCCTGAAGGTTGGGGTGGTTCATCAGGGCGGTGGTGAGGTCGTCGGTGGGGTTCTTCTGCCGTTCCCGCAGCGTGTCGAAGAGGATCTGCTCGAAGCTGCGGTTGCCGACCTGCGAGTCGGTCTGGCTGCTGAACAGCGCGATGAGGGCGGCACGCAGCTCGTGCCCCTGGCTCATGTCGAGTCCGAAGAGGCTCGCGACGGCCAGCATCGGCACGTACGCCGCGTAGTTGGCGACGAGGTCGGCGTACCCCTGCTGCGAGAACGTTCCGATCAGCTCACGGCAGATGTACTGCACCTGCCTGCGCAGCGCCCGGTGGTTGATGCGGCCGATGCCGTCGTCGAGGGGCTGCCGCAGGCGACGGTGCTCCTGCTGGTCGGCTCCGATGACGTTGGGCCGGTAGCCCATCATCGGCAGCAGACCCGAATCGGGCGAGACGATCCCGTCGTTGAGGTCGCGCCAGTTGCGCGCGTCACGCGAGAAGAAGGCCTCGCGTTCGGTGATGACGCGCAGCTGCTCGACGCCCATCACCAGCCACGCCCGGACCCCGGGCTCCAGCTCCACGGGGGCGACGGGACCGTACTGCAGGCGCAGCTGGTCGTAGATGCGGTGCGGGTCGCTGGACTGGGTGATGTTGGTCAGGGATACGAGAGTCCGGGCCGGATGGGTGTCCAGCGTGCCTGGGGTGGTCAAGCGACCTTCTCCTGTGCCTTGAGACGGGCGGCGTACTCGACGAGGGCGAGCAGGGCCCGCGTCGACGACTCGTGGCTGCGGGCGTCCAGGTGGACCAGCGGAGTCTCGGGAAGCAGGTCCAGGGCGTCCCGCAGGTCCGCGTCTTCGTAGCGGACGGAATCGGGGAAGCAGTTGACGGCGACGGCGAACGGCAGCCCGCGCAGGTCGAGTTGGTCGAGGATGTCGAAGCTCTCCTCGATACGGCGGGTGTCGACGAGGACGAGCAGCCCGATCGCCCCGATGACGAGGCCCTCCCACAGGTCCCAGAAGCGCCGCTGGCCCGGAGCGCCGAACAGGTAGAGCACCATGCGGGAGTTGAGCGTGATGCGCCCGAAGTCCATCGCCACGGTGGTGGAGGTCTTCTCCGCCACGCCGGAGAGGTCGTCGACACCGCTGCTGGCCTGGGTGATCGTCTCCTCGGTGCGCAGCGGGTCGATCTCGCTGACGCTCCCGACGAGCGTGGTCTTGCCGACCCCGAACGCGCCGACGACGAGGATCTTCAGCGCCTGGTCGACCGTGGAGGCCAGATAGCGCGGTTCACGCGCTGAGTTGTCTGCGGAGTCCATCCAACACCTCTTGGAGTATGTGCACGTCGGGAAGGTGCGCCTGGGGAGCCGAGGACCGCGTCGTCACGTAGCCGGCGTCGATCAGGTCGCAGGCGAGGATCATCACCACGCTGACCGGCAGGGCCAGGTGGGCGGCGGCCTCCGCGACGGACAGCCGGTGCCTGCACAGACGCCACAGCATCTGCTCCTGCCGGGCGGCGGTGACGGGGAGTTCGGTCTTCCCGGCGCCGACGGCCTCCAGCAGCGTCTCCACCGCCAGGCGGCGGCGGGGGCGAGCGCGTCCATGTGTCAGGACGTAGGGCCGGACAGGTCCTCTTCCCGGCTCGGTCACGGTATTGACTGCCTCCTCGGCGGAGTGGCCTGATGCTCGCCGAACCGCTGCACCTGCAGCACCATCTGGGAGGCGATCACGCCGGGGTCGACCCTGCTGCTGGTGATCACCGCGAGCCTCGACCCGTCCCCCGCGGCCCGCAGGAAGAGGAAGCCGCCCTTCCACTCGATCATGTGCTGCTTGGTGCCCCCCTCGCCGAACCGGCCGGCGAGGCTCGTGCCGAGCGACTGCAGACCGGCGGCCGCGGCGGCGAGCGTGTCGGCGTCGTCGGCGCCGAGGCCGCTGGTCCGCGCCCTGACCAGGCCGTCGGCGCTGAGTACCACCGCATGCTGGACGCCGGGGACATCAGCCACGTCACTGAGCATCCAGGACTGGTCGTGCGCGGCTGCTTCCTGACTCATCAGTCGTTCTCTCCCATGGGCGGGTCGGATTCGTCGCCGGTGCGTCCCCCGAGCACGAAGGTGCTCATGAAGGAGGCTGCGGCGTCGGGGTCGTCTTCGGTGGCGGCGCCGTGCTCCTGCGGCCCGGCGACGGCGGCGGGACGCGTGTGCCGCGGCGAGCGGCGGCGGGGAAGCCCGGCCGCGGTTCCCTCCTCGACGGGCACGCGGCGCGGGAGTTCGCCGGCGCCCCCGGACGGCGCCGCCGCGGCCCGCTGCGCGACCTCCCGCCGCGGAGCGGGGTCCGGCACCGGGGCGGGCGCCGCGGCGTGTTCCTCTTCCGCCTCGGTCACCAGCGGTTCCGCCTCCCGCACCACTCCCTCGGGGAGCGGCATCGTGTCCACGGGGTCGATGGCTTCGAGCAGGTCCATCGGGACCAGTACGACGGCGCGGATGCCTCCGTACGGCGAACGGCCCAGGCTCACGCGGAGCTTCAGCCGGCGTGCGATGTTGCCGACGACGGCGAGTCCGACCTGCGGCGTCTGCAGGTCGCGCAGGGTGATGTCGCGTTCTCCGGCGACGAGTTCGAGGGCCCGCTGGAGCCGGGCCTCCGTCATGCCCGTCCCGCGGTCGTCGATCTGGATGACCGCTCCGGAGGGCACCGCCTCCAGCGTCGCGGTCACCTCCTTCGTGCTGGGGCTGTACATCGTCGCGTTGCCGAGCAGCTCCGCCACGAGGTGGATCAGCCACTCGGCTGCGAAGTCCCGTACGCCCAGGTCGGGTTCGCCGCCGATGACCACGCGCCGGTAGTCGGTGATCTGGCCGCCGGCGGCGCGTACGACATCCGTGAGGGGGACGGTCTGCTGCCACTGCTGGCCGGTCCACGAACCGCCGAGGATGCGCAGGCTCTGGGCATGGTGGGCGAACGTCGTCGCCAAGTGGTCGATCTCCATGCCGAGTTCGGGCAGCCCGGGCTCCGGCCTGCCCATGAGGGCGCTCGTCCTCTCCTGGATCTGCAGACCGCCCGCCTGGAGACGCTGGGCCAGGAAGACGACGGCGTGCTCGCAGGCGTCCTGGACGTCCACCAGTTCCTCGTCGACCTCTTCGAGCGCACGGCCGAGCAGCTCGGCGGTCTGCGGGCTCAGCCTCGGCAGCGCGACCTCGGGCCTGCGCCGCTCCGTCAGCACGGTGCGCAGGTCGTGGCACCAGATCTCCACCGACTCGTGGAACGCCTCGAGCTGGCTCTGCCTCCACGACTGCCACTGCTCGTTCATGTGGGCCCGCTCGCTGCCGAGCCGGGATTCGGCGGCGCGGCGTATCTGCTCGGCCTGCGCCTCGGCCCCCGCGGCGCGGTCCACGTCTTCGCGGTGCCTGCGCCACAGGTGCGGCAGGCAGACCAGCAGCCCGAGCGTGGCCACGGTTCCGCCGGCCATCACCGCGGGGGAGCGCGCCCACCAGCAGGCGATCTGCGCGGCGAACGCCGCCCCCGCGAATACCAGCGCAATGGGCCACACGTTCCGCTTGCTGGGCCCTGGTCGCTCGGCGATTGATTGGGTACTCAAATTTGACCGCAGCTTTCACTTATCGACGACGCGGTATGACGGGCTGACGCCGCGTCAGTGTAGAAGCCATAACGGCAACTCTGCGCCAAAAAGCGGAAGTTGACGGTCCCCCCGGAAGAGTTTCCAGCGCACAAAGGTTTTTCCCCGTACGTGCTTCCACTCGGCCCGTACGGCGAAGCGGGCGGAACACGGTGTTCAGGAGATGACCATCAAGTCTGGAATCACCGCGCAGAACGGGCATCACAGATATGGGAAAACGGTTTCAAATACCCGTTCCCGCCCTGGCGGCCGCGGGCCGCACCATGGCCGCAATCCGACTGCGCGGTGGACCGCCGGGGCCGGCGGCGGAATTCACGGGAGGGCGGACCGCGGCACGGCACTTCGGATCACGGAATAGCGCGCACGCACTCCGGATCAAGTACCACCGGGCCGGTTTTTTTGTTTGCCGCACTCCGCGCGGACTCCCGGAAGGCGAAGGCCAGGCGCCACCGTTCGCGCACGGGCAGGAAAGAGGCACGGCACGGCGCAGACGAAGGAGAAGTACGTGACCGCCGGAGATCCGTAGGCGAATCCATACGGTGGTGTTCAGCGATACACCGAAGAGCGTCGGCGCACCCGGCGCGGCAGTCTGCGCGGCAGCGGAAGGTGAGCCGGGAGCCGTTCGCAGAGACGGGTCGAACAGCCGCGGACGGGCGAATATCCGTGGAACGCCCCTACGGCGCCGGCCGCAACCGCGTCCGACTCGCCGTCGCCGCACACCCGTCGGGAATGCGGGCCACCTGCGCCGCGGCCCGGCGCACGGCAGGGCGGGCCGGACGGCACGGGGACGGCCGCCGCCCCCGGAGAGGTCGGGCGGCGGCCGGAACCCGCGTCCCGTGCGTCCGGCGGCGCCGCGCCGCTCAGCGCCCCATGCGCAGGCCCTGCTTCGCGGCGCCCCGGCTCAGCACGGTCTTCTTGATCTTCTCGTACGCCTCGGCCCGTCCCGCGCCGCCCGCGCGTGCGGCAGGCGAGCTCAGATCGACCACGCTGATCCGCGGGGAGGTCTGCACGAAGAGAGGCACGAACTCGGCCTTCTTCACCGTCCATTCGCCGTCGCGGCCGGGCCGCCCGTCGTCCGCGCCGCGCCTCCCCTTGCCGGGTTTCGCTTCGAGAGGCACCTTCCCCTCCAGCGCCTCCCCCGTCCCGCCGGACTTGCGGGAACCCCCGCCCTTCGGCGGTACGAAGGTGAAGCGCGCCGCAGAACTCATCGCTCCGCGCGGGTCGTTCATCTTCCCGGCGAGCTGGTCGCCCATTCCGTACACGACCCAGGTGCCGTTGACCTTCTCGTACGCCTGCGGCACGTGCGCGTGCGTGCCGATGATGAGGTCGATGTCCTTGCGTCCGTCGTGGCGGGAGGCCGTCAGCTGCTTGGCGAGTGTCTTCTGCTGCCGGTCGGGCGCCTCCTGCCACTCGGTCCCCCAGTGCAGGCTCGCCACCACGACGTCCGCACCGGCCCGGCGTGCCGCGCGGGCGTCGGCGATGATGCGCGCCGGGTCGATCAGGTTGACCGCCCAGGGCTTGTTCTTCGGCACGGGCAGCCCGTTCGTGCCGTAGGTGTAGGCGAGTTGGGCGACGGTCGCGCCGCCCGCCTTCATGAGGGTCGGACGGTGGCGCTGCCGCTCGGACCGGGCGGAACCGGCGTGCTTCAGGCCCGCCTCGTCCATGGCCTCGATGGTGCGTCTCACTCCCCCGAAGCCGTCGTCCATGGTGTGGTTCGACGCCGACGAGCAGCTGTCGTAGCCGGTGTCCTTGATCGCCCCCGCCACTTCCGGCGGCGTCCTGAAGGCGGGGTAGCCGGTGAACGGCCCGCCGGAGGCGCCGTAGACGGTCTCCATGTGGCATATCGCGAGGTCGGCCTCGGACGCGAGGGGCTTGGCGCCCGACAGCATCTCGCGGAAGTCGTAGCCGGAGCCGCCGGCGTCCGCGCGGGCCTGCCGTATGACCGAGTCGTGGGACAGGATGTCGCCGGTGGCGAGGAGGGTGAACGGCTTCTGCGCTCCGCCGCGGGACGGCGTGCTCCGTGCGGCTGCGTCCTGGCTGCCATGCTCCGTGCGGCGCTGGTCCTGCGGGTGGGGGTTCCGGCCGGGGCTGCCGCAGCCCGCGAGGGTACCGAGCAGGGTCGTCGTGGCGGCGAGCAGTGCGGCCTTGCGTATGTGCGCGGTCATGGGGGTCTCGCTCTCTCCCGGAGAAAGTCGACAAACCCACGTATATGGCGCGCAGATGTGTGCCGCCGGGGCTCAGAGCCGAACGGCCCAGTCCGCCACCCGCCCGTGTCCCGCGGCTGACGGTGCGTGAAGCGGAGGGCAGGGCCTCAGGGGTGCCGTAGCACCCGCACCACCGCCGGCCGTCGCACGCCCCGTACGCGGACGTGGCCGCGCAGGCGTCCGCTCGCACGCCGCCGCGCACACCGCCTCAGCCGTAGGCGGCGAAGAGCGCCCCGACGTAGTCGTCCAGCCTCCGCGCGAGCACGCCCGGGGTCAGGTCCCCGCGCCCCGACTCGCGCCACGGGCCCGCGACCTTCTCCGCGTCCGGGGCGAAGGCGAGGGCGTCGAGGAGCCGCCAGTACAGATGCTCCGCGGACGGTGCGAGCGTGCCCCCCGCGTCGAGGTAGTGGCCGGCGAAGCGCATTCCGGCCTCCGGCCCGTGCAGCAGCGCGAGGGCCGTCGAGCAGTGCGCCACGTCCAGGTCCGCCGGCCCGTAGGAGGTCTCCACCCAGTCCACGACGCCGCTGACGCGGAGCGCGGGGCCGTCGCCCTCGAAGAGGACGTTGCCCGGGTGGAAGTCGCGGTGCAGGAAGCAGCCCCGGTACTCCGGGGCGGCGCCGCCGATGATCCGCACCGCCCGCCGCCACAGCTCGGGGCGGCTCGTGCCGCCGGGCGGGCGGACCCTCTCGGGCGAGGTCCAGGGCTGGTAGGTGCGGGGACGGGCGTGATCCGGCACGGACAGCGCGTGGACGGCGGCCAGTTGGCGGGCCAGGAGCCTCGACCGGCGCTCGGCGTCCCGCCCGTCCAGCCGGATGCGCCCGGGCAGGCAGGACATCAGCAGCGACGGGTGGTCGCACTCCGCCGCGGTGGCGTCGACGGCGACGAGCGAGGCCGCCGGCACGTCCGTGTCCCTCAGCAGCCGCAGCACGTCCGCTTCGCGGTTCAGCAGCCCTTCGGCGTGCCGCACGAAGAAGGGCTTGTGGAACGACCGCAGTACGAGCCGGGTGACGCCCCCGTCCGTGCCGGGCCCGCCCTCGACGAGCAGCCGCCGCATCTCGGACGTCCAGCCGCCCTTGAGCCGGTCGACGGCGGTGACACGCGCGCCGGGCGGCAGCATCCCGTCCACCCAGGCACGGGTGCCCGGCCCGCCCCGGCCGGCGCAGCCGCCGTCCCCGTCCACGCCCCCCTCGGTCCGGCGGCCCTCCCCGCCCGCGCTCACGGCTTCCGGCCGACGCCGCCGAACATCGCCACGTCCGGGACGCCGAGGCTGCTGCCCGGCTGCCAGCGCGAGCAGGAGACGACACCGGGTTCCAGGAGTTCGAGCCCGTCGAAGTACCGCTCGATCTGCTCGGGCGTGCGCTGCGTGAGCTTCGGGGTGCCGTTGGCGTTCCAGAAGGCGACGGCGTCGTCGACGTCGGGCATCCCGGGGGACGAGATGGTGTGGGAGAGCACGAGATGGCTGCCGGAGGGCAGGGCGTCGAGCAGTTGCCGCACGATGCCGTGCGCTTCCTCGTCGTCCTCGATGAAGATGACGACGCCCAGCAGGATCAGCCCGACGGGTTCGCCGAAGTCCAGCGTCGCAGCCGCCCGTTCGAGGATCGTGCCGACGTCGCGCAGGTCGCAGTCGAGGTACTGGGTGCTGCCCTTCCCCGTCCCGGTGAGCAGCGCCTGGGCGTGGGCGAGGACGATCGGGTCGTTGTCGACGTAGACGACCCGGCTCCCCGGTGCGGCGCGCTGAGCGACTTCGTGCGTGTTGTCGGCCGTGGGCAGGCCCGTGCCGATGTCGAGGAACTGCCGGATGCCCGCCTCGCGGGCCAGGTAGGTGACGGCTTCGCGGAGGAAGCGGCGGTCCGCGCGCGCGTATTCGCCGATGCCCGGGTGGAGCGCGCGGATCTGGTCGCCCGCCTCGCGGTCGACTTCGTAGTTGTCCCTGCCGCCCAGCCAGTAGTTCCACACACGCGCCGTGTGGGGTTTGCCGGTATCGATCCTGAGATGGACGTCTTCGGCCGTTCCGTACCCGTCCTGGTCCCCTCTGCCACCGCTCACTGTGCCCTCCCCGGTGCTGCGGCCGAGCCCCCCGGCTCCCGGCTCGAACTGTCAACTGGCCCTCGGCACAACCATCTTGGCACCGTCCGACGGCCGGCGTTCCGTAGGTCGCGGACATACGGGGCGGCCGACGCGGCATTCTCCGTCCCCCGCACGGCCTCCCCCGCTTCCCGTGCCGCAACATTGTCGTTACCGCAAGACCCCTGCGTGACTACGCGCGTTGACAATAGGCTGCCGTCGGCCCGCTCAGTCCCAGAAGGAGAACCTCGATGTCAGCGAAACCTCAACGCAGCAGACGCCGGAATCTGTTGGCGGCAGGCGTGGCAGCCGTGGCTGCCGCCGGCGTCCTCGCGGCGGCTCTTCCCGCCGGCGCGGAGAGCGGCGAAACCGCACAGGGCAAGGGCAAGGCCGGCCGCACCGTCGACGTGCAGCTGCTCTCCTTCAACGACTTGCACGGCAACCTCGAACCCCCCGCCGGCTCCTCGGGCGAGGTGACGCGCGAGAAGGAGGACGGCACGGTCGAGAAGATCCCGGCAGGCGGTGCCGAGTACCTGGCGACGTCGCTGCGCAAGGCGCGCAAGGGCCAGGACTACAGCGTCACCGCGGCCGCCGGCGACCTGATCGGCGCCAGCCCGCTCGTGTCCGGCCTCTTCCACGACGAGCCCACCATCGACGCGCTGAACAAGGCGAAGCTGGACGTCGCGGGCGTCGGCAACCACGAGTTCGACGAGGGCCGCGAAGAGCTCAAGCGCATGCAGGACGGCGGCTGCCACCCGGAGGACGGCTGCTCCGAGGAGGGCGAGAAGTTCGAGGGTTCCGACTTCCCGTACCTCGCGGCGAACGTGACGGACGAGAAGACGAAGCGCCCCATCCTCAAGCCGTACACGGTGTGGAAGAAGAAGGGCGTCAAGATCGGCTTCATCGGGGTCACGCTGGAGGGCACCCCCGACATCGTCACCGAAGAGGGCGTCAAGGGCCTGAAGTTCCACGACGAGATCAAGACGGTCAACAAGTACGCCAAGGAGCTGGAGAAGAAGGGCGTCAAGTCGGTCGTCGCGCTCATCCACGAGGGCGGCACCCCGAAGAAGCCCGAGTACAACTACGACTGCGACAGCCCCGGTCCCGGCGACGGCATCTCCGGCCCCATCACCGACATCGCCAAGGGCATCACCCCGAAGGTCGACGCGCTCGTCACCGGCCACACGCACCAGGCGTACGCCTGCACCGTCCCCGACCCGGCGGGCAACCCGCGCACGGTCACCTCGGCCTCGTCGTTCGGCAAGCTCTACACGGACACCACGCTCACCTACGACCGGAAGACCGGCGACATCGTGCGGACGGGCGTGAAGTCCGCCAACCACGTCGTGAGCCGTGAGCAGGCCAAGGCCAAGGACATGACGGCCCTCATCAAGAAGTGGAGCAAGCTCGCGGAGCCCGTGGCGAACAGGCCCATCGGCTACATCTCCGACGACATCCCGGGACGCGGCGCCACGACGCCCGAGTCGCCGCTGGGCGACCTCGTGGCGGACGCGCAGCTCGAGGCCATGGCGACGGAGGAGAACGGCGGCGCGCAGCTCGCGCTGATGAACCCCGGCGGCATCCGCTCCGACCTCACCCACGCCGCCTCCGGCAAGGAGGGCGACGGCGTCGTGACGTACGGCGAGGGCTTCACCGTGCAGCCCTTCACCAACATGATGACGACCATCGACCTCACCGGCGAGCAGCTGATCACCGCTCTCCAGCAGCAGGTCAGCGGGGACAACGAAGCCGAGCCCAAGATCCTCCAGCCCTCCGAGGGCTTCACCTACACCCTCGACATGACGAAGTCCGGCAAGGACCGCATCGTCACGGACTCGGTGAAGCTGGACGGCAAGGCCATCGAGGCGGGCGAGACGTACCACGTCGCGATGAACGAGTTCCTCGCGGGCGGCGGCGACGGCTTCCCGATCTTCAAGGAGGCCAAGGACAAGCTCGTCGGCGCGTCCGACCTGGAGGCCCTGGAGGCCTACTTCGCGGAGCACTCCTCGGAGTCCGGCCCGCTGGCCCCGCCGAAGGCGGACCGCATCAAGATCGTCGAGTGACGATCGGCCCCTGACCGGAAGGGCGCGAGCGCGTCCCTCCGGCCCGGCCGCGCACGACGGTGCCCTGCCCCGTGGAAGACCACGGGGCAGGGCACCGCCGCGTGTGCGGAGCGGTGCGGCTCCCGGCCGTGCGCGGGGTCAGGTTTGAAGGCGACCGCCGCGTGCTACCCGGCTCCGGGCCGTCCGTGCTCCTCCAGGAGCGGGGGCGGGCACAGCAATGCCGCGAACGTATGCCGTCAGGAGCGATCCATGACTACCGCACGCGATGTGATGAGCCCCGGCGCCGAGTGTGTGAAGACGGATCAGACCGCCGCCGACGCCGCCCGAATAATGACGAGGACCGGCCTGGGCGCCCTGCCGATCTGCGGCAAGGACGACAAGCTCAAGGGCGTGGTCACGGACCGGGACATCGTCGTGAAGGTGCTCGGCCAGGGCCGCGATCCCGGGGCCTTCCCCGCCGGCGACCTCAACCAGAGGGAGGCCGTCACGATCGGCGCCGACGACACCACCGACGAGGTGCTCGCCACCATGAGCCGCCACAAGGTGCGCCGTCTGCCGGTGATCGACGGACACCGGCTCGTCGGCATGGTGGCGGTCGCGGACGTGGCCCGCACGCTGCCGAACGCCACGACCGGCGAACTCGTCGAGGCCCTGTCGGCGGACTACTGACGGCGCGGCCCGGGCACCGTCCCGCCCCGGGCGGCGGTCACCAGGACGAGAGAGGACGCGAACAGGTCCGGCACCGGCGCACCGCGAAAGACCCGTGAAGAGCAGTCAGTCAGCCTCTTCCACCTCACGAAGTCACCACGTCACCACGTCCCTTCCTTTCCTTCACGCTTTCCTTCACGCCACCGAGGAGCCGAGATGGCCGTATGTGAAGTCTGCGGAAACGACTACGCCGAGACCTTCGAAGTCCGCGCGGCCGGTGCCGTGCACGTCTTCGACAGCTTCGAATGCGCCGCACAGAAGATGGCGCCCATCTGCGAGAACTGCGGGTGCCGCATCCTGGGGCACGGACTGCAGGCCGAGGGGCGCTACTACTGCTGTGCCAGCTGCGCCCGCATGCAGGGCCGGATGGAGCTGGCCGACAGCGTCTGAGGCTCCCCGTGGGCCGCCGCGAACGGACGGCGGCCCACGGAGGTGTCTCTCCGGTGCGGCGGCGTCTACCTGACGGAGCGCACCAGCAGTACGGCGGCGCCTCCCGCGGCACTGACGACGGCCGTCAGCACGTACAGGCCGCCGTAGCCGGCGACGGCGAGCACGGGAACCGCCAGGACGGGCGCCAGGACCTGCGGCGTCGCCGTGGCGATGGCGAAGATTCCCAGGTCGCGGCCCGTGTCGGCCGCCGACGGCAGTACGGAGGCGATGACGGCCAGGTCGACGGCGAGGAACGTGCCGAAGCCCGTGCCGACGGCGATCGCCGCACCGACGGTGACGGGCCAGCTCGGCAGCAGCGCCAGACCGAGGGCGCCCAGGCCCATCGCGGCGCCGCCCGCGGCGACGAACACGCGCCTGCGGCCGGCCCTGTCGGACCAGCGGCCCGCGATCAGCGCCGCCGCCATGGCGCACAGCACCGTCGCTGCGGTGACCGTGAGCATCGCCTCCTGGGGCTCGTCCACCCGCAACGCGTCCGTCAGGTAGTACAGGAGGTACTGCGTGATCAGCGCGAAGCCCAGGACGACGAGGAACCTGCTCACCCACGTCCACAGCAGGTCGCGCGGCACGGAGGCGGGCCGGGAGAGCAGCGGACGTCCGGACTTCCGGGGTCCGCTCACCGGGCCGCCGGCCGGCGGGGCGGGGGCGGCCGTGGCGGGGCGGGCCGGAGCGGCCTCCGCTCCGCGGGTGTCCTGCTCGCGGTGCCCCGCGAGGAACGGCACGACGGAGACGACGGCGACCACGGCACAGGCCGCGTATCCGGCGACGAGGCCGGTGACGAGCTGGTTGACCAGCACCGTCCCCAGCAGGGCCCCCAGCATCTGCGTCATCCCGGCCCACCCCGCGACCGTGCCCAGCTGCGGCTTCGGCACCCGGTCCGGGATGGCGGCGACCAGCCCCGCCTGCACGGCGGACAGCCCGAGTTGGGCCACCGCCCATCCGCAGACCATCGTCACCGCCCCGGTCGCGGTGGCCAGCAGCAGGATCCCCACCGCCGCCAGCAGGCTCCCCAGCGCCACCCACGGCCTGCGGCGCCCGAAGCGGGAGCGTGTCCTGTCGCTGACGGCTCCGAAAGCGGGGACCGCCACCGCCGTCACCGCCGCGCCCACCCCGGTGGCCAGCCCCAGCAGGGCCTCCTTGCCGTCAGGCGAGAACACCTCGGCCTGACGGGCGATCTGCACCTGCGCCGGAGTGAGGAAGGCGAGCCACATGCCGGTGCTGGCGAGCGCGTAGCGCGCGGTCCAGCCCTTGGTGACCGGTGCGCCGGGCACCTCGACGACGGCTCCCCGGACACCGGGGTCGTACGGGGTCGTCGTCTTCTGGGGCATGTCGCTCTCCGCGGTGCGCGTCCGGCAGGGGCAAGGGCTGGGGCGGGGACTGGGGCTGTGGCAGCGTGATGCCCTGCCCTTGCGCGCTGCTTGCGCGGCGGTGCTCCGTGCTCTGACCGCCGGGCGAGGACGACGGTCGTGGCGAGGACCGGTTGAACGAGGACCGGTTGAACGAGGGCGCCGGTCGTGCGAGGACCGGTCGTGCGAAGCCGTAGACGCATGGAAGCGCGGGGCGCCCGTCGAGGGCGCCCCGCGCTTCCTGCACGCGCTGCGGGCGTGGTCGTGCGCCGGGACCGGGCCGGGCGCGGGATCAGCCGACCGGGCTGGCCTTCTCGAAGCCCAGCACCTTCACCGCCTGGTAGTAGGTCCACGCGAGTGCGTCGCAGGAGGCCTTCGTGGCGCCGCTGTAGCCGGCGCAGACGCGCTTGAGGTCCTCGTAGAAGGCGCTGTCGACACGGGCCTTGTTGGCCTCGAAGGTGCCCTGCGCCTTGTAGTTGCGGTAGCCGAAGTCGTGCCGGATGCAGCCGTTCTCGAAGGGGAAGCCGAACGGGTTGTCCGGTGACGAGGAGCAGACGTCCGTCGACCAGTCGAAGTTGTAGGCGGCCCAGTTGCCCTGGTTCGCCCGGGCGGCGAGGAATGCGTTCTGGCTCGAGGCGCTGGTCTGCGTCCAGCTGGAGAGAACCTGAGGCTTGTCCGCGGGGTCGGCGACGGCGGTCGTCGCGGAGCCCATGACGGCGAGGAGTGCCGCGGATGAAACGACCAGACCCGAAGTGAGTCTTCGACGCATTTCATACCTCCGTGGGGGGACGCCGGTCCGGCGGTCGGACCGGGCAATGCATGAGCATGACAGAACAATCGCTTTCCAAGTAGGCGCGTGCGCCGACGATTTCGAGCCGAAAGCGGACCGCCACCGGGGGCCGCGCGGCCCCCGGCCCCCCTGGCACGGCCCGAGGCCCCGGGACGGATCCCGGGGCCTCGGTTGCCAACGTGGGGGAAGAAGCCCACGACCAGCCTGGCACTTCAATAACGAAACGGATGATGCATCGTCACGGTTTCTCGATATCCGCGACGTTTGACCGTAAAACCGATGATCCGCGCACACCTCCGTCCACACCTCCATCTCCACCCCGGGCACAAGCAGGGCACGCCCTCGGCACGCGCACCGGATCTCCGCGCGTTCCCACCAGCCAGCCACCCCCATCGCCCCCGCCCACGCACACACCGGCGCCCGACGAGCCGTCACCTCTCCTCCTCACCCCGCGGGTTCGGCCCGGCATGGATCCCGCCCGCTCGCCGAGGCCGGAGCAAGCGCGCCTCCCGGTGCGGGAGTTGACGGAACGAGGGCGCCGTGTAAAGCGGCGTGCAAATGCGCGCATGAATTCATCTGCCTCGTCTCACCATTTGAACAAGCCATTTCGCCCTTAGCGGCCCTTAGGCGCCCTTAAGGAAGCGCGGACTTCGGTGCGGACTCTCCCGGTCACCTCCTGTCACCGCACCCGAACTGCCGCTTCCACGCGGTGGATCAGCAGGTCAGAGCGGGTTGACGGCGGGAAGTGCCGTACAGCGGAGCCGATTTCAGCGAACCTGCACAACTGGTTCGTACGGGAGGCACATGGCCCCGTGAGCCCGTCCGCGCACACCCGGAAGGCGGTCGACTTGGTGCGGGAATGTCCAATTGGCAGCGCACGCACGGAGTTCCGGCCCCGGCACGCGAGGAGCGGCAAGTGAAGAGTTCGCCACGAATTCGTGGACGGTACTGCACTTGGAAGAAACAACGTGCCCGGATCTGCGCCGAACCGGCGCACGAACGAGTGGCCCGGCAGCGCTGGCGCGTGCTTTGATCGGCCCAGACGCGGAAGTTGAACGAATGGTTCCCGTTGTCGGGCATCAGACGACCGCTCGTACGGCCGGACGGCTTTCCCCGAGCCGGCCGATGCTATTGAGAGAACATCCAGAGCAAGCGAAGGGAAGCTCCTCATGGACTTCACGCCCCAGGTTGAGACCCGCGAGATTTCCGACAACGACCTGGACAACGTTTCCGGTGGCGTTCTCGGCGCGGTCGTCGGCACCGCCGTCAGCACCGCCGACTCCGTCGCCCCGGTTTCGGAGACCGTCGCCACCGTCAACGGCACCGTCTCCGGCGCCACCGGCATCGACACCTCCCAGGTCACGGGTCTCGCCGGCCTCTGAGGCGATCCCTGCCACCGAGCGGCGGAGCAGGCCGTGCTGATCGGCGCGGAACCCTGCACACCCGGCGCATCGGAATCCCAGTGGGGTGACCGTGAGCCCCGGAACCATTCCGTTCCGGGGCTCACGGATGCGTCCCGGACCGGCCGTGCCCCGGCAATGCCCGTGTATTGCCGTGCCTTTGGCAGACGCTGTCAATTCTTCTGTCAGCCACTGCCGCGAGTGGGTATCACCTCTCCCGCCACTCGTCTCTCCGGCGCCCGTCCGGCCGCCCTGTCATTCGTCCCGGCGTCGATATGGAGACGCCACCGAAGGAAGCGTCGTGCCCGAAAGCAACGAACGCAGTTGAGGGAATAGCCCCGTGCAGTTCCGGCAGAAGGCGTTTTCCAAGCTGCAGTCCCCCGAGGAACTCGACCTGCCCGTGCGCTTCGCGCGGCCGCAGGGGTGGCTCGTGCTGCTCGTGACCGTGCTCGTCATGGCCGGCGCGGGCTACTGGGCCGTCACGGGCAAGGTGTCGGGCAAGCTGCACGCGCCCGGCATCCTCACCCACTCCCAGGGCAGTTACGTCCTCCAGAGCCCCGTCTCCGGCCAGGTCACGCAGGTCCTCGCCGAGGAGGGCACGATGCTGCGCGCAGGCGCTCCCGTGCTGAAGGTCCGTACGGAGCGCGGTTTCCGCGCCGTGCGCACGGTCGCGGCCGGGAGGATGACGACACTGACGGCGAAGATCGGCACCGTCGTCACCACCGGCAAGGACGTCGCCACGGTCGAGCGGATCGAGTCCACCGACGAGCCCCTCGTGGCGATGGTCTACGTCCCCGGGCACAACGGCGCGAGCGTACGCGTCAATTCGCGGGTCGACCTGACCGTGCAGTCCGCGCCCACCGAGAAGTACGGCGTGCTGCGCGGCAGGGTGAAGGCCGTCGGCAGGGCCCCGCAGACGCGGCAGCAGCTCACCGGGTTCCTCGGGAACGCGCAGCTCGCCGAGGAGTTCTCCAAGGAGGGTCAGCCGGTGGCGGTGATGGTGCAGCTGGAGCGCGCGAGCGGCACCGAGTCGGGTTACAGGTGGTCCTCCGACGAGGGCCCGCCCTACGCACTGGACTCCATGACCATGACCGACGCCGCCGTGCACCAGCCGGCCCAGCGTCCCGTCGACTGGCTCCTCCCGTGACCGCCCCGCGGAGGACCGCGGAGGACGGGCAGCCGGGGCTCCCGCCACCGGGCCGCGGCAGGCACCGCCCCGAAGGAAAGGGCGGCGGCAGGCACCGTACGGGCAAAGGCGCGCCCGCGGGTCCCGCGCCTGTCCCGAAACCCGAGTTCAAGGCCGTCCGCAGCCCCACCGTGCTGCAGATGGAGGCGGTGGAGTGCGGCGCCGCGGCGCTGGCGATGGTGCTCGGGCACTACGGACGCCACGTGCCCCTGGAGGAGCTGCGCATCGCCTGCGGCGTCTCCCGCGACGGGTCACGGGCCAGCAACCTGCTGAAGGCGGCCCGCAGTTACGGCCTGGAGGCCAAGGGCATGCAGATGGAGCCCGCGGCGCTCGCGGCGGTCGCGGCACCGGCCGTGCTCTTCTGGGAGTTCAACCACTACGTCGTCTACGACGGCATGGGGCGGCGCTTCGGCCGGCGAGGCGTGTTCATCAACGACCCCGACAAGGGGCGCCGGTTCGTGCCGCTGGAGGAGTTCGACACCAGCTTCACGGGCGTCGTGCTGACCTTCGAACCGGGTGACGACTTCCGGCCCGGCGGCAGGCGGCCCGGCTTCCTGAGCGCCATGCCGGCCCGGTTGCGCGGCACGACGGGCACGATGCTGGCCGCGCTGCTCGCGTCCCTGCTGCTCGTCGCCGTCGGCGCGGCCGTGCCCGCGCTGAGCCGCACGTACATCGACATGTTCCTGATCGGGAACGAGACGTCGCTGCTGAGCGTGCTGTTCGCCTCCATGGGCGCCATGGTGCTGCTGACGGCGGTGCTGACGGGCCTGCAGCAGGCGAACCTGCTGCGCGGGCGCATCATCTCCTCCACACTCAGCAGCGCCCGCTTCTTCCGCCACCTGCTGAGACTCCCGGTCACGTTCTTCGCGCAGCGCAGCCCCGCGGACCTCGTGCAGCGGCTGCAGTCCAACGACACCGTCGCGGAGACCCTGGCGCGGGACCTGGCCGCCGCCGGCGTGGACGCCGTCGTCGTGGTGCTCTACGCGGTGCTGCTGTGGACGTACGACCCGCAACTGACCCTGATCGGCGTGCTCATCGCCCTGCTGAACCTCGTCGCGATGCGCGTGGTGATACGCCTGCGGGCCACCGGCACGCAGAAGCTGCGGGCCGACACCGCCCGCCTGACCAACACCTCCTACACCGGCCTCCAGCTGATCGAGACCATGAAGGCCACGGGCGGCGAGAACGGCTACTTCCGCCGCTGGGCCGGGCAGCACGCCACCACGCTGGAGGAGCAGCAGAAGCTGGGCGTGCCGAGCGCGGCCCTCGCCGTGGTCGCCCCCACGCTGGCCACGCTGAACAGCGCGATGATCCTGCTGATCGGCGGCATGCGGGCGGTCGAGGGCCACATCTCGATCGGCCTGCTCGTGGCGTTCCAGGCACTGGTGACGCGCTTCACCGCACCCATCACGCGCCTCAACGGCGTCGCGGGCCGCATCCAGGACTTCGCCGCCGACGTGGCGAGGCTGAAGGACGTGGAGAACTTCCCGGTCGACTCGCTCTATTCGCGCCGCGCTCCGGCAGCGAGCACCCGCCGCCTCAAGGGCCATGTGTCGCTGGAGAACATCACGTTCGGCTACAGCCCCCTCGACAAGCCGCTGCTGACGGAGTTCTCACTCTCCGTCAGCCCGGGCCGCCAGGTCGCTCTCGTCGGCGGTTCGGGGAGCGGCAAGTCCACCATCTCGCGGCTCATCTCGGGCCTCTACAGCCCGTGGGAAGGCGTCATACGCATCGACGGGCAGCGTCTCGAGGACATACCCCGCAGCTCGCTGGCCGCCTCCGTCTCCTTCGTCGACCAGGACGTCTTCCTCTTCGAGGGCACCGTCCGCGACAACGTCGCGCTGTGGGACCCGTCGATCCCCGACGAGGCCGTCACCGCCGCCCTTCAGGACGCCGCCGTGTACGAGGACTTCGCCCGGCGGCCCGGCGGCATCCGCTGCCGCGTCGAGCAGGACGGGCGCAACCTCTCCGGGGGTCAGCGCCAGCGTCTGGAGATCGCGCGGGCGCTGGTGCGCAGGCCCAGCATCCTCGTCCTCGACGAGGTGACCAGCGCGCTCGACGCCCGGACCGAGCAGGTCATCATCGACAACCTCCGGCGCCGCGGCTGCGCCTGCGTCGTCATCGCGCACCGGCTGAGCACCGTCCGCGACAGCGACGAGATCGTGGTACTCGACCACGGAACAGTCGTCGAACGCGGCCGCCACGAGGAGCTGGTCGCGGCCGGCGGCCAGTATGCCGAGCTGGTCAAGGAGCACTGAGGTGGCATCCGCGCACGGCCCCGGAGAGCAGAGCACCGCCGGCTACGGCCCGGGGGCGTACGGGGAGGCGCCGTACGACGGCGCCGGGACGTACGAGCACGGGAACGGCGCCGCAACGTACGCCGACGGCTCACGGGAGACGGCGGCCCGCGCCGAAGTGCCGCACGCGGGCGGCGAGGCCACGCCGTCCGCCGCCCCGCCGTCCGCGGCGTACGGCTCCGCCGCCGCAGCCACCGCGGAGCCCGCGGCCACGGCACCCGGCTCCGCCGCGTCCGATCCCGTCGTCGACGCGTTCGGCACGCTCGGCGAACCGGCGGGCAGCGACGGCCGGCGCAGCATGCCCCTCGAAGGCCCGCACGTGCTCTGGCTGGTGACGGCCGGGGCGATGGACCTGTTCGCCGTCGACGCCGCCGCGCAGGGGCACTGGCACTTCCTCGGCCGGCTGGAGGCGGGCACCCTGCTGCTCGGGCCCGTCGAAGGCCCGGAGCACACCCTCGTCGGCAGACCGCTGCGCGAATGCGGCCTGCGCCGCATCGAGTTGCGGGAGCTGTTCACGCCCGAACACGACGCGTACGGCGCGTACGGCGCGACGTCCGCGTACGGGGCCCCCTACGGCGCCGCCGGATACGGCGGGGGCGCCGCGTCCCCGTCCGCGCTCGACACGGCCTTCGCGCTGGGCGTCGGGCGCGGCCTCCGCGTACTGCACGAGGCGCCCCTGGACGGCGAGGTGACGCCTGAGGCCGGGCACCCCGGCGTCACCGGGGGCACGGACGACGACGAGATCCAGTGGATGCGGCTGGAGCCGGGGAGCGTGCAGTACGGCGCCGTCTTCAGCCAGGAGGCCGCGTCGCAGCTCCTGGTCGACGGCCGGGCCTGGCAGCGCATGGTGGACCAGCAGTTCCGGCTGCTCTCCGCCCTGGACCGCTGGATCGAGCGGCTGGAGCGCGCCCACGAGGACCGTACGGCCGCCGGCATCGAGGCCGGCGAGGCGGTGCGTGCCCAGGCCGACCAGGCGCTGCTGGCCTCCATCGACACCACGGGGAAGGGCGCGGCCGAAGCCGCCCGCGCCACGGACGACGACACTCTCACCGTCGCCCGGCTCGCCGCCGGTGCCGCCGGGATCGAGCTCTCCGCCCCGGAGGAGAGCAGTTCGCTGAGCGACCGCACGAACCCCGTGGAGCGCATCGCGCTCGCCTCGCGGGTGCGTACCCGGGTCGTCAAACTGGACGGCCGCTGGTGGCGGCGGAACGCGGGCCCGCTGGTGGGGCACCGCTCGGGCAGCGGCGCTCCGGTGGCCCTGCTGTGGCGCCGCGGCCGGTACGAGGCGGTGGACGCCTCCGGCGAGCGCGTCAGGACCGGCCGGTCCACGGCGGGCCGGTTCGAGCCGCGTGCCGTGATGTTCTACCGGCCGCTGCCCGAAGAACCCCTCAACGCCTGGCAGTTGCTCCGCTTCACTCTCCGCGGCACCCGTATGGACGTGCGGAACCTGGCGCTGGGCGGCCTGGTCGCCGTCGGCCTGGGCGCGCTGGTGCCCATCGCGACGGGCCAGGTGCTGGGCGAGTACGTGCCCAACGCGGAGACGTCCCTCATCACCCAGGTCTCACTGGCGATCGTGCTCAGCAGCCTCGTGTCCGCCGCGTTCATGCTGCTGCAGAACATCTCGATCCTGCGCATGGAGGGCCGCGTCGAAGCCGCCCTCCAGCCCGCCGTGTGGGACCGGCTGCTGCGGCTGCCGACCAAGTTCTTCGCCGAACGCTCCACCGGCGAGCTGGCGAGCGCAGCCATGGGCATCAGCACCATGCGGCGCGTGATGTCCGGTGTCGGGCCGATCGCCGTGCAGGCGTGCACCGTCGGCACGATGAACCTGGTGCTGCTGCTCTTCTACAGCGTGCCGCTGGCGCTGATGGCGGCGGCCCTGCTGATCGTCATCGCGGGTGCGTTCTTCGGCATGGGCGTGTGGCAGCTGCGCTGGCAGAGCCGGCTCGTCGACCTCAACAACAAGCTCAACAACCAGGCGTTCCAGACGCTGCGCGGTCTGCCGAAGCTGCGCGTCGCGGCGGCGGAGAGCTTCGCCTACGCGGCCTGGGCACGGGAGTTCGCCCGCAGCAGGGAGCTGCAGCAGCGCGTCGGCCGGATCAAGAACTGGACGACGGTGCTCAACTCGGTCTACCTGCCGCTCTGTTCGCTCATCATGTTCATGCTGCTGGCGGGCCCGGCCCGGGGCAGCCTCTCCGCCGCGGGCTTCCTCACGTTCAACACCGCCGTGACGATGATGCTGACGTCGGTGACGCAGCTGACCAACTCGCTGATCTCCGCCGCCTCGGCGCTGCCGATGTTCGAGAAGGTCAGACCGGTGCTGCACGAACCCACCGAGGTGCGCGGCGGCAGCGCCCAGCCCGGCGCGCTCTCCGGCGCCGTCGAGGCCAGGCAGCTCTCGTTCCGCTACAGCGACGACGGGCCGCTGACGCTCGACGACGTCTCGTTCCGCGTCGAGCCGGGCGAGTTCGTCGCGGTCGTCGGCGCGAGCGGCTGCGGAAAGTCGACGCTGCTGCGGCTCCTCATCGGCTTCGAGAAGCCCGTGTCCGGCAGCGTCCTCTACGACGGGCAGGACCTCGCCGCCCTCGACCAGTCCGCGGTCCGGCGGCAGTGCGGTGTGGTGCTGCAGAACGCGCAGCCGTTCGTCGGCTCGATCCTCGACTCCATCTGCGGAGCGGAGATCTACTCCCACGAGGAGGCGTGGGAGGCCGCCGAGATGGCGGGGCTGGCGGAGGACATCAAGCGCATGCCGATGGGCATGCACACCGTCCTCTCCGACGGCGGGGCCGCCATCTCCGGCGGGCAGCGGCAGCGTCTGATGATCGCCCAGGCCCTCATACGGCGGCCGCGCATCCTCTACTTCGACGAGGCCACCAGCGCGCTCGACAACGAGACGCAGCGCATCGTCAGCGAGAGCACACGCAAGCTCCGGGCGACGCGCATCGTCATCGCCCACCGCCTGTCGACGGTGATGGACGCGGACAGGGTGCTCGTGATGTCGGCGGGACGCGTCGTGCAGCAGGGCACGCCCGCCGAGCTGCTGGCCGACACCGCGGGGCAGTTCCACGCCCTGGTGCGGCGCCAGATCCACTGAGCGGGGCGCCGCCGCGCCGGCCGCACCGGACGCTCACCGCTTCCGGCTGTACCTGCGGACGAGCACGCCGTTGCCGAACATGCGGACGGACTCGGGCACGAACTCCGTGAGCCGGAACTCCGAGCCGAACATGGGCATTCCGGAGCCGAGCACCAGCGGGTAGGTCTTCAGCACGAGTTCGTCGATCTCGTCGAGCAACTGGCCCGCGATGTCGGAGCCCCCGCACAGGTACACGCCCATCCCGTCCTCCCGCTTGAGCGCGCGGACCCTCTCCGCCAGGTCGCCGGAGACGATCTCCACCGAGGGGTCGGGCGACGTCCCGATGCTGCGCGAGGCGACGAGCTGACGCATGTGCGCGTACGGGCTCGTGACGCCCTCCGCCAGCGCCAGGTCGTAGCTCGCGCGGCCCTGGATCACCGTGTCGAACTCCTTGTTCTCCAGGTCGTCCAGGCCGAGCGCGCGGCGCCCGCCGGTGGGCAGCGTCTCCGGGAACTCCGCCTTGAGGAACTCGAAGTACTCCTCGTCCACGTAGTCGGTGAAGAAGCCCGCCTCCCCTCCGGGGGCGCCGATGAAGCCGTCGACGGACACGGCGGCGAAGTAGGTCAGTTTTCGCAAGGCGACTCCCTCGGTCGTGGGCGTGGGGCTCCCTGCGCGGGCTGCGCGAACAGAACCACTACGGCTAGAGTGCTTCGCCTGTAGTGGTCCCCGCAAGGTGTTTTCGGCGCAGGGCTTCTGCGGATCAGGGCGTCGCGGGCGCAAGGCACATGGAGCCCGAGGCGTGAGCGCGAGACGTTCGACGCGTCGCGTCGAGGACGCACACCCGAGGGAGGCGGACGCGCATGGTCAGCAACCCGCGGCGCAGGACGGCACTCGTCGACGCCGCGATCGAGGTCCTGGCACGCGAGGGCGCCCGCGGTCTGACCTTCCGGGCCGTCGACGCCGAGGCGGACGTCCCCGCCGGCACCGCGTCCAACTACTTCACCTCCAGGGACGACCTGCTCACCCAGGCCGGCGGCCGCATCCGGGTACGGATGACCCCGGATCCCGCCGAGGTCGCCCGTGCCCTGGGCTCGGCGCCGCCGCACCGCGAACTCGTCGCGGAGCTGATGCGGTGGCTGGTGCGCCGCATGGCCGAGGAGCGCACCGGCTACCTGGCGATGCTCGAACTGCGCCTCGAAGCGACGCGCAGACCCGCGCTGCGGAGCGAACTCACCCGCACCGTCCGTGCCGACCTCGCCGAGAACGTGCGCGTGCACCTCGAAGCCGGGCTACCCGGCGACGCGGACACCGTGCTCGTCCTCTACCTGGCGATGACAGGGCTGCTGCTGGAGCAGTTCACGCTGCCCGGGATGCTCTCCGACGGCGAGGTGGACGAGCTGGTGGAGACAGTCGTCGACAGGGTCCTTCCCCGGCGCTGACTCCACCAGGACGGCCTGCGGGGGCGGTCACCGCCGGGCCGCCCGCGAGGTGCCGGATCGAACAGCGGGCCGGTGCCGGGCAGGGTGTGACCCGCGCGTGATCGAACGCGGGCCCTCGTCGCGGTGAAGAGGCCGCCCAGACGGTGTCCCGCCGTCGCCGGCCGCTGTTGCCCCGGCATGGGAAACACGTCATTCATCCTCGTCCGCGACGCGCAGCGCGACGAACTCACCGGCCCCTCCACCCAGTTCGCGGAGCTGACGGGCGCCTACTGGCTGGAGCCGATCTACGCCCGGCTCGCGAACGAGTGGAGCCGCCAGGGCAGGACCGTCCCCGGCGCGCACTCGGGACGGCTGCGGCTGCTGACCGACGGGGCAGCCGAACCCGTGCCGCCCGACGAAGCGGAACGGGCGTCCGGGGACACGGCCGCGGGCGAACCCGGCCGGCGGCCGCAGCCGAGGGGCCTGACGCTCGAACCGGCCCCGCTCGCGGGGGTCACCGTGCTGCCGGGCCGCGCTTCCCGGAGCGGCGGCGACGCGGACGGGCACGACGCGGACCGGCACGGCGCGGACGGCGGCCGCGAGCCCGGACGGCCGCACACGGACCCGGAGGACCACGGCAGCGGCAGCGGACCCGCGTGAACCAACGCCCCGGTGTGCCCGCGCACGGGCAGCGCGGGTGCACACGCGGGTCCGCGCACGGGCGCACGTGTCACCGGGCGAGCCGCCGGGGAGGCGGGCCCTCCGTCTGCGGTGCGGGATAGCTCGTTCGAGTCAATGTGCCGTTCGGTGCGCGACGCGTCCCCCCTGTCCGGCGTTGGCGGGCCAAAAGACTGCCGTAAGGCCCCGCTCGCAACCAGTCCGTGCCCGTCCCGCCCGTCACCGCGTCCAGGGAGTCTCCATGCACCTCCGCCGTCTCGCCGTCACCGCGACCGCTGCTGCCGCCGCCGCTCTGACCGTCGCCCCGCAGGCACTCGCCCAGGCAGTCCCGGGCGCCGCGGAGCACCGTCCCGCCGACCACCTCACCGTCACCGTCGCCGACTCCGGCCGCGCCGCCACCGACGGCACCTTCGAGCTCTACTGCCACCCCACGTCCGGCGACCACCCGCGCGCCGAAGCGGCGTGCGACGGGCTGGACGAGCTGACGACCTGGGGCAAGGACCCCTTCGCCCCCGTCGGCAGCGGCACGCGCTGCACCATGCAGTACGGCGGCCCGGTCAGCGCGCACGTCCGCGGCTGGTGGGCGGGGAAGCGCGTGAACGCCCACTTCAACCGGGAGAACGGCTGCGAGATGAAGCGCTGGGACACGCTCGTACCGCTGCTGCCCCGCACGAACATCCAGTCGCAGCAGATGTGAACGGGGCGGCCCGCGCGTGAACCGGGCCGCCCCGTGAACCGGGCTCGCCGGTGCGGGAGTTGAGCCCTCCGTCTCCCGGCCGGCCCCTTCCCGTCGCCCCTCCGCCCCCTCCCCCGGAGCCGGGCGTGCGGCTCGCAGCCGCACGCCCGGCTCCTCCCTGTGCGCACCCTGCGCAGGCCCCTGTGCGAGCACGGACCTCCGGCCCCGGCGGGGCGCTAACCTGTCGCTCCTGTCGCTCGGCGAGGCGGTCCGCGCCCATGGCCCATGGCCCACGGCCGGACGCCGGGACGACGAGCAGGCACAGGGGGCGAGCAGACGCATGGGGGCGAGCAGGCAGTGGTACGAACACCCGGGGGTGCGGACCGCGCTGAACTCGAAGAGGCCGCGCGCTTCCTGCGCGGCGCGGGCGTCGACCCGGACGGCGTCGTCTCGCTGGAGCCGATGACCGGCGGCTCCTACAACACCCTTCACCGGGTGCGCACCACGGACGGCACCTGCCTCGTCCTCAAGACGGCGCCGCCGGAGTGCGGCCCGCGCCTGCGGTACGAGCAGCGGCTGCTGGAAGGCGAGGCCGCCTACTACCGGGCCGCCGCCCGCTGCGGGGGAGTGCCCGTGCCCCGCGTCGTGCACTCCGGGACGGACGGAGCGACGGCCCCGGACGGAGCGGCCCGCGCGGCCCTGCTGATGACGCAGCGCCCGGGCACCGCCTGGAGCGAGGTGTCCGGCGGCTTGACCGGCGGGGAACGCTCGGCGCTGCGCAGGTCCCTCGGCGGGATGATCGCCCGCGTCCACACCGTCCGGGGGCCGCGGTTCGGATATCCGGCACAACCGCCGCCCGCAGGCCTCCCCCCGGCCGGCTGGCGGGACGTGTTCACAGCGATGCTCCGCGCACTGCTGGAGGACGCCGAACGGTACGCGGCCCCGCTTCCCCTGCCCGTCCCGGCGCTGCGCACGTGCCTCGACCGGGCCCTGCCCGCGCTCGAACACGTGCACCGCCCGGTGCCGGTGCACTTCGACCTGTGGGAGGGCAACGTCCTGCTCGACGGCGCACGCGGCAGCCGGCACGTGAGCGGGATAGTCGACGGCGAGCGGATGTTCTGGGGCGACCCGCTGGCCGACTTCCCGTCCCTCCAGCTCTTCGGCCGGGCGGAGAACGACCCGGACCTGATGGCCGGCTACCGTGCCGCCGCCGGCGGCGGGCCCGACCTGGGCGACGAGGCCGTCCTCACCCGCCTCGCCCTCTACCGCTGCTACCTCTACCTGATCATGCTCGTGGAGACGGTGCCGCGCGCCCCCGGGGCGGAGGCCGTGCGGTGGACCCGCGCACACGCCGGGCCCGCGCTGCTGGAAGCCCTCGACGCGCTCGGTCCCGGCACCGGTCCCGCCGCGGGCACGCCGGCGCCTCAGCCTCCGGTCCGACACCCCTCCCCCGACCGCGGACCTACGCCCGAAGACGGCGTGCGGCCGGGGAATCCGGGCCCGCACCGTCCCCGTTGACGTGCGCGAGGGGCACTGCGCCGCTGCCGCCCGGGCAGCGGCCCCGGACCGCCCCGGAGGAGACAGCATGGCCGTACAGCTCAACCACACCATCGTCGCCGCCACCGACAAGAGGGCCTCGGCGGACTTCACCGCCTCACTGCTCGGACTCGAAGTGCAGCCGCAGTACGGACCGTTCCTGCCCGTCGTCACCGCGAACGGCGTGGCCCTCGACTACATGGACGCCGGCGACGAGCCCGTCACGCCGCAGCACTACGCGTTCCTCGTCTCGGAGGAGGAGTTCGACGCGATCTTCGGCCGGATCAAGGAGGCCGGACTCACCTACTACGCGGACCCCCACCGGCGGCGCGTCAACGAGATCAACCGCAACGACGGCGGCCGAGGGGTCTACTGGGCCGATCCCGACGGGCACTTCATGGAGATCATCACCCGTCCGTACGGCAGCGGCGGCTGAGCGACCGCACCACGGCGGGAGGCGCCCCGCACCCGTCCGCAGCCGGCGTCACTCCGGGGAGGAGTCCCGTCCCCGGCCGAGGTCTCCGTCCGCGGCCGGGGCTCCGCGCTCGCCGTCCTCCCCGCCGACGCGCGGCCCCGGGGGCAGGCTGTCCGGGCACGTCGTACCGCGCGGCAGCCGGTAGGGCGCCGCCAGGCGGTACGTACCGGGGCGGGGCGCCTCCAGCAGTGTCCAGGTGTCCATGACGGGCTCCTCCTCCCCCGGCGCCGGTGCCCCGCCGACGGTCGGCCGGGCCTTGCGCAGGCAGCCGTAGCGGTTCGGGGCGCCCTCCTCCGGAGCGTCGACGCGGGAGCCCGACGCGTCGACCAGGCCGAGCCACGGCGACCACGGGATCCGCACGAGCACGGCGCCGCGTTCCCGCACGCGCACCTCGACCTGGCCCGCCCCCGCGTGCTCCACGGTCGCGGGCTTCTCGGCGAGCGGCAGCGGATCGGTGACGCGGAACAGCCGCCAGTTCTCGTCGCTCCAGACCTCCCGCAGGTAGGGCTGGCCCGCACGGACGATCTCGGCCTCCTCTATGGCCGCGCCGTCCGGGGGCGATGAAGTGGGAAGCACCACGAAGTGCACCGCCCAGCGCCGCAGCCACTCGTGGTAGCTGTCCGGCGTGAGGCCGCCGTTCTCGTAGAAGAGCGGGTTGCGGTCGGTGTCCGCCTGCCTGTTCCAGCCGCGGGCCAGGTTGACGTGCGGAGCGAGGGCGGACGCCTCCCGGTGGCTGCGCACGGGGACCACCTCGACCCGGCCCCGCTCGGCGCCCACCTCCTTCAACTGCCCTATCAGCGGGGTGAGTTCGCGGCTCCACGCCTTGTCCGGGGTGGTCGCGAAGACGTCGTACGCCGGTTTCGCCAGCTGCCAGCCCACGGCTACGACCAGAGTGACCGCCATGGCCGCGCCGCGCCGCGAACGCCAGTCGGAGACCACCAGCGGCGCCGCGGCCAGCAGCACCACGACACCGAAGAGCAGGCTGAGGCGTTCGACGTTCGAGCCGACCTGCGACGGGATCAGCCAGGTGAGGACGACGCCGACCGAGTACACCAGCGCGCCCAGCCGCACCGTGCGCCACGTACGCGGCACGAGCAGCAGCACCGGCACGGCGCCCAGCAGCGGGAAGAGCGCGGACCACCACGGGATGGGCTGCAGGCCCTCGAAGGGGAAGAAGACCGCCGAGACGGCGACCACGAGGGGCGGCGCCACCGCTATCGCGTACGCGGCCTGCCTGCGGCGGTCCAGGAACAGCGCGGCGGCGACCACTTCCAGGAACAGGCCGGCGACCGGGCTGCCCGTCGTCGCCAGCGCGGCCAGCAGCGCCGCCGCGGCCCCCCTGGCGAACCGCCCCTTGCCCCTGCTCCGCCACCAGCGGCGCGGCCACGCCCACACGACGGCCACCGCGCCCAGCGCGAAGAGGATGCCGAGGCCGAAGGTGACGCGGCCGGATGCGGCGTTGCAGGTGAAGGAGAACGCGCCCCACAGCGCGGGCACCAGCGGCCTGTCGAGGACGCGGCGGAGAATCAGCGCGAGCAGGCCGGAGGAGAGGATGCCCGCCAGCATCAGGGTGCTGCGGACCCCTATCGCCGCCATCAGATACGGCGAGAGCACGCTGTACGAGAAGGGGTGGAGACCCCCGTACCAGGCGAGGTTGTACGCCGAGTCGGGATGCCGCTGCACGAACTCGGCCCAGGCGTCCTGCGCGGCGAGGTCCCCGCCGCCGCTCGCCAGCAGCCACAGCCATATCAGGTGCAGGACGGTGGCGAGCAGCACGGGCGAGAGCACCGGATGACGGACGAGGCCCGCCGCGGCGTCCACGAGACGGCGGTGCGCGGGGCGGCCGGCCGGCCGCGCCGGCGAACCCGTGCCGGACGGGCCGTCGTCCGGGGGAGCGGCGTCCGACGGGCCGGTACCGGAGCCTCCGGCCGCGCGTCCGGGGCCCGCGCCGTCCGGGTGCCCGCCTCCGGGACGGCCGCCTCCCGCCGCTTCGGGCCCCTTCCTGGGGCGGGGCACGGAGCCGGTGCCGGAAGCCGTCCGCGCAGCGGCACCGCCCCTGGGCACGGTCACGTCCCCAGGGGGCGTCTCGCCCTCACCGTCCGGCATCTGCGACTCCCGCAAGGCGGCCACCGCGCTCTCCCCCGTGCTGCTCGGCCCCGGTTCCGCCACGTGCGGGCCGGGCACTACCTGCGTCCGGGCTCATGGCACCCGCTTCACAGGATCCTGGTCAACTTCGCCCCGAAGCCGGGCTCCGCCATGTCCTCCTTGAGAGCCAGCGGCACCCGCACCTGGCCGGGCCCGTCGCCCACGGTCAGGGTGCCCGCCCTGTCGCCCCGGCTGCCCTCGTGCGGCAGCGGCTTCCCGCCGTCCGACATCGCGAGCTTCACCTTCAGGCCGGACCAGCCGACGGCCGTGACGTCCCTCGTCGCCACGACGGGCGTCCTGCCGCCGAGCTGGTCGTCGACGTAGCCCACGACGTCGCCCTTGCGGACCACCTTCTGCGCGCGCAGCGCGTCCTGGGCGGTGTCGATGAGCCTCTTGCTCTCCTGGAGCACGGTGTCGAGTATCGACGGGCGGTACTGCCCGAGCACGGCGCCGACGATGAGCTGCTTCGTGCCGCCGATCTCCTCCTCCGCGGCGAAGAGGAGGTTGCCGCCGGCCTTCGTGGTGGTGCCCGTCTTGATGCCGACGACGCCGTCGACCGGCACGAGCTTGTTCCAGTTGCCGTGCTCCTCCCCCTTGGCGTCGCGGTAGCCGGGAAGCCGGACGATCTCGCGGAACAGGTCGATGCCCATCGCCTTCTTCGCCAGCTTGACCTGGTCCTCGGCGGTGCTCACGGTCGAGGCGGTGAGCCCGCTGGGGTCGGTGTAGTGGGTGTTCTTCATCCCCAGGTCGTCCGCGGCGGCGTTCATCTTCTTCGCGAACGCCTTCTCCGAGCCGGCGTCCCAGCGGGCCAGCAGACGCGCGACGTTGTTCGCGGAAGCAATCATGAGCGCCTGGACGGCCTCCCGCTGCGAGATCTTGTCGCCCTCCTCGACCTCGACGGTCGACTCGTTCTGCGCGCTGAGCCCCGCCTCCTCCTCGGCCTTCTTGTCGACGGGGATGGACGCGCCGTCCGTCCCCTTCTTGACCGGGTGCTCGCGGAGGATGACGTACGCCGTCATCACCTTGGCCACGCTCGCGATCGGCACCGGCTTCTGCTTGCCGGACGAGCCGAACGAGCCCAGCCCCTGCACGTCGAGCCGGGCCTGGCCCTCGGAGGGCCACGGCACGGACGGCTTCGGCCCCTGGAAGGTGTGGGTCGGCGACGCGGTGAGCGCCAGTTTCGCCTCCGGCAGCGGTCGCACGGCCTGCGCGACAGCGAAGAGGACGATCAGCAGCAGCACCAGCGGCGTCCAGATCTTGACCCGGCGCACCGCGGTCCGCAGCGGAGTCTCCGGCGGCGGCGGGGTGTTGGTGAGCTGCGCCAGCAGGTCCAGCGGCGCCTGGTCGGGCCGCACCTCCTGCCGCGTCCGCTCGGCCTCGCTCAGGCCGGCCGCCGGCGCCTCGGCCGGGAGTTCACCCGCCGCCGGGGCGGCGGGCCGGCCCAGCGGCTTCGGCGGCGCGGCCGGGCCGTCGGGCTTACGGGTGGGGCGGGGCGGTGCGTCCGCGGACCTGAGGGGGACGAACTGGCTCGTGCGCTCCGAGTCGGTCTCCTCCTCGGAGCTCTTGGCCGGGGCCTTCTCCGGGGCCTTCTCCGGCGTCTTCCCCGCGGCCTCGGCCAGTTCCCCGGCCGGGGTCCCCTTCGAGCCGCCGTCCGCGCCCGTCTCCGGCTCGGCCTTCTTCCCGGCGCCGCTCTCCGGTTCCTTCTTCTGCGCGGGGAGCCTGCCGGTCCCGCCGTCGGCCGCGACCGCGAGCCGCGGATCGACGGGCCGCACGAGCTGCGTGGTCGCGTCCTTGTCGCGGGGTTCGGGCAGCGTCTCCGTCTTCGCGTCGCCCGGGAGCCCGGCACCGGAGTCACCGGTCCCGGGCTCGTCCTCGCCGGACTTCTCGGTTCCGGACTTCTCGCTTCCGGACTTCTCCGCCTCGGGCTTCCTCTCCTCGGTCTTCCCCGCGGCCGGAGCCTCGTCCGTCTCACCGGGCTCGACGGTGCGGAAGACCGCCGTGGGCTGGTCCCCGCGCGCCGCCGCACCGGCGGGCTCCTGCGCCGAGGGCGTACGGAAGACCGCCGTCGGCTCGTCCACGCGGGGAGCAGCGGGCTCGGCGGAAGCGGCCGGCTCCGCATCCCGGGTTCCGCCGGACGGTTCCGGGGCCGGCGCGGCCGGCTCCTCGGCGTCTTCACGTTCGCGAACGTCGGAGGCGTCCTCACCCGGTGCGGCCCCGCCCGGGCTCTCGGCACCGGACCCCTCGGCACCGGTCTCCTCGCCACCGGTCTCTTCCGCGCCGGATTCCTGGCCGCCCGGCGACGCGGACTCCGGCTGCTCCGCGTCAGTGGCCTCGCCCCCCGTCACGGCGCCGTCGGCGGTCGCCGGAGCGGAAGAGGGCTCGCCGGCGACGTCGGCGTCACCGGAGCCCTGCTTCCCGGCGGACCTGCCCGGCCCGAAGAAGGCGGATGTCATGCGCTCCGCCCGCCTGGCGGCCGCCTCGCTGTCCTCCTCCTCCGAACGCACGAGATCGGCGTCCACGGTGCGGAACATGGCCGTGGGGTTGTCGACCCCCTCCACGGCCCCCGCGACGCCCGTGGAGGCCCGCTCAGGGCCTTCGCCGGCGCTTCCCGGGCCCACCCCGCCTCGGCCCTCCGCGGATTGGCTTGTTTTCCCCTCCCCCGCAGCCGAATCTCCGCGCTCACGCCGCGGCTCTCCGTCCGGCTCGTCACCCGAACCCGCGACCCACGCCGCGACGGCTGCTTTCAGCCTTTCGTCGTTGTGCCCGTGACCCACGGGCTGACCTGCTCCGTCGTCCGCATCGGCGGCGGCACCCTCGCCGGAGGTTCCGGCTTCCGGCACGTCTCCCGGCACGTCGCCGGGGCCGGCCGCAGTGTCGGGAGCCGCAGGCGGCGCCTGCTCGTCCGTCCCCGCCGGCGTGGCCTCGGCTGCCGCCTCGTCCGCTGCCGGAGCGGCTTCGGGAGCGGTCGGTGAGGCGTCCGCCGGCTCCGGCGAACCGCCCTCGGCAGGCGGCGAAGCGGCGTCGGGCGCACTCTTCCCGGGCGCGGTGTCCGTACTCTTCGCGGGCTTCGAACTCCTGGGCGCCGCAGCCGGCTTCGTGCCGCCGCCGGACTTGCCGCCCTTCCCGGACTTCGCCGGCTTCGCGGCCGTCGCACCCTTCGGCGACCTGGGCTTCGAGGACTTCGCGCTCTTCGACGGAGCGGCCCCGGTCCCGGCCTCGTTCCCGCTCCGGCGGGGCGACTTGGAGCCGGACTTCTTTCCGCGCGAGGACGCAACCGCGCGCCCCTCGTCCGTCGTCTCCCCCGACGACTTCCCGCGCTCCACCTTGTCGGGGGACTCGCCCGCCACCGATGCCTCCTGATGCTGAGTGCTCGCCGCTCGCCGTACCAGTTAACAGTGTCCTGGGCCCCCCGCCGCCACATTCCGCTGGGGCGGACCGACAGGGGCTTGGATCGGTCTTTCCACCGCGCAGACGAGAACGACATACCTACTGGTTCCCGTACATAACACCCACGCACTCTCGACAGACCATTGTGAGAGGAGTCACCCTGTCTGACATCCACGCGGGGAGGCATGGATGGGCAGGAGCCGCAGAACTATTCCGGAGGAGCTTCTGCTGCTGGCCTTGGACCCGGCCACGGGCACCACGGCACAGCCGCAGTCGCTTGACCTCGGCCTGGCCGGGGCCCAGCTCGTCGAGCTGGCTCTCGCAGGACGTATAGCCCCAGACGGGGACCGCATCGCCGTGGTGCTGCCACGGCCGACCGGAGATCCGACACTGGACTCCGCACTCGAGTTGCTGCGCAGGCGCGGCAGCCCGGTGCGTGCTGTCCATTGGATCGGTGGACCCCGATTGGGGCTCCGCCAAACCTATCTCACACACCTGGAGCGCTGCGGCATGGTGCATGCCGTATCAAGCCAGATGTGCGGGGTGTTGCCGACGACGCGGTACCAGGCGACGGAGACGGCGATCAGCAGGGAGATCAGAACCCGGCTGGACGCGGCGATCCGTACGGGCGTGCCGCCGGACCCCCGGACAGCGGCGCTCGCCGCGCTGGCCCACGCGGTCGGCCTCGGCAAGCACCTCTATCCCGGCAACGAGGGGCGCTCGAGCCGCTCCCGGCTGCGGGACCTCATCAGGCACGACCCGATGGGCGGTCTCGTGGCGCACGCCGTGATGGACGTGCAGAACGGCGCGGGGGCGCAGCCCCGGCGTGCGGCGGGCAACGGCGCTCCGAACGGTCAGCCGGCACCTTCCGGTGCGGGCGGTCGGCCGGCGGCGGCACGCGTGCCGGCGGGCAGTCCGTCGCGGCAGCTGGCGGATCAGGCACGCCACACGGTGGGCGGGATGGTCCGGGCGGGCTGAGCCAGGAGCGCAGCCACCGCACAGCACAACAGCACAACGAGACACCACGGAAAGCACGGCTCGTGCGGGGTGGTGGTCCGGCCGTGACGGCGAGTCGCGGCCGGACCACCACCCCGTGCGCATGTCCGGACGCAGCAGGTCGCGGGTGCGCAGGGACCGCGGGTGCGCAGAGTCGGTGCGCTGAGTCGGCGTGCAGGGACGGCGTGCAGGGACGGCGTGGGGGAAGAGCGAGGCGGCGGCCGTCACGGCCGAATCCCGGGGCGGCGCCGGGGAGTTGGAGCCGGTTCCGTCTTCCGGTTCACGAAGCGGCTGCGAGAGGCTGCGAGGGCTGGGTGGCGGCGCCCCGCCCCCGGGGGCGCTCAACCACGTTGCGAGCGCGGGCGCGTGGCCGTAAACGTCCCGCCTCCGTGCTCGCTCCGGCACCCTCTGTTGCCATTCTCCAGCGAGATCGCTCACGGTGGTGGCAACCTGCTTGACAAGTAGTCGTACTTTACGCGGAGGTGCAGTACCCGTGGCGTCCAACGTCAATCCCACCGTCCGACGCCGCCGACTGGGCCAGGAGTTGCGTCGCCTCCGCGAAGTCAAGGGGCTCACGGCCGAGGAGGTCGCCGAGCGGCTGCTGGTCTCCCAGTCGAAGATCAGCCGGCTGGAGAACGGCCGGCGCAGCATCAGCCAGCGCGACGTGCGCGATCTGTGCGGGGTCTACGAGGTGGAGGACAACCGCATAGTCGAGTCGCTGATGCAGATGGCCAAGGAGTCGCGCCAGCAGGGCTGGTGGCACGCGTTCGGCGACATCCCCTACAGCGTGTACATCGGCCTGGAGACCGACGCCGCGTCCCTGCGGGTCTACGAACCGCAGGTCGTGCCGGGCCTGTTGCAGACCCAGGCGTACGCGCAGGCCGTCTGCGAGGGGGCTTCACCCGAGGCGACGCCGGCCGACATCGAGAAGCGCGTGCAGGTGCGGATGCGGCGCCAGGACCGCATCAACGACGTCCGTCATCCGCTGCGGCTGTGGGCCGTGCTCGACGAGTCGGCGCTGCGGCGGGCCGTCGGCGGGGCGCAGACGATGGTGGAGCAGCTCGAGCGGCTGAACGAGGTGTCCCAACTGCCCCACGTCACCGTGCAGGTGATGCCGTTCTCGATGGGCGCGCACCCGGGCGTCAACGGGCAGTACGCGATCCTCGAGTTCCCGGAGGCGTCCGACTCGTCGGTCGTCTATCTGGAGGGGGTCACGAGCGACCTTTATCTGGAGAAGCCGCACGATGTGCAGAGTTACAGCGTCATGTACGAGCATTTGCGCGCCGAGGCCCTCAACCCGGACCAGACTCGCGAGTTCATCGAGAATGTGGCAAAGGACTATGCCCGAGGCTGAGCGCGGGGAGAGTACACGTCAGGCGTAGACGCGTGAAGGCCAGTCTGGAATATGCCATCCGGTCGAGTGAACGATTCCTTCGCTTCGGGAAATCGAGGCGTACGGTCGAGCACACGAGTCGAACAACCGGAGCAGACATGGCAATTCAGCAGGGAAACACCACCCGATGGATCAAATCGAGCTACTCGGCCAACGGTGCGTGCGTCGAAGTGAAGTCGCCGACGCCGGGCGCGGTGGGGGTGCGCGACTCGAAGGCCCCGGAAGGGCCGGCGCTGAGCTTCCCTCCGGGACCGTGGGCCGGCTTCGTCGCCCAGGTGCGCGGTTCCGGCCGTCCCAGCTGAACCGCCGGAGCACGAACCGTGCGTGCGGGCCCGCCGGCGGGCCCGGGTTCACACGTACCGGGAGCGGTCGTCGGACCGCATCCGAACCCGCGGGAAGGCGCCCGGAACGCCCGCTCGCGAACGCCGCCGGCCCGTCGCCGTCCTGACACGGCGTCACCTGGAACTGAGCCCTCTCGACCGGTCCGCCGTCCCTGCCGAGGGGGCTCTTCCCTGCCGCTCCCGCCTCCCCGCGGTGCGGCCGCACGGACGCCGCGGCAGCCGCGCGGGCGGTCCGCGTCACACGACGGCAGCCGTCCGCGTCACGCGCGCGGGTAGCGCTCCAGCCACGCCGGGGACGCCTGCCCCGGGGCGTGCAGAGCCGGGCCCTGCGTCATCTCCATGGCGAAGTCGTCGGCGAGTTCGAGCACCGTGGCCCGCCCCTCCAGCTCCGCGACCCAGTCCGGCGGGAGGGCCGTCTCCCCGTGGATGGTGCCGAGCAGGTTGCCGCACACGGAACCTGTGGAGTCGCTGTCCCCACTGTGGTTGACGGCCAGCAGCAGACCGTGGCGCAGGTCTTCCGCGACGAGCGCGCAGTAGACGCCGATCGACAGCGCCTCCTCGGCCGTCCAGCCCTCCCCGAGCGACTCGACACGCTCCGCCGACGGCATTCCCTGCCGCACCGCGCCGACGGCTCGTTTCAGCGCCTGGGTGGTCTCGTCGTGGCCGGGCCGGGTCGCGAGCTGGACCAGGGCCTTCTGGACGGCGTTGTCGAGATTGTCGCCCCGGGCGGTCGCGTGGACGATCGCGGCGAACGCCCCTGCCGCCAGGTACCCCGTGGGGTGCCCGTGCGTCTGCGCCGCGCACTCCACCGCGAGCTGGAAGACCAGCTGCGGTTCCCATCCGACGAGCAGGCCGAACGGAGCGGAGCGCATGACGGTGCCGCAGCCCTTCGACTCCGGGTTCTTCGGGGCGTCGAGGGTGCCCATGCGCTCGTCGGACAGCCCCGAGAGGCACGCGTTCCCCGGCGCGCGGCGCGCGTAGAGCCACTCTTCCCGGGCGAGCCAGCCGTCCTCCTTCTTCCGCAGGTCCGGCCCCCAGTCCCGCTGGGTGGCGGCCCATCTGCGGTAGGCGGCGTGGACGTCGGTCGGCGGGTGCCAGGCGCCGGTGTCGCGGCGTACGTGCGCGCGGATGAGGCCGTCGACCGTGAAGAGGGTCATCTGGGTGTCGTCCGTGACGGCGCCCCGCCGGCCGTAGGCGGTGACGTAGTCCGTCACACCCGCGGCGCCGTGCTTCTGCCGGATGTCGCTCAGCGAGTCGAACTCGATGCCCGCGCCCAGCGCGTCCCCGATCGCACCGCCCAGCAGGCAGCCGCGCACCCGGCTGCGGAAGCTCTGCTGCTCGGTGCGGCCCCATACGGCATCACCGCCTGAAGCGGTCACGTCTCTCTCCCCTGTGTGACGGCTGTCCGGTGCAGGCAGGGGACGGAGCGCCCCGACCGCGTCTGCACTCTAGAACGCCGGTTCAGGTTTCCAACACCGGTAGCAGGTCCGGCAGCCGCCCGTCCGAGTCCATGGCCGTCCGCAGGCGCTCCTCGGGCACCTCTCCGTAGAGCGTCGTACGGGCTCGGGCCGGGCGTCCCGCCGACTCCGCGATGTCCGTGAGGTCCCTGATCGAGCGGTACGAGCCGTAGGACGACCCGGCCATCCGCGAGATCGTCTCCTCCATCAGGGTGCCGCCGAGGTCGTTCGCCCCGGACCGCAGCATCTCCGCCGCGCCCTCAGCGCCGAGCTTCACCCAGCTCGTCTGGATGTTGGTGATGTACGGGTGCAGCAGCAGCCTCGCCATCGCGGTGACTGCCCTGTTGTCGCGGGTCGTCGGGCCGGGGCGGGCGATGCCGGCCAGGTAGACGGGGGCGTTGGTGTGGATGAAGGGGAGCGTGACGAACTCGGTGAACCCCTCGACGCCCTTCTCCAGTGCCGAGCGCTGGATCTCCGCGAGCTTCCGCAGGTGCCCCAGCCAGTGGCGGGGCTGGTCGACGTGCCCGTACATCATCGTGGAGGACGAGCGGATGCCGAGTTCGTGCGCGGTCCCGACGACCTCGACCCACGTGGCCGCCGGCAGCTTCCCCTTGGTGAGGATCCAGCGGACCTCGTCGTCGAGGATCTCCGCCGCGGTGCCCGGGATCGAGCCGAGACCGGCGTCGCGGGCCTCGGTGAGCCAGTCCCGCACGGACAGGCCGGTGCGGCTGGCGCCGTTGACCACCTCCATCGGCGAGAAGGCGTGCACGTGCATGCCGGGCACGCGTTCCCGCACCGCGCGGGCGATGTCGAAGTAGGCGCTGCCCGGCAGGTCCGGGTGGATGCCGCCCTGCATGCACACCTCGACGGCGCCCACGTCCCACGCCTGCTGCGCCCGGTCGGCGACCTGGTCCAGCGAGAGTGTGTAGGCGTCGGCGTCGGTGCGGCGCTGCGCGAAGGCGCAGAACCGGCAGCCCGTGTAGCAGACGTTGGTGAAGTTGATGTTGCGCGTGACGATGTACGTCACGTCGTCCCCCACCACGTCGCGCCGGAGCTGGTCGGCGATGCCGCACAGCGCGTCGAGCGCGGGACCGTCCGCGTGCAGCAGCGCGAGCGCCTCGTCGTCGGTGAGGCGGGTGGGGTCGTCGGCGGCGCGTGACAGGGCCGCGCGGACGTCGGTGTCGATGCGCTGCGGTGCCATGCCGGGCCGCGCCGCCTCGCGCAGGCTCTCCCAGTCGCCGTAGACCTCGTCGAAGTCGTCGCGGCGGTCGGAGGTGCGCCCGTCGGTGTCGATGGTGCGGTGCAGGTCGGTACGTCCGGACGGGGCGAGGAACCCCTCGTCCGGCTCCTGCCAGGGACGGCCCACCAGCGGGGCGTCCTCGCGGGCGAGTCCGGTCCCGGTCTCCGTCAGCGCCTCGACGTGGGGGAGCAGCCGGGGGTCGAGCCAGGGCTCTCCGCGCTTGACGAACTCCGGGTAGACGGGCAGGCGTTCACGCAGCGTGAAGCCGGACGCGGCGGTGTGCTGCGCCAGTTCGTCGATCTGCGGCCAGGGGCGCTCGGGATTGACGTGGTCCTTCGTGAGCGGGGAGACGCCGCCCCAGTCGTCGATGCCGGCGTCGATGAGCAGCTTGTACTCCCCGTCGACGAGGTTCGGCGGCGCCTGGATGCGGACCGACGGGCCCATGATGTGCCGCGCGACGGCGATGGTCGCGGCCAGCTCCTCCAGTTCGGCGTCCGGCATGCCGCGCATCGCCGTGTCGGGCTTGGCACGGAAGTTCTGCATGATGAGTTCCTGGATGCCCTGGTACGCCCGCTGGACCCGGCGCAGCGCGAAGAGGGACTCGGCCCGCTCCTCGTACGTCTCGCCGATGCCGATCAGCAGGCCCGTGGTGAAGGGCACGTTGGAGCGGCCCGCGTCCTCCAGGACGCGCAGCCGTACGGCGGGCTCCTTGTCGGGCGAACCGTGGTGCGGGCCGCCGGGTTCGCTCCACAGCCGCTCGGCGGTGGTCTCCAGCATCATGCCCATGGACGGCGAGACGGGCTTGAGCCGCTGGAAGTCCGACCACGACAGCACCCCCGGGTTGAGGTGCGGCAGCAGGCCGGTCTCCTCCAGTACGCGGATGGCCATGGCCCGCACGTAGGAGAGGGTGTCGTCGTAGCCGTGCGACTCCAGCCATTCGCGGGCCTCGGGCCAGCGGTCCTCCGGCTTGTCGCCGAGCGTGAACAGGGCTTCCTTGCAGCCCGTTTCGGCTCCCCGGCGGGCGATGTCCAGGACCTCGTCGGGCGAGAGGAACATGCCGTGGCCGTCGCGGCGCAGCTTCCCGGGGACGGTGACGAAGGTGCAGTAGTGGCACTTGTCCCGGCACAGCCGCGTGAGCGGGATGAAGACGCCGCGCGAGTACGTGATCACGCCGGGGCGTCCGGCCGCCTCCAGCCCGGCGTCGCGCACCCGGGCGGCGGACTTCGCGAGTTCCGCGAGGTCCCCTCCCCGCGCCTGGAGCAGCACGGCCGCCTCGGCGGTGTCGAGCGTCACCCCGTCGCGGGCGCGGCGGAGGGCACGCCGCATGGCGTTGGCGGTGGGGGCTGCCTGCGCGCTCGAAGTCATGGACCGAGCATACGAGCGGGTCCGATCACGGCCCCGGACCGACCGCTGCGGGCTATCTCACACCGGCTCTGGTGCAGGGGGGTTACACGACCGAGCTGTTACCGGGACAGGCTGTCCTGCCATCCTTGCCTCCGACGACAACCACGGGGGAAAGCATGCGTGTTGGGATATCCGCGTTGCTGCTGTGCACCTTGCTCGCGGGATCGGCGGGGACCGCGTACGCCGCCGCGGACTCGGCGCCGGTGCGGGCAGAGCGGTCCGCCGGCTCTGAGGTCACGGCGGCGCACGGACGGGCGGACGGCGGGGTCCGGGTCGCGGCGGCGCCGGGGCGGGCGTCCGGCGGGGTCAGCAGCGGAGGGAGCAGGAGCGGAGGCGTCAGCACGAGTTCCAGCTCGACGTCGAGCAGCGGCGGTCTCAGCTCCAGTTCCAGTTCGACCTCCGGCAGCAGCGGCCTCAGCTCCACCTCCACCTCGAGCACCGGCTCCAGCAGCGGCAGTACGGGCGGGACGGTCAGCAGCAGCGGAGGCGTCAGCAAGACCTCCGGCGGCAAGAGCACGAGCGGGTCCGGCACCGGCGGGTCGGTCAGCAGCACCGGTGGTGTGAGCAAGACCTCCGGCGGCAAGAGCACGAGCGGGGCGGTCACCACGACCGTCGGCAGCAACTCGACGGCCGGCACGAGCAGTTCGAGCAGCAGCGGCAAGAACCTGTGGTGGCTGTGGCTGCTCGCGCCGCTGATCCTGATCCTGATCGTGTTCGCCTTGGTCAAGAGCAGGTCGACCGGGCGCTGAGCACCCTCACAGCCGTGCGGCGGGCGGGCGGTGAGCGGGCGGTGAGCGGATGGCGCGCCGCCCGGCGGGCCCGCTGATCGCGGGCGCGCCGGGGGCACCGGATCAGACCTTGTCGGCCGCGATCAGCAGGTACTGGAAGCTGCCGCCCTTGTACGCCTCCAGGAACGCCTTCTCGATGCCGGTGGCCAGCGGTGACTTCGCACGCAGCTCCCAGTACGGGACGGTGGCCGCGGTGAGATCGACGACGCTCACGGGGACGAGGCGGTTGGCGGCCATCTCCTTGAAGTAGCTGCTGCGCGGGTGGATGCTGCAGATGTAGTGGGCGTTGATCTCGCTCACGGCCCGGGACGGCAGGCCGTAGGCGTCGTTGTAGCAGCCGGTGATGGTCACATAGCGTCCGCCGTGCTTCAGGAGCCTCGCGTATTCGGGGAACAGCAGCGACAGATCGACGTACATGGTGCTCTCGTTGTTCCAGATCGCCTGGAAGGCGTCGCTCTCGAAGCCGGTGTCGAGCATGTTCCTGAGGTGGAAGCGGACCTTGTCCTCCACCCCGCGCTCCCTGGCCTGGCCGTTGGCGAACTCGACCTGGGTCTCGGAGATGGAGACCCCGTCCACGCGGCAGCCGAAGCGGCTGTGGGCGACGAAGCTGCTTCCGCCGCGGCCCGAACCGGAGTCCAGGACGCGGTCCGCGGGAGTGATGTCGCCGAGGTGGCTCATCAGCAGGTCGGCCTGCGCGCATTCGAGGCGGTGGAGTTCGGCCGTGAGGCGCTCCTCGCGGGTCTCCTCTGGCCCTTCCAGGACGGAGAAGTCCGCCTCGCCCACGCCGTAGTGGTGGTGGTAGATGCCGTCGACCTCGCCCAGGCGGAGGTTGACCGGGTTCTTCTCCTCGTTCCAGTAGTTCGCGACGGACCTCTGGTAGAGGCTGCGGAGGGGATGAGCGACGGCGCCCTGGACGGCCATGGGGTTCTCCTGTTCCAACGGTGTGATCACGGAATCAACTGGGGTTCTGGTAGCGGGCACTTGTGGCGTGCCACTCCTTGCTCCCGCCCATCCACGCCCACAGGCCGGCCAGATAGCGCCGCAGCTGCGGGGAGCCCGTCGCGGCGAGCACCGCGCAGTCGGCCTCGACGGTGTGCATGAGCTCGTCGTGGATGGCGGCCGTGCGGTCGACGGCTTCCTGGAGGGAGCAGCCGTCCTCGGCCGCGATGAGGTTGGGCAGGTTGGTGTCGCCGGGGTCCTCCTTGGCCATCGAATAGACGTCGTTGAGCAGGACGTTGGCCATGCCCGCGTACAGGTAGGTGCGGCGCACGGTGGGGTCGGCGAACTCGTGGGCGGGCAGCTCGTAGCCCCCGACGGGGTCGATCAGCACCATGCAGGGGTAGAAGGCGTTCTCGTACCGGTGCAGCAGGTACTCCCACACGGCCGGCCTGCGGCCGTTGGTGCGCCACTCGGCTTCCTGCCCGTATCCGACGAACATGACGGCGAGTTCGTGGCGCAGGCGCGCCATCTGGGTCGTGCTCGCGATCTTCGACAGATGGCCGAGGCTGGACCGGAAGGCCCGCAGGACGGGCTGCCGTGCGACGAGTTCCTCGAACTGCGCGAGGTAGCGGGCCGGGAGCCGCACGGGGTCGATCACGGCGTGGGTCATCGCGAGGCGCGAGCCGAGGAGTTCGGGTTCCGTCTCCTCTCCCTCGTCGACCCAGTGGTCGTCCACGGACCACTCCGAGAGTCCGCAGCGGGCCGCGGCGAGCAGCCGGCCGGGATCGTCGCAGTCCGGGTGCGCGAGCATGAACAGGCGGCCGAACTGGTGGGAGCGCAGGCGCTCCAGACGCCCGCTGAAGATGCCGATCTCCTCCGCCCATTCGACGAGGCGGTCGTTCACCTCCTCTCCGAGGGCGGGGTCGTCGCGCACCGCGTCGGGGCAGTACAGGGCGGGGGTCCGCACTGCCGGCTCCCCGCCGGACGGCGGGACCCGGGTCGCCGGCGGACCGCCGTCACCCGTACGTCCTGGTCCCTCGACGGCCCGGGGTGCGGCCCCCTCCCCCGGCGGCGGCGCGGAGGGCGGGGCGGACCGGAACGCGCGGGCTGCGGCCGTACCGAGGCCCGTCGGCCCGGACAGCAGTCGTTCGAGTGCCGCGCCCGGGGACGCCCCGGGCCCGGCCGCCGCGCGCACGGCGGGTGCCGGGAGCCCGGGCGGGGCCGGTGGGCGGGCGGGCGGCGGCCCGCCCCCAGGCCAGGGGGGCAGGCCGGCTCCACTGGTTCGCGTCATGCGTGAAGTGCCTTTCCAGTAGGGCGAGTTCCGCGCGTGCGGAGGTCTCGCGCACACGGCCGGGGGCGTGCGGGCGCGGGCGTGCGGGCGCGGGCGTGCGGGCGCGTGGAAATCGATGCGCGTAGGCGGCCGGTGCGTGCGGTACGTGGCCGTCGGCGCGGGGCCGGGACGGGCGGAGGCACGTGCGCCGGTCGGCCGGGACGGCGTGGCCCGACCCGGCGCGTCCGCCGGAGCCTGTGCGTGTACGCGCCGCCGCTCCGGCCGGTTTTCGTCAGCTCCAGCGGCCGACTTCGACGTTCTCCAGGACGCCGAGCGCGTCGGGTACGAGGATCGCCGCCGAGTAGTAGGCGGTGACGAGGTAGGAGATGATCGCCTGCTCGTCGATGCCCATGAAGCGCACCGACAGGCTCGGCTCGATCTCGTCCGGGATGCCCGACTGCCGCAGCCCGATCACGCCTTGGTCGTCCTCCCCCGTACGCATGCACATGATCGACGTCGTACGGGACTCGCTGATCGGGATCTTTCCGCACGGATAGATCGGCACGCCGCGCCACGCGGGGACGCGGTGGCCGCCGTTGTCCACGGACTCCAGCGACAGTCCGCGCTTGTTGCACTCGCGGCCGAACGCGGCGATGGCGCGCGGATGGGCGAGGAAGAACTTGTTGCCGCGCCGCCGCGAGAGGAGTTCGTCCATGTCGTCCGGGCTGGGCACACCGTCGTGGGGCTGAAGGCGCTGGCCGAAGTCGCAGTTGCTGAGCAGCCCGAACTCCGGGTTGTTGACGAGCTCGTGCTCCTGGCGCTCGCGCAGCGCCTCCAGCGTGAGGCGGAGCTGCTGCTCGGTCTGGTTCATCGGCTCGTTGTAGAGGTCCGCGACGCGGCTGTGGACCTTCAGGACCGTCTGCGCGACGGAGAGTTCGTACTCGCGCGGCATCGGCTCGTAGTCGACGAAGGTGTGCGGGATCACGGGCTCGCCCGAGTGCCCGGCCGAGAGGTCGATCGCCGCCTCGCCGTACTTGTTGGTGCGCTGGTCAGGGAGCGAGGCGACCCTGTCCAGGTGGCCGCGGAGCGACCGGGCGCGCACCGCGAGGTTGTCGACGTCCCCCTTGGAGAGCACCAGCATGGTGCAGGCGGTGCTGGCGCGGAACGTGCACTCCCACGTCGGCTCGGTCCCGGTCAGGCACTGCTCGCCGAAGTAGGCGCCGTCGGCGAGGAAGCCGAGTACCTGGTCCCCGCCGTACGGTCCGGTGCCGACCTTGTCGACGCGGCCGTGCGCCAGCAGGAAGACGCGGTCCTTGGCGTCGCCGGCGCGGGCCAGCACGGTGCCCGGCTCGCAGTCCACCCGCTCGCAGCGCTCGGCGAGCCGGCCCAGCACCTCCTCGTCGCCGTAGCCGCTGAGCGCCGGGAGTTCGCCCAGTTCGGCCGGGATGACCGACACCTCCCCGCCGGTCTGCACGAACGTCAGCCGTCCGTCGCCGACGGCGTAGCTCAGCCGCCGGTTCACCCGGTAGGTACCGCCCTTCACGTCCACCCACGGCAGCATCCGCAGCAGCCAGCGGGAGGAGGTCTCCTGCATCTGCGGAGCGGATTTCGCGGTCGTCGACAGGTTCCGCGCCGCGGACGCCGCCAGACTCTGCTGCGCGGACGCCTGCCCCTGCACGTCTTCCTGGCCGGCTTCAACAGTCATAGGTGTTCTCAGCCCTCCCTGTAGATGTGCACCACTCTCCTTTCGGATGACTTCACCTGTCATCACACGAAAGAAGGCGAATGGTGCTTCCCGGTCAGGGGTAGCGGACGTGCCGTGTCGTTTCTTCGCACAGAGGTCCCCAAGAAGCGTTGTGCTCCGGCGCGTTCGGAGCGCGCGCTCACTCCGTCTCCGCGGCCGTACGGCGCGCTGCGGGGAGGGCACGCCGCCGACGGGACGTTGTCCACAGGGGTTCCCCCGCCCGCCTCCTGAGCGTAGAACGGTGACTCGTGGCGCTCGGGTGGCGGGCGCGGCTTCCGTGGCGCGGCCGGTGACGTTCTCAGTGGGGGGCGGGGCATGACCCGAATGGACAGGCGTGACGTACTCAGGATGTCGGCCGGCGTGTCAGCGGCGGGTGCGCTCACACTGGGCAGCGTGAACTTCGCGCACGCAGCCGACGGTTCGGAGGCGAGCCGTACGGTCCGCGGCCGTCTCGAGACCGGCGCGGCCGACTTCGTGTACCTGCCCGTCGAAGTCCCCTCCGGCGTCCGCGAGATCGAGGTCTCCTACTCCTACGACAAGCCGGAGGTGCCCGAGGGCACCCAGGGCAACGCCCTGGACATCGGCATGTTCGACGAGCGGGGCACGGCCCTCGGCGGCCGGGGCTTCCGCGGCTGGTCCGGCGGCGCGCGGGACCGCTTCACGATCAGCGCGGAGAAGGCGACACCGGGCTACGTGGCAGGTCCCGTACGCGCGGGAACCTGGCACGTCGTGCTCGGCCCGTACACGGTCGCGCCGCAGGGCATGTCGTACGAGGTCACCATCACGCTGCGCCACGGCGAGCAGGGCGAGACCCCGCGGCCGGTCCATCCGCCGGAGCGGGCCAAGGGCCGCGGCAGGGCCTGGTACCGGGGCGACTGCCACCTCCACACCGTGCACTCCGACGGCAAGCGCACCCCCGCGGAGACGGCTGCGGCGGCCCGCGCGGCCGGGCTGGACTTCATCACCACCACGGAGCACAACACGACGTCGGGCCACGGCGCCTGGGAAGGCCTGTGGGACGAGGACTTCCTGATCCTCTGCGGCGAGGAGGTCACCACCCGCAACGGGCACCTCCTCGCCCTGGGCACCGACCCGGGCACGTTCGTCGACTGGCGCTACCGGGCCCGTGACGGCGTCTTCTCCCGCTACGCGCGCCGCATCCGCCGCGCCGGCGGCCTCGTCGTACCGGCCCACCCCAACTGCCCGTTCGTGGGCTGCCAGTGGAAGTTCGGGTACGAGGACGCGGACGCCGTCGAGGTTTGGAACGGACCGTGGACGGCGGACGACGAACTCGCCGTCGCCGCCTGGGACAACATGCTCACGGCGCCGCCCGCGCCGGGCCGCCGGCTCCCCGCGATGGGCAACAGCGACGCCCACGCCGAACCCCAGAAGGTGGGCCTGCCGCACACGGTGGTCCACGCGGAGGAGCTGTCCAGGCAGGCCCTGCTGGAAGCCGTGCGCGAGGGCCGCAGCTATCTCGCCGAGTCCTCGGAGATCTCGCTCACGTTCGAGGCGTCCGGCCCGCGCGGCGAGCACGCCGGCATAGGCGGGCGGCTGGCGGTGCCCCCGGACGCGGAGGTCTCGGTCCGGCTGAAGGTGACGGGAGCACCGGCGGGTGCCACCGCCCGCTTCATGACGGACGAGGGCGAGATGTTCTCGGCCGCCGTCTCCTCCGAGCCGCTGGAGTGGCGTACGACGGCCTCGCTGGCGGCGTACGTGCGGGCGGAGGTCCGCCACGCCCCGCCCGTGGGGTCGCCTCCCGACCTGCCCGGTGCGATGGCCGCGATGACGAACCCCCTGTGGCTCGGACGGAGGGGCTGACGTACCGTCAGGGGCCGGCCCCCGCAGCTCGCGGCGTCCGGCGCCCCAGGGTGTCCGTGCAGTGAACTGTGCGTTCCGGCAGGAGAGTTGACGCTCGGGATACGTGCACACACCAGAAGGGTGTGCATACCACCTATGTATCCTGCGTGACCGTGTGGGTTCGCCGGGTGAGGGGTCCCCCGACGGTTGTGGCTGTCGCTCTGCCCGCGTGCGTCAACCCGCCGTACAAAGCAATCCAGCCGACCAAGGACACCGATGACCGAGACACCGGTGGCGCTGATCGTCTTCCTCACCGCGGGAACCGTCGCCGCCGTCGTTCTGGCCCTGCTGTTCGTCCTCGCCCGGAAGGATCTGAGCCGCCTGCGGCGGCACTCCGGGGCCGTCGAGACGCAACTCCACGGAGCCACACGGCAGAACGCCGACCTCGGCGCCCGGCTGCGCGCGGTGGAGGAGGAGTTCAGGCACCTCGCGCAGAACCGGATACCCGACCTCGCCACCTCGCTGCGGCACAGAAACGTCCCCGTCAGAGGCCCGCTCGGCTCCGGAACGCTCACTCCCGAGATCGACCGGTCGATCAGCGCCGTGCTCGGCCAGGTCAGCGAGGAGGTCGTCAAGGAACGGCAGCGCGTCGACTTCGCCGCGCAGGCCGCCATGCGCGGCTCGACGACCACCATCCAGGCCCTGCTGTACCAGTTGCAGTCCCTCCTGCAGCGGATGCAGGAGAAGTACGAGGATCCGCTCGTCGCCGAGGATCTGCTGAGCGCGGACTTCCTCAACGAGCAGGCGCTGCGCCGCATCCAGTCCACCGCGGTCGTCTGCGGGGCGTGGCCCGGCCTGACCAGGGAGAATTCGCACCTCGCGGACATCGTCGTCGGCGCGATGTCGCGGCTCAGCGGCTACGAACGCGTCCAGGTCACCAACCAGTTGCGCGACCCCGTCGGTGTGGTCGCCCGGGCCGTCGAACCGGTGGCCGTCACGCTGACCGAGCTGATGGCCAACGCGCTGCACTACTCGCACCCGGACCTTCCGGTCGTCGTCACGATCCAGCAGGGCAACCGGGGCGTCTCCGTGATCATCGACGACGCCGGCGTGGGCATGCACTCGGACGAACTGGAGCGCGCCCGGCGGATGGTCTCCGGTGAGGAGACGGTGCTGATGACCGACCTCGGCGACCCTCCGCGCATCGGCTTCGCGGCCATCGGCCAACTCGTGCAGCAGTACGGGTTCTCCACGCATCTGGAGTCCTCGCCGTACGGAGGTGTGCGGGCGATCGTGCACGTCCCGGGCGAGCCGCTGCTCACGCTGCTCGACGAGGAGGAGAAGCCGATGTCCGCGATGGCGCCGGCGCCCCCCGAGCGCGCCTCCCTGCCGGGCCGCGCCGGAGCCGACGGCTTCCCGCTCACCGCTGCCTCCGCGCTGCTCGACGGGCCGGATGCGGACGCCGTACCGGACGAGCTGCCGCGCCGCCGCCGGCGCCGGCCCGTCCAGGCGGACAGCGGGCCGGCGGAGGTGGAAGCCCCGGCGCGTACCGGCCGGACCGGTCCGGAAGACAGCGGCGCCGCCACGGCCGCGTCCACGTCCCCGTCCAGGCCCGCGTCCACGGACAGCACGCCGGACGCCGCCCCCGCCCGCTCCGCGCCGCCCACCAGTCCCGAGGAGAGCGCCGACATCTGGGCCGCGTTCCAGCAGGGCACAGCCTCGGGCCGGGCCGCCGCCGGTGTCGACGACGGTCTCGACACCGGCGGCGACCCCGGCCCCGACGCCGGTCTCCGTGCCGGACGGGGCAGCTCCGCGGCGGGGAGCGACGACAGCCGTCCCCGCGACACCGGCGGCGGCGAAGCACCGGGCGACGGCGCTTCCCCCGACGCCGAGCACATCGAGCACCGCACCTCCGAAGGGAATCCGCCCGCATGACCACCCCCGAGCGCCGATCCGTCCGCGAGGACACCTCTTGGGTGCTGGCTCCCCTCCTCGAACTGCCGCACGTGGTCCACGCTGCGGTCATCTCCGGGGACGGCCTCATCGAGGGCCGCTCGCCCGGCCTGGAGCGGGAGGCCGCCGAGGGCGTCGCAGCGATGCTCTCCGCACTCCAGGGCGCGGCCCGTACGACGACCGCGGCCTTCTCCGGCGAGCCGGAAGTCAAGCTCCGCCAGACCGTGATCGAGTCCGATCTCGGCTGGGTGTTCGCGATCCCCGCGGGCCGGAACACGTGCCTCGCCGTGTTCGCCGAACGCGAGGTCAACATGGGGGTCGTGACGCACCACATGCAGGTGCAGGTGGCCACGCTGGGCGAGAAGGCCATGAGCAGTCCTCCGCGGCAGGGCACCTCGGCATGACCCCACCGCCCCGTGACCACAGACGTCTCGTTCCCGCCTACCTGGCCACGACCGGACGCGGCCGGCCCAGCCGCAACACGCTGGACCGGCTGACGGTCCTGCTCGCTCCGGCCGACCCCGCCACGAGGGACCTGCGCCCCGAACAGCGGCGCCTGCTGCAGCTGCTGCAGCCGGGACCGCTCTCCCTGGCCGAGACCGCCGCGCATCTGCGGCTGCCGCTGAGCGTGGTCAGGGTCATGGTGGCCGACCTCGTCGACGCGGGCCTGCTGGCGGCCCGCGCTCCAATACCCGACGCCGAACTGCCCGAACGGCAGATTCTGGAGAAGGTTCTCGATGGACTCCGCACTCTCAAGTCCTCCCGCTGAGGCCCCGGAACACCCGGGCGGCAGCGACACCGACGTACCCGCCGACGCGCCTTCCGGCGACGCCTCGGCGTCCGGCTCCCCGGCCGGCGAGGAGCCCGGCGCCGTGCCGCACGCCGGTGTCTACCTCAGCGGCGACAGATCCCAGACGCTGGTGAAGCTGCTGGTCGCCGGCCCGTTCGGGGTGGGCAAGACGACGTTCATCCGCTCGCTGTCCGAGACGGAGCCGCTGCACACCGAAGAGGTCATGACCCGCACCAGCGCGTCCGTCGACGACCTCTCCGGCATCCGCGACAAGTCGACGACGACGGTGGCCATCGACTTCGGACGCCTGACGCTCCCCGACGACTACGTGCTGTACATGTTCGGCACGCCCGGCCAGCGGCGCTTCAAGCCGCTCTGGCAGGACATCGCCCGAGGTGCGATGGGCGCGCTGGTGCTGGCCGACACCCGCCGGCTGTCGGACTCGTTCGAGGTGATGGACATGATCGAGGAGGCCGGCCTGCAGTACGCGGTGGCCGTCAACACCTTCCCCGACTCCCCGGCACACCACCCGTCGAAGCTGCGCGAGCACCTCGACCTGCTCCCCGACACACCCCTCGTGCTGTGCGACGCACGCGACCGGGACCAGGCCACCGACGCCCTGATCGCCCTCGTCGGCCACGTGCTCGCCCTCACGGCCCAGGAGACAGCGTGACCTCTCCCCGTCCGACCCGTCCGACCCGACCGCGCTCCGCCGGCCACCGAGCCTCCGGTGACGGCGCGCCCGGTACGCCGCGCCGCGTGATGCCGCCGCCCGTGCGCCCGCCCGGCAGCGACGTCACCCAGCTGTACGGGCCGGAGTTCGCCGCCGACCCGTACGGAACGTACGAGCGGCTGCGGGAGTACGGCGCGCTCGCCCCGGTGGAGATCTCCCCCGGCGTCGGAGCGATGCTGGTGACGGACTACCGGGCCGCCCTGGACCTGCTGCACGACCCTGAGACCTGGTCGAAGGACTCGCGCACCTGGATGCAGTCGGCGCCGGAGGACTCCCCGGTGCTGCCGATGCTGGCCTGGCGGCCCAACCTCTTCTTCAGCGACGGCGACGCGCACGAGCGCTACCGCAGCGCCGTCACGGACGCCTTCGAGCGCATCCCCGCGCACGAACTCCGCACGGCCGTCGTCGAGTTCGCCGACTCCCTGATCGCGAAGTTCGGCGAGAAGGGCGAGGCCGACCTGATGGCGGAGTACGCGCGGGTGCTGCCGCTGATGCTCTTCAACCGCCTCTTCGGTCTGCCCGACTCCTACAGCGAACAGCTCATCACCGCCCTCGCGGGCGTGTGGGAGGGCCGCACGGCCGAGGAGGCCTCGGCCGCGGGCGCCGCGTTCGAGGGGTACGTCGGCGAGCTGATGGCGGCGAAGAAGCAGGCCCGCGGAGAGGATCTGACGTCCTGGTTCATGGACCACCCCGCCGGTCTCAGCGACGAGGAGGTCATGCACCAGACGGTGATCACCATGGGCGCCGGGCACGAGCCGACGGCGAACCTGATCGCCAACGCCCTCGCCAGGATGCTCACGGACGACCGCTACTACAGCACCCTGTCGGGCGGCGCCCTCACCCCGCTCGACGCCATCCACGACGTCCTCCGGAACGAGCCGCCGATCGCGAACTACTCGGCCCACTTCCCCAAGCGGGACGTCTACTTCCACGGCACCTGGATCCGCAGGGGCCAGCTCGTGATGGTCTCGTACGCGGCGGCCAACACCCAGCACGGCAGGATGGAGCCCGGAGCGTCCGGCGGCGCGTCCGGTTCGGGCGGCGGCTCGCACCTGGCCTGGGCGGCCGGCCCGCACTCGTGCCCCGTGCAGCAGCCGGCGACGCTGATCGCCACCACGGCGATCGAGCGCCTCACGGCGTGGCTCTCCGACATCGAACTGACCGTCAGGCACGACGAACTCACCTACCGGAACGGCCCGTTCCATCGCGCTCTCACGTGCCTGCCCGCACGGTTCACACCGATCAGTCCCGACCAGCCAGGAGCGACTCCATGGGAGAGCAGGGAAAGCAGACCCCGCGAGGAACGGCGGACGCCGGCGGCGCCCGCCCGGTAGAACCCTTCGTCATCGACCCCGCCGGCCGGGAGAAGCACGCGGAGGCGGAACGTATCCGCGCCCGCGGGCCCGCCGCCCTCGTGGAGCTCCCGGCCGGCATCCGCGCCTGGTCGGTCGGCAGCATGGACCTGCTGAAGCGGCTGCTGACCGACCCGCGCGTCTCCAAGGACCCCCGGCAGCACTGGCCGGCCTGGCGGCGCGGCGAGTTCCAGGACAGCTGGATCCGGACCTGGGTCGGCGTGACCAACATGTTCACGTCCTACGGCGCGGACCACCGACGGCTCCGCAAGCTCGTCGCGCCCGCCTTCACGGGGCGGCGCACGGAGGCGATGCGGCCCCGCGTCGAGCGGATCACCCGGGAGCTGCTCGACGGGATGGCGCGCGTCCCCGAAGGCGAGCCGGTCGACCTGCGGGCCGCCTACGCCCATCCGCTCCCGATGAGCGTGATCTGCGAGCTGTTCGGCATCCCGGAGGAGAAGCGGGCCGAGGTCGCGCGGATCGTCACACGCGTGATGGACACGTCCGTCACGCCGGAGGAGGCCGCCCGGACCGCCAGGGAGATGCAGAGCGCCTTCGCGGCGCTCATCGCCCTCAAGCGCGAGCAGCCCGGGGAGGACCTGACGAGCGTGCTCGTCTCCGCCCGCGACGACGACGGCTCACGCCTCTCCGAGGTCGAACTCCTCGACACGCTGCTGCTCGTGATCGGCGCCGGCCACGAGACCACCGTGAACCTGATAGGCAACGCGGTGCAGGCCCTGCTCACCCACCCCGAGCAGCTGCGCCTCGTCCTCGACGGTGCGATCTCGTGGGACGACGTCATCGAGGAGACCCTCCGCTGGGCCCCGAGCCTGGCGAACCTGCCGCTGCGTTACGCCGTCGAGGACATCGATCTGCCCGGCGGCCTCACGATCCGTCAGGGTGAGGCGATCCTCGCCACGTACGCCGCCGCCGGGCGCGATCCGGAGCGGCACGGGCCGACCGCGGCGGAGTTCGATCCGCGCCGCACCGACAAGGAGCACCTCGCCTTCGGGCACGGCGTTCACTTCTGTCTGGGCGCCCCCCTTGCGCGCCTTGAAGCCCGTACAGCGCTGCCCGCCCTGTTCCAGCGCTTCCCCGGTCTGCGCCTGGCCGTCCCCGCCGAAGACCTTGGGACGGTGGGTTCGTTCATCGCGCACGGCTACCGCACGCTGCCCGTCCTCCTCCACGGTCCCGGATGACGTGACGGGCGGAGTGTGTACGAGGTGTGCAGGGAAGCGCTTACCATCACGCGGCCGGCATCCGCCGGGTCCGGGGCCCGAAAGGCCGGGACGGCGCTGCGAACCCGCGCGTACGCAGCGGATACTCCGCCCCGGGCGCATCCCGGGCTGACGGCTCCGGCCCGGGGGCCCGACCTCCCCTGCCGCAGCAACCTCCCCCGTCCGCGCCGAAGTTCGAAGGACTCGTGAGGGACCTGGTGCCGTGCTGACGCGAAGCTCACAAGCAAGGCAGACTGATCCCTGCGGTAGTGCAAAACGGAGCGCAGGGGGGCAACCATGGGCGCCGAGGGGAAAGTCGGCCACGGAACGGAGCAGCAGGAGCACCTGCTGCACTTCGCCGTGCTCGGTCCCGTCCGCGCGCACCGCGACGGCCAGGACCTCCCCATGGGTTCGCCGCAGCAACGCGCCCTGCTCGCCGCGCTGCTGCTCCGCAACGGCCACACCGCGACCGCCGAGGAACTCATCGACGGCCTGTGGGGCGAGGACCCGCCGGACCGGGCGAAGGCCGCGCTGCGCACGTACGCCTCCCGTATCCGGAAGGCGCTGGGGGCCGACGCCGAACTGCTGGTGAGCGAGTCCGGCGGTTACGCCGTCCGCACGGACCGGACACGCTCCGCCGTCACCTTCGACCACGACCTGGCCTCCGCGTACGCCTCCGAGGCGGAGAAGTACCTTGCGGGCGGGGACCGTTCGAAAGCGCGCGAGAAGTACGCGTCGGCGCTGGAGCAGTGGAGCGGCGAGCCGCTCGCCCACGTGCCGGGCCCCTTCGCGGAACGGCAGCGCGACCGCCTCAGCGAGTGGCACCTCTCCCTGCTGGAGAACCGGCTCGACCTCGACCTCCAACTGGGCGCGCACGCGGGCGCGGTGTCCGAACTCACCGCCCTCACGGCCGCTCATCCGCTGCGCGAGAGACTGCGCGAGCTGCTGATGCTCGCCCTGTACCGCAGCGGACGGCAGGCCGAGGCGCTGGCCGTGTACGCCGACACCAGGCGGCTGCTCACCGACGAACTGGGCGTCGACCCGCGCCCCGAGCTCGCCGACCTCCACCAGCGCATCCTCGGAGCGGACGACAGCCTCGCGCTCGAACCCGACGAACCGTCCGGGCCCAGCACGCCCAAGCTCGCCCAGCCCGCTCAACTTCCCGCCACGGTCGCGGACTTCACGGGCCGTGCCACCTTCGTCGCCGAACTGCGCGACCAACTCGCCCAGGCCGAGGGCACGGTGATGGCCGTGTCCGCCGTGGCGGGCATCGGCGGCGTCGGAAAGACAACGCTTGCCGTCCACGTCGCACACGCGGCGGCCGAGCACTTCCCCGACGGCCAGCTCTACGTGGACCTCCAGGGCGCCGGGCCCAGCGCCAGCGAACCGGCGACGGTGCTCGGCGCGTTCCTGCGCTCCCTCGGCGTCGACGACACGGGCATCCCGGAAGGCGTGGAGGAACGCTCCGCGCTCTTCCGCTCGCTGCTCTCCGGCCGCCGCGTGCTCACGCTCCTCGACAACGCCCGCGACGCCGCGCAGGTGCGGCCCCTGCTCGCCGGCGCGAAGGGCTGCGCGGCGCTGGTCACCAGCAGGGCCCGCATGGTCGACCTGGCCGGCGCGCACCTCGTGGACCTCGACGTCATGAGCCCCGACGAGGCGATGACGCTCTTCACGCGCATCGTCGGCGAGGAGCGGGTCTCCGCCGAACGCCAGGCGGCGATGGACGTCGTCGGGGCCTGCGGGTTCCTGCCGCTCGCCATCCGTATCGCCGCGGCACGCCTCGCCGCCCGCCGTACGTGGACGGTCGCCGCGCTCGCCTCCAAACTCGCCGACGAACGCCGGCGGCTGGACGAGCTGCAGGCAGGCGACCAGGCGGTGAAGGCCACCTTCGAGCTCGGATACGGCCAACTGGACGCCGAACAGGGCCGCGGCTTCCGGCTGCTGGGCCTCGCCGAAGGTCCCGACATCTCCCTCACCGCGGCCGCGGCCCTCCTGGACCGCCCGGCCGACGAGACGGAGAACCTGCTGGAGTCGCTGGTCGACGCGTCCCTCCTGGAGTCGGCCGCACCCGGCAGGTACCGCTTCCACGACCTCGTGCGGCTCTTCGCCCGCGCCTGCGCCGAACGCGACGAACAGCCGCCCTCCGAACAGGAATCCGCCCTCAACCGCCTCCTCGACTTCTACCTGGCGACGGCCTCGAAGGTCTTCGCCCTCGAGAAGCCGGGCGAGCGGGGCGCGGAGCACCTCGTCAAGCCGTTCGGCCCCGGAATGGTCTTCGAGGACCGGGATGCCGCTGTGAACTGGCTCTTCTCGGAGGCCGACTGCGTGCTCGCCTGCGTGGAGCAGGCCGCGGGGCGGGGCATGCTGCGGCACGCCGCCGACCTGCTCATCGCGATCAAGGACTGCGCCGACTCGGGAGTGCACTCCCTGCGCTACGAGCGGGCGGCCACGACCGTGCGGGACGCGGCACGCGCTGCCGGCGACGCCCTGGCGGAGGGCCGCACACAGACGATGCTGACGCACGTCCACGTCGTCGCCGGCCGCTTCAGCCAGGCGGACGAGGAGGCGAAGCGCGCACTGCTGCTCTCCCAGGAGTCCGGCGACCCGCTGGCCGGCTGCTGGGCCCTCAACGACCGCGGCATCATCGCCAACTGCCAGAGCCGTTTCGCCGAGGCGGAGACCCATCTGCTACAGGCTCTGGAGGCGTTCCGCGCGGACAGGAACCGCCCCAGCGAGGCGAGCGCGCTCTCCAACCTGTCGGCGGTCAGTCTGGCCCTGGGCCGGAAGGACAGGGCGATCGAGCTGGCGCGTCAGGGACTTGAGATCTACGAGAACCTCAACCACCGCATGCGCATGGCGAACGGCAGGTACGCCCTGGGCCGTGCCCTCACCGAGAACGGGCGGCTCACGGAGGGCCTCGACCAGCTCAACCGCGCCGCGGCGCTGTTCAACGAGACCCGGCAGCCGTTGTGGGAGGGCGTGGCCCACTTCCGCATGGCCGAAGCCCACTTGGCGGACAGGAGGCCCGCCCAGGCGGCGGGCCACGCGGAACAGGCGCTCGCCCTGCGCGGCATCGGCGGGGAATGGATGCGCGGCAGGATGCTGACCGTGCTGGGACGCGCACTGGTGGCGCTCGGCCAGCGGGACCGTGCACGGGTGTGCTGGAAGGACGCTCTGGCGGTGTTCGACGAGATGGGCGCCACCGACGCCGAAGAGGTGCGTTCGCTGCTCACCCCTGCTCAGGCGGCATAAACGGCGCCGAGGAGCGCTGCCATCACTCGTTCATCGATCGTTTATCGCGGTCCGGCACTCTTCAATACGTCGATCCGCCGCTTCGGGGGGAGAGCGGATCACGGGGGAGGCCGCGGCCTGGCTAAGGTGAGCGGCCCATGGTCCGCCCGGCGACCCGCGGGGGAGTCGCTGGGCGGACATGCAGCACGAACGAGCCACCAAGCCAGGAGAGTTCGATCATGAGCGAGACGGCACAACCCACGGTGAAGAGCTTCGAGGACGGGGTCACGACCACGGGGACCGAGGAGAACCACACCCCGATCCTCCCGGAGGCCCGGAAGTCGCCGGAGAACGGCGGTGCGCCCAGCACCACGGAGAACCACACGCCCATCGCACCGGCAGCCGAAGCCGGCGCGGACGAAGAAGGCGGTGTGACCACGCTGGAGAACCACACGCCCATCGCGCCGCCCAAGGGCGACGCCTGAGAGACCAACACCACGGGGGACACGGCGGGGCTTGGCGTCAGTGGCGGGGAGGGGGTGCCGCTGCCGCCAGGCTCCGCTGCTTGAGCGGGAGCCCAGGGGGGAATCCTGACGGTGTGCCAGTGGCAGGATCCGCCAGAACGATCCGTGGCCTGCCGTGCGCCGATTCGACGTCACTCACGACCACGGTCTTCGAAGGAGAAGGAATGCCCAGAATTCTCAAAGCACTCGTCGTCTGCTCGTTACTGATAGGCGCGGCGGTGGCGCCGGCCGTGGCCGCGGAGGAGCCGCAGACGACGACCGCTCACGGAGTGCACACCAACGGCACCACGGAGGGCCACACGCCCTGAACGCTTGAGCAGACGTGAAGAGGGGCGGGCCGGTAGGACACCGGCCCGCCCCTCTTCCGCTGTCCGCCGCCCTCAGCGCACGGACACGACCTTGCAGGCGGAGACCTCGCCTATGCGGTCCGGGTGGCTCATGCGGACGTCGACCGGCTTCTCCTGCTTGGACCCGACCGTGACCTCCGCGGTCCCGGAGTCGACGTACAAGCCGGACGCGTCGTCGAACTCGACCTTGACCTCGTAGGTCTCGCTGCCCCTGTTCGGGTTGCGCACGCTCACGACGGCCTTCGCGGACGTCCCCGAGCCGGCGGCGCACTGCGTGACCGTCGTCGAGGGCTCGCTGTCCCGCCGGGAGTTGTTGGAGTTGTTGTACCGCGAGCCGGTGCCGGTGGTGCTGTTGTAGCGGCGGCCGCCGCTGGTGGAGCCCGAGGTGTAGCTGCTGTCGTTGTCGTCGTCGTCATAGCTACTGCTGCTGCTGTGGCTGCTGGAGCTGGAGCTGCTGCACCCGCCGCTCTTGCTGCCGCTGCTGCTCCGGCTCCCGCCGCCCTTGCCGCCCGACGAGCGCGCGGGGCTGAAGCCGCTCAGCGCGACGAGTACGACCGCCACGGCGGCGATGAGCTTGAGATGACGCGACATGGTTGAGACCCCCGAATGTGTCATGGCTACTGGGGTGGACACCCCTGGACGGGGACGTGCCGACCTCCCCGGAAGTTCCGTCAACTGCCCTGCTTTTACGGAACCTTGAGAGAGCCGGGCGATCGGACCGGGCGGCCCCGCGGCCTCCCCGGTGCGGGCGCACGCCAGGGTGCCGGCGGGACGACGGAAGATGCCCAGAAGTGGCGGAGATGTCCCGGCGGGCGTAGCTTTTCGAGTAGGACTACGCACCCTTCGGTGCCGGCCCCCCGGCTCCCGTCGGGCCAGGCCAGGGCGCCGGGAAGCGAGGCGAAGGCGATGGTCCGGAACCTGTTCGGCCTCCTGCTCGCACTCGCCGGAGCGGCTGCGGCAGTGTGGAGTCCCTTCCGCGCCTGGTACCAGGACCGCGACGGACGCACCTTCCGCCTGCAGGAGCTCTTCTCCGGCACGGGGATCACCGACGCCCGCGCGGACCTGTGGACCGGGCTCTTCCTGCCGATGGCAGCAGCAGCGGTGCTCACGCTGATCGCCGCCCTCCTGCGCTCCCGCCTGCTCGTGGCGCTGGCGGGCCTGCTCGTGCTCGGCTTCACGGCGCTGTGGATGGTCCGCCAGGGCCAGGCCGCCGGAAGCCTCACCGCGGGCGGGGACGGCCTCGGCGAGGGGGCGGGCCTCGCGGCGGGCGGCGGCGTGCTGCTGCTGATGGGCTCGCTCGTGATGCGGGGGCGGCGCACCGGCTCCAGACGCCGCGGCGCGCACGCCCGCATCGACGACGGCGACGTCGACGAGCGCTACGGCGGCTACGAACCCTCCGAATCGCCGGACCCCTACGGCCCCTTCGGGACGACCCACGGACCGCACGGCGCCTACGAGGCGGACGACGGTTACGGCCCGCCGCCGGGCCACGACGAGACTCCGGCCCAGGAATGGGACCCGTGGTCGCGTCCGGCCCGGCAGCAGCCGCCGCCGGACGAGCCGTACCCGCCGCAGGGGCCGCAGCAGCTGGGAGAGCAGCCTCCCCCGGGGCCGGACCCCGGAGCGGGCCCGTCCGGCACCCAGCGGATCCCGCGCCGCCCGGACCAGCGCGGCGACGGCCCGTACTGACGGACGCCGGCCGTGCGGGCCGACGCCGCCCGCCGTCCGGGAGCTCCGGCCCGTCCGCCCACCGGTGCACCAGGACGCGGTGCACCAGGACGCAACGGGGCGCAGCGGACGCCGGAACCCTCGGCAGCCGGGCAGGTCGGTGACCGGGCAGGAAGAGGGCCCGGTCGGTCGGTGACCGGGCCGTCAGTGGCCGGGCCGTCAGTGACCGGGCAGGAAGAGGCAGAACGGATGCCCGGCCGGATCGAGGAGGACGCGTACGTCCTCCTGCGGCTGGTACTCCGCGACGCTCGCTCCCTCGGCCACGGCGTAGGCGCTCGCCTCGTCGAGGTCGTCGACCTCGATGTCCAGGTGCATCATCATCTGCTGGTCGCCGCGCGCGGCCGGCCATACGGGCCGTACGTGCTCGTCCTCCCGCTGGAAGGACAGGCCCGCACCGCCGCCGGGCGCCTCCAGCATCACCCAGTCCGGTTCGTCCCACTTCACGCGCCAGCCCAGCAGCCGGCGGTAGAACTCCGCCAGCTCACGCGGTTCGGGGGCACCGAGCACGGTGGCCGAGAGCCTCGTACGGGGTCGTCCGGTCACGGCGCCTCCTGATCGACTGGTCCACTGATCCACCGGGAAGGGTCTGTGCCGCGTGCGGTCAGCCGTGACGGGCCTGACCCGTGCCTTTCGCGGCGTCCAGGGCGTACACGCAGCGGTCCTTGCTGCACGCGTAGATCACGCCGCGGTCGGCCACGGGCGAACCCGTGATCTCACCCCCGGTCGCGAGCTTCCACCGCAGCTGGCCGCCCACGGCGTCGAGCGTGTAGAGGCAGTGGTCCGCCGAACCGAAGTGCACGCGGCCCTCCGCCACCACGGGCGCGCCCACGACGTCGCCGCCCGCGGCGAAACGCCACCGCGGCGTTCCGCTGACCGCGTCGAGCGTGTACAGCGCTCCGCCGCTGCCCAGGTGCACCAGGCCGTCGGCGACGACCACGGGCTCCGTCGAGTGCCGGGCCTCCGTCGCGATGCGCCACCTGTCCTGGCCACCGGCCCCGTCCAGGGCGTAGACGGTGCCGAGATAGTCGGCGAGGTAGACCCCGCCGCCCGTGACGGCGGGCCCGGGAGCCAGAGCCGGCGGGCAGAGGAAGACCGCGGGGGCGTCGAAGCGCCAGCGCTCCGCGCCCGTGGCTCCGTCCAGGGCGTAGACGCGGGAGCCGGCGCACATGTAGAGCACGCCGTCGTCCCCGGGCGTCAGGCGCAGGGGCACTCCCCCGGTGGTGGAGGCGTCGCCCACGGGGTACGACCAGCGTTCACGGCCCGTGCGGGCCTCCAGGGCGTACAGGCGGCCGTCGCCCCACGTGTAGACCGTCCCGCCGTGGACCGCCGGGCCGCCTTCGGGGGTCTCGAAGTCGGCCTGCGCGCCGCCGAGTTCCCACAGCTTCTCGCCGCTCGCCGCGTCCCACGCCTGGACGCCTCCGCCGCGGGTGCCGGTGACGAGGGTGCCGCTGCCGCCGGCGATGTCGGCCTGAAGCGAGTAGACCCAGCCGTCGGCGGGGACGCGCCAGCCCTCGGAGCCGTTGCGGGCGTCCAGGGCGTAGAGGCTCGGACCGTCGGACGCGTGGACCCGGCCGCCCGAGACGGTCATCGACCACGCGACCTCGCGCGTCTTGAACTGCCGCCGCCCGCTGGCGACGTCCAGCGCGTGCACCTCGAACGACGTGACGTAGAGAAGGTCGTCGGCGACGACCGGCGTCCCCCACACGTCGTTCGACATGCGGAAACGCCACGGGCGCCAGCGCTGCGGCGCCCCCTGGCCGGCGTCCGGCCCGCCGGGGGACGCGGCCACCATGGGCGGCGGCGCCGGCAGGCCCGGCCCGGCCTGATCGGCGACGGGAGGCGGCACGGCTGCGGCGCCCGGCCCGGGGGACGGCTGCGCGCCGTTGGGCGGGCGCACCCAGCCGGTGGCGGGACCGGCGTCCTGGTCCGCACGTACGTCGTCCGCGCGGCGCGGACCCGGGCCGATCGGGACCTGCGATCCGGGCAGCCGGACGGGCGCGCCGTCGACGCCGGCTTCCTGCGGCGCCGGGGAGGCCCCCGGAGCGTGACCGGGCTGCGGCGGCGCCGCGGGCGGCGTGGCCACGGCGCCCACCGCCGACGGGCCGCCGGGGCCCGCCGGGATGGCGTGCCGCGGCCCGGCACCGTGGCGGGCGCCGGGTGTGGCGCCCCCGGAGGCGGCCGGAGCGGTGGCGGGCGGGGACGGCGAGCCGGCCGGGGCGGGCACCTGCGCGGCGGCGTGCGCGGGGCGTCCGTCCGGCGGGGCGGGGGCGGCCTGCGGCGGGTCCTCCTGCCGGTGCGAAGGGCGTCTGGGCGTCGGGCGCGCGCCCCGCTTCCGCTCGATGAGGGCGACGGCGCCGGCGGGCAGCCACGCGGAGGCCGTACCGCTGTCGTCCCCGCCGGAGGAGAACAGGTGCGGGGCGAGCTGGGCCTGCAGATCGGCCGGGCTGGGACGTTCCTCCGCGGACATCCGCATGCACGACTCGATGAGCGGCCGCAGCTCCTCGTCCATCCCCTCCAGGTCGGGGCCTTCGCGCAGCAGCATGAAGACCGTCTCCACCGGGTTGGCCCCGTGGAAGGGGGCGTGGCCCGTGGCGGCGAAGACGAGCGTCGAGGCCAGCGAGAAGATGTCGCTGGCGCCGGTGACGCTGCGCGAGTCCCGCGCCTGCTCGGGGGACATGTACGCGGGCGTGCCCACCGCCACGTTCGTCATCGTCAGGCGGGTGTTGGAGACGCCCGAGGCGATACCGAAGTCGATGACGCGGGGACCGTCCTCGACGACGAGGACGTTGGACGGCTTCAGGTCCCGGTGCACGAGCCCGGCGCCGTGGATGGACTCCAGCGCCTCGGCCACCCCGGCGGCCAGCCAGCGGACGGCCTGCACGGGCAGGGGACCGCACTCGTTGACTATCTCCTCGAGCGACGGGGCGGGGACGAACGCCGTCGCCAGCCACGGCACGGCCGCCCGCGGGTCCGCGTCCACGACGGCCGCGGTGTAGAAGCCGCTGACCGCCCTGGCGGCCTCGACCTCCCGCGTGAAGCGCACCCGGAACAGCTGGTCCTCGGCGAGCTCGGTACGCACCGTCTTGATCGCCACGCGCCGGCCGGACGCCGAGCGCGCGAGATAGACCAGCCCCATGCCTCCGGCACCGAGTCGGCCGAGCACCTCGAACGGGCCGATCCGCCGCGGATCGTGCTGCGTCAGCTGCTCCACCACTTGCCTGCCACCTCCCCGTAGGGGCCAATCGACATCCGCCCCGTGCAGCTTCTCACTGCCGTGCCGGACACAAGGTCCTCAGGCCGATTCTTCCTGCCGGAGCCGCCGGTTGCGAACCCGGGGCCTGCCCTGCGAGTTCTCCACATCCAGAACGCCCTCCTCCGGTGGCGGCCCGGCCCGGGATCCGGCCGCCGGAGGCCGGACGCCCGCCCGGCCCTCACGCGTCACCCGGGGCCGCGGCGGAGGGGGGCTCCAGCACGGCGAACCGCGTCCCCTGGTCGTCCGCGAGGACGGCGTACCGCCCGTACGGCGAGTCCTCCGCCTCACGGAGGGGGCGCCCGCCCATGCGCACGGCGCCGCGGAGCGCGGCGTCGCAGTCGTCCACGGCGAAGTAGGTCAGGAAGTGGGCGGGCACCCGGGCAGGGTAGATCTCCTCCACCAGCGAGCGCCCGCCGATCGCGTGCTCTTCGTCCGCGGGCGCGCCCCCGGGGGTCCACATCATGAAGTCGGAATCGCCGCCGATCTGTGTCGTGCCGTACCCGAAAACGCCGTCGTAGAAGGCGTCGACGGCCTCTTTCCCGGCGGTGTGGGTGACGGCCTCGGCCCAGACGTACGCCCCGTGCACGCCGCGCACCCCGAACCCGGCCTGCCTGCCGGGCCGCACCTCCAGCAGCCCGAAGACGGCGCCGGACGGATCGGCGGCGACGGCCACCGTGCGGCCGCCGTCCGCGGTGGTGGGCTCCGTCAGTACGTCGCCGCCCGCTTCGCGGACCCTGGCCACGGCTGCCCGTACGTCGGAGGCCGCGAGGTGGAGGTTCCAGACGGTGGGGAGCCGGCCGTCGGGCTTGGGGAAGAGTCCCGCCGCGGCCCTGCCGTCCACGCGGGCCGTGGTGTAGCCGCCGGGGGCCGTCCGCGCGGACGGCTCGTCGAACGTCCAGCCGAAGAGCTCGCCGTAGAAACGCTTCCCTGCCGCGACGTCGGGGAGCATCGCGTCGGCCCAGCACGGCGCCCCTTCGGCGAGCAGCTCCGCCCGTACCGCCATGACCGTGCCTCCTGTGCTCGGCGCCCCTCTTCGCGCCGGTTCCGGCGCCCGGCTGCGCGCCCGCGTGCGCCTGCCCCCGCAGCCGTGCTCGCGCGCCTCTCCTCTTACGCGTGCCCCCGCACCCGTACGGGCACGCTAGCCGCGTTCGCGGGCCCCCGCAGTACTTCGCGGCCCCCCGCAGCACAACGGTTCGAACGGGCCGGCGGTCCGGCCGCGCCACGGCAACCGGTGCGAGGCGGCGGGCATGGCCTGAACCCCATTTGCATGCGGCCGAATCGCGCTGCCGTTCCCCGTCGATAAGCTGACGGCATGACACAGGTTCGAACTGTCGACGGGCGAGTAGCGGGACGCCGCGGGCAGGCGACGCGGCAGAAGCTGCTCGACTGCCTCGGCGAGATGCTCAGTTCGTCGCCGTACCGCGACGTCAAGGTCATTGATGTCGCCCGGAGAGCCGGCACCTCTCCGGCGACCTTCTACCAGTACTTCCCGGACGTCGAGGGCGCGGTCCTCGAGCTGGCCGAGTCCATGGCGAAGGACGGGGCCGTGCTCAGTGAACTGGTGTCCGACCGCTCCTGGGCGGGCAAGTCCGGCTGGCGCACCGCCGAGGAACTCGTCGACGGGTTCCTCTCCTTCTGGCGCAAGAACGACGCCATCCTGCGCGTCGTCGACCTGGGCGCCGCCGAAGGCGACAAGCGGTTCTACAAGATCCGCATGAAGGTGCTCAACCACGTCAACGGCCCTCTGACCAAGTCCATCAAGGAACTTCAGGCCAAGGGACGCGTCGACAAGGACGTCAACCCCGCCGCTACGGCCGGCGCCCTGGTGACGATGCTCGCCTCCGTGGCCGGGCATCAGAAGGGGTTCCAGACGTGGGGGGTCAAGCAGGCCGAGCTGAAGCCCAATCTGGCGCTGCTCGTCCACCTCGGCGTGACGGGCCGCAAGCCCACCAGATGACCTGTCAATTCTGGCCACTCCCAGAAACGTTTCTCCATCGCATGGCGGGAACCCGTACCAACTCCGCGGACCCCGCCGCCACGTGCTCTTCCCGTGACTCTTCCGTGACGGGAGTGCCACGCCGCCGGCACTAAACTCACCGTCATGCCCATGACCGACGACGGGGTTCCCGTTCACATCATCGGCGCCGGTCCCGGCGGGCTGGCCACGGCCGCCGCCCTGCACGAACGGGGCATCAGCGCCGTCGTACTGGAGAAGTCCTCCTCCGTCGCCGCCTCCTGGCGCACCCACTACGACCGGCTGCGGCTGCACACCACCCGACGGTGGTCCGCCCTGCCCGGTCTGCCCATCCCCCGCTCCTACGGGCGATGGGTCTCCCGCGAGGACTTCGTCCGCTACCTGGAGAGCTACGCCGAGCACCACGGCATCGAAGTGGCCACCGGGGTCGAGGTGGACACCGTCGAACGCGGTGACGACGGCTGGGTGCTGCACGCCAACGGAGGGCGCCGGCTGACGACGCCCGTGGCCGTCGTGGCGACCGGCTACAACCACACCGCGCACCTCCCGTCCTGGCCGGGCCGCGAGAACTTCGGCGGCGAGCTGCTGCACGCCTCGCGGTACCGCGACGGGAAGCCCTACGCGGGCAAGGACGTGCTGGTCGCGGGCGTGGGCAACACCGGCGCGGAGATAGCCGTCGACCTCGCCGAGTCGGGTGCCGCACGGGTACGGCTCGCGGTGCGCACCGTCCCGCACATCGTCCGCCGCTCCACGCTGGGCTGGCCCGCGCAGGCCAACGGCATCCTCTGCCGCCGCCTGCCGACGAAGATGGTGGACGCGCTCGCCGCCCGCATGGCCAAGGCGGCGGTGCCGGACCTGTCCGGCTACGGGCTGCCGCGCCCCGACACCGGCCTCTACACCCGGGCCCGTCAGGGCGCGATCCCTGTGCAGGACGTGGGGCTGATCAAGGCGGTGAAGACGGGGAGGGTGGAGCCCGTCGCCGCGGTCGAGTCGTTCGACGGTTCCAAGATCCAGCTCGCCGACGGCACGACCGTCGGCCCGGACGTCGTCATAGCCGCGACGGGCTACCGGCGCGGCCTGGAGGACCTCGTCGGCGGGCTGGGCGTGCTCGACGAGCGGGGACGCCCCCTCGCGCACGGCGCCCGCACCCACCCGGACGCCCCGGGGCTGCACTTCATCGGCTACACGAATCCGCTCAGCGGGATGCTGCGCGAGCTGGCGATCGACTCCCGCAAGATCGCGCAGGCGGTCGCTCGGGCGATCGCGTGACGGGGGCCTGAGACGGAAGCACGGAGGGGCGGTCGCTCCGCACGAGCGGGTACGGGCCCGCCGGTGCGCACCGGCGGGCCCGCGGCCTTCAGCCCCGGAGCGCGGCGGCCCCGCACGTCTCGCGGACGGGGGCCGCGTCCGGCCGGTCCGGGCCGCCACGCCCGAGGTGGACGTCCAGACCCTCGCCGTCCGGAGCGATCCCGGGCCGCAGCGTCAGCCGCCCGTCGTAGTCGCCGCCCCGCTCGCTCCGGTAGGGCAGCGGCTCCTCGTACGGCAGACCGCGCAGCCGCTCCCGCAACCGGCGCGCGTACGCGCGGTAGCCGGCCTCCGTCAGCCGGTCGGCGCCGTACACCGTGAAGGGCTCGTGCGGGGCCATGCCGGTGTACCAGAACGTGCCGTGCAGCAGCGGCCACAGCACATGGCGGATGTCGCCGTGGACGCCGCGCGGCCCGAAGCCGCTCTCCCGTGCCCCGGCCGAGGTGATCACGAGAGCGCGTCTGCCCGCGAGGCCGCCCTCCCCGTACCGCAGCGTGCGGCCGTCGTCGCCGCGCAGCCCGAAGGCGAAGCCCTGTACAAGCACGCGGTCCAGCCAGCCCTTCAGGATCGCGGGCGGGCCGAACCACCAGAGCGGGAAGTGCAGGATCAGGGTGTCCGCCCACGCGAGCTTCCGCTGCTCCTCGCGGACGTCCTCGCCCTGCCCTCCGTACAGGAAGGCGCGCTCCTGCCCGGCGCCCACGGTGAGGCGCGCGTCCGCGCCGCGTGACGCGGCGAGCGGAGCGGGTCCTTGGGGGCCGGGCGGGGCGGGCGCGTGCACGTCGGAGGCGTCCAGCACCGCCTTCCAGCCCATCGCGTACAGGTCGGAGACGCGGCTTTCGTGGCCCGAGGCCGCGAGTTCGCTCAGGCCCTCGCGCATCAGGGAGGCGTTCAGGGAGCGCTGCTCGGGGTGGGCGAATATCCAGAGAACCTTCATGCTCCGAGGGTGCTGGCCGCGCCCGGCACCGGCGAGTGGCCATATGGCCGGGTTGTGCAAGGATCTGGCCATGAAGAAGGCCATGCAGGACACGGCCCTCCCCGAAGGGACCGGGACCGGCACCGGGACGGACGCCGGCCCCGCCCGGCCCGCATTCGCGCACGACGGCCGCCACAGGGTCGCCGTGCTGGTCCGGCCGGGCGTGATGCCCCTCGAACTCGGCCTGGTGCACCAGCTGTTCGGAGCGGCGCGGCACGCGGCGGACGGCCGGCCGCTGTACGAGGTGGTCACCTGCACGCCGGCCCCCGGGCTGCTCCGCACGAACGCGGACTTCCCCGTCCACGTGTCGCACGGGACCGGCGCCCTGGCCGAGGCGGAGACGGTGATCGTCCCGGCCACCCACGAGGAGGACGAACCCGAGTGCGCCGGGCGTCTCGGCGGTGCCCTCGCCGAGGCCCTCGACCGTGTCCGCCGCCCCGGTACGCGTGTCGCGTCGATCTGCACGGGCGCCTTCGTACTGGCCGCGGCCGGCTGGCTGGACGGCAGGAGAGCGACGACGCACTGGAAGTCGGCCGCCCGCTTCCGGCGGCTCTTCCCCGCCGTCCGTCTCGACCCGGACGTCCTCTACACCGGGGAGGGCGATCTGTTCACCTCCGCCGGTGAGGCGGCGGGCATCGACCTGTGCCTCCACCTGATCCGCCTCGACCACGGGGCCGCCGTCGCCAACGACGTGGCCCGCTCCACCGTCGTGCCGCCGCACCGCGAGGGCGGTCAGGCACAGTTCATCGCGGCGCCCGTCGCCCGGAGCGGGGGACGCTCCTCCACGGGCGCGGCCCGCGACTGGGCCCTGCGGAACCTCGGCCGGCCCCTGCCGCTGCGCGAGCTGGCGGGCGTCGGGTCCATGAGCGTACGGACGTTCACGCGGCGCTTCCGCGAGGAGACAGGGCTCACGCCCGTCCAGTGGCTGACGCGCCAACGCGTCGAGCGGGCACGGCAGTTGCTGGAGGAGACGGACCTGCCCGTCGAACGGGTCGCCGCGGACGCGGGCTTCGGCACCGGCGCCTCGCTCCGCCAGCACATGCAGGCGGCCCTCGGCGTCTCCCCGCGCGCGTACCGGGCCACGTTCCGCGGGCCGCGCTGACCGGACGGAGGCCCGTCAGCGGAGGCCCGTCAACCGACGCCCGAAGCAGGCTCCTTCCCCTCCTTGCCCGCGGGGCCGGCCGTTGCGCCGGGCGCTGCGCCGATCCCGGGCTCACCCGCTCCCCCGGGCCCGTCCTTCCGTATGACCAGCGCCATCAGCGCGGCCGTCGCGCACAGCGCTCCCGAGCCGATCCACGCGACGTCGTAGCTCCCGAAGGTGTCCCGCGCCAGCCCGGCGAGGAAGGCGACGACGGACGCGCCGATCTGGTGGGAGGCGAGGACCCAGCCGAAGACGATGGCGCCGTTCCCGCCGAAGTGCGCGCGGCACAGCGCGATGGTCGGCGGCACGGTGGCGACCCAGTCCAGCCCGTAGAAGACGATGAAGAACAGCATCGACGGCCGCACGGACTGGGCGAACAGCATCGGCAGGAAGAGCAGCGAGACCCCGCGCAGCGCGTAGTAGACGGCCAGCAGCCGCCGGGGGTCGAACCGGTCGGTGAACCAGCCCGACGCGACAGTGCCCACCAGGTCGAAGACGCCGATGACGGCGAGCAGCGTGGCGGCGGCCGGTACGGGCATCCCGTGGTCGTGCGCGGCGGGCACGAAGTGGACGCCGACGAGGCCGTTGGTCGAGGCCCCGCACACGGCGAAGGTCCCGGCGAGCAGCCAGAAGACCCTGCTGCGGGCGGCGTCGCGCAGCGCCCGCAGCGTCCGCCGGGCGGCTCCCGGGGGCGCGGGCGGCGGACTGACGTACTCGGGGCCCGCCCCGTACGGACGCAGTCCGCAGTCCTCCGGCCTGTCGCGGAGCACCCACAGCACCAGCGGCACCACGGCGAGCGCGGCGAAGGCCACGGTCAGGGACGCCGCCCGCCACCCCGGCCCCTCGACGAGCAGCGCGACCAGCGGCAGGAAGACGAGCTGCCCCGCGGCGGATCCGGCGGTGAGGATGCCGCTGACCAGTCCGCGCCGCTCGACGAACCAGCTCCCGGAGACGGTGGCGGCGAACGCCAGAGCCATCGATCCCGTCCCCAGCCCGACGAGGAAGCCCCAGCAGAGCAGGAGCTGCCAGGTGGCGTCCATGAAGACGGTGAAGCCGCTCCCCGCGGCTATCAGCAGCAGCGCGCCGGAGACGATGCGGCGCATGCCGTAGCGCTCCATCAGCGCGGCCGAGAAGGGCGAAGTGAGCCCGTAGAGCAGGACGTTGACGGAGACCGCCGACGAGATGGTGCTGTGCGACCAGCCGAACTCCTCGTGCAGGGGGTCGATGAAGACGCTCGGGGTGGCGCGGAAGCCCGCCGCTCCCACCAGCGCGACGAACGCGACGGCGGCGACCCACCAGGCGCGGTGGACGCGCGGAAGGCGCCGGCCGCGGGAAGGGCGGCCGTCCGGACGGCTGGAGGGCGGGAGGCCGGGGTCGGGGTGGGTGCCGGGGAGTCCGGTAGTCCGAGTCACGGAACCAGCGTGTGACGTGGTGCCTCCACGGGCGAGTGGCCCGAAGGCCATGTTGTGCGAGGATCGGGCCATGAGCGTCTTCCGCCGTCCGCACCGCCACCGTGTCGCCGTCCTCGTACGGGACGGCCTGCTGCCCATCGAACTCGGCATCCCGCACCGCCTGCTGGGCTGGTCCTGGGACGAGCGGGGCGATCGGCTGTACGAGGTCGCCACCTGCGCGGTCCGGCCGGGCCCCGTGCGCACCGACGCGGACTTCACCGTCGCCGTCGAGCACGGCCCGGAAGCGCTCGCCGAGGCCGACACCGTGATCGTCCCCGCCTCGCACGAACTCGACGACGCCTACACCGAGGGACAGCTCGACGCCCCGCTGGCCGCCGCTCTGGCGCTCGTCCGCCCGGGGACCCGGATCGCGTCGATCTGCACGGGCGCGTTCGTGCTGGCGGCCGCCGGGCTGCTCGACGGCAAGCGGGCCACGACGCACTGGGCGTCCTGCGAGCGGCTGCAGAGGATGCACCCGGCGGTCAAGGTCGATCCGGACGTGCTGTACGTCGCGGACGGCGACGTGCTCACCTCGGCGGGAGTCGCGTCGGGCATCGACCTGTGCCTGCACATGGTGCGGGAGGACTTCGGCGCCGCGGTCGCCAACTCGGTCGCCCGGCGCACCGTCGTACCGCCCCACCGGGACGGCGGTCAGGCGCAGTTCATCGAGCGGCCGGTGCCGGACGCGGGGACGAGTTCGACGGGCGCGGCACGCGACTGGGCGCTGCGCCATCTCGAACGGCCCATCGGGCTGCGGGAGTTGGCATCGAAGGAGTCGATGAGCGTACGGACGTTCACGCGGCGCTTCCGCGAGGAGGTGGGGACGAGCCCGCAGCAGTGGCTGACGCGGCAGCGCATCGAGCGGGCACGCCACCTGCTGGAGAGCAGCCGGCTGCCGGTCGACGCGGTCGCCTCGGCCGCGGGCTTCGGCTCGGCGTCGTCGCTCCGCCTGCACTTCCAGTCGGCGCTGGGCGTCTCGCCGAGCACGTACCGGCGCACCTTCCGCGTGGGCGCGGGCGGCGCGCCCGGCCGGGAGACACCCCTGGGCGGCTGCTGAGCAGGGAACGCCGCACAGCACCCCGTCGTACGCGCCCGGCGCTCACCGGCTCGCCACCGGGCGCGGTGCGGTGGGTGGCGGCGCGCTCGCACCCGCGCCCGGCTCGCCGCGGCAGCCTGCCGCCACCCGGTACCGGCACTCCGGGGAGACCGGACCACGACCCGTACTCGCCGAGGAGCCGCGTGCCCCTCCGCGTCGTCCCCTCGCGACCCTCGTCGTTCCCTCGTGACCAATCGCTCACCCCAGAGTGACCATACGGGCACTTAACGTCAACACCCGACCCCGAAAAGGCTGTTGGCCCGCTGATCCCGAACTGCCCCCGCGCCGGCCGCGTTACGCCCGGGCCGCCCCCTGCGGCACCCTGTCCGGCCTCACGCCCTTCGGCGGCCCGTCCGCCAACCGCGCCGCGGCGGCCGCCTTCTCGGACCCCGCGGCCGTGACAGGCCGGCCGGCCTTCCCCGTGACCGCCCCGGCGGAGGCGCGCTCCCGCGCGTCCGGGACGCGGTCGAGCTCGCACCAGATCCGCTTGCCGGCGCCTTCGCGCTGCCACCCCCAGCGGTCCGCGAGGCCCGAGACCAGCTCAAGGCCGCGCCCGTGGGTGTCGTCGCCGTCCGCGCGGCGCTGCCGGGGAGGGACGCTGCTCATGTCCGCCACCTCGACGCGCACCGCGCCCGGCGCCAGGCGGCCGGGCAGCAGCATCCGGAGCACGGCCGGGCCGTCCGTGTGCACGACGGCGTTGGTCACGAGCTCCGACACCAGCAGCAGCAGCGTCTCCGCCAGCTGCTCGTCGGCACCGACTCCGCATGCCGCCAGCCGCGACCTGGCCCACCTCCGTGCGCGTCCCACCTCCTCGGGGTCCGCCCCGATCTCCAACTGCACCTGAAGGACCTGCACCGCTCACACCGTCCGTACTGGCAAGCACATCGCCTCGCGTCCGCAAGGGGTCACGTTCCGTGAGCCCGATGGAGGACAGCATCGTGGACTCATACTCGGGCCAACAAGCGCTTCAGGCATATTCCGGCGTAAAGGAGTAGCCGTACTGCATACTGTGCGGCACCCGTTCAGACGGAGAGGAAGGCGTGCGCATCACGCCACACCGTCCACAATGCGGGCACCTGCGAATTCCCGGCATCCAACGGCGGTTGTCGGAGCGGGACACCGTCTTCCGGCAGCCACTGCGGGCGCGGACAGGCCCGGCTCATCGGCAGCGCCTCACCCCGGGAGGACGCGCGGCGGTGGCCACTTCCGCGGACGGACGCCGCGGGCGGTTGGGACGCCGCACCCGGCGGCGGAGAGTCACCCGGGCCGAGTCGGCTCGCCACAGGGAGACAGGAGTGCGGGAGTGCGGGAGCGCGGGAGTGCGCTCAGGGGCCGTACAGGCCCGTACAGGCCGTACAGGCAGTCAGGGCCGGTCAGGCCGAGAGAGGGCCGGCTGCGGCTCCCTGCTGGGTCGCCGCGCTCAGGTCGGGGTAGCAGTCGAAGAGGCGCCGCACACCGAGCGCCGCCAGCACGCGGTTGACGTGGGAGCCGTCCTCGGCGCCCCGCGCGGGCAGGATCAGCCTCAACTGGCCGGCGCAGGAACGCATCAGCCGGCGTGAGGCGATCAGCACGCCCACGCCGCTGGAGTCGCAGAAGAGCACTTCCGAGAGATCCAGAACGAGGCTGCGCCGCCCGTCGGCCACCGCGTCGTGTACGTGCTGCCGTACCGCGGGCGAAGTGACGAGGTCCATCTCCCCGGATACCCGGAGAACGGCCCACTCCCCCCGCTCCTCCTCCAACACCTTCAACGACACGTCTTCGCAACCCCTTCGCTCGAGTGGGACTCCGCCGCCCTACCGGAAGCTGTCCTTCCTGGTGCGGCTGCCCGTGCCCCCACGGTCAAAACGAGCCAATCACCAGACCCTAGGTGCTTGTCAGCCAGTTCTCCCCCGCAATAGTCGCAGTCATACCCGCAATTCTCCCTGGCAATTTCAGGTGTGATCGGGCAGCGACCGTACTTGAGGCATATCGCAACGTGACGGGACCGACACCATCCGCGATCAGTACGAAGGCACATTGCCGCAAAGAGGCGTGCGTTGTCAGCCCCTCGCACTACATTCGAGGGGCCGAAGGGGGACAAGGCGGTTGCGAAGCGGCATCGAGTTGGCTGGGAGCCACCATGGCGAATGACACACCACCGCGCTGGGACCGGAAGATGCAGCAGCGGCTGGCCCGTGGTGAGGCAGCCGCGCTGGGCGAGTTGTACGACCGTTTCGCTTCGCTCGTGCACAGTCTCTCGCACCGGGTGCTCGACGACGAGTCCGCAGCCGACCGGACCACGCGCGACGTCTTCGGCTACATCTGGGAGAACCCGCAGGCCTACGACCCGAAGAGCGGCCCGATGCGCTCCTGGATAGCGGAGGTGACGCAGCGGACGGCCGCCGGGCGGCTGCGTGAGCGGCACCGCGAGGAGGGGCCGCAGTCTCCCGGGCACCACGAGCGGACGGAGGAGAAGGTGCGGGCCGCGTCCACCGCCGCCCGTGCCGACTACATCGTCACCTCGATGCCCGCATCGCTCCGCGCGGCTTTGGAGCTGACGTACTTCCAGCGCCGCGACTACCGCCAGGCGGCACGGCAGTTGGGCGTCACCGACGACGAGGCGAGACGGCGGCTCCGTCTCGGCCTGCAGCTGCTCTCCTCGGCGTCCATCCGGCCGCTGCCCCCGCAGCCGCACGGCGGGGGGCGTCCCCTGTGAGAGGGCCGGACGAGCAAGGCGGCGGAGCCGGTGGCAGCAGCGCGGACGGCGGCGGTTCACCCAGGGGCGGAGGCCCGGACGGCGGCTCCGGAGAGGGGGCGGCGGAAGGAGGCGCTGAGGGCAGCGCGGCCCAGCCGCCCCGCATACCGCCGCCGAGAAGCCCCGCCGACGACTCGGAAGGCGCCGCCGGGCCCTGCGGCCGCTCCGCTCCCACGGAAGACCGGCAGGCGCCTCCGCGGCCCGAGCCGGCTGCGCCGGCCCGGGAGCCCGTCCAACTCGCCCAGCAGCCCGAGCAGTTCGACCACCGCGTGCTCAAGTCGCTTCTCGGGGCGTGGGCGCTCTCGGCGTGTTCGGCGGAGGAGACCGCCGCCGTGGAGGGCCACTTGAGCGAGTGCGGCGCCTGCGCCGACGAAGCCCTGCGGTTGCGGGACGCCGTCGCGCTGCTGCACCCGGAGGACAGCCTCGATCTCGATCCGGCGCTGCGCTCGCAGGTGCTCCACGGCTGCATGGCGCGCCGGGCACCCCGCGTCCCGGTCCCCGAGTGGGCCGCCCCGTACGACGCGGAGGCCTCGCGGCTCGACGCGCTCCTGCGCGACATGGCGGACGAGGAATGGCTCGCCCCGGTCCGGCTGCGCTGGTTCGACGGCCGCCACAGGGAGAAGCGTGAGAGGGACACGACGGTCGCCGGCGTGATCGCCCATCTCCTCGCGGTGGACGGGCTCGTCGCTTCCGCTCTCGGCATGCCCGACCCCCTCGACGTGGCCGCAGCGAGCGGCAAGGACCGCACAGGCGACGGGCCCGGCGGCACGGGGGCTCGTGACGGCGTCTCGCAGCCCGTCGACCCCGAGGAGCGGACCGAGCGGTTCTGGCGCGCGGACTGCGACGTCCTGCGCACGCCCGCCGCCCGCCGGCACTGGCGGGAACAGGGCCACGCCCTGCTGCGCACAGCGTCCTTCGCCAGTGACCGTACGGCCGGAGTACCCGTCCCCTACGGCGAGTTCACGCTCCCCGTGCGCGACGCCCTGCTGGAGCGCGCCTTCGAGTGCTGGATGCACGCCGAGGACATCGCGACGGCCATCCACTACCCCTACACCGCGCCCCAGAGCACGCACCTGCACCACATGGTCGACCTCGCGGCGCGGATGCTGCCGGAGACGATCGCACGCCGCCGCCGCGCCGGCCTCGCGGGTCCGCCGCGGAGGCTCAGCACGGCGGGCACACCCGGGCGCGCACTCCACCTGGAGGTCGAGGGCGACGGCGGCGGCGACTGGTACATCCCGCTGGACTCCCCCGCCGCTGCCGTCCGCCCGGGCGACGCGGTGGCCCATGTCGCTCTGGACGACTACGAGTTCTGCCAGCTCGCGGCGGGCCACGTCGCTCCGGCGGAGGCCATGGCGGGGCGGGACGGGGACCGCGAGGCCATCGAGGACGTGCTCTTCGCGACGGCTTCGCTCTCGCGGATGTAGCCCAACGCGGGTGCCCGGAGCGGCCGTTCGGTGCGGACGTCCCCCCGGGCCGGCGGGCCGGTGCCCCGGGTGGCCGCCTCGCGCGTCAGGTGAAGACGACGGTGCGGTGCCCGTTGAGCAGCACGCGGTGCTCGCTGTGCCACTTCACAGCGCGCGCCAGCGCCTGGCACTCCACGTCCCGGCCCACGGCCACCAGTTGCGCGGGAGTCGCCTCGTGGCCCACCCGCTCGACCTCCTGCTCGATGATGGGGCCCTCGTCGAGCGCGGCCGTCACGTAGTGCGCCGTCGCCCCGATCAGCTTGACGCCGCGGGCGTGCGCCTGGTGGTAGGGCCGGGCCCCCTTGAAGCTCGGCAGGAACGAGTGGTGGATGTTGATGATCCGCCCGGGCAGCTGCTTGCACAGGTTGTCGGAGAGGACCTGCATGTAGCGGGCGAGGACGACCAGTTCGACGTCCTCCTCCTCGATCAGCCGCAGCAGCCGCGCCTCGGCCTCCTGCTTGCTCTCCTCGCTGCCCCTCTCCACCGGGACGTGGTGGAAGGGCAGACCGTAGGAGCCGACGAGTTCGGCGAAGTCCGTGTGGTTGGAGACGACGGCGGCGATGTCCACGGGGAGGGCGCCGCTGCGCGCGCGGAAGAGCAGGTCGTTCAGGCAGTGGCCGAACTTGCTGACCATCAGGACCACGCGCATCCTCTGCGCCGCGTGGTGCATCTGCCAGTCCATCTGGAACGAGTCGCCGATGGCCGTGAAACTCGCCCGCAGCTTCTCCACCGGCACGCCCTCGTCCGCCGAGAAGTGGACGCGCATGAAGAAGAGCCCGGTGTCGTGGTCCCCGAACTGCTGGCTGTCCTCGATGTTGCAGCCCGTCATGAACAGGTAGCTGGAGACGGCGTGGACGATGCCCTGCCTGTCGGGGCACGACAGCGTCAGGATGTACTGCTCCCGCTCCCCTTCCCCGCCGCCGTCGGCGGGTGCGGGCCCTTCGGCGGGTGCGGACGCCTGGGCGGAGGGGCTGTCGGCGGAGGCACTGTCGGCGTGCGGCTTGCTCATGGGGTAAAGACTTGCACACCGTCCCGAAGCACCATCGACCGTGCTCCCGCGAAGCACGGGAGCGGCGCGCGGCAGGGCGGCGGGGCGGGGCGCCCTAGGTGTTCTGTCCATGGAGGTTGGTGACGGTGATCACCGGTAGGTGATCTTGAAATGGGTGAGGGCCTTCTGGCCTGGTGTGTAGCGACGAAACCGCACACCTGGCGACCAGGAAGGCCCTCATGCCGCACCGTAACGCACCGTTGACCGAGACCGGACGGCTGCGTCTGGCCCGCTGTGTGGTCGAGGAGGGCTGGCCTCTGCGGCGGGCGGCCGAACGGTTCCAGGTCTCACCGACTACAGCACGGCGGTGGGCAGGCCGCTACCGGGAGTTGGGCGAGGCCGGGATGGCCGACCACTCCTGCCGCCCCC
>NZ_FMHJ01000012.1:0-253560 GCF_900090125.1 Streptomyces sp. WMMB 714
CCCCCCCCCCGCCAGCCACACACACCCCGCCAGCCACCCACACCCAGCCACGCCCGACCCCGACCCGCACCGACCAGGCACCGCCAGGCACCGACCGGGCAAGCTGCCAGCCTCGCCGGCGCGATCCGAGTAATACGCTGGAGGTATGTACGCGCGACGGCGCAGGCGCTATTTCGTGCTGATGACCACGTGCCTGGTGCTCTTCATCAGCGCTTGGACCTTCGTGCGGCTGCTGTCCGTCCCCGCGGCAATCGGAATGTGCGTGGTGGCCATGGTCATCCCGCCGATCGCTGCGATCGCCGGGAACCGTCGCGAGCCGGACGACCGCTGGTTCGACGAACCCGACGATCGTCCCTTCGGCGAGTCCGGGGACCCTCGCTTCGACGAACCGGACAGGGCCGACCTAGACAGGACCGGCCGAGACAGGACCAGCCGAGACAGGAGCGACCGAAGAGGGACCGCCCGACAAGGAACCCCGCGACAAGGAACCGCGCGACAAGGAACCGGTCGATGGGCGGACGGACGGGGCTCTGATCGCTCCGGTGGACCTGATGGCTCCGGTGGACCTGGTGGCTCCGGTGGCTCCTTCCGTCACCGTCGAGGTCTGCTGACTCGAGGCCTGCTGAGGGGCCGCTCAGGACGCGGCGAGGGGCCGCCGCCCGCCCGCTGACACCCGCTGACACCCGCTGGCGCAGGCTGCCGGGCCCCTATAGGGCGAGGCGCGGCTTCGGTGCGTCCGTGCGGCCGGTCGGCGGGCGGCGGCTGCCTGCGCGGTAGGGCTGGGGCCAGGGCGCGCCGGGCCCCTCGTAGCCCTGTTCGGCCGCGGCGTGCAGAGTCCAGTTGGGGTCGTAGAGGTGGGGCCTGCCCAGCGCGCAGAGGTCGGCGCGGCCGGCGAGCAGCAGGGAGTTGACGTCGTCCCAGGAGGAGATGGAGCCGACCGCGATGACCGGGACGCCGACGGTGTTGCGTATGCGGTCGGCGTACGGGGTCTGGTACGAGCGTCCGTAGTCGGGCTGTTCGTCCGGGACGACCTGGCCGGTGGAGACGTCGACGGCGTCCGCGCCGTGCTGGGCGAAGGCTTCGGCCATGGCGAGGGCGTCGTCGGGGGTGATGCCGCCTTCGGCCCAGTCGGTCGCGGATACCCGGACGGTCATCGGCTTGTCCCGCGGCCAGATCTCGCGCACGGTGGCGAAGACTTCCAGGGGGAAGCGGAGGCGTGCGGCGATGCCGCCTCCGTAGGCGTCGGTGCGCCGGTTGGTCAGGGGCGAGAGGAAGCTGGAGAGCAGGTAGCCGTGCGCGCAGTGCAGTTCGAGGAGGTCGAATCCGGCGCGGTCGGCACGGCGGGCTGCTTCCGCGAACTGCAGGCGTATGTCGTCCAGTTGGCTCACGGTCAGCTCGTGCGGCACCTGGTTGACGCCTTCGCGGTACGGGAGCGGGGAGGGCGCCACGAGGGGCCAGTTGCCCTGCGGAAGCGGCTGGTCGATGCCCTCCCACATCACGCGGGTCGAGCCTTTGCGGCCGGAGTGGCCCAGCTGGACGCCGATCGCGGTGCCGGGTGCCTGCGCGTGCACAAAGTCGGTGATGCGGCGCCAGGACTGTTCCTGTTCCTGCGACCACAGTCCCGTGCACCGGGGTGTGATGCGGCCGCGGGGGGAGACGCAGACCATCTCCGTCATGACGAGTCCCGCGCCGCCCAACGCCCGCGCGCCGAGGTGAACGAGGTGGAAATCGCCGGGAGTTCCGGTCCCGTGGGCCGCGGAGTACATGTCCATCGCGGAGACCACGACCCTGTTCCGCAGTTCCAGCCCGCGCAGCCGGAAGGGCGTGAACATCGGGGGCGTGTCCTCGGGCACGCCGGCGTCGTCCTCGACCGCTCTGACGAAACCGGCGTCGCGCAGGCGCAGGTTGTCGTGCGTGACCCGGCGGCTGCGGGTGAGCAGGTTGAAGGCGAACTGGTGGGAGGGCTGGGTGACATACGTGGCCAGGTCCTCGAACCACTCGAGACTTCCGCGTGCGGCGCGCTGCGTGGATGTCACGACGGGGCGCCGCTCCGCTTCGTATGCCTTGAGCGCGGCCGGCAGGCCGGGCTGCTCCTCGATGCAGGCGGCGAGCGCGAGGGCGTCCTCGACGGCGAGTTTCGTGCCGGAGCCGATCGAGAAGTGCGCGGTGTGCGCGGCGTCGCCGAGCAGCACGGTGTTGCCGTGGGACCAGTGCTCGTTGACGACGGTGCGGAACGCGATCCACTGCGAGTTGTTGCCGCGCAGCGGCCGTCCGGCGAGGGTCTCGGGGAAGAGTCCGGCGCACCGCCGGGCGGACTCCTCCTCGTCGAGCAGGTCGAGGCCCGCCGCGCGCCACACCTCTTCGCGGGTCTCGACGATGACGGTGGACGCGCCCGGATGCCCGTCGCGGGCGCTCTCGTAGGGGTAGGCGTGCAGTTGCAGGACTCCGTGGGGGGTCTCGGCGATCTCGAACCGGAAGGCATCGAGGGCGAAGTCGGCGGCGAGCCAGATGTAGCGGCAGCGGTGCGTCTCGGTCCGCGGGCGGAAGACGTCGGCGTGGGCTTCACGCGTGGCGCTGTGCACGCCGTCGGCCGCTACGACGAGGTCGTGTGTGAGTGCCAGTTGCCGGGCCGGCGGCGCCTCGGTGCGGAAGCGCAGTTCGACGCCCAACTCGCGGCAGCGGTCGTGCAGTACGGCGAGGAGGCGCCGCCTGCCCAGGGCGGCGAAGCCGTGGCCGCCGGAGGTGAGCGTGGTGCCCCGGTGCACGATGTCGATGTCGTCCCAGCGGACGAACTCGCGTTGCAGCGCGGCGTATACGGCGGGGTCGGCGTGTTCGATCCCGCCGAGGGTCTCGTCGGAGAGGACGACGCCGAAGCCGAACGTGTCGTCGGGCGCGTTGCGTTCGTAGACGGTGACGGTGCGGGACGGGTCGAGGCGCTTGAGGAGCGCCGCGGCGTAGAGTCCGCCCGGCCCGCCGCCGACGACGGCGACGCGCATGCCCCTGCCGGTGTCCCCCGGCGCGCTCAACTCACTTCCCCTGCCACTTCGGTGGGCGCTTCTCCGTGAAGGAGGCGTGGAATTCGGCGTAGTCCTCGGAGTGCATCAGGAGCGCCTGGGTGGAGGCGTCCATCTCGACGGCGGCGGACAGCGGCAGGTCCAGTTCCGCGGTGAGCAGCGCCTTGGTCTGGGCGAGTGCGAGGGCCGGGCCGTCGGCGAGGCGGCGCGCGAGCTGTGAGGCGGCGTCGTGCGCCCCGCCCTCGTCCGTCAACTCGCTGATGAGGCCGATGCGTTCGGCTTCGGGAGCGCGTACGGGCTCGCCGAGCATCAGGATGCGGGTGGCGTGTCCCAGGCCGACGACGCGCGGCAGCAGGTAGGCGGCTCCCATGTCGCCGCCGGAGAGGCCGACCTTGGTGAAGAGGAAGGAGAACCGGGCCGTCGGGTCGGCGACACGGAAGTCCGCGGCGAGGGACAGCACCGCGCCCGCGCCGGCGGCGACCCCGTGCACGGCGGCCACCACGGGGAACGGCGCTTCGCGCAGTGCCCGTACGACTTGGCCCGTCATGCGGTTGAAGTCCAGGAGTTCGGCGGTGTCGGTGTCGAGCGTGGCACCGATGATCTCCTCGACGTCGCCGCCGGAGCAGAAGCCCCGCCCCTCCCCCGCGAGCACGAGCGCGCGTGCGCGCCGTTCGCGGGAGAGTTCCGCGAGGAGGTCGCGCAGGTCCGCGTAGGCCCCGAACGTGAGGGCGTTGAGGCGGGCGGGGCGGGCGAGGGTGACGGTGACGACTCCGTCGTCCTCGGTCACCTGGATGTGCTGCCAGTCGTCGGTGCGGCGGGCGGATCCCGTGTAGGGGCTCATGCGGCTGCTCCCTCGCCCTTCGACGTGTGGCTCGCTGGCTCGCTCGCTGACTCACTCATGGACAGGGCCCTCCCTCGCCGACGCCGGCCCTGCGAAAGTATCACCGCTTCGTGACTGCCGTCACGGGTGCGCGATAGACGACGCCACGGTTGAGCGGCGCGCGGGTACGGATAGCGTGCGGGGAGGAGACGCGTCCGGCGGTCCGCAGCCGGACGCCCGTACCCGGAAAGGAACCGGTCCCATGGAGGGCGACCCGCTGATACTCGCGCTACTGGCTCTCTTCGGGCTGCTGGGCGGTATCGGGATCACGGCGGTCGGGCCGGGCGGCGTGCTGCCCACGATCGGCATGTTCCTGCTGACGGGACTCCCGCCAGCCGGCGTGGCGGGCACCGCCATCGCCACGCACATCGCCACCGGAGCGCTCGGCACCGCCGCCTACACGCGTTCCGGACAGCTGCGTGAGCCGGGGACGAGACGGATCGCGCTGGTGCTCTCGGCGGTCGCGGTGGCCGGCGCTCCGCTGGGGGTCTTCCTCAACACCCTCGTGAGCGGTCAGGGGTTCGCGGTCCTCCTGGCCGCGGCCGTCGCCGTGACCGGCTTCCTGGTCTGGGTGCGTGAGCGGCGGGCCGTCCCCGAGAGTGAGGACCGGCCGGTGCGCCTGCGGCCGGCGACGGCGGTGGCGGTGGGCTTCACGGTGTCCGTGGCCGCGGGGCTGTTCGGCCTGGGCGGCCCCATGCTGAGCGTCCCGCTGCTGGTGCTCTGCGGGCTGCCGCTGCTGCCCGCGCTGGCCGCCGCCCAGGCCCAGTCGGTGATCATCGCGGGGGCCGGGACGGTGGGGTACGCGGTGCACGGCTCCATCGACTGGCCGCTCGCCCTGCTCGTCGGCCTCCCCGAACTCGCGGGCGTCATGATCGGCTGGAAGATCGCCCGCGTCGTTCCCGTACGGAAGCTCAAGTACGCGCTGGCGGCAACGCTTCTGGCTCTTGCGCCCTATCTCGCGCTGCACGGCTGAGAGCGGGCAAGCCCGCCCGGGGCCGGCGCGTGTCAGCTGCCGGCGGCTGCCAGCGTCCCGACCAGGACGGCCTTGATCGTGTGCATACGGTTCTCCGCCTGGTCGAAGACGACCGAGTGGGCGGACTCGAAGACCTCGTCCGTGACCTCCAGGGAGTCCAAGCCGTGCCGGGCGTGGATCTCCCGCCCCACGGACGTCCCGAGGTCGTGGAACGCGGGCAGGCAGTGCAGGAACTTCACGTCGGCGTTGCCGGTGGCGCGCAGCACGTCCATCGTGACGGCGTACGGGCGCAGCAGCGCGATGCGCTCGTCCCAGACTTCTTTCGGCTCCCCCATCGACACCCACACGTCGGTGGCGACGAAGTCGGCGCCTCCCACCCCCTCCTCCACGGACTCGGTGAGCGTGATGCGGGCCCCGGTGCGCTCGGCGAGGGCGCGGGCCTCACGGACGACCGCCTCCTCGGGCCAGAGCCCGCGCGGGGCGGCGATCCGTACGTCCATGCCGAGCAGCGCCCCGGTCACGAGGTAGGAGTTGCCCATGTTGTTCCGGGCGTCCCCGAGGTAGGCGAACGCCGTCTCGTCGAGGGGTTTCGCACAGTGCTCGGTCATGGTGAGGACGTCGGCGAGCATCTGCGTGGGGTGCCAGTCGTCGGTCAGCCCGTTGTAGACGGGTACCCCGGCGTAGGCGGCCAGTTCCTCCACGACGGCCTGGCCGCTGCCGCGGTACTCGATCCCGTCGTACATCCGGCCGAGGACACGGGCGGTGTCGCGTGCGGACTCCTTGTGCCCCAGCTGCGATCCCGCCGGGTCCAGGTACGTGGTCCCGGCGCCCTGGTCGGCGGCGGCGACCTCGAACGCGCAGCGCGTGCGGGTCGAGGTCTTCTCGAAGACCAGCGCGATGGTCCGGCCCCGCAGCCGCTGCTGTTCGGCGCCCGCCTTCTTGGCCACCTTCAGCTCTGCTGCGAGGTCGATCAGAAAGCGGAACTCCTCGGGGCGGAAGTCCAGCTCCTTGAGGAAATGGCGGCCCGTGAGGTCTGTCGCCATGAGGGCTCCTAGGTCGCAGGCTCGTTCGACAACCCTGGAATTCTATACCGCCCTATGAATCCTTATACAGGCGCCGTCCTGCCACGGACCGCGCGGGAAGCCCCCGACCCGGGCAAGTACCGCCGGTTCCCGCCCGGACGTGTCCGGCCCGGACGGTTCCGCTCAGGCCGGAGCCCCCTCAGGCCGTTCCCCGCTCAGGCCGGGTCCGGCTCAGACCGGGTCCCTCTCCACGGGGCAGCTCATGCATCGCGGACCGCCCCGTCCCCGGCCCAGCTCGCTACCCGGGATCTCCAGCACCTCGATCCCCAGCTTCCGCAGGTGGGTGTTGGTGGTGACGTTGCGCTCGTAGGCCAGCACGACGCCCGGTTCGACGGCGAGCACGTTGCATCCGTCGTCCCACTGCTCGCGCTCCGCCGAGTGCACGTCCTGCGTGGGCGTGAGGACGCGGATGTGGTCCAGGCCGAGAGCCGCCGCGATGGCGCGGTGCATGTGCTCCGGCGGGTGGTCGGTGACCTTCAGCTCGTTCGCGCTGCCGCCCGGTTCGATGGTGTACGAGCGCAGCATGCCCAGCCCCTCGTACTGGGTGAAGGTGTCGCCGTCGACCATGGTCATCACGGTGTCGAGGTGCATGAAGGCACGGCGCTTGGGCATGTCGAGCGCCACGATCGTGGTGGCGGAACCGGCGGCGAACAGGCCGCGGGCGAGCATCTCCACCGCCTGCGGCGTGGTCCGCTCGCTCATGCCGATCAGCACCGCGCCCGAGCCGATGACGAGGACGTCCCCGCCCTCGATGGTCGAGGGGTAGGCGCCCTGCCCCTCGGACCAGACGTGGAAGCCGGTGTTCTCCGGGCTGGTGAAGAGCGGATGGTGCCGGTAGATCGCCTCGAAGTGGACGGTCTCGCGCTGACGGGCCGGCCAGCGCATGGCGTTGATGGAGACGCCGTCGTAGACCCACGCGGAGGTGTCGCGGGTGAACAGGTGGTTGGGCAGCGGGGCGAGCAGGAAGCCGTCGAGGTCGAGCACGTGGAAGCGCACCGAGGCGGGCTCCGGGTTCGCCTCCAGGAACTCCCGCTTCGTCATGCCCCCCACCAGCGCCTCGGCCAGTTCCCGCGCGGGGAGCCGGTCGAAGGCGGCGCGCAGGTGCGCGGTCGCCAGCGGCCCGTACTCGTTCTCGTGGAAGACCCGGTCCAGTACGAGGGTGCGGGCCTCGGGGATCTCCAGCGTCTCCGTCAGCAGGTCACCGAAGAGGTGGACGGCGATACCGCGGTCGCGCAGCGCGTCCGCGAGAGCGTCGTGCTCCTGGCGCGCACGGCGCACCCACAGCACGTCGTCGAAGAGGAGCTCGTCCTTGTTCGTGGGCGTGAGCCGCTTCAGCTCCAGGTCGGGGCGGTGCAGGATGACGCGGCGCAGCCGCCCGGCCTCTGAGTCGACATGGAATCCCATGCCTCCATCCTTACCGAGGCGGCGGCGGAGTGCGCCGTGATTGTCGAAGATCCTCAAGGTATCGGCGCTGACCGCGGGGCCACGACGCCGGTGATCACAGGGTCGCGGCGGCTGGCCACCGGGCTGCGAGCTCCGGCCACGGGGGGCTCGGCGTCTGGCCATGCGGCTGTGCTGGCTGATCACGGGACCGTCCGATCACAGGGCTGGGGCGCCGCCGAGTGCCGGGGCCCGCGCCAGCCGAGCGATGACGTCCGGCCCCACCCGGCAGCAGCCCCCGACCAGCCGCGCCCCACGGGCGACCCAGCCCGCGGCCCACGCCTCCGGCCGCGGCGGCGGCCCGTCGGGGGCGGGCGCTCGCGCCGGAGCCGTGCCGGTGGGCGGGGGCGTGCCGGTGGGCTGGGGCGCGGCCGAGTAGCTGGCCGGGCCTGAGAAGGCGTGGGTGGCCGGGTTCCAGCTCTCTCCGCTGTTGGGGTAGGCGACGACCGGCTTGCCCGTCGTCTCCGCGGCGATCTCGACCGCGTCGCCCACGTCGCGGGCGGCGCAGCAGTTGACGCCCACCGCCACGACGTGCCGCTCGCCGGCCGCCACCGCGAAGGCTTCGGCGAGCGGCTGCCCGGCCCGCGTGCGCGGGCCGTCGACCGTGTAGCTCAGCCACGCCGGGAGGCCGAACTCCCGCGACGCTCGCAGCAGGGCTTCCGCCTCGTCCGCGTCGGGCACCGTCTCCAGGGCCAGGACGTCCGGCTCGGCCGCCGCCAGAGCGGCGATCCGCGGCCGGTGGAACGCCGTCAGCTCGCGGACGCTCAGGCCGTAGCGGCCGCGGTACTCGCCGCCGTCGGCGAGGACCGCGCCGTACGGGCCGACGGAGGCGGCGACCCACACGGGCCGGTCCGCGGCGGCCGCCCGGGCGAGCTCCACGCTGCGGCGGAAGAGGGCCTCCGCCTCGCGCTGTCCGGCGCCCGCCCGGGCGAAGCCCTCGAAGGACGCCTGGTAGCTGCCCGTGATCAGCACCCGCGCTCCGGCCCGTACGTAGGCCGCGTGCGCCTCCCGGATCTGCCGGGGATCGTCGGCGAGCAGCCGCGCCGACCACAACTCGTCGCGCAGGTCGCAGCCTTGGGCCTCCAGCTGGTTGGAGAGCCCGCCGTCGAGTACGAGCGGGCCGCGGGCCAGTGCGTCGCCCAGCGGGAGTGCGGGGCGGCTCACCTCACGCCACCTGGGTCCGCACCTGTTCGGAGATCAGCTGAAGGTGGTCGAGGTCGTGCAGGTCGAGGATCTGCAGGTAGATCCGGGAGGCCCCGGCCTGCTCGTACTGCCCGATCTTGTCGACGACTTCGGCGGGGGAACCCGCCAGGCCGTGCTCCTTCAGCTCCGCGACGTCCCTCCCGATGGCCGCAGCGCGGCGGGCCACCTCGGCGTCGTCCTTCCCCACGCAGGCGACCAGCGCGTTCGACAGGACGATGTCCTCCGGGCTGCGGCCGCGCTCCTCCGCCGCCGCGCGCACCCTGCCGAACTGCGTCCGGCTGTCGGAGACGGACGCGAAGGGGATATTGAACTCGTCGGCGAAGCGCGCGGCCAGGGCGGGCGTGCGGACCTTGCCCATGCCGCCGACGAGGATCGGCACCTTCCGCTGGACGGGCTTGGGGAGGGCCGGCGAGTCGGCCAGCCGGTAGTAGGTGCCGTCGTACGCGAACTTCTCGCCGACCGGGGTGGACCACAGCCCGGTGACGATCTCCAGCTGCTCCTGGAGCCGCCCGAACTTCTCCTTCGGGAAGGGGATGCCGTACGCGGTGTGCTCCTCCTCGAACCAGCCCGCTCCGAGGCCGAGTTCCACCCTGCCGCCGGACATCGCGTCGACCTGGGCGACCTGGACGGCGAGGGGGCCGGGCAGCCGGAACGTGGCGGCCGTCATGAGGGTGCCGAGCCGGATGGTGCTCGTCTCACGGGCCAGCCCGGCAAGGGTGATCCAGGCATCCGTGGGACCGGGCAGCCCGTCCGTCCCGCCCATGGCCAGATAGTGGTCGGAGCGGTAGAAGGCGTCGAAGTCCAGCTCCTCGGCGGCCCTCGCCACCTGGAGCAGCGTGTCGTAGCTCGCCCCCTGCTGGGGCTCTGTGAAGATGCGCAGCTTCATGGTCCATATCTTGCCTCCCTGCCCGGCTTCACGCTTCTGACGTGGGGGGCGGCAGGGACCCTCGTCCACCCTCGTCCGGCACGCACGCCCGGCAGCCAACGTCCGGCAGCCGGCTCCAGCACGCACATCCAGCACGCGTTACGCCGCGTGCTGCGGCGTCCTGCCGCGTTACGCCGCGCCGCCGTGCTCGTGCACCGCGAGGCGGCGGAGCATGGCGGTCACCCTGTCCTCCGACTCGTCCATCGCGTCGATCGCTTCGAGGACGTGCCAGTACAGCCCCTGCTGGTCCGCGGTGACGGCCACGAGGACGAGCGCCACACCGGCCTCGACGAGCAGTCCGGCGAGATCGACCAGGGCACACCTCGGGTCCTGGACATCGGTCAGCCTGGCGGCGCGGGCGGCGCCCGGGGACGGCCCGAGGTGCTCCGGCGAACGGCAGGCGCGGCCGCCCACCTCGCTCAGGGCCATCGCCTCGGGACGCACCAACTGCGGGCCGCTCTCGGCCAGATGGCGCCCCACTGCCTCGACAAGCGCCTGCGCCTGCCACGCCTCGGCGAGGATCTCCCGCACCGACGAACACTCCACAAGCGCATGCCGGGTGGCCTTGATGAGATGCACGGCATCCAATGTCACCACCTCCCTTCACGGTTCTCGCTACGCAGAGTGACCATCAAGGGGCTGATGAACCAGGGAGTTTGTGGAAACTTTGGACATTTCGCCCTGCATGGACACGGTCCTCACTCCATAGAGTGACCGGTTCCGGTGGTCGGGAAACGCTTCTCGTTCCGATCGACCTTCGAAGACAGCGCTTGCAGCGCGTCGACGCCCAACACCTCGCAGAACTGCAGGAGATACGCGAACACGTCCGCCACCTCGTCCTCGACCCTGTGGGCCATGTCCGGACGGGACATCACGCGGGCCGATTCCTCGGGCGTCAACCACTGGAAGATCTCGACGAGTTCGGCCGCCTCCACGCTCAGCGCGGCGGCGAGGTTCTTCGGCGTGTGGTACTGCCCCCAGTCGCGCGCCGAGGCGAACTCGGCCAGCCTCCGCTGCAGTCGGGCGACCGTCAGCTCGCCCGTGCACGAAGCCGAAGAGGGCGTGGAGGCCGGGGATGCCGGGGATGCCGGGGCGGCCGTGGATGCCGGGGCGGCCGTGGATGTCGGGGCGGCCGGGGTGGCCGGGGCGGGCCGACTGGAAGGCGGGAGGGAGGGTTCGCTCACGTCCCCAGGTCTACCAGGCGGACGCCGGACGCCGCCTCCCGTACCGCCGCTCCCGCATCGCCCACCGCGCCCAGCAGCCGCACATGCCCCCGCTCGCCCATCCGCACAGCCAGCGACAGCAGTTCGCGTGTCTGGCGGACGTCGAGTCCGCGGTCCAGGCCGTCCGCCAGGACGGTCAGCGCCTGCCGTGCTGGCAGCACCTCCTGCGCCGGGTCCATGGAGAGCACGCCGGGACCGGTCAGAAGCACCAGAGCCAGCGCCGTGTAGCGCAACTCCCCGTCGCCCAGCCACTCCAGCGGCGTCCGCGGCCCGTCGGGACTGCGCACCAGCAGGGCGCGCAGCATGCCCCTGTCCCGTCCGCCGTCCACGACGTCCGAGGCCAGATCGGCGACGGGACCCGCACAGCCGGCCCGCACAGCCGCGACGAGCAGGCCGTACCGGGTGGCGCACTCCAGGCGCGTGCGGCGCAGCACCGCGGCCAGGTTGTCGCAGCCGCCCCGCAGCAGCCTGTCGGCCGCCGAGACGGGATCGCGCATGTTCTCCGGGCGGGGATCGCAGGCGAAAGCGGCGCGGAGCGCCACGACGACCTGCTCCGCGGCGGCCAGCACGCGCTGCTCCTCCTTGCTGCCGCCCGCGACGCGCAGCGGCAGCAGGGCGGTCGCGAGCCGGTCTGCGGGCAGGCGCGCGCGGGTGACGCGGCCCGGCCCCGCGCTGTGCCACTCGGCCTGCACCGCGGAGCGCGACGGATCGCGGAGCGCCGTGGACAGCAGGGTGCGTCCGTCCGCCGCGGTCAGCCGCTCGCCGGCGATGCGCAGCGACGGTTCGGCCTGCACCGCCAGGTCGAGACGGACCGGGCCGGCGGGCCCGTCGACGGTGCAGCCGAACCGGAAGCCGCGGCGCCCCTGCGCGTCCGGCCGCGCCGTGTACGGCACGTACGATGCCGCTCCCCCGGCGCCCCGCCCGAAGACCTCACCGAGCGCCTCCCCGCCGCCGAGCCGCGCCAGAGCCTCGTATGCCTCCAGGACGCTGGACTTGCCGCTGCCGCTCGCGCCCGTCAGCAGCGTCACGGGCGCGAGGGGGACGGTGCGCTCCCGCAGCGCGCGGAAGGCTGACAGCTTCAGCCGGGTGACGGTCGCCGGAGACGGACGCGCCGCGCCCTCGTCCTGAGGCTGCGACGAGTGCTCCGCGGCTGGAGCGGAGGCGGGGGCGGGGGCGGGAACAGGGTTGCTCGTGGCGTGCATGCCCGGACGGTATGCAACGTCCGGCCGCTGAACCGTTCCGTCTCCTCGCGGGCCCACCGAACGAGCGACAAAACCCCGCACGTCAGGGGCCCGGAGCCCCGCCGCCGCCCTGTCAGGCCACCCAGGCCGGCCACCCGCCGAACGCGCGTCGGCCGCCCTCGACGCCGGCGGACTCCCCGCCCGCGCGCGCCCGTCGGCCCGGTGCTTGGCGCGAACGTGATGGCGGCGGCGGGGTACGTGGCCGTGCGGCGACCGTCACGGGAGTTGCGTTCGCTAACCGACCCACCGTCAGAAGTCGTGCGGCGGCGCGGCGGCAGACGCCGGGAGGGCCTCGCCGGACGGGACGCGGCAGGCAGCCGCGGTGCCCGCCCCCGGCTTCGCGAAGGGGACGCCCCGCACTTGCGGAAGCGCATACATCCAGCGGCCGATAACAGCCGCAATTTTGACGGAAAGACCTGAGGAAATGTCACCGGAGAAGCGATCCGAAAGTGGCGGGAATTGCTACGGCGCGGCACCGTGATCATGATTTCCGCAGCTCGCGTTTATCGAACTGTGACCAAAAAACTGCTAGTTGACATGTACTCATCTGGCCCTTCACCTGCTAATTCTTAGATGTTCACATCCCCCACACCTTCGGAGAAGACAACTTCATGCGCACATTAAAGCTGCTGTTCGCCGCCGTGCTGGCGTTCGTGGCCGTGGCCTTCGTAGCACCAGGGTCACATGCGGCCGAGGGTAAATATGTCGCTCTGGGAGATTCGTACACCGTCGCGGTAGGCACCAATACCTACGACAACCCGGACGACGCCTGCCGGCGCGGCCCCACTTCCTACACCAGGCTGTGGGCCGCCGCGCACCCGAACGTCGGTTTCGTGGAAGCGGCGTGCTCCGGCGCGACCACGGCAGACGTGATGAACACGCAGGTCGGTCAGCTGACCGCGGACACGTCCCTGGTGACTCTTCAGATCGGCGGCAACGACGTCGGTTTCGTCGACGTTCTGAAGAACTGCATTCTCACCGCGGACGACGCCGACTGCCTGGCAGGTGTCGAAGCGGCAAAGGCAGCTGCGACCAACCAGCTGTCCCCGCAGCTTTCGAAGACGTACGCGGCCGTTCGCGCTGCCGCGCCGTCCGCGAAAGTCATCGTCGTCGGATATCCCCGGCTCTACACAATTGGAGGTGACTGCGGCATTCTCGGCCTCAGCGACAAGGAGCGCACCGCTCTGAACTCCGCGGCCGACACTCTTGCCGAGATCATGTCCGCGCGTTCGAAGGAAGCAGGCTTCACTTTCCTCGACGCGCGTCCCGTGTTCGACCCGCACACGATCTGCTCCGGCAACTCGGAATGGGTCACCAGCCTCGAGTGGGAAAAGCTCAACGAGTCCTACCACCCGAACGTCGAGGGCCACAGGGACGGCTACCTCGCCGCCCTCAACCCCCTGATGGGCTGACAGATCCGAGCCCGCCGGTCCCCGGCGGACAGCAAGGGCGCCCGTCCTCGTGACGGGCGCCCTTCGCGTCTTCACACGCCGGGACAGAACCTGCCGCTCAGCGGCCGGCCTTCGCAAGCTTGTCCGACGAATCGTCGTCCTCGCCCACGAGCATCTGGGAGGCGGCGAGTTCCCGGTAGAGGGGATCGGACTTGACCAGCTCCTTGTGGCTGCCGAACGCGCGGATCTCACCGTGCTCCATGACGACGATCTGGTCCGCGTGCGTGACCGTCGAGAGCCGGTGGGCGATGGCGATCACCGTGCACTTGCGGGCCGCCTGGTCGACGGCTTCCCGAAGTGCCTGCTCGTTGCGGGCGTCGAGCTGGGCCGTCGCCTCGTCGAGCAGCAGCACCTCGGGCTTGCGCAGCAGCGCGCGGGCGATCGCGAGGCGCTGGCGCTCACCGCCGGACAGCGAGACGCCGCGGTTGCCCACCTCGGTGCGCAGACCGTCGGGGAGCCGCGTGATCAGCGTGTCGAGGCGCGTCACGCGCAGAGCTTCGGCGATGTCCTCCTCCGAGGCGTTCGTCGCCGAGTACTTCAGGTTGTCCTCCAGGCTGCCGGCCATCACCGGCGAGTCCTGCTCGACGTACGCGATGCGCCTGCGCACCTCGGCACGGCGCATGGTCTCGATGTCGACGCCGTCGATGACGATCCGCCCGGCCGTCGGGTCGTAGAAGCGCTGGAGCAGCGCGAACATGGTCGTCTTGCCCGCGCCGGACAGGCCCACCAGGGCGGTCTGCGTCCCGCCGGGGATGGTGATGTCGATGCCCTTCAGCGCGGTGCCGCGCCCCGGGTAGGAGAACCGCACGTCCTGGAACTGGATGGTGGGCGGGCCGGGGATCTTCAGCTTCAGCGTGGACGGTCCGTCGATGTCGGTGTCCCGGCCGGCCGCGGGGACGGCCTGGCCGGGGGCCTTGAAGCCCTGACCGTTCGTCTGCGCGTTCGGCGGGACGTAGGACTTGCCGTACGCGGGCAGCGGCCCGGTCGCCGTCCCGTTGCCGTTGCCGTTCGCGTTCGCACCGGCCGCGGGAAGCGCGGGGAGGATCGGCTCCTCGTCGACGTCCGCCTCGACGGCCATGCGCTTGATCTGCTCGATGCGGCCCACCGCGCCGAGGCCCTGCTGGAGCATGCCGAGCCCCGCGACGAGGGAGCCGATCGGGCTGGCCAGGTAGAAGACGTAGAGGAGGAACGCGATCAGTTCGGGCGTCTCGAGATCGCCGGAGGCCACGAGTGCGCCGCCCACTCCGAGGACGGCGAGGAAGGCCGCCTGGATGGAGACGCCGGAGAGGATCTTGACGACGGCGACGTAACGGGCGCCCACGAGGCCCGCCTGGTACGCGCCGTCGATCGCCCGTTCGGCGACCTCCGTCTCACGGTCCTCGGCACCGTTGGCCTTGACGGTACGCGCGGCGCCGAGCGTACGGTCCAGCGCTGCGCCGACGGCGCCGATCGACTCCTGCGCACGGGAGACGGCCTTGCGGATGCGGGGCAGGATGCCGCCCATCACCAGACCCACCGTCAGCAGCACGCCGATCGTGACGCCCAGCAGCCCCAGATGCACGACTCCCATCAGCACGGCCGCGCCGAGGATGCTGAGCACGCCGTTGGCGATCATCACCAGGCCCTCGGTCGCCGCGTTCTGCAGCAGCGTGCTGTCCGAGGTGACGCGGGCGATCAGGTCGCCCGGCGGACGGCGGTCCAGCTCCGGGATGCGCAGCCGGATCAGGCGGAAGACGAGGTCCTGGCGCACCCGGCGGACGACGCGCTCCGAAGTGCGCTGCTGCCACCAGGACTGCAGGCCGGTGAGGCCGGCGCCCGCCACGACGAGACCGCCCAGCACGATCACGGGCCCGACCACGTCGCCGTCGTCGGCGAGGGAGTTCAGCACCTGCTGCGCCACCAGCGGCTGCGCCAGTCCCGCCCCGCTCGCGGCGAGCACGAGAAGCAGCGTCGCGAACAGCACCAGGCGGTGGGGGCGCGCGTATCCCATCAGCACCCGCAGGGGCGCACGCTTGCGGTGGTCGATGCGGAGGATGCTGGCCCTCGGGTGCCCGCCGGTTCCGGGCACGGTCGGCTGCGGGGGTGCGGGAGGGGGCTGGGAGCCCTGGAAGAGCCCGAAGGGTTCGGGACTTCTCGGAGCCGTCGTCATGTGGGAGTCCTCAGGTCGCATTCGGACGGGTTCAGCGTGCTGCCTGGGCGTCCGCCGGACGGGCTGCGATGCGGTCGAGATGGTCGGCGGCGGCGAGCACCCCGCCGGCGTCGCGGAAGGAGCGCCCGATCGCCTCGGCTGCCGCCCGGTGTCCTCCCTCGGTGTCGAGGACGGACTCGACGGCCGCCGCCAGCCGTGGTGCGTCCACCCTGTTGAAGCGGACCCGCACGCCGGCGCCCGCGTCCACCACCTGCCCGGCGACGATCGGCTGGTCGTCGCGGATGGGGGCCACGACGAGCGGGACCCCGTGCCACAGGGATTCGCAGACGGTGTTGTGGCCGGCGTGGCAGACGACGGCGTCGAGATGCGGGAGCAGGTCGAGTTGGGGCACGTACTCGCGCACGAGGACGCTCTCCGGAACTCCGCCGGGCATCCCGCCGAGGACGCCTCCGGGGTCGACGACGATGCCCTGCACCCGCTCGCGCAGCGCGTGCAGCGCGCCGACGGCCTCCGTGAGGAACCGCGTCCCGGCGTCCACGTTGGCGGTGCCGAGCGTCACGAGGACCTTGCGGCGGCGCGGGTCCAGCTCCGCGTACGGGAAGTCGCTCTGCGCGGCGCGCGGGGCGATCGCGGGCCCGACCAGCTCGATACGGTCGCTGGGCAGCGGCGCGTCGCCCAGCAGCGCGCGCCCTGTGAAGGCGACGACTCCGTGCGGCGAGTAGCGGGGGTCGGTCGTGTGCTCCGGGTCGCCGAAGCTCTCGCGCAGGGAGGCGAAGATGCCCTTCAGCCAGGCGTCGACCTTGGGCATCGAGGAGAGCGGGTCGGTCAGTTCGGCCGAGGTGCTCACCGACGTCACATAGGGGATGCCGCGGCGCTCGGCGACGAGGGCGCCCGCGACGGCGTGCTGGTCGTGGACGATCACGTCCGGGCCGAATGCCTCGATCGCCGATTCGACGCCGGGGGCCATCAGTTCGGCCAGCGGGGCGAAGAACTCCTCCCACAGGAAGCGGAACGCGGACGGCCCGGTGAGCTTGGCGGGCCGCTGCAGTCCGACGTCCGGCATCCGCGACTCGAAGACGACGGCGTCCGCCCCGGCGAGGCGGTGGATCTGCTCGGGGTAGCCCGTCCACGCCACGCGGTGCCCGCGGCGGGCCAGTTCGTCCGCGACGCCGAGCAGCGGGTTGATGTGCCCGACGAGCGGGGGGACGACGAGGAGGAAGCGAGTCACCGTACTGCCTCGGTCAGTTCGTGCTCCCGTACCCACGCCAGGAGGATGTCGCGGGTGTCCTCGGTGCGCTCCACGAGGACGGAGTGGCCCTGGTCGGGCAGCACCACGGTGCGGCAGCGGTCGAGTTTGGCCTCCAGGGAGGGCACTTGGGCCGACAGCCCCGACTCGTCGCCGAATATCGCCAGCAGCGGGCAGCCGATCGCGGAGAGGTCGTCGGATATGACGCGTCCGCTGGGGACGTCCTCGGCCAGGGTGGTCGTCTGCAGGATGCGGCTCGCACCGCGCGAGAGGCGGGCGGTGTGCGCCCCGTGGTTGTCCTTGATCCAGCCGATCACCTCTTCGTGCTTCAGCCGGTCCTTGGCGTCGGCGAGCCCCTCGGCCATGTGCCGTGTCCACTCCACGACGGGCGGCTCGGACTCGATCATGCTGACGGTGGCGACGCGGTCGGGGTGCCAGGCGGCGGCAGCGGCGGCGATCGTGCCGCCGAAGGAGTTGCCGACGACGTGGACGCGGCGGTGCTCGCCGAGCGCGTCTAGCAGCCCGGCGAGGTCGCCGACGAAGCGTTCGAGCTGGTAGCCGGTCTCGGGCCGGTCGCTCCGTCCGTGGCCGCGCAGGTCGTACATGATCACGTCGATGCCCTCGGCGGCGAAGGCCGGGCCGAGCGTGAAGTAGTAGCTGGCCAGGCTGTCCGTGAGCAGGCCGTGCACGAAGACCACGACCGGCGGCTCGCCGAGGGCCTCGTCGCGGCCGGCGGCGGGCAGTCTCTGCACGTGGGTGGTGATCTCTCCCGTGGAGATCTTCATCCGGATCAGCCCGCTTCCGTGGCGCGCAGCGATTCCACTACATGGTCGACGAGCTGCCCGACGGTCAGCGCGATGATCTCGTCGAGTTCGAGCTCTGCCACGAACTCGGCGAAGTTGACGCGGTCACCGTAGTGCTCGCGCAGGGACCCGGACAGCGCCACGAGGTCGATGCTCTCCAGCTCGAGATCGTCGTGGAAGGTGGTCTCCCGGCCGATCTCGGCCTCGTCGAGTCCGTAGTCCTCGAGCAGCGTCCGCAGCATGCCGGAGATGTCCGCCAGCACGGCCCCCTCGTCGGTTCCCGACGGCGCCTGCCCGACGGGCTGCGCCGGTGCGAACCCGGTCGCGTCAGTGGTCATTTCGCACTCCTGTTTCCTCGTATGCGGTCGTCCAGGCGACCACGTACTGCCGCTCGGGCAGGCCCGGCGGATTGGATGTAACGCGCACCCGCACGTCGTGCGAATGGCCCCCGTACATCACGCGGAGCCGGCCGGTCTCCGCCGCCACCACGCGGTAGTCGGCCGGACGTCCCCGCAGTCCCGTTCCGCGCAGCTTCGCGACGGCCTCCTTGGCCGCCCAGAACCGCGTGAACCAGACGGCCTCACCGTCCGGCACGTCCGACTCGCCCGGACTGTCCGGGCCGGACCCGCCGTCGCCCGCGGACACTTCGCGCAGCAGGGCGAGTTCCTCCCGGCCGCACGCCGTCTCGACGGTGGCGCGCGGACGTTCGGTGATCTCCTCGACGTCGATGCCGCACGGTCCGCGCCGTGCGATGGCGACACCGCACTCCGCGCGGTGCGCGATCGACACCACCAGGCCGTCGCCGAGTTCGCGGCCGTGCACGCCGCGCACGAAGGGACGGCCCTCGTCGTCGTTGTGGACCGCGATCTCGGCCGGGTAGATGTCGCCCGCGCCCTCCGACCACAGCACGTCGCGCACCGCGTCCTTCGCCGCGATGCGGCCGAGGAGGAACTGCCGCCTGCGGACGGGCGGCAGCTCGGCGTAGCCGGTGCGCTCCGCCCCGCCGAGGACGTTGCGCATCATCAGCTCGCGCGTCGCCAGGTCGGGCCAGCGCTCGTGCACCTGCGCGTAGCCCTCGGGGTGCCGGGTGGAGAGCGTGTTGGAGCCGGGGAAGCGGTCCACGGCCCGGATGCCGGGGTCGGTGTCGAACCGGCGGTCCGTCCAGCCGTGCAGCTCCGCCCAGACGCGGCCCCGGTGGAGCAGCTGCATGTCGGCGGTGAGCGTGTTGTGGGTGAGTCCGGTGATGCGGATCGAGCATTCCAGCCGCTCGCCGGGGCCCGGTTCGGGTCCGTGGAAGCGGATGCGGTCCATGCTGACGGGGAAGACGGTGGTGCGCTCGGTGAGCGTCGCCATGATCCAGTAGCCCAGCAGCTGGCCCACGTTGTCCAGCAGGGAGCCCGGCGCCTCGGGTGCGGTGAGGACGCCCCGCACGTGGCGGTCGCCGATGGCGGTGAGTTCGCTGACCCCCTGGAAGAGGGGCCCGTGGAACATCCACCGCTCGGTGTAGAGCTGTTCGGCCCGCATCTCGGGGACGCGCTCCGCGGCCGGGTCGAACGTCCAGGCCTCGGGCGGCGGTTGGTGCCGCCCGGCGAGCTGGACGACGGCCTGCGAGGAACCGGTGAGGGCCACCTCGACCTCGTCGGGAGCGATCCGACGCACCGTCACCGGGACGTCCACCGAGGGCACGGCCTCGATCCACTTCAGCAGCCGCACCTCCCGCAGCCCGACGGCGCGCATCCCCGGGACGGCACGCTCGGCGAACTCCATGAGGTGCTTGATGACGGTCGTGGCCGGGACGATCGGCCAGCGGTCGGCGGGGTCGGGCCAGCCGGGGCGCTGCCGGAAGAAGCAGTGGTCGAGGAGGTAGGGCATTTCCTCGACGCCCACCCGCAGCACCGAGGGCACGTCCGCGGCCGGGGGTTCGGCGGCGCGCGGTACGGCCGGGGGTTCGGCGGCGCGCGGCGCGGGCACGGCGGGGCGCCGTACCGGTCCGCGTGGGGGTGCGGCACGGCGGGCCGCGCCGGCGCCGATGAGGTCCGCCGCGGCCGACGCGGTGTCGTTCAGGAGCGCGGAGAGTTCCGCCGCCAGCGGGTTGCGCGCACCTGCCCGGTCGAGGCGGGTGAGGGAGGCGGAGGACGCCGCGGCCGCGGGCCTTCCGGCGGTGTCCGCGGGCGCTCCCGCGAGCGATCCCCGTACGGACTCGGGCAGGGAGATCAGCGCTCCGCCCAGGTCGAGGCGTACGCCGGGCCGCTTCGCCTTGCCCGGCGCCGGCCGCGCCGCGGTACGGGCGGCGGCCGCCGGGCGGTCGTCCCGATGCAGGAGGGGAGCGACGTCGGGCTCGGCGCCGTCGACCCACAGCGCGGTGACGACCCTGCGCAGCTGCGCGAGGCTGTCGCGGTTCCCGGCGTGGGCGGAGACGACGAGGTGGTCGCGTCCGGAGAGGGAGTCGTCGATGAGGGAGCCGAGCTGTCCCGCGCCGAGCTGGACGAAGGCGCGGTGTCCCGCCTCGTACATCGCGGAGACCATCAGCCGGAACCGCACGGGCTCCAGCAGGTGCCGCACGAACAACTCCCGTACCGCTTCCGGCTCTTCCGGGTAGGGCGACGCCGTCGTCGCGGACCACACGGGAGTGGTCTGCGGGTGCAGCGTGTAGCTCTCGGCGGCGGCGCGGATCGGGCCGAGGTACGGGGCGAGCATCGGGGTGTGGAAGCCGGAGCGGAACGGCAGCACCTGCCCGATGACGCCGCGTGCGCGCATGCGCACGACGATGGCCTCCACCGCGGCCTCGGGGCCGCAGATCATCGACTGGTTGGGCGCGTTGTCGTGGGAGAGCACCACGTCGTCGCGGCCGTCCAGTTCGGCGAGCACCTGCTCGGCGGGCATGCCGAGCACGCCGAAGACGGCGCCCGGGACCCGCAGGGCGTCCGGGTCGAACCCGGCGAGGAAGGCGTCGACCTCGTCGGCGGAGTGGATGCCGCCGCACGCCATCGCCGTCCACTCGCCGACGCTGTGGCCGGCCACGGCGTCGGGGACGACCGCGAGCCTGCGCAGCGCGGCGTCCAGCACCCTGCCGAGCTGGAAGACGGCGGCGCCGTGGCGGCCGACGTCGCCGACCTTCGCGCCGTTCTCCTCGTCGCCGTGCGGCCATTCGAGCCCGAACCGTTCGGCGAGTTCGGCCACGCGGGGCTCGAACTCGGCCTCCAGGCCGGGGAAGACGAACGCGGTGCGGCCGCCGGCCGGGCCCAGCATCGGGCTGGGGCTGAACCACACGTCGCTGCGTCCCCGCCACGGCGCGCCCTTGCCCACGGCCTTGCGTGCCAGCTTCAGGCGGCGTGCCGTGGGGTCGACGATGCCCAGCCGGCACGGCTCCGTGACCCTGGACCGCTCGTCCAGTCCGGCCGCGAGCACGGCCGAGTCCTCCCGGTCCAGGAGGGCCGCCAGCTCCTCGGGCGTCGCCGCGGCCAGCCGCAGCACCCGTTCCGGCTCGGCGACGGAGACGGCTGCCCGGGCCGGGGCCGCGGCGGGTGCCGCGGGCGCGGCGGCGCGGCCGGCGGGCTGCTCCAGTACGACGTGGGCGTTGATGCCGCCGAAGCCGAAGGCGTTGACCCCGGCCCGGCGCGGGGCTCCCGACTCCGGCTGCTGCCACGGCTGGGCCTCGGCGAGCGGACGGAAGCGGGTGCGCTCCAGCGCGGGGTGCGGGTCGTCGCAGTGCAGCGTGGGGGGCAGCACTCCGTGGTGCACGGCGAGCGCGGCCTTGATGAACCCGGCGATCCCCGCGGCCGGCATCGTGTGGCCGATCATCGACTTCACGGAGCCGATGGCGGCGGACGGGCCGTCCGCGGCCCCGCCGAACACCTCGCTGAGAGTGGTCAGTTCGGCGCCGTCACCGGCGGGAGTGGCGGTGCCGTGCGCCTCGATCAGACCGACGGCGTCGGCGGCGCGCGGGTCGAGCCCGGCCACGTCCCACGCCTGGCGCACGGCGCGCACCTGCCCGCCGGGGTCCGGGTTGAACAGGCTCGCCGACCGCCCGTCGCTGGCCACGCCGGTTCCGGCGACGACGGCGTAGACGCGGTCGCCGTCGCGTTCGGCGTCCGCCAGCCGCTTCAGCACGACGACGCCGGTGCCCTCGCCGATCAGCACCCCGTCCGCGTCGCGGTGCAGGGGCCGGATCCGCTGGCTGCGGGAGAGCGCCCCGAGCTGGCTGAAGACGCTCCACAGGGTGATGTCGTGGCAGTGGTGGACGCCGCCGGCGAGCATGATGTCGCAGCGTCCCGCGTCGAGTTCGCGCACCGCGTGGTCGACGGCCACCAGCGACGACGCGCAGGCGGCGTCGACGGTGTACGCCGGCCCCCGCAGGTCGAGCCGGTTGGCGACCCGTGAGGCGGCCAGGTTCGGGACCAGCCCGATCGCCGACTCGGGTGCCTCGGGGCCGAGTTGCTCGGCGAAGGCGGCCCGCACCTGCTCCAGCCGGTCGTCGTCGAGTTCGGGCACCAGCTCGCGCAGGGTGCGCATGATCTGGTTGCTGGTACGCACCCGCTGGTCGAGCCGGACCAGTCCGGGCGTCAGGTAGCCGCCGCGGCCCAGGACGACGCCCGCGCGCTGCCGGTCCGCGGGGAGGACCGCCTCCCCGCCCGCGTCCTCGATGGACTGGTGCGCCACGTCCAGCGCGATCAGCTGGTCGGGTTCGGTGCCCGGCACCGAGTTGGGCATGATGCCGAAGCGGGTCAGGTCGTACTCGGCGGCCTGGTCGACGAAGCCGCCGCGGCGGCAGTAGACCCGGTCGGCGCGCGGCGGCCCGTCCGCCGCGTAGAACTCCTCGTCCCAGCGCCCGGCCGGCACGTCGGTGATGGCGTCGACGCCGCCGAGGATGTTCCGCCAGTAGCCGTCGAGGCCGGCCGCGCCCGGGAAGAGCGCGGCCATCCCGACGACGGCGACCGGCGTACGCGAGGGGGTTGCCACGCGTGTCACCACCCTGATGCAGCGGAGACCACCGCGTGCACCGTGGGCGCTCCCCAGGCGAGTTCGCGCAGCAGGCTCAGCGGCCCCTCCTCGGGGTCGATGAGCTTGATGCCCCGCGCCGCGTAGGAGCGCATGAGCTCCGGGGTCACCATGCCGCTGTTGGTCTCGGACGCGGCCCACGGGCCCCAGTGGACGGTGAGGCCGCGGCGGTCCTCCGTGGACCACCTGCGCCCCAGCTCCTCGAGGGCGTCGTTGGCCGAGGCGTAGTCGCACTGCCCTCGGTTGCCGAGGGCCGCCGCGATGCTTCCGAAGAGCACGGCGAAGCGCGGGCCTTCGGGCAGCGCGGACACGGCGTCGAGGAGCACGCGGGCACCGTCGGCCTTGGTGGTGAAGACACGGCGGAAGGACTCCGGCGTCTTCTCGGCGATGAGCTTGTCCTCGATGACTCCGGCCGCGTAGACGACTCCGTCGAGCCTGCCGTGCTCGGCGTGTATCTCCTTCACGGCGGCGCGTACGGCTTCCTCGTCCTTCACGTCGACCGAGCGGTAGCGCGCCTGGCTGCCCGACTCGCGCAGGGCGGCGAGGGTTTCGCGTACCTCGCGCTCGGACAGGACGGCGGCGACGGCGCGTTCGATCTCCGCCGGCGACTTCATGCCGGAGCCGATGAACGCGGCGCGCAGCTCGTCGCGGTTGCGTGCCGAGGCCGTGGCCGGGTCCTCCTCCCCGTCCGGGACGGGTGTGCGGCCGAGGAGTTCGATGCGGCAGCGGCTGGCGTCGGCGATGGTGCGGGCGAAGCGTGCGGTGATGCCGCGGGCCCCGCCGACCAGCAGGACGACCGAGTCGCGGTCGAGTCCGGCCGCGGCCGCCTCGGACACGCCGTCGCCCGCCGGGCCGGCGCCGGTGGCGGCGACGGCGCCCAGGTCGGTGCGCGTCAGCCGCAGCGCCCGGCGGCGTCCGCCGTCCGCGAGGACGACCGGTTCGCGTTCCGTGGCGCCGAGTTCGGCGACGACGGTCTCGGCGACCCTCTCCAGGCTGTCGTCGGAGCCGACCTCGACCAGCGACGCCGCGAGCTCTTCGTACTCGCGGGCGACGCTGCGGAAGAATCCGCGAAGACCCGTCGCGGCGCCCTCCGCGCGGCGGTCGACGGCCAGCAGCCGCTTGGGGCCGGCCGCCAGCACGGACTGGAAGAGCGGGAACATCTCGGGGAGTTGGACGTCGGGCGACTCGAACGCATGCAGGTGCACGACGGCGTCGCCGAACCGCTCGGGCGACTGCCCCTCGGGGACTGTCAGCGGTACCGCGCCGGCAGCCGTCAGCTTCTCGGCCAGGAGGCCGGCGAGCGGGCCGCCGCCGAGCAGCGTCACCTCGGCGCCCGCGGGGAGCGCCGCGTCGGGTGCGGGCAGTTCGGTCTCGGTGAACTCCAGGCGCTGCGGCGCTACGACGACGGCTTCGCCTCCGTCGGCGGCCGGTGCGGACTGCTCCGCGGGAGCGGGCGTCTCGTCGGCGGAGGCGCCGCCGCCGAGGCGGGTCATGAGGAGTTCGGTGATACCGGCCGCCGTACGAGCCGTACTCAACTCGTCCAGATCCGCGTCCTGATCCACCGGCAGACCCAACCGCACCGCCAACTCACCAGCGATCTCAGCCCTCTTGATCGAATCCACACTCAGATCCGCCTCCAGATCCAAGCCCGGCTCGATCATGTCCACCGGATAACCCGTACGCTCCGCCACCACCGCGAGCACCTGACCCAACACCGCATCCGCATCCAGCGCGGGGACGGCCGGAGCAACCGGAGCGGCAGGCGCGGCAGCAGCCGGGACGGCGGCCTGCGGGGCCGAGTCCAGGCGGGTCATGAGGAGTTCGGTGATACCGGCCGCCGTACGAGCCGTACTCAACTCGTCCAGATCCGCGTCCTGATCCACCGGCAGACCCAACCGCACCGCCAACTCACCAGCGATCTCAGCCCTCTTGATCGAATCCACACTCAGATCCGCCTCCAGATCCAAGCCCGGCTCGATCATGTCCACCGGATAACCCGTACGCTCCGCCACCACCGCGAGCACCTGACCCAACACCGCATCCGCATCCAGCGCGGGGACGGCCGGAGCAGCCGGAGCGGCAGGCGCGGGGGCAACCGGGACGGCGGCCTGCGGGGCCGGGGCAGCGGTGCCGGCGGCGGGGAGGGCGGCCGGCAGTGTGACCGTGGGGGACGGCAGCGCGTGGTCTCCGGCTGCGGCGGGGGGAAGTTCGGTGGCTCCCAGGTAGCGCAGCAGCACATCGCGCTGCGCCGTCACCATCTCTCTGCTGGTACGCAGGAATTCGGCTATGAGAGCGTCCGGACCGGACAGCGTGACGCCGTCCTGGGTGGGGGATTCCGGCACGATGAGCTCCGTGACTGGGCGGGCTGGTTGCAGGGCGTTGGGCGGGATGGTGCCGTCGGCGAGACGGATGAGCTGACCGTCGACGGTCCAGCCGGGGGATTTGACCGGGGTCGCGGTGTCCGGGTCGACGGCGTCGCGCCCCTGGAAGAGCATTCCGGTGCGTACGTCCGTACCGGCGACGGCGAGTTGTGCGACGCCGGAGAGCAAACCGTACAGTCCTCCGCGCCGTGAGTCCTCAAGTGTGACCGTAGTGTGTGGACGGTCACCGAGGACGGCCGAGACCAGCCTGGTCAGGACCTTGCCGGGGCCGACCTCCAGGAAGACCCGGGCACCCGACTCGTACATCGCCTCGATCTGGTCGGCGAACCGGACGGGCGCCCCGATCTGCCCCGCCAGTCCTGCGCGCACCGCATGGGGGTCGGTGTCGTAGGGCCGGGCCGTGCTGTTGGCCCACACGGGAAGGGCGGGCGCGTGCACGTCCATCGTGGCCAGTGTCCCGGCGAACGTCTCGCCCGCGCCCGCAACGAGCGGGCTGTGGAAGGCGCACGCCACCTGCAGCGGCTTGGCCGAGAAGCCGGCGTCCCGGAGGTGGCCGACGGCCCTGGTGACGGCGTCCGTGGGTCCGGAGATCACCGTCTGCTTGGGCGAGTTGCGGTTGGCGGTGACGACCTCGCCGTCCAGTCCCGCCAGGGCGAGTACCTCCTCGACCTTCCCGGGAGCGGCGGTCACGGCGGCCATGGCACCCGCGTCACCGTCCCTGACCTGCTCGAGGATGGCCTCGGCGCGTGCCGCGCTCGCGGTGAGCACGTCCTGCGGCGCCATTGCTCCCGCGACGCCGAGCGCGACGAGTTCGCCGTAGCTGTGGCCCGCTGCCATGTCGGGGCGGACGCCGAGCGAGCCGAGCAGGTCGGCGGCCGCGAGTTCGACGATGCCCAGGGTGGGCTGGGCGACCGCCGTGTCGGTGATGCGCGCCAGCTGCTCGTCCCGGGTCTCCTTGTCGAACGCCGCGGGCGGGTAGAGCACGTCGGCCCAGCGGGAGCCGAGCTGCAGGTAGCGCTGCAGCTCGGGGAAGGCGACGAAGAGGTCGGCGAGCATGCCGGGACGCTGGCTGCCCTGGCCGGGGAAGAGGAAGGCCAGTGCTCCCCGCCCCTCGGCGCCGTCCGTGCCGCCGGCCTCGGCCGCGTAGATGCCCTGCTTGGGGTCGTGCACGCCGTCCGCCGCACGGTGGAGCAGCGCCTTCAGCTCCTCGGTGCTCTCCGCGAGCACCGCGATGCGGACGGGCTCGCCGCGGACGGCGGCCGAGTCGCTGACGCGTGCCGCGCCGCGGGCGTAGTCGCGGAGCCGCCAGTCGCCGCCCGGCTGCTCCAGCTTCTCCAGCAGCCTGCGCACGGCGCGCTGCGCCGCCGCGGCGTCCTTGCCGCGGAACGTGAACAGCTCGACGGGCCACTCGTCGCTGGCGTGCACGGCGGGCGCCTGTTCGTAGGCGCGCAGCACCGCGTGGAAGTTGGTGCCGCCGAAGCCGAAGGCGCTCACGCCCGCGACGCGTTCGGCGGGCTCGGCCGCCCAGGGACGCGCCGCCTCGTGGAAGTAGAACGGGCTGCTCTCGGCCTTCCAGGCCGCGTTGGGCTGCTCGATGTGGAGCGTGGGCGGCTTGATGCCGTGGTAGAGGGCGAGCGTGGTCTTGATCAGTCCGGCCAGGCCCGCGGCGCACTTGGTGTGCCCGATCTGCGACTTGACGGAGCCGATGGCGCAGTTGCCGGGCTCCGCACCGGCTTCGGTGAACACCTCGGTGAGGGTGGCCAGTTCCGTGCGGTCACCGACGACGGTGCCCGTGCCGTGCGCCTCGATGAGACCGACCTGCGCGGGCGAGACTCCCGCGTTGCGGTAGGCGCGGGTCAGTGCCGCGCGCTGGCCTTCGGGGCGCGGAGCGGTCAGACCCAGGGCCCGGCCGTCGCTGGCGCTGCCGACGCCGTCGATGACGGCGTAGATCCGGTCGCCGTCGCGCTCCGCGTCCGCGAGCCTCTTCAGGACGACGCACCCGACGCCCTCGCCGAGCGCGATGCCGTCCGCGCTCTGGTCGAAGGTGGAGGAACGGCCCGTCGGGGAGAGGGCGTGCACCGAGGAGAACAGCAGGTAGTCGTTGATGCCGTTGTGGAGGTCGGCGCCGCCGCACAGCACGACGTCGCTGGTGCCGGTGACGAGTTCCTTGCACGCCACGTCGACGGCGGTCAGGGAGGACGCACAGGCGGCGTCCACCGTGTAGTTGGCGCCCCCGAGGTTGAGCCGGTTGGCGATGCGCCCGGCGATCACGTTGGCGAGCATGCCGGGGAAGGAGTCCTCGGTGAGCTTCGGGAGCTGCGCGTCGAGCGCGGAGGGCAGATCGCCCACGTAGGCGGGGAGCACCGCGCGGAGCGCGCTGGCGTTGGACAGGTCGCTACCCGCCTCGGCGCCGAAGACGACCGACGTACGGGAGTGGTCGGCGGGCCGTCCCTCGTAGCCGGCGTCGGACAGGGCGCGGCGTGCCGCCTCCAGGGCGAGCAGCTGCACCGGTTCGATGGCCGCGAGCGAGGCCGGGGGTATCCCGAAGCTCAGCGGGTCGAAGGGTATTTCGGGCAGGAAGCCGCCCCAGCGTGAGGGGGTGCGCTCACCGTCCCCGTCCTCCGCGTAGTAGATCTCGGGGTCCCAGCGTTCGCCGGGGACCTCGGTCACGCAGTCCTTGCCGGCGAGCACGTTCGCCCAGAACGAGGCGAGGTCCTGCGCTCCCGGGAACATTCCCGCCATGCCGACGACGGCGATCCGCAGCGGATCGGCCGCGGGCTCCTCCTTCGCCGCTCCCCCGGCGCCGAGTTCGGCGCGCAGCCGCGCGGCGCGCGCACGGAACCGGTCGGCGGCGTGCGCCCCGACGGACTCGTGCAGGGCGGCGACGGTGGTGACGGCGTCGCGCAGCACCACGACCTCACCGGCCATGAACATGCCCTCGGCGCCCTGGCGTTCCTCGTCGACGCTGCGCAGTTCGGGGCCGACCCGCTCGATGCCCTTGCTGGCGACGCGCAGCCTGCCGACGTTGAACTTCTCGAGCTGCTCCCAGATCTCCCGGTCCGGGACGCCTGCCGCGCCCAGTTGCTCCTTGAGTCCGGCGAAGTCGGCGGTGAAGGCGCTGTGCGCGCAGCGCGTGGCGTGTCCCGGTGCGGTCTCCAGCAGGTCGGTGCGCTCCGCGGCGACGACGTGCCGCTGGAAGAGCGGCTGGATGGCTCCGGCCCGTACCGCCTCCTCGGTGAACAGGTAGGCGGTGCCCATCAGTACGCCGGTGGGGACTCCGGCCCGGGTGAGGGGGGCGGCGAGTGCGGCGACCATCGACGCCGAGCGTTCGTCGTGCACTCCCCCGGCGAAGAGGACGGTCAGTTCACCTGCCGCCCCGGGTCTCTCGTTGTCGAGGAACTCCTGCAACACCTCGACCTGGGCCTCCCAGAGCGGGAAGCTGTTGCGGGGGCCCACGTGGCCGCCGCATTCGGCGCCCTCGAAGATGAACTTGCGGGCTCCGGCGGCGAGGAACTGCCGCAGCAGGCCCGGCGAGGGCACGTGGAGGAAGGTGGATATCCCCTCGGCCTCCAGCGCCGCCGCCTGTGCCGGGCGGCCGCCCGCGATGATCGCGTGGGTGGGGCGCACCTCGCGTACGACGTCGAGCTGCGCCGACCTGATCTCCTCGTCGGCGAACCCGAGCACGCCCACGCCCCAGGGGGAGTCGCCGAGCGACGCCTTGGTGGCCTCCAGCATCGTGCGGGTCTGCTCCGCGCCCGCGAGGGCGAGGGCCAGGAAGGGCAGCGCGCCGTCGGCGGCGACCGCGGCGGCGAACTCCGGCTGGTCGCTCACCCGGGTCATGGGGCCCTGCGCGACGGGGAGCCGGGTGCCGAGTGCGAGGGCGCCGGGCGAGCCCTCGCCGAGCGCGGACGCGGGCTCGTCGTCCTCGACCGCCGAAACGACGGCCTCGCGGATTCCGCGGACGGCTTCGGCGACGCTGCTCCAGCGCCGTGCGAAGGAGGCGGCGAGGAAGGCGTCCTGCCCGACGGGCAGGAACTGGGTGCGCAGGTCGTCGCCGCCGATGCGGGACGCGAACTCGGCGGCGTCCTGCGGCAGTTCGGGGACGCCGGGGCCGCGGCGGCGCAGTACGCGGATGCCGTGGTGCAGGACGGTCTCGGAGCCGTCCAGGCCGTCGAGGGCCTCGGCGACGTCCAGGGGCAGTCCCGCCTCGTCGAGGAGGGCGAGCTGGGTGTCGAGCACGACGCCTTCGGCTCCGCCGGCGACGGCGGCCGCGGCGGCGCGGGGGCCGATGCCGCCCCACGCCCACACGGGCAGGTCGATGTCGGGGTCGGCGAGTACCTGCTGGAGCAGTACGAACGTGCTCAGTTCGCCGGCCCGGCCGCCGCTCTCGGTGCCGCGGACGATGAGGCCGTGCGCACCGGTTCCGGCGGCGCGCAGCGCCTCGGCCCGGTCGGTGACCTCCACGAGCACCCGGCGTCCGGCGAACTCCTCGGGCGAGCGGCCCGGGTCGGCGAGCAGGACGGTGCCGGCCGGCGCGGGAAGGTCGGAGACGGTGATGCCGCAGCCCGGCCGTATGCGGACGCCGAACGGGCGCTTCGACCAGCGGTCGGTGCGCTCCAGGTTCTCGGCGGCGGCACGCGGGTCACCCGTGGGCAGTTCCAGCACACCGAGTGCGCCCGCCGCCGACGCGGCAGCGGTCAGCCGCGGTGACGACCGGTGCACGGGGTTGACCGCGATGACCAGACTCGAACGCGAGGACACGTCGGACGCGCCCGTATCCAGCATCCTCATGATTTCTCCCGACTGCACGATCACCTCGGTCAGCTGACCATGCGTAGTAGACGGGACGGTTTTCCATGCGGTCAACTGACTCCTCCCTGCCTGTCCGTCACTCTCAGTCAGCCGAGAGCAACGCTGCCACGACCGGGCATTTCACCCTCTGTGGCGCAGCAAGCAGGGCTTTCTCCCGCGCGTAATCCAGACTCAACGCAATGGACATTACGTTTGTCATGGCCATGTAACCGTCCGCTTACATGCCACACCGTGACTGTGTGGCAGATCACAGCTCTGAGGAGCAACCAGGAAGCACATTTCGCAGTCGGCAACTCACCACGCGTAGCCGGTGATTCGGGTCGCCGGCGAGCTGCTGTGCGGCACTGTAGGCCGAGTGCTCCGGTCAGTCCGCGTATTTGTGCTAGTCCCAGCGGTCTTTGTTGAGGAACCGGGCGAAACCGCGCCACGATTCGGCTCCCATGACCCCGTCCACCGGCCCGCCGTAACCATACTCGGACGCCAGCCGCTGCACAGCGGACCAGGTCAGCGGGCCCGGAGCACCGTCGACGGCACCCGCGTACCCGTAGTGGTCGCGCATGTTGCGCTGAAGTGCGGCGTATGTCCGCACACCTGGCTCACCGTCGACGGGACCCTGGTAACCGGACTCCAGCGACAGCCACTTCTGGGCCCGCTTCCACATGACGACGCCCGGCACGCCGTCCTGCTCCGTCGTGGTCTTCGGCAGAGTTCCCCCACCGCCGGAACCCCCGAGGAAGACGAGCGGGTCGATGCGCACACCGTTCGGGTCGATCATGTGCCAGTGCACGTGCGGCCCCGTGGAGGAACCCGAACCGGGCGCTCCGGGCTCGCCTCCGGAGCGTCCCACGATGCCGCCGGCGGCGACCGCGGTCCCGTCGGCGAGCAGGAACTCCGAGAGGTGCATGTACTGGGTGCGGTAGCCGTTGTCGTGCTGGATGGTGACGGTGTGGCCGCCGGTGCCGTTCTCCGGGATGTTGGTGACGATCCCGCCGCCCGCGGCCGGCAGGTCCGTCCCGACGCCCATCCCGTAGTCGATGCCGCCGAGGGAGCCCCGGTCGATGTGCTCCTGCCAGGTGCCGGTGATCTCGTAACCGGAGAACGGGTTGTGGAACGACGCCGCCGCGTGGGCGGTCCCGGTTCCCAGGAGGCCGCCCCCACCCGCGGCCAGGCCCAGTGTCACCGCAGTGCCTCGCATCAGCGAGCGTCTGCTGAGCCTGGGTCTCGCATCCGGACTGGAGTCGATCATGGGGGGCCTCCTCGGCGACTGTCCCGGTGGGGGTCGGAATGTCTACGCGCGGAGAAATTAAACGCCTCGTACTCACGAGTCACAAGAGGCCCGCAGGCAATGGCAATTACCTGCCACGAATTCAGGTGTAACTACTGGTTACGTGTGGCCATCTCGACTGCCGGAGTGTCATTCTGGTGCGATTTCGGCCGTCTGAGTGCCCTTCAGGCCACCGCTGACGGCCCCGACGGCGTCAACCTGGCGCTGTTTTTCGCCTCTTCGGAAATCGACCTGGACAACCGGACCAAGTCGCGGTAGAGCCTGTCTGACGAATGGCGCCGTCCGCCGCAGGCGGTGCTCGCGGCCCCAAGGCGGAGGATCGCCCTCGTAGCGGGCTGCTCGGTCGATGCGGCAACCCGGACCGGCGGCGAGGAGACGTCCAGGTCCCTCCGGTCCCTCCCCCCTCCCCCTCAACCGTCAAGCGGCTCCCCGCCCTTCGGCTCGGCGCGGTTGCGCAGCCACACCGGCAGGACGTACCAGCAGCAGACGAACCACAGCATGACGATCCCCACCAGGACCTCCGCGAGCAGCCCGGGGATCACGACGTGGAGTATCAGCAGCAGGGTCGAGCCGACGGTGAGCGCCAGCAGCACCATGCCGCACATCATCAGGCGCCCGGCCACCACGACGACCTCGTCCTTCATGCGCTGCCCCGACAGGAACCTGTGGATCGACACCGGGGCGATCAGCGCCCCCGTGGCGCCCGCCCCGAGGATCACCGTGACCACGTAGACGGTCCGGTCGAACGCGCCGAGGTCGTCGAAGCGCGCCGTGAACGCGACGCTCAGCAGGAAGCCGAAGAGGATCTGCACGCCGGTCTGGGCGACCCGCGTCTCCTGAAGGATCTCGTGCCACTGGCGGTTGACCCGGTCCCGGGGGCTCTCCCGCTCCACCTGCTCGCCGGCGCCGGGCAGCGCACCGCCGGAGGCGTCGGCCGACCGGCCGTGCCGCACACCGCCGTGCCGCGCGTCGCCGGAACCGCCCGCCGCCCCGCCCTCCCCTGTACCACCGCGTTCGCGCTCGTCGGCCGTGGTCACCGCCGCACCTCCTGACCCGGCTCGCGCCTCCCGGGCGAGCCGTCATCGCGTACCCGTGACGCCGGGCGGACGTTCCCGGGTCACTCTGGTGTTCGTGTCCCCTACGCCCCGGAACATGCCTGCGTGACCTGCCCTTCCGGACTGCCGGCCGCGCGCGAGGAGTTGCACCGCCACGCGCGAAGGCTTGTCTAAACCGATTTAAACGGGCAGGGTGCGTGCCTCCCGAGCCCGCAGCTCCCGCTGCTTCGAACCGATCCGAACCGAAGGTGAGAGCCCGCCATGCCACTCCCCCGCCGAAGCGTCCTCACCCTGGGAGCAGCCGTACCGCTCGCGGTCGGACTCGGTGCACCCGCCGCGGCCGCGAGCAGCACCGGGGAGCCGGCCGCGAGCAGCACCGGGGCGCCTGCCGGAAGTCGCGGGCGGCTGGCCAACCTCGCCCATCTCGAGTTCCTGGGCGACACGGTGCGTCCGCGGCGGATCCCCGGGCACGACACGTACCGGCTGCGCGAGGAGCCCGCGCTGGGCGCTCTGTGGACGTACGCCTACCGCCGGCCGGACGGCACGTACCGCCGCATAGGCGGCGGCGCTCTCGACCCGGACACCGGCCACTACGAGCAAGGCGCCTACAACGCCGACGACATGGCCCGCGCGGCCGTCGTCCACCTGCGGCACCACACTCTCACCGGGGCCGGCCGCGGTGCCCGCTCCGCCCGCGAACTCCTGCGCGGGCTCTGCTACTTGCAGACCACGCGGGGCGAGCACGCCGGGAACGTCGTGCTGTGGCAGCAGGCCGACGGGACCCTGAACCGCAGCGCCCTGCCTCCCGAGACCCCCGACCCCTCCGACTCGGGCCCGTCCTACTGGCTGGCCCGCTTCCTGTGGGCGCTCGGCGAGGGCTACGCCTTCTTCCGGCATGCGGAGCCGCCGTTCGCCGCCTTCCTGCGGGCCCGCCTCGAACTCGCCCTGGACGCCCTGGAGCGTGACGTCCTCTCGCGGTACGGAACGTGGGAGACGGCCGACGGCCGACGCGTGCCCGGCTGGCTGATCACCCATGGGGCGGACGCCAGTTCGGAGGCGGTCCTCGGGCTCACCGCGTACGTGCGGGCCGGGGGCGGACGGCGGGCGAGGCGTGCCGCGGCCCGGCTGGCCGAGGGCATCGCCGCTCTGGGGACGGGCTCCGCAGGACAGTGGCCCTACGGCGCGATGCTGCCCACCGCGACGTCCGTTTCGCAGTGGCACGCGTGGGGCGCGCAGATGCCCACTGCCGTGGCCGAGGCCGCCGGTGCGCTCGGGCGCCCGCGGTTGCTGGACGCGGCCCTCGACGACGCGGCCGGATTCACACCGGAGTTGCTGACGGCGGGCGGCTGCGACAACGGGTGGCTGCCGGCACCCACGGACCGCAATCAGATCGCCTACGGCGTCGACTCCCGCCTCCAGGCGCTCCTCTCGGTCGCCGAGCACGCGCGGCGGCCCGGCCTGTACCCGCTCGCCGCCCTGACCGCGGCCTGGTACTTCGGCGCGAACCGGGCGGGCGAGGCGGTCTACGACCCGAAGACGGGTGTCACCTTCGACGGCATCGGCCCGGACGGGAAGATCAACCGCAACTCCGGGGCGGAGTCCACGATCCACGGCCAGCTGTCCATGCTCGCCCTGGACGCCCTCGCACAGCGCGGCGTGCACCTCGCGCCGTCCGGCTACGACCGCGTCGCCGAGCGCGACGGGCTGCGTGTCCTGGAGGCGGAGAAGGCGGAGCCCTCCGGCTCGGCGGAGGTCGTACGTCCCGACTCCCCCTGGACCGGCGAATCGCAGTACAGCGGCGACGCGTACGTGCGGCTGCCGGACGGGGGCGGGCTCTCCTGGCGGCTGCCCGGGGGAGAGCTGCCCCTGCTCGTCTCCCCCGTCGTCGACCTCGTCGACCGGCCGGAGGCCGGAGTCACCGTCTGGAGCGCCGGCTCGGAGACGCTCGGCCGGATCGACCACGGCACCGGCGGCCCGCAGGGGATCAGCGCCGCAGCGGGAGCGCTGACACCCGTCCCGCTGCCCGCGGCCGTGCGCGCGGGCGAGCGGCTGCTGGCCCGCGCCGAGGGAGTGGAGAAGGGGACGCTGCGGGTGGACGCGCTCCTCGTGCGGCCGGTCGTGTCGCGGCTCGTGCTGAGCGGGCCGGAGAAGTCGCTGGCGCTGCTGGACAACGCGGACGAGCGTGCGCACACCGTCGAGGTGTCCCTGCCGGGAGAAGGCCCCGTCGCCGTCGACCTGTACGACGACCGCGCGCGCCCCGTCGAACAGAGCGCGGACAACGGCGGACCGACCCGGGTGACCGTCCCGGCACGGGGATTCGCAATCGTCCGGCGCGGCTGAACCCGGGCCGGGCCACCCGAGCGGTGCTACGCCGTCCCGGAGCCCGCCCGTCGGCGGCGTGGACGCAGCGTCCGTACGGCCAGGCACAGCGCGGAGAGCACGAAGAGGGCAGCGGTGATGAGCAGCCAGCGTCCCCAGAAGACGCCTGCGTCGAGCCCCGTGTAGGCGGTGTAGTGGTGCACGCGCCCGAGGACGAGCGGATACCAGACGAGCAGCAGCACCAGCGAGACGAACGCGGGCACGCGCACGTAGTTGACCTGCCCCCGCCCGTGGTCGGCCCGCCCCCGCTCGTCGGCTGCGTGGCGCTCGTCGCCTGCGTGCCGCCCGTCGGCTGCGTGCGGGCCCCGCCGGGCGTGGCGGCGCCGTGCCAGCGCCTGCAGAGCGCGGTCGGCGGCGGTGTACAGCGGCAGCAGGAGCAGGTCGTGCAGCAGGGCCGAGCCGGCGAACCACACGACGATGCCGAGGACGTCGCCCTGCAGCAGGCGGACGCCGGCGTACCCGGTGAGCGCGAAGGACGCGAGCACGAGGAGCAGATGGAGAGGGGAGGCGCCGTAGCGTGAACCCGCGCCGCGGGTGCTCCGCGCGCTCACGAGGCCGCCCCGAACGTCAGCCTGGTGACCCATTTGGTGTTGTGCACGCCGGGGTTGGCGGGGACGATGATCCGCGCCGGATAGCCGTGGTCCGTCGACAGGTCGGCCCCGTTGACCCGCAGGGCCAGCAGCGACCGCGGATCGCGCACCTGGTTCTCGCGCAGCGCGGCGGAGCGGAAGGAGCCGCGGCGCTGCATCGACTCGGCGAGGACGCCCGGCGGACGCTCCCGCAGCCCGACCAGCGCGGCGAGAGTCGTCAGGCGCGGACCGCTCCACTGCTGGTCCTCCGTGGACCAGCCTTCGACGCAGGCGATGGGCAGCGCGGCGGTGTGCTGCGGGAGCTCCAGCAACTCCGCCCGGCTGAGCACCGCTTCGCGGTCGCCGAAGCGGACGGTCAGCCGCCACCGGTCCGAGATGTCGCGGGCACGGATGCCCACGGCGGCGGCGGTCTTGTTGATCTGGAACCCGTTGGGTCCCGGGCCGGGATCGCGGTTGTGGGGTGCGAGGAGCGCTGTCTCGCGGAGCGGGCCGCCGATGCTCTGCCCGGCCGTCACGGCCAGGAGCGCAAGCGACCCGGCGCCCACGAGGCCGAGTGAGCCCCGCCGCGAGATCGTCGGGGGCGCCGGGCGGGGTGTGACGAGGCCGGTCTCGTCCGGTGGTTCGGGTTCCGTCCGGGAGAGGGGGGTGCGCAGCTCCGCGCGGAGCCGGCCGCTGCGCAGCGTCCGCCACGCGAGGGGGATGCGGAAGGCGACGTGGACCACGAAGGCGCCGATGAAGATCCACGCGCCGTAGAAGTGCAGGGGGTAGAAGGAGCCGGGGAAGATGTAGTGCAGCTGCGCGTTGAGGAGTCCGGTCGCGAACTCGAAGAGGGCGCCGCCCACGAGCAGCAGCAGCGAGACGCGCTCCAGCGCATGGCTGAGGGACCGCAGCGGCGGCCAGGCGAACAGCTTGGGGATCACCGACCACAGCTTCGCGAGGAGTACCGGCACGAGCGCCACTCCGAGCGTCACGTGCACGCCCTGCGTGAGGCGGTAGAGCCAGTGCGGGTCCGTGGGCCAGTCGAAGAGGTAGAAGCCCAGCCATCCCTTGTCCGGCGTCTTGTCGTTCGGCGTGCCCAGCCCGGGGTTGTACGCCGCGTACGAGAGCAGCCCCGTCACGATGAGCGCCGTGACGCCGGCGAGCAGCACGGCCCCGAGGACGGACGTCAGCCACGGTCCGCGCAGCGGGCTGCGCCAGAACCCGGGACGCGAGGGGCCGGGGGGAACGCGGCCCGCTCCGGGCGGGGTTCCCTCGCCGTCTCCTTGCCCGGGATCGCGCCGGGCGGGTCGCCCCGGGTCGTGCCGGGCGGGGTCGCGCCGTCCCGGTGCGGGCCGGGAACTCCCGCTTCGCTCGCTGCTGCCCATGCCCGTGTCCCTCCGCCTGCTCGACCGCCTGGCTGCGCGTCAGGACGACCGTAGGACGCGGAGTGTGAGCAGCGCCGTCATCGGAGCGGCACGTCACCGGACTGTTCGATCTGCGGGGACGGCTCGCCAGGCCGAGACGGCGGCCGGCGGGGCGGTCCGGGGAGTGCGCCGAGCGCAAGACGCCGGCCTGCGCGCCCCTCGGAGGGGGTGCGCAGGCCGGCTCTTCACATCACGGAGAGCGCTGGGCTCAGATGATGCTCACACCGTAGGCGGCAAGCGCCTCGGGGACGGGCTGGAAGAACGTCACGCCGCCGGAGGAGCAGTTGCCGCTGCCGCCGGAGGTGAGGCCGAGAGCGGTGCTGCCGGAGAACAGGGCGCCGCCGCTGTCGCCGGGCTCGGCGCAGACGTTGGTCTGGATCATGCCCTCGACGATGCCGTCAGGACCGTAGTCCACGGTGGCGTTGAGGCCGGTGACGGAACCGCCGTGCAGCCCGGTGGTGCTGCCGCTGCGCTGGACGGACTGGCCGACCGAGGCGTCCCCGGCACCGGTGATCTCCTGGTAGGAGCCGTTGTACAGGGAGACGCGGCCGTCGGCGGCACCCGGGTCGGAGTGCTGGATCAGACCGTAGTCGTTGCCCGGGAAGCTGCTGCCGACCGTGGTGCCGATCGACCAGGAGCTGCCGATGTTGGTGCAGTGGCCGGCCGTCAGGGCGTACTTGGTGCCGGAGCTGTCCTGCACGTTGAAGCCGAGCGAGCAGCGTGCGCCGCCCGTCGTGATGGCCTCGCCACCGGCGATGTACTTGGTGAACTTGCCCTTGGTGCGGTTGATCTCGAGGGCACCGGCGTTCTTGCCGGCCTCCTTCTTGATCTTCGCGAGGTCGGCCTTGGAGACCGTGCTGTCGACGGTGACGACGACCTTGTCGGTCTTCGTGTCCGTGTACCAGGCGGCACCGCCGACGTGGGCGGTGCGCAGAGCGTCGGACGCGTCCTGGAGCGCGGCGGCACTGTACGTCGAGGGTGCCGGCTCGGCGGCCGAGGCACCGCTCGCCGGGAGGGCGAGTGCTGCCGCAGCGGCGAGGCCGGACGTTACTGCTATGAGCCGCACGCGTCTCGCAAGAGTGCGATGGGGGGTAGTGCGCGTGATCCTCACTGATTTCCTCCAGTAGGAGAACGGAGGGCTCTTCTTCGAGCCCGAGCGCGCGCGGTCAGCGGCACGACGGAGCAAGTCCGCCGTGTCCCTGACAAGCGCTGGGGGGAATATTCGTTCGTCGCCACGGTCCGCGCAAGACTCTGTTTCGGACTCGAAAAAGGGAAACTTCAGCGGCGGGACGAAATGTCACTTTGATCCTCCCGAAAACGGGAGAAGCGGACAACGCGAAAACCAGTGCCCTTACCACCTACCGGAAGCAGGGGCCGAGACCGCCGGGGAGGGGCCCACGCCGAGCGCCCGCGAGGAACCCGGGAGAGGGGCATGTGCGGGCCTGAGGAGAGGCGTGCGGGGGCTGGCGAAGATGAGGAGCCACCGGGAGCTGTCGCTCTCAATCCATCGGCGGTGCGACGGAGTTGAGGGAGGGGGAGGAAGAGGCGGGTGTCCCTACGGCGCACGGCTGTCGACCTGGCGGCCGCGTATCCGCTGCGCCGTCAGAAACGCCCCCGCGACGAGCAGCGACACCGCGGGGCCGATGAAGAAGGGCGCCGGACCGTCCGTCACCAGGCGGCCCCCCGCGTAACCCAGTCCCACGGTGCAGGAGACGAAGATCGCTTCCGCGATGGCCGCCCCCAGCAGGAAGCTGCGGACGGGGAAGCCGACCAGGCCGGCCGTCAGCGCTCCCAGACCGCGCCCGGCCGGAACGAACCGCACGGCGATCACCGACGGCACGCCGTACCGCTGCAGCGGCCCGGACAGCCGCTCCATCGCCGTCAGGCGTCGCGAGTCACGGGAGAGCCACGCCATCGCGGGGCGCCGCGCCTTGCGCCCCAGTGAGAAGACGGCGAGATCTCCGAGCGTCGCAGCCACCAGGGGCACGCATAACAGCAGCGGAAGGCTGAGCCCGCCGCCGGAGCCGGCCATGGCACCGGCACCTGCCAGCAGAGCGGAGTTGGGCACCATCGGCGGCACGGTGACGAGCACGAGAGCCGCGTAGATCCAGTACCCACCGTCCATGCCGGTCCGTCCCTCCCTGTCGACCCGAACCATCACCTGCATACCCAGGCCGGCGGGCGCCACCTCGGCACCCCGGAAGGTTCGCTGCTCAGGCCGGCCTCGTCGCCTGCGGCACGGCCCGGAGAGCGGAGCTGGAGCCGCCGCGCGGTCTCGCACGTCACGGGGCCTCCCCCGGCCGCGCCCCCTGCTCCGCGTCACTTCTTGCTCCGCGCGTCACTTCGCGCCGCAGGAGGTCGCCCTGTAGTTCTCGAACTCGGAGTCGGACGGCTTGTACCTCTGCTCGAAGTCCCCCTCGGCGAGGTCCGGGAAGTGCTGCTGGAACGTCATCCGCCAGCGCGTGTCGAGGAACTTCTTCAGGGAGCGGTTCAGCCTGCGGCAGTCGGCGCCGTGCTTCTCGCGGATCCCGATCCCGTAGTACTGCTGCTTGTCGATCTTGATGTCCTCGACGACCTTCACATCGTCCTCGTAGGGCTTCTGGTGCGCGAAGCCCTCCAGCACGAGCCGGTCCGTCCAGACGGCGTCGAAGTTGCCGTCGGCCAGCTCCTTGACGCACGTCTTGTAGTCCTTGCGGAACCCGGGCTTCACGTTCTGGCCGAGCGTCTCCCTGATGGACTTCTGCGCCTGCTCCCCCTCGACGCTGCCGGGGTCGGACGTCGAACCGGAGGCGCTGCACACGCGCTTGCCGTCGACGTCCTTCAGCTTCACGATCTCCGAGTCGCCCTTCTGGACGAGGATGCCCTGATAGGTCTTCATGTACGGGGCCGTGAAGTCGATCTTCTCGTCCCGGGCGTCGGTGATGGTGTACGTGGCGATGACCAGGTCGGCTCCCTGGTCCAGCAGGATGTCCTCGCGCCGCAGGGAGGGGATGTCGTGGGTGTACTTCTTGAACCCGACGTCGTCGGCGAGCGCGTTCAGCAGGTCCGTCTCGAAGCCCGCGTACTCGTACTCCTCGCCGCTGCGGGTGTTGAACCCCGGCTGCCCCTTCTTCACCGCGACCGTCACCGAGGGCTTGTCGAAGATGGAGGACGCCGACTGGGAAGGCGTCTCGCCGGGGCCACCGGATGCTCCGCCGGACCCGCCTCCGTCGCAGGCGGCCGAGACCGTGGCGAGCGCCGCGAGGCATAAGAGCACGGCGGGCAGACGTCGGGAGGCAGCGGACATCGGGAAGCTCCTTCTGGTCACTTGTAGCGGGTCTGCTTGCCGGTGAGCGTCAACTGGCAGCCGTCGCCGGCGAGAAGGGTGACGTCGACGGCGACACCCGGCCCGGCCGCGTCCAGCGGGAGGACCGCCGTCACCTCGCCCGCCAGCCGGACGGTGACCGGCTGCGCGAGGTCCTCCCCGCCGAACTCCAGCCGGCTGCCGGGGAGGCACGAGGTCGCGCCCGCCGTCTCGTCGCGGGCCGCCAGGGTGACGCTCAGTTCGTCGTGTCCGCGCGGCTTCGCGTCCACCGTCAACTGCGCCGTGCCGCCCGGCCGGAGCCCCTGACCGCCCTTCAGCTCCGTGCTGCGGGTGACGTCCTCGGGAAGCGCCGCGAGGGTGAACCACACGAGGCCCGCCACCAGCACCGCCGTCGTCAGCGCCTTGAGGAACTCCAGCCTGTGCTGCGTCGTGTCGTGCCGCTCGTCCCTCTTGGCGGCGACCTCGACCGTCGGCACGAGCAGGAAGACGGCACCCAGCGCCGTCACGGCCGCCGCGAAGTCGTGTTCGACGCGCTGAGCCCACACGGCCACGCAGAACGCGATCGTCAGCAGCACCGCGTAGACGGCGAAGAGGATGCGCAGGTAGCGCTTGTTCCCGTCGGGCTCCTGCCGCGACCCCTGCCCGGGCTCCCGCCGCGGTGCCTCACCGGAACCCTCCGGCTCCTCCCCGGTGGTCCGCGGCTCCTCCCCCGGACTCCGCGGTCTCTCCTCGCCGCCCGCGGACGACGTGGCTCGCGCATCCATACGGCACCCCCCGGCGCGAAATGTGCGTGACGGACAAGAATGCCATGCGCGGAGCGGCCTGGAGCAGGCGGCTTCCGCGCGTGACGGCGCACCCGGGCCGACCCGCGGGCGGTCCCGCGGGCCCGCCGGCACAGGCAGAGCGGGCCGGACCCGCGTGACGCGCGTCCGGCCCGCTCCGTGATCGGACGGTCAGCACATGGTCGGTCGCATGACCTCGTACGCGCTGGCCCAGTTCGCACAGCCCGGGTCGGAGTGCCCGTACCAGTTGTGGCCGAACTCGTGGGCCGCGAGCAGACCGAAGTCGCTCACGATGGTGGACAGCATGATCCGCTGCCCCTGTCCCCAGTTGCATCCGACGACGTTGCCGCCGCCGCCACAGCCCTCGATGTAGCCGCCGGTGCACTCGACGGGCGTTCCGCTGCCGGAGGTCTCGGTGCCGCTGCCCCAGAAGTTGGCGCCCTGGCGTATCGCGCCCTCGTAGCCCGCGCACGAGGCGGTGATGTGGTAGCTCCAGGCCGGGACCCGGGCGTCGCGCTCCTTGACGTCCGGCGCCGGAGCGTCGGTGAGGTCCCCGGTCTTGAAGCCCTCCGACGGCGTCGGGTCGGCCGAGAGCTGCAGGGCCTGGGCGGCGGCCGGGCGGGCCGCGTCTCCCGCCTCGGCGGCACTGGCCGACACGGGGAAGGCGAAGACCAGGGCGAAGACGACGGCGGCGGCACCGGCCAGTCTTCGGAAGATCGTGGTCATGACAAGTATCTCCTCTGTGGGGGGCGACGCGTGCCCCTTCGGGGACACCCGCGGGAAGCACCGTCGCGATACCTCGGGCTCGAACCGCAAGCCCTTACGACCGAACGCGAGGACGGTACTCGCGGATTCGTCGCACGTCCATACGGGTCAGCCGATTTACGGACACTCAAGGAACCCCCGTCAGGGCGGACATGACCGGTGAGCTGCCGACGGGCCTGCGCAGCGACGCGATTTGGCGGCCGTCGGGGCGCGAAACGGCACAACTGCGCCCTGGGAGAACCACGTTGGAGCGGCGCGCGAGCCCGCGGGAGACCCGGCGCGGACGCGGACCCGCTACTCCCGCCCGGTCCCAGGCCGCTCGATACGGGCCTGCTCCAGCAGGTCGTCGTAGAGCCCGTCCTCCTCCAGTTCGGGGCCCTCGCTGAGCATCACCGACCACGGGATCGGGCAGGGCGGCGGGTGGCCGGGATCCGGGCAGAGCATCCTGACGATGCGCTCCTTGACCTCTTCGGCCTGCTCCCGGGTCGCACAGATCCCCAGCCGCACCTCGAAGACACCCGGTTCCTCGGACATGTCCGCTCCGCCCTCTTCCTGGTCGTCGTGAACGGGAGAGTAAGCGCTCCCGCCGCCCGCTCCCACTCGTTTTCGGCACCGGCCGGCCACCACGGAACGGCGGCGCCCGGCACACAGGAGGGCGGTGCCCGGCAGGCAGACCGGCACGGCCCGGCACCCGGGGCGGCGTCAACCTGCCGAGGAAGAACCACCCGGAAGCAGTGCTTTCCAGCCGAGATGCGACGTTCCGCGACGCCCCGGAGACGCACCTCGGAGCGTCGGCCGCAGCTCAGAAGGTCGTTTTCAGTTGAACGACCCGTATTCCCCTCACATGAAGGACATGTCCCGGATGCCCCTCGCACCCCCTCTGAACTGCCCCGATCACCAGCCGGCCCACGGCAGGAACGCACCCGGCGACCGGAAAGTGATCGTCCGATGTGCGTCCGCGCACAACATGCGCAAGAGTCCAGCCGTCCGATATTCGTGGAACCGACCCAAGGAGTGTTCGAAATGCGGTTCAGCGTCAAAGCTCTGGGAGCCTCCGCCGCCCTCGCCGTCGGCTGCCTGGCGAGCGCCGGGAGCGGTGTCGCACACGCCGACTCCGCCGGAGCGAAGAGCCTGTACTCCCCCTCCGCCCTCGTACTGACGGTCGGCAAGGGCACGGACGCGGCGAGCGCGGGAGTCCAGCGCGCCGCCGTGCTGAACTGCGCTCCCTCGGCGAGCGGCACCCACCCCGCCGGCGCGGCGGCGTGCGACGAAGTCCGGTCCGTGGGCGGGGAGTTGCAGAAGCTTGTCGGGAGCGACGCGGCAGGGCCGGTGTGCACCAGGATCTGGGACCCGGTCGTCGTCACCGCTGACGGCGTGTGGGAGGGCAAGCGGGTCTCCTGGGAGCACGCCTTCTCCAACTCCTGCATGCTGAACAAGTCCGGCCGGAGCCTCTTCGCCTTCTGACACGCCCCGACGGCAGCCGCCGGGAGGGAGGGACACCGTGCGCTCTCCCGGCAGGGCGTCACCGACAGGGCACCACCGGCAGGGCGTCACCGGCAGGGCGTGACGAGCAGCGCGTCACAAGAAGCGCGCCCCGGACAGCACTTGGGGGAGAGCACGTCGCAGGAGTGCGGGAAGCACGCCGCACGAAGCAGAACCCGGAAGCAGGACGGGCCCCTGCGCGTCACCGGAGACATGCCGGTGAACAGGCGCAGGGGCCCGACGAGGCAGGCGCGCGTGGTGGTACCTGACGTCAGCTCAACTCGCCGTCGTAGTCCGGGAGTTTGAATGTCTTCTCGGCGTGGCCGCCCACCATGTCGGTGGGGGTGTTCCCGATGTTGGCGATGATCGTGAAGCCTTTGGCCTCGATCTCCGCCCGCTTCGCGGTCTTGTACTTGCTGACCTCGTCGAAGATGTCGGGCAGGTCCCGCACGTACAGGCCGGCGATGGGGAACCCGGCCTCCTTCAGGTTGTGTTCGGTGAGCGAGTAGATGATGCCGGGACGTGCGGTCACGAAGTACACGGCCACGCCGCGGGAGTCGGCGTAGCGGGCGAGTTCGAGGGTCTGCTCGACGGGAGGCGTCGGGTACTCCCAGATGGGGTGGAAGCCCGTCTCCAGCGACGTGTTGTCGATGTCGAGCACCACGGCCATCTTCTCCCCGGAACCCTTGTCGATGCGGTCCTCGAGGTACGGGCGTGCTTCGTCGGTGACGGCGGAGACGTCGCGCTTCCAGGTCTCGTAGTCCACGTCCGCCGCGGCGGTGCGGCCGTCGCCCTGGCGTTCACCGGCGGCGGCGGTGCGGGGCGCCGTCTGCACGACGGGCTTCGCGGACCCGTCCGGGCCGGTGGCGTCGGCGGTGGCGGGCGCCGCGCCGGCCGTCATGGCCGTCACGACGGCCGCGGTCGCCCCGGCGAGGGCGACCGCGACGCGCGTTCTCCGATTGCGTCCATGCATGGGGGGCTCCTGAGTCGCAGGACCGGCTGGGAAGGCCCGACTCCGGGTCGGCGAAGGGCCCTTCGCATGCTCGCGTCCCATCATGACCGGAAGGGGAACTCCCGGCTACTGGTCGGTAGCGACGATCTCTCCCCACCGCCGCGTTTATCCGGAGATGTACGGAGGCAGGCTCCGGCCACGCCGCGGGGCGGGGCGGATGTCACCCTCGCAGGACTGGCCCGGCACGGTTTCGCCAGCCAGCATGAGGGATGGATCACCTTCGACGGAGAAGAGGGACAGGTGGAGGGATCGGGATGGCCGGGCCGCTGAGACGTCTCCGGTCCCTGTCCCCGCCGGCACGCGACGACGCGGCCGGTCCCCGCTCGCCGGGCCGGTGGTCGCCCCTGAGCGAGGGGAGCGTCGCCCGGCAGGTGTTCGTCCTGCAGGTGGCGGTGATCCTGCTGCTCGTCCTGGCCGCTGTCGGTGCGCTGGTGCTGCAGGCCCGTACGCACGGCACCGTGGCCGCCCGCGAGAGGTCGCTCGCCGTGGCCGAGGGCTTCGCCGACTCCCCGGGGATGGTCTCCGCCCTCCGCTCGCCCGATCCGACCGCCCTGCTCCAGCCGCGTGCCGAAGCGGCCCGGAAGGGATCGGGAGTCGACTTCGTCGTCGTGACGGACACCGACGGCGTCCGCTTCACCCACCCGATCAGGAACAGGATCGGCAAGAAGTTCGTGGGCGACATCGGGCCGTCGCTCCGCGGGAAGGTCCACTCGGAGACCGTCGAGGGGACCATCGGGCGGATCGTCCAGGTGGTCGTCCCCGTGACCGACGCGGACGGCTCCGTCGTCGGGCTCGTCTCGGCGGGGATCAAGGTGGAGAAGGTCAGCGGCATCGTCGACCGGCAGCTTCCGCTGGTGCTCGGCGTGGCCGCCGCGACCCTGCTGCTCGCCACGGGAGGGACGGCGCTGGTGAGCCGGCGGCTGCGCAGGCAGACGCACGGCCTGGGCCCCCTCGAGATGACCCGCATGTACGAACACCACGACGCTGTCCTCCACGCGGTCCACGAGGGCGTCGTCATCATCGACGGCGACGGGCGGCTGCTCCTCGCCAACGACGAGGCCGTCCGGCTGCTCGGCCTGCCGCCCGGAGCGCAGGGCCGCCCCGTCGGCGAACTCGGCCTGGAGCCGCGGACGAGCGAACTGCTGGCCTCCGGACGGATGGCCACCGACGAGGTGCTGCCCGCCGGGCACAGGCTGCTGTCGGTGAACAGCCGCCCCACGGACCGCGGCGGAGGGCCGCCCGGCTGGGTCGCCACGTTCCGCGACTCCACCGAGCTGCGCCTCCTCTCCCGCCGCGTCGACATGGTGCGCAAGCGGCTGCGGCTGCTGTACGACGCCAGCGGCGGCATCGGCACCACCCTCGACGTGGTCCGTACCGCCGAGGAGGTCGCGCAGGTCGCCGTCCCGGGCTTCGCCGACTACGTCACCGTCGACCTGGACGAGCTGGTCCTCCGGGGGGACGAGCCGCATCCGCGCGGCGGCGAAGGGGAGTCCGGCGGCAGCAGCATGAGGATGCGCCGTACCGCCTTCGGCGGAATCCGCACCGATCCGCCGCTCTTCCCCGTGGACTCGGTCATCACCTTCGTCCCGTCCTCGCCGCAGGCCCGCAGCTTCAGCAGCGGCCGGGCCGTGCTCGAACCGCGGCTGGCGGACTCCCCCGGGTGGCAGGCGGTCGCCCCCGCGCGTGCCGCCCAGGTCGTCGACTACGGCATCCACTCGCTGATCGCGGCGCCGCTGAGCGCGCGGGGCGTCCTGCTGGGCGTCGTCACGTTCTGGCGGTCGGAGAAGCCCGAGCCCTTCGACGACGACGACCGCTCCCTCGCCGCCGAACTGGCCGCCCGCGCCGCGGTGTCCATCGACAACGCGCGCCGCTACACGCGGGAGCACGGCATGGCGGTCGCCCTGCAACGGAGCCTGCTGCCGCGGGCGCTTCCCGAGCAGACCGCGGTCGAGGTCGCCTCCCGCTACCTCCCGGCGCAGGCCGGCGTCGGCGGCGACTGGTTCGACGTCATCCCGCTGCCCGGCGCCCGCGTCGCTCTCGTCATGGGCGACGTCGTCGGGCACGGACTGCACGCAGCCGCCACCATGGGGCGGCTGCGCACCGCCGTACACAACTTCTCCGCCCTCGACCTGCCGCCCGAGGAACTGCTGGTCCACCTGGACGAGTTGGTCGTCCGCATCGACCAGGACTCGGTGACCGCCGGCGACGACGAGACCGTCACCGGCGCCACATGCCTCTACGTGATCTACGACCCCGTCTCGCGCAACTGCGTCCTCGGCAGCGCAGGCCACCCGCCGCCGGCGCTGGTACGGCCCGACGGCACGGTGGAGTTCCCCGACGTGCCTCCCGGGCTGCCCCTCGGCATCGGCGGCCGCCCGTACGAGTCGACGGAGCTGCGGCTGCCGGAGGGCAGCAGGCTCGTCCTCTTCACCGACGGCCTCGTGGAACGCCGCGGCCAGGACATCGACACCGGGCTGCGGCAGCTCGGCGACGCCCTGTCCCAGGCGCGGGAGTCGGCCGAGGAGACGTGCGACGCGGTCCTCGGCGCCCTGCGTCCCGAGCGCCAGAGCGACGACATCGCCCTGCTCGTCGCCCGTACGCGGGTGCTGGAGGCCGGGCGGGTCGCCGAGTGGGAGGTGCCGTCCGACCCCGCAGCGGTGGCCGGCGTACGCGGGCAGGTCACCGCGCAGCTCGCCGAATGGGGGCTGGACGACGTCGCGTTCGTCACGGAGCTGATCCTCAGCGAACTGATCACCAACGCCATCCGCTACGCGACCGGGCCCATCCGCGTCCGCCTGCTGCGCGACCGCAGCCTGATCTGCGAGGTCTCCGACACCAGCAGCACCTCGCCGCATCTGCGCTACGCGGCCACGACCGACGAGGGCGGGCGCGGCCTCTTCCTCGTCGCCCAGTTCGCGGAGCGCTGGGGCACCCGCTACACGAGGGACGGCAAGGTGATCTGGTCCGAGCAGGCGGTGCCGCCCGAGGAGTGAGCCCGGCGGCACCGCCGGCGCGAAAGCCCCGGCCGGAACGTCAGTTGAGGCTGACCGGCAGCGAACGCAGGGACCGGAACTCCAGGTTCGGGTTCCAGACGGGTTCGCCCGCGAGTCTGATCCGCGGGTACCGGGCGAGCAACGCCGTGAAGAACCACTTGAGTTCGAAGGCGGCGATCTGCTTCCCGAGGCACGAGTGCGGGCCCGCACCGAACGACAGGTGCTTGCCGCTGTTCGGCCGGTCGAGTTCGAAGGAGTCCGGCCGCTCGAACACCCGGGGGTCCCTGTTGGCCGCCCCCAGGAACAGCGCGACGCTCTGCCCCTCCTCGATGCGCACGCCGCCCACGTCGACGGCGCTCGACGCCACGCGCCAGGTGAACTGGTTCGAGGCGTTGTAGCGGACCACTTCACTGGCCGCGTTACCGGCGCACGCCGGGTCCGAGAGGAACCGGTCGATCTGCGCGGGGTTCGACGCGAAGGCGAGCATGCCGCTGCTCGCGGAGCCCGGGGTCGTGGGCGCGAACAACGCGATGAGCAGCAGCACCAGTTGATGGACCGTCTGCTGCGGCGTGCAGTCGGCGTCGTCCGGTGCGCTCTCCCCGAGACGGGCGATGACCGTCTCCGGCAGCACCCTGCCCCGCCTCCCCAGCAGAAGCTCCTCCGCGTAGTCGTGGAGCCCGTCCAGGACGTTCAGCAGCTCGTCGAGCCCGACGGGCTGGTCCCGCGGCCCCGACCAGTACGTCATGACGGTGTCCACCCGCGGCACGACGAACTCCAGGTCCTCCTCGGGGACTCCGAAGGCACGGACGGCGGCCCGTACGGGCAGCTCGGCGGCGAGCGCGGGAACGGCGTCGAGCTCCGACGTCCCCCTCGGCACCGAGGCGACCAGTTCGGACGCCACGCTCTCGATGACCCGGCTGTAATGCTCGTGGGCGGCGCGCGTGAATGCCGGAAGCGTGGATTTCTTCAGCGCGTCGTGGAGCGGCGGATCGGTGTACATCATGACGTTCTTGGTGAAGCGGTGGTAGATGCTGTCGGGCGGCAGCGACCGGCCCGGGTATTTCGCACCGAGGACGTTTCCCATACGCTCCGCCTTGAAGCGGGGGTCGATGAGCGCTGCGGCGCAGTCGGCGTGTCTCAGCAGGGCCCAGGCGTCCAACTCCTCGCACCAGTGCACCGGTTCGCGCTCCGAGAGATCAGCATAAACCGGATAGGGGTCGGACACGATACCCGGATCCGACAACGGCGACGCTTCACGCTGTTCAACCATGAAAAACCCCTTCGACTCCCCCCTGGCGGAATTGCGGATTCCCCGGCGAAGCGGGTGCGGCCGCAATTCCCATTTCCCTCGCAGGCTATAAGCGGCCACCGGTCGCGGCGTCGGCGCACCTGATTTCAAGCCAATGCCGCGCAATTCTCCTCGGCGCCTCCGCGGCAGGCGTACGCGCCGCGGCCCCGGGCCCCGGCTCCGCTCTGTCCCCACGGCCCCCTCGGCCCCGGGGTTGTATCCGGTTTGTATGCCCGCCTCCTTCAATCAGCCGGTCACCAGCCGAGAAGGAGAGAACATGCAGAAGCGAACGCGCCGTACGCTGGCCGCCGTTGGCGTGGCCGCCGCCGTGGTGGTCGCGGCTCCGCTCGCCGTCGCGCAGGCGGGGGAGACCACCTCTTCGGAAGAGACGCTGGCGGCACGGCCGGCCTTCAAGATGCCGTTCAAGTGCGGCCAGAGATGGCGCGGCGCCAACTGGGAGGGCCACAGCCCGGGGCACTCCATCGACTGGAACCACTACAACGCCGCAGGCACCCCCGACGACCTGGGCCGCAAGGTGCTCGCGAGCGCCGGCGGCAAGGTCCTCGACTCGTACTACTCCAAGACCACCGGCTACGGCAACACGATCGTGATCGGCCACGGCAATGACTGGCAGACGCGCTACGCCCACCTGAAGACCCGGGCCGTGCAGAAGGGCGCCACCGTCAAGGCCGGCCAGCTCATCGGCAAGGTCGGGAAGACCTCCGCGAAGTACGAGCTCTCGCCGCACCTGCACTACGAGCAGATACACGGCGGGAGCACCGTCGTCTCCGTGGTCCAGGGCGTCAAGTACCCCGATTTCACCACGCGTTTCCAGGTCAGCAAGAACGGGTGCTGACGTCCCGCGCCGACTGACCGCCCGCCGCCGCAACGCGCGGAGGGGCGGGCAGGCGGGGAGCCGGCGGTGCGGGCACGGCCGGCGAGCCGTGTCCGCACCGCGCCTGTTTCCGTCGCGCCTGGTTCCGTCGCGCCTGGTTCCACCGCGCCCGTCAGCGCAGCGACCGCAGCTTCGCGTCCACCAGCTCGGCCTGGTCGCGCGCGTCGAGGCGGCGCCACGTGGACAGGGAGCGGTGGAAGTAGCGCCGGGCGGTCTGGTCCCGTCCCGTCGCGTGGTGCAACTCGCCCAGCAGGCACGCCACACGGGCCTCCGCGCGCCGGTCCCCGAGCTGCTGCTGCACGGCCAGCGCACCGGTCAGCAGTGCCGACGCCTCCCTGGCGTTGCCCTGACGCAGGCACAGCTCCCCGATGCTCTGCTGCACGTAGGCGGCGCAGTGCGTGTCGGCCAGATCGTCGAAGATGCCCAGCGCGCGCTCCAGTTCGGCCTGCGCCACCCCCGGTTCGCCGCGCAGCTCGTGCAGTTCGGCGATCCGGCGGCGCACCTGCGCCTCGCGGTGCATGTCACCGACCTCGCGGGAGAGTTCCAGCGCACCGTCGAGCCAGCCGGCCGCCGCCTCGGGGTCCTTGCGCTCCAGCCACACCGAGGCGATCGCGTTGTGGGCCACCGCCTCGCCGTGCCGGTCGCCGGCCTGGCCGAAGGCGCGCAGCGCGTCGACGAACGCGTCGAGCGCGGCGTCCAGTTCGTCGACGACCCGGTGCACCGACCCGGCACCGGCCGCCGCCACCGCCTCACCGGGCAGATGCCCGAGCCCCGCGAAGATCGCGCGCGACCGGTCGAAGCACTCCAGCGCCTCGGCGTACCGGTCCTGGTAGAGGTGGAGCTGGCCGATGTTGCGCAGCAGCGCCGCCGCACGCACGCAGGACTGCCCGGGCATCGCCTCGAGGACGAGCTGGTGGGTGCTGCGCCAGTCGCCGTAGTAGCCGCGCATGTCGAAGAAGCTGGCCATCTCGATCGCGAGGTCGGCTGCCCGGCCGGTCTCGCCGAGCCGGACGGCGGCGCCGACGGCGCCGACGAGGAGGCGGCGTTCGCTCTCGAACCATTCGACGGGCCGCGCCCGTACGGTCTCCGCCAGCGCGGCCTCCGGCCCGGTCAGGGGCGCGGGCTCGCCGAGCACCCCGAGGAAGCGGTTGGGCATCGCGGAGTTGGCGGTACGCGCGAGGCCGATCAGCGCGTCGGTGACGAGCAGCTGCTGCCGCTTCCGCTCCTCGCGGCCGTCCGCCACGGCAAGCTCCCGGGCGTAGCAGCGCAGGAGTTCGTGCATGCGGTAGCGCTGGAGTCCGACGCCGTCCGTCCCCGCCAGTTCGACCAGATGCTCGTCGAGCAGCGTCTCCAGGGCTGCGGACGCCTCGTCGGGGCTGCCCGTCACCACCGCCGCCGTCCAGCCCGCCACGGCGACGTCGGCGAGCTGCCCGAAGGCGCGGAAGATCCTCATGGCGGGGGCGGGGAGCTGCCGGTAGCTCAGCTCCGCGCTGGCCCGCACCTCCATCTCGCCCGTCTGGAGCCGGTCCAGGCGCCCCCGCTCGTCGTGCAGGGAGTCGGCCAGCGCACCGACGGCCCAGCCGGGGCGGTTCGCCAGCCGGGCGCCCGCGATCCGCACGGCCAGCGGCAGCGAACCGCAGGCGGCGATCACCCGGTCGACGTCGTCCCCGCCGAGGCGCACCCGGTCCGCTCCGACGACCGCACCGAAGAGGGCGCGGGCGTCGTCGCGGTCCATCACCCCCAGCGGCGTGTGGTGCGCCGGCAGCGCCGGCATCCGCCGGCGGGAGCTGACGAGTACCGCGGAGCCCCCGGTGCCGGGCAGCAGGGGGCGGACCTGCGAGCCGGCGGCGGCGTCGTCCAGGACGATGAGGAAACGCCGCTGCGCCAGACGCGAGCGCAGCAGCGCCGCCCGCTCGCCCGTCTCGGACGGGATGGTGCTGTCGATGACTCCGAGACCGCGCAGCATCTCCGCCAGCACGTCGCCGGGTTCGCGCGGCCGGCCGCTGGTCCCTCCCAGGTCGACGAAGAGCTGCCCGTCGGGGAACGACTCGCGGACACGGTGCGCCACGTGCACCGACAGCGTCGACTTCCCGGACCCCGGAGGGCCCGAGACGACCACGACGACGGGCTGGCGGCCGGCGGCCGACAGCAAGCGCTCCAGCAGGCCGATCTCGTCGGCGCGTCCGGTGAAGTCCGGTACGTCCATGGGGAGTTGGCACACGGGCACGGCTTCGGCGGTGCGGCGGCGCGCGGCGGCGTACCCGTTGATCTCCTCCCCCATGGCGCGCAGCGGGGCGCTCGGTTCGATCCCCAGCTCCGCCGCGATGATGCGCTCGGCCTCGGCGTACGCGGACCGGGCCTCGGCGGTCCGGCCGGAGTCGCGGAGCGCCTGCACCACCATCCGCCACAGGTCCTCCCGCAGCGGGTCCTCGGCCAGCCGGGACCGCAGATCGGCGACGAGGGAGGCGTAGTCGCCCAGCCGCAGCCGGACCTCCAGGCACTCGTCGACGGCGACCGACCGCAGCCCCTCGATCCTCGCGATCTCCGGGTCCCACACCACGCTCGACGGCACGTCCTGCAGCACGCTGCCGCGCCACAGGCCGAGCGCCGACTCGTAGGCACGCAGCGCGGCGGCGTCGTCGCCGTCCTCGCGTTCGGCGCGGGCACGCTCCAGCCGCTGTTCGAAGAGGAGCAGGTCGAGGTCGCCGGGCTCGACGTCGAACGCGTAGCCGGACGCCTCGGTCCGGAACCCGTCGGCCACGACCCCCGCCTCGGACAGCGCCTGCCGCAACGTGCGGACGTAGGTGCGGACGTTGGCGACCGCGGACCGCGGCGCGCCTCCCGGCCACAGCACTTCCGTCAGCAGGTCCAGCGAGACGAACCCGCCGGGCTGCAGCAGCAGCGTGGCGAGGACGGCTCGCGGCTTGGGCCCGCCGATGCGGACGGTTTCACCGTCCGCCCGCACTTTGAGCGCCCCCAGCACTCCGAATGCCGGCTCCCCCATACCGCACGCCTCCGCGATGCTCAGCAATTGCGGCGCAGCGTACCGGTGCACGGCGGGCACCGAACAGGGTTGCGGGCGATGACACCGGCACGGCGGGCTCCGAAGACACCGGTGACCCTGGCCGTCCGCGGCAGCCGGGACGGACGCACCGCGTGTGCGGGAGCAGGGCCCCGCCCCCGGTTTGACAGGGACGCCGAGCATGAACCTAGCCTCGAACGACATGGCAACTGTGTTCAGGAAGGCGCTCGGTGCGCTCCCTCGGCTGGGAGTGCAGGTACTCGACCTCGGCCCGGGTGCGGCCGTGATCTCGCGGCGCGGCCGGTACAGCGCCACGAAGGTGAGCGCCGACACGTGGCTGGTCGGAGGCGTACGGCGGGGCGCCCGTGCGCCGGCCGAGGGGTGGGGCCTGCGGAAGGCGGCGGCGAGTGCCCTGTGCGCCCGGCACGTCGCCGAATTCCTGGTCAACTACGAGGTGAACTGCGTCATCGACGTGGGCGCCAACCGCGGGCAGTACGGCAGGCAACTCCGCGAGTCGGGCTACCGGGGCAGGATCGTCTCCTTCGAACCCGTTCCCGACCCCCTGGCCGGGCTGCGGAAGGCAGCCGAGAGGGACCCGGACTGGTGGGTACGCCCCTGCGCACTGGGGCGCAGCGCATCCGTGCAGAGCATGCACCTGGGCTGGAAGACCATGAACTCGCTGCTGAAGCCGAGCGCGTACGGACAGCGGCGCTACAGGCGGTTCGCCGACACCCGCACGGCGCAGGTGCAGGTGGAGCGTCTGGACGAGGTCATGGACGAGGCCCTGGAGGGGCTCGCGGATCCCAGGCCGTTCCTGAAGATGGACACGCAGGGCTTCGACATGGAGGTCTTCGCCGGCGCCGGTGAGCGGCTCGGCGAGTACGTCGGGATGCAGTCCGAAGTGGCCGCGTTGCAGTTGTACGAGGGCAGTCCCCACATGACCGAGGCCATCGCCGCGTACGAGGAGGCCGGTTTCGGGATCACCGGTCTGTACCCGGTCACGCGGGAGGAGGGCACCGGGCGGGTGGTCGAGTTCGACTGTGTTCTGGCTCGCGCGTCCTCCGCGCCCGGCTCCTCCGCCCGGCCCTGACGGGAGTGAGGCAGGCCACGGATTCCCCGGCGGGAAGCGTGGCACCCGTGCTGTGCGCGGGCGGACAGTGCACGGAGAGGGCCTGCACAGCGCGACCGTTCACGACGCCCCTTCTGACCCGTTGCATGCTCTTAACCTTCGATACGTAACGTGCGGTCAGGAAGACAGGTAAAGGCACGTCCCGTCCGAAAGGCCGCATTGCGTACCACAGCGCCCGCAGATGGCAGGACACCGCTCAAGGTCAGCATCGTCGTTCCCACCCACAACACCGGCGGGACGGTCCTGGCCGGACTGCGCTCGTTCCTCGCCCAGACGCTGCCCCGCACGGACTTCGAGGTCGTCTACGTCGACGACGGTTCCACCGACGGCACGCCCGCATTGCTGGAGTCCGAGGCTGCCCGCCGGGGGGCCGGCCGGACAGTACGCGTGATCCGCACCCCGAACTCCGGCTGGCCGGGCAGGCCGCGCAACATCGGTATGGACGCCGCGCGGGGAGAGTTCGTCTACTTCGTCGACGACGACGACTGGCTCGCCCCCGAGGCCCTTGAACGCACCTACGGGCGGGCCCGGGAGACCGGCGCGGACATCGTGGTCGGCCGCGTCGCCGGACACGGACGCCGCGCCCCCCACGCCCTCTTCGAACGACCCCTCTCCGCAGCGGACTTGCGCTCGGACGTGGCGCTGCTCGCCTCGATGACCGTGCACAAGCTCTTCCGCCGCGACTTCCTTCAGAGGAACGAGCTGCGCTTCGAGGAGGGACAAGTGCGGCTCGAGGACCACATGTTCACCCTGCGCGCCTATCTCCTCACCGACCGTGTGGCCACAGTCCACGACTACACCTGCTACCACTGGGTGAAGCACGAGGGTGACGAGCACAACATCAGCTACCGGACCATCGAACCGGGCCCCTACACCGACAGCATCCGCAAGGTGCTCGACATCCTGGACGCACCCGGCACCCGCGTCACCCCGGACCGCCACCGCTACCGTCTGGCCGCCAACTGGTACGGCAAGAAGGCGCTCGCCCGGCTCGGCGGACGCAGCCTGCTCGACCAGCCCCGCGGCCGCCGGCAGCAATGGCTCGACGCCGTCGGGGCGCTGGCCGCCGACATGCCGCTCCAGGCCGACTCGTCACTTCCCACCCGGCTGAGGATCGTCGCGGCTCTCGCCCGGCACGGTGAGCTCGCACCGCTGGAGAGGCAGGCCCGGTTCGAGTCCGGGATCGACCACCGGCCGCACGTCAGCCGCGCCGAGTGGGACGGCGGGCGGCTCACCGTCACATGCGACTCGCGGCTGGTCCGCAAGCGCGAACAGCGGGCAGGCGCCCGGCCGTTGGCCTTCCACCGCGACCAGGGCCGCTACGTGCTGCGCCTGCCGCCGAGCGTCGCCGCCGTACCGGGGGCCGCCGAGGCGGCCGACTTCACCAAGGCGGTGCGGCGCAGTAACGTACGCGGCCTGCTCAGGCACCGCGAGGGCGGCACCGTCCTGAGCGTGCCCCTGGACCACCGCGTGGTCGAAGAGCCCCTGCGGAGGCGTTCACGGGCGGCGGAGGCGACGGCCCGGGCCGCCCGGCGGCTGCGGCTGCGGCTGCCGGCATGGCTGGCCGCACGCCTGCCCGGTGCGGACCACGGACGGGACCTGTGTGTTCTGCGGTTCGAGACCGAGTTCACCGTCGACCCGTCGTCGGCCGACAACGGCCGGCCGCTCGCGCCCGGCACCTGGGATCTCCGGCTCCAACTCGGTTGCGGAGGCTGGCGGTTCGCCAGGAACCTGCCCGGTTGCACCATCGAGGTGCCGGCCCCCGGGCAGCCGCAGCGGGCTGCGGAGGCCACCACCCCGCCGGCCGCCGTACGTCGCCCGTCGGACGAGGCCGCGCTGATCCGGACCGGGCGCTGACGGCGACCGGGCTCCGGCCGGCGGAAGCGCTGAGCGGCCACGGTCTTCGCCGCCTTCGCCGGCTTCGATCACGGTGTGGATACTGGGCGGGTGACCGGCAGCAGCGAAGAACGGCGGCCCCTCCCGGGCGAACTCCGCGGTTACCTGGACGAACTCGTCGCCCGTACCCGCGGCGTGTGCGGTGAGCGGCTCGTGAGCGTCCTCGCCGTCGGCTCCCTCGCGCTCGGCGACTACCGGCACGGCCGCAGCGACGTGGACGTCACGGTCGTCGTGGAGCCCACGCTGCCCCACTCCGCGCTGCGCGACCTCGCCGACGCCCTCTCCCACCCGGGTCTGCACTGCCCGGCACCCGGCCTGGAACTGGTGGTCTACGGTGCGGACGCCGTGAGCCGGCCCTCCGGCGGGGCCGGGTACCTGCTGGACCTCAACACCGGTCCCCTGCTGCCGAACCGGGCGGGTTTCGACCCCTCGCAGTCCCCTGCCTTCTGGTACGTCATCGACCGCTCGGTCGCCCGCCAGTCCGGGTTCCGGCTGTACGGACGTCCCGCGCGGGAGGCCGTCGCCGCACCGGCGCGCTCCGAGGTGCTGGCCGCGCTCCTCGCGTCCGTCCGCGAGCACACCGACGGCGAGGGGCACCTCGCCGACAACCGCGTGCTCAACGGCTGCCGCTCGGTCGTCTTCTGCCGCACGGGACGCTGGACGGCCAAGCGCGCCGCGGCACGCCGGATCGCCGCGGCCGAGGAGGAGTTCCGGCCGCTCATCGAGGCCGCGGTGCGCAGCTTCGAGCGGCCGCGCTCTTCCCCGGATCCCCTCCCCGGCGCCGCCGTACGGGACTTCCTCTCGTGGGTACGCGAACGCGTCGAGGAAGCAGTCGGGCAAGCCGTCGACGAGGGCGTCGAGCAAGCCGTCGAGGAGGGCGCATCCGCGACGGACGGCGCAGGGGCGGCTGACGGCCCAGGCACGGCGGACGGCTGAGCGGGCGGGCGGCCGCTTCGCCCGCCGGGCGGGGTCAGCACGCCGGGGGCTCGGCGCGTGGCGGCGGGAGCGCGCGGGCTTCGCGCAGCATGGCGTCCGCCAGGCCGGCGTACTCGGCGAGCCAGCCCTCCACCGTTCCGGGCTCGTAGAGGTCCGTCGAGAACTCGGTGTGGATCTCGGCCGTCCCGTCGGGGCACGGAAGGAAGCTGAAGCTGCAGTCGCGGCGGGCCGTCAGTCCGGTCTGATCGGTGACGACGGTGCTCACGCCCGGCAGGTCGACGCTCAGATCGATCGAGTTCTGGTACGTCGCCCCCAAGGGGATGCTGTTGGGCAGTTCGATGCCGTGATGCCGTGACAGGCCCTCTCTGATCCGCGCGTACGGGATGAAGTTGGCGACGCCTTCCGCGAACCCGGACGTCACCTGGCGGCACAGCTCGGGAAGCGTCTCGTCACCGCCGGTGCGCAGCCGGAGGATCAGGATGGTGGCGGTGCACGTGACGAGCGTGTCCGTGCTGGGATGCGCGCGGTTGGCGTACGCGGTGCTCAGCACGGTCTCCTCCCTGCCGCTGCGGAGGTGGAGCAGCCGGCCGAGGACCGCGAGCATCACCGCGTAGGGCGTCGTCCCGGTCTCGCGGGCGAAGTCACGCAGCGCGCCGAAGAGTTCGGCCGGCACGACCGCGTGGGCCGTGTCTCCCCGCCCGGACAGCACGGCGGGACGGGGATGATCCGCGGGCAGCCCGCTGTCCGGCCGGCAGCCGGCGAGCCGGTCCGCCCAGAAGTCCACCCGGCGGCGGTGCTCCTCTTCCGACAGGGCCGAACTCGCTTGCAGTCGCGCGTAGTCGGTGCACTGGGAGGTCGGCGCGGGCAGCGGCCGCAGAGGAAGGCGCCCCGCCTCGTTGCCGTACAGCGTGCCGAACTCCTTCAGCAGGACGCTCACGCTCCACCCGTCGCACGAGATGTGGTGCAGGACGAGCATGAGCGTGCAGCTCTCGTCTCCCGTGCGGAAGAGCCTCACACGGGGCTGCACGCTTCTCGCGACGTCGAACGGCGTCTGCGCGATGCGGTCGCACTCGGTCTCGAGCCGTTCCGCACGCTCGGGCGGGGGCACCTCGCGCAGGTCCTCGACCGGCAGGGGCACCGGACGCGGCGCCAGCACCTCCTGCCACAACTCCCGCCCGGGCTCCGGCTCTCCTGCCCCGGGGGCGCCGCCGGGGCCGGGGCTCGTGCTCGTGCTCGTGCTCGTGCTCGCTGTGGCGTGCTCCCACGCGTACCGGCTGCGCAGCGCGTGGTGCCGGTGGATCAGCTTCTCCAGCGCGCGCCGCAGGGCCGGTACGTCCAGGGGGCCTTCGCACCGCAGTCTGAGGGCGACGTTCCAGACCTGCGGCTCCCTGGTCTGCTCGTGCCGCATCACCATGCCGGTCTGCTCCCGGGTGGCCGGTGCGCGTTCCTCGACGGCGCCGGCGTCCGCGGGGTCGGGGGCGCCGGGATCGGTGCCGGTGCTGGTGCCGGTGCCGGAAGGGCCGGGGCTGCCCGTGAGGTAGCCCGTCATCGCTCTGAGCGTGGGCTGCTCGAAGAAGCGCACCACCGGATAGTCGGTGGCGAACTCCTCCACGGCACGCCCCACCAGGCGGATCGCGCTGAGGGAGTCGCCGCCTGCGGAGAAGAACGACACGTCGTCGGCGAGGTGTTCGGTGTCCGCGCCGAGGGCGTCCGCCCACAGCTTGCGCAGCGTCGCCTCGACGTCCGGTCCTCCCGCTGCCGCGCCGGCGTCGTCCGTACGCGGCGGCGCCAGCGCCGGGACCGTGCCCGGCGGCAGAGCCGAGCGGTCCAGCTTGCCGTTCACGTTCAGCGGGAGTCCGGGCAGCACGGCCCACTCCCGGGGAACCATGTAGTGCGGAAGCCTCGCGTCCAACTGCCGCTCCAGCTCCGCCGGATAGGACGGTTCCGCTGCCCTGCCGGCGTCCTCGGGGACGACGTAGCCGACCAGCCGGCTGCCGCGCCGCGGGTCGCGGCGGGCCACCACGGCCGCGTTCCGCACCCCGGGCAGTCCGCGCAGCGCCCGGTCCGGTTCGGCCGGCTCCACCCTGAAACCGCTGATCTTGACCTGGTCGTCGGCGCGCCCGCGGAAGACCAGCGCTCCGTCGGGACGGACTTCGACGAGGTCGCCCGTGCGGTAGCGGACGCCGCCTGTGGTGGGGACGAACCGCTCCGCGGTCAGTTCCGGGTCCGAGTGGTAGCCCAGCGCCACCCCCGGCCCGGTGATGTGCAGCTCCCCGACAGCTCCGGCGGGGACGGGCCGTCCCTCTGCGTCCAGCACGTCCAGCCGGGTGTTGTCGATCGGGTACCCGATGGGGATCGGGCCGTCGTCTCCGTCCGCCGGAACCGCGGGGACGGTATGCGTGGTGGCGAGGACGGTGACCTCCGACGGTCCGTAGACGTTCACCGTCCCGTACGGCGCTCCGGCGTGCGGGCGCCTCGTCAACTGCTCGCCGCCGCACACCAGATGGCGCAGCGGAGGCTGCTGGTCCGGGGGCAGGGCCAGCACCTCCTCGGCGAGCGCCGTCGGGAGCATGGTGAAGGTGATGCCCTCCCGTGCGTACCAGCGGCTCAGGGCCCTGGGGTCGAGCCGCACCTCGTCCCCGGCGACGGCGAGGCTGCCGCCCGCCGCCAGAACGGGCCAGATCTCCAGCAGGGACGCGTCGAAGCTCTGGCTGCACACGACGGCTCCGCGGGTGCCGGGGCCGGTGCCGAACCGGCTGTGATGCCACTGGACGAGGTTCACCAGTCCGCGGTGGCTGAGTCCGATGCCCTTCGGCCTGCCCTCGGAGCCGGACGTGTAGATCAGACAGCAGGTTTCCGAGGCCCCGTCGGATGCCGCCGTAACGGATGCGAGAGCCTGCCCGGCGGAGCCGGCGGGTGTATCGGCCGCCCCGCCCGTGTCGAACGTGGTGACGCCTTCGGGAAGCGGCGGCAGGGCGGGAGCGTCGCCGTTCGTGAGGACGATGCGGGCCCCGCTGTCCTCGAGGACGTCGGTCACGCGCTGCGGCCCGAGCGCCGGATCCAGCGGAAGGCAGGCGCGTCCGGTCTTGAGGACGGCCAGCGCGGCGACGACGAACCCCGCGGAGCGCGGCAGCCACAGCGCGACCGGCGGCCCGCCGTCCACCGGCAGTCCGCGGATCGACTCCGCGAGGCGCTCCGCGCGTTCGTCCAGTTCGCCGTAGCTCAGCGAGCAGTCCGCCGCGGAGACGGCGGGGCGCCCGGGGTCCCGCCGGGCCTGCCTGGCGAAGAGTTCGTGCACGGTGGTGTCCTCGACGGGCCGGGCGGTGCCCTCCGCCGAAGCCCCAGTGCGGGGTGCGGCCAGCCGCACGGACGGATCAGCCGCGGCTGCGCGGAGGATGCGCTCGAACCGTGCCGCGAAGCCGGCGACCGTCGCCTCGTCGAAAAGGTCGGTGCTGTACTCGAAGCGGCACTCGACGCTGTCGCCCGTCACCGAGAAGTACACCGTCAGGTCCACCAGCGCCTTGTCCGCTCCGACGGCGGCGGGACGTGCCGTGACGCCGGGAAGGTCGAGGAGAAACGGCGGCCCGCTCTCGTACTCGGCCATGACCTGGAAGACGGGCGCGCGGGAGGTGTCCTCCCTGGGCGGCGCGACCGCGTTGACGACGGTGTCGAAAGGCGTCCCCGAGTGGTCGTACGCGTCGAGCGCCGTGCTCCGCACCCGCTCCAGAAGCTGCCGGAACGTGGGGTCGCCGCCGCAGTCCAGGCGCAGGGCAAGGGTGTTGACGAAGAAGCCGACCAGGTCGTGGGTGCCCTCGGGGCGGTCGGAGACGGGTGTGCCGATGACGATGTCTTCCTGGCCGCTGACCTCTCGGAGCATCGCCGCGTACCCCGACAGGAGCGTCATGAACAGCGTCGCCCGGGCGCTGCGGCCCGACTTCCGCAGCCCTGCCACGAGTTCGGGCGGGAGGGTCCGGTGCAGGGACCGGCCCCGTGCCGACGGCCTCGGCGGGCGCGGCCGGTCCGTGGGGAGGTCCAGCACCGGCAGTTCGCCGCTCAGGGTCTCCTTCCAGTAGGCGAGGTCCCCGTCGCGGGCATCGTCCGCCCGCGCGTCCGCCGCCTGCCGACGGCTGATGTCCCGGTAGGTGAGCGGCAGTTCGGGCAGCTCGTCCCGCGTGCCGGACCGCGCGGCGCGGTAGAGGGCGGACAGGTCGCGCGTGACGATGCCCGCGGAGACCCCGTCGACGACGATGTGGTGGAAGGAGAGGACGAGCACGTGCCTCTGCTCGCCCAGCCTCAGCAGCCGGGTCTGGAAGAGGGGGCCGCGTTCGAGGTCGAAGCGCCGCTCGCTCTCCTCGGCCAGCGCCTCGCGCATGGCTGCCGCCTCGCTGCTCTCCGGGCAGTCGACGACGGGGAGTTCGGGAGCGGCATGCGGCAGGACGTACTGCATGGGCTCGGCCGCCTCCGTGCGGAAGACCGTCCGCAGCACCTCGTGGCGTTCCGTCAGCCGGCTCAGCGCCTCGCGCAGCGCGTCCGTGTCGAGGGGGCCGTCGAGGGGGATCGCCGCGGGTTCGTTGTACGCGGAGCGGCCGGGCAGCAGCTGCTCCAGGATCCAGATTCGGCGCTGACCGGGCGAGAGCGGGGCGCCTTCCGAGAGCTCGCCGGCGGACGGCTCTACCGGCGGCGGGCCGCCGGACCTCTCCCGGGCGGACGGCTGTGCTGCGGACGGCCGCACACTGATCGCTTCACGGCCGGGCTGCGGGACGTCGCCGTGCAGCGACTGCCGCAGGGTGTTCAGACGGGGCAGCCCTTCCAGGAGTGCCCGATGCGGCACACCGAAGTCGAGCAGGGCGGCGACCTCGTCGACGCCGGCGGCGCGGAGGGCGTCCACTACCGGCAGGCACTGCTGCGGGCTGCCGATGAGCGCCCGCTGGTCGCAGTACCGCTCGTACGCGCGGCTGAAGACGGCGTCGAGATCGTCCTCGCTGAGCGAGGCCAGGTCGACGCGCCGGCCGAGGCTGCTCGTCATCTGCCCGAACAGCGACAGGGAGGAGCGCATGTAGCGGAAGAGCGGCTTGTACGCGGTGGCCCGGGCTTCCGCGTGGTCGTCCGCGAGGTAGGTGTGCAGCAGCACGGTGACCCTGCCCGCGTCCGGGTCGAGGTCGCGCTCGGCCCGGGCCCGGCGGTAGAGCGCGATGTTCTCGGCGAGCTGCTCGGGGCTCTGCCCCATGAGGTTGGTGACGACGCCCAGGTCGTGGTGGCCCGCCTTACGGTACGACTCGGGGTTGCCCACGATGGCCGTGTACATGGGGAGTTCGCGCTGGAAGGGCCGGGGGAAGATCCTCAGGTCCGCCTCGTCGGCGCCCGTCCGCCTCCGCAGGCCCTGGCCGCTCCACAACGCCCGCACGTCCGCGACCTGTTCGTACATCGACTCCCGGTGGCTGCCGAAGCGCTCGGGGAAGAAGGCGAAGTCGCGGGCGTTCCAGCCGCCGGCGCAGCCCAGGCCGACCCTGCCGCGGGAGAGGTTGTCCACCACGGACCACTCTTCCGCGACCCGCAGGGGATCGTGCAGCGGAAGCACGACGGAACCGGCGTTGATGCGGATCCGTGCGGTCTCCCGTGCCAGCGCGGCGGCGAGCACCGACGGGTTGGGGAAGACGCCGCCGAAGGAGTGGAAGTGGCGCTCCGGCAGCCAGAGGGCGTGGAAGCCCTGCTCGTCGGCGAAGCGGGCGGCCTCCGTGATCGTGTCGTAGGCGTCGGCGGCGGACTGCTGTTCCGGATAGTCGCCGAAGAAGTACAGGCTCACATCGGGTGCGGCACGCCGCGGCGGGGAGGCGGGGCTCGTCCGCGCCGGGGTGCGCGCCGCCTTCCGGCGCGGGAAGAAGCCCGCCCCGCGCAGCTCCCGCAGGGAGTCGGCGACAGCCCGCTCCACGAAGGCGATGTCGTCGTCCGAGTGCGCGGTGGAGAGGAAGAAGTTCCGCCACTCCCAGACGTAGACACCCCGCAACACCAGGTGGTGGTAGAGGAGTTCCAGGTCGGCGCGGTGCTCGAAGCGGAACATGGAGCCGTAGTGGACAGCCCTGAGCGGGAACTCCTCCTCCTCGAAGAAGCGGTTGAGCCTGTCGGTGAGCTGCCCCGTACGGGAGTTGAGGCTTCTCTGTACCTCGCCGTCCTCCTCGCTCAGACGCCGCAGCACGGCGCAGGCGGCCGTCATCGCGAGGGGATGCTGGAGGTAGGTGCCGCCGAAGAACGTCGTCTCACGCTCCGGGTAGCTGTCGTCGCCGTACTGCCACTGCCCGCCGTCGACGCCGTCCAGGAGGTCGGCCCGGCCGGCGACGGCACCGATGGGGAAGCCCCCGCCCAGCAGCTTCCCGTAGGTGGCGAGGTCGGGCACGACCCCGTACAGCTCCTGCGCGCCGCGCGGGTGCGGCCGCAGCCCGGTGAGCATCTCGTCGAAGAGCAGGACGATGCCCGTGCGGCTCGTCAGCTCGCGCAGCTTCCGCACGAACTCCACAGGCTGGAGCGAGGGGTTGCGGCTCTGCACGGGCTCGACCGCCACCGCCGCGATCTCGTCGGCGTGCTCGGCGATGGTGTCGAGACTCTCCGGAGCCCCGTAGTCCAGGACGATCAGGTCGGCCATGGCGCCCTCGGGGACGCCCGGCGACAGCGGGACGGTCCGGCGGTCCGCGCCCTTGCCGACGCTGCGGCCGAGGGTGGCGTCCGCGTGCCCGTGGTAGGCACCGTGGAACACGACGATCTTGGAGCGTCCTGTGGCGGCGCGGGCCAGGCGGAACGCCGACGCGTTGGCCTCGGTGCCGGACGTCGCGAAGGCCACGCGCTCCAGGCCGGTCATCCCCGTCAGAAGCTCCGCGGCCTCGCCCGTCTCCGGGCTTCGGGGGCCGAGCCGCAGCCCACGGGAGAGGTGGCTGCTCACGGCCTCGGTGAGGAAGTCCGGCTCGTGACCGAAGAGCAGGGTGCCGAAGCCCATGGTGATGTCGACGTACTCGTTGCCGTCGACGTCCGTCAGCCGGGCGCCTTTAGCGTGCCGCGCGGCCAGCGGATAGAGCATCTCCTTGGTGGAGTTGCGGAAGCCGACCGTGGCGCGGCTGTCGGCCAGCACGGGCCGGTAGCGGCCGGCGAGCGCCTTGGAGCGGGCCGTGCGGGCGGTGAACCGCTCGACCAGCTCGTCGACATGACCTCGTGATGCGGGCACCGCCGACGCCATGGACGAGTCGCGGGAGACCGTCACCCGCGGTCCGTGGACCCGGGCTCCGGCGGCATGGCCGGACTCGGGGGCATGGCGGGACTCGGGCGCGGGGGCGGGGTCGAGGGCGGGAGCGAGGTCGGAGTCGGGGTCGGCTCCCGGGACCGGTCCCGGAACGGTGGACGGCCCCTCGTGTTCAGACCCCGCGTGCTCAGACCTCCCGTGCTCCTGCCGCGCGTGCTCCGTCGCCTTGAGCTGCGCGATCTGGTCGGTGATCTTCGCTGCGAGAGCGGTGAGTCGCGTCAGGTCGGTACTGCCGGAGGTGCTCATCGGGTCACGCCCGCGGTCCGGCCGTCCGACGGTGCCGCCGGCAGTCCGGCGGCGAGCAGCTCCGACACCTGCTGCATCAACTGCATCTGGATCTGCATGAGTTGGTTCACCTGCGCGGTGAGGGCGTCGACGGACGCCTGGGTCGCGAAGGGAGCCCCGGCAACGGGCTCAGGCGCGGGGCCGTCAGTTCCCCCCGACTCGGCGGCGGACGGCGGGAGTTGGCCGACCGTGTCCGGCGCGCCCGCGGGGGACGGCGCCTCCTCGCGCGGCGTGCGGGCCTCTCCTCCGGAGCGCTCGGCCACCAGCCGTGCCAGGAGCAGCGGCGTGTCGACCCCCTCGAAGACCTCCCGCACGGCGACCTTCACGCCGTAGAGGTGCTCGACGTCCTGCAGCAGATTGATCATCCGCAGCGAGTCGGCCCCCAGATCGAAGAACGGTACTTCCGCCTCGCACTCGGCCTCGTCGATGCCCAGGTGATCGGCCGTCAGCCGTATCACCCGAGCCAGTGCTTCCTCTTCCGTCCCCGTCATCACGGGTCCCCCTTCGTCTTCTTCGGCCTTCTCCGGCGCCGGGCTCTCGACGAGCTCGGGCCCCGTCCAATACGACTTGCGCTGGAACGGATAGCCCGGCATGGGCACCCGCCCGCCACCGCTCCAGCCGACGGCCTCCCGCCAGTTGAGCGCGTAGCCGCGGCAGTGCATCTCCGCGACGGCCGTCCACAGCGGCGTCAGCTCCCCACCCGCCCGCACGGTCGGCAGTGCCGTGGCGGGCAGCCCGGCACGCGCGGCGAGGCCGCTCAGTACGGAACCGGGCCCCAGCTCCTGGAGGACCGCGCAGCCCATCCCGGTGAACTGCTCGAGCACGCGGTCGAATCGCACGGCTTCCCGGGCCTGCCCGCGCAGGTACGCCGCGTCGGGCACCCAGCCCGCCGGCCGTATCTCGCCGTCCACCGCGCTGACGAAGGGCAGCCGCGTGGGGCGGAGCCCGGCCCGTGCGGCCAGCGCCTCGAGTTCGCCGAGAACCGGCTCGACTTGGTGACTGTGGAAGGCGCGGTCGACGGCGAGTCGGTGGACGCGCACCGAACGCCCGGCCAGGAGGGCGGCGGCCCGTTCGACTTCCTCCACCGGGCCGGCGACCACCTGGTGCCGCTTCCCGTTCACCGCTGCCAGGTCGATGCCCCGGCACTCCGCGAGGACGTGGGACACGGCCTCACCGTCAGCGAAGACCGCGAGCATGGCGCCGTCGGCGCAGCCCGTCTCCATCAGCCGGCCCCGTTCGGCGGTGAGGCGCAGACCGTCCTCGAGGGACAGCGCTCCCGCCCCGTACAGGGCCCCGTACTCACCCACGCTGTGTCCGGCGACGGCCGAGGGCTCCCCGCACAGCGCCCGCCACAGCTCGCACTGCGCGGCCTGGAGGGCGAAGAGGGCCGCCTGCCGGTCCTGCGGTACCTGCTCCGCCGCCCGGTCCCCCGGCGAGCCGGCGCCCGTCAGCTGGGAGAGCAGCGACCGCCCGTACTCGTCCCTGAACTGCTCCTCGCAGGCGTCCAGCGTTCTGCGTACCGGCGCGAAGCGCTCGTACAACTCCCCTGCCATGCCTGGCCGGTTGTCGCCCTGGCCGCTGAACATCCAGCCCACGGGCGCGAGCCGGGTCCGGGGCACCACGCCCTCGGTCCACCGGCGGCGGACGGAGGTGCGCCCGGCCCCCGGCCGCTCCCGCTCCCCCCGCGGCCCATGCGGCGCCTGCTCCTGGGACGGCTGCTCCCGGAACGGCTGTTCCTGGGACGGCTGTGCCTGGGGCGGTTGCTTGGCCTGCTGTGCCTCTGCCGAGGTGATGAAGTCGTCGAGCGCGTGGGCCAGTTCGGTACGTGTGCGGCCGAACACCACGAGGCGGTGCCGCAGATGGCGGCGGCCCAGGGCCTGGGTCGTCATCAGGTCCTCCAGGCGCGCCGCCGGACGGAGGGCGAGGTGCCCGCGCAGACGGGTCGCCGCTGCCAGCAGCGCTTGCCGTCCGAGCCCGGACACGGGCAGCAGCGTGGGCATCTCCCCGGCACCTCCGCCGCCCGGCGCCGGGACGCGGCCGCGGCTCCGGCCGCGGCTCCGGGCGCGGGGTGCCTCCTCGACGACCATGTGCACGTTGGTGCCTCCCACGCCCAGGGAGGTGACGGACGCCCTGCGCGGGGAGAGGTCCCGCGGCCACCGGCTCAGCTCGGTCGGCAGGTAGAACGGGCTGTCCTCCAGGGCGAGGAGAGGGTTGGCGGAGGTGAGACCGGCGAGCGGCGGGACGGTTCCGTGCCGCAGCACCAGTACGGCCTTGATCAGCCCGGCCAGTCCCGAACCCACGTCCAGATGGCCGATGTTGGCCTTGACCGCGCCGATCGCGCAGTAGCCGGCGCGGTCGGTGTCCTCGGCGAACGCCTTGCTGAGGGCGCCGAATTCGATGGGGTCGCCCTTGTAGGTGCCGGTGCCGTGCGTCTCCACGTAGCCGATCGTCTCCGCGGACACCTCGGCGGAGGCCAGGGCCTGACGGATCACGTCCCGCTGCCCTTCGTCCGAGGGCGCGGTGAAGTGCTGTTTCGTCTTGCCGTCGTTGTTGACCGCGCTGCCCAGGATCACGGCGTACACGGTGTCGCCGTCGGCGAGGGCGCGGTCGAGCCGCTTCAGGACGACAGCGGCCACACCGTTGCCTCCGACGGTGCCGTCGGCCGACGCGTCGAAGGGACGGCACCGGCCAGTGCCGGAGAGCACGGAACCCCCCGCGTACTCGTAGCCCGCTATCTGCGGCACGTGGACGGCCGCGGCACCCGCGACGGCGAGGTCCACCTCGCCGGTCAGCAGCGACTGACGGGCGAGGTGCACCGCCACCAGGGAACTGGAGCAGGCGCTCTGGAGGCCGAAGGCCGGACCCGTCAGACCGAGACGGAACGCGGTGCGGGTGGCGATGAAGTCGGTGTGCCCGCCGACCGTGCGGTGCAGGCCGGAGAGGAAGCTGCTGTCGAGGCTTTCGAGGACGTTGCTGTGCAGGTAGGAACGGAACGGATAGAGGTGGAAGCCGCTGGTGGCGTACACGCCCGTACGGGCGCCGCTCTGATCGCCCGCGTATCCGGCGTCCTCCAGGGCGTGGTGGCAGCACTCCATGAACAGGCGGTGCTGCGGGTCCGTCAGCGCCGCCTCCCGGCCGCTCATCGAGAAGAAGGGCGCGTCGAACTCGGCGATCCCGGAGAGCGGGGCCGTGGCCCCGACGTAGTCGCGCGACCGGGCGAGAGCGGGGTCGACGCCCGCGGCCTCCAACTCTTCCGGTGTGAAGCGGCGGATGTGCGAGCGTCCCGAGCGGATGGTCCGCCAGAACTCCCCCGCCGTACGGGCTCCCGGCATCCGCAACGCGATACCGACGACCGCTGTCCGGCCGTCCGCCGAGACAGTCATCGGTTGACCTCCCGTTCCCGCTCCGGCGCGGCGTCCGCGGTCTGGTGCGAGGGCTCGCGCGGTGCGGCCGCCAGACGCCGGCGTATGAGCAGGAAGGCCAGCCCCAGCACGAGTGCCGCACCGTGCATGGCCCCCACCACCCCGAAGGGCGAGAAGCGTTCGAGCAGCGAGGCGCTGATGACCATTCCGAGGCCGAACGCCGTGTTCTCCGTCGTGGCGGCGAGGCCGAACGCGGCGGCCCGGCCCTTCTCGGGGAGGGTCTGCAGGCGCGAGACGAAGGCGTTCTCCGTGAACCCGTCGGCCATGCCGGCGAGGACGATGACGGGGAGGGCCAGCCAGACCGGCAGCCCGGCGAAGGCGAGGATGAAGGCCGCCGACATGATCATGACGCCGACGGCGAAAGCGGTGTCGGACGGGGCTCCCCGGCGCTTCGCGTACCGCGTCGTCAGCCGCTGCGCGATGAGGTTCCCGATGGCCCACGTCGTCCAGAACTGGCTCATGAACACAGCGGGGTCGTCCGGGTCCACGGCACGGGACTGGACCGGCATGCCCACGTTGTGCGCCGAGGAGCCGAACCCGTCCACGGCTCTGACCGCGACGAGCATCAGCACCAGCGGAGGCAGCGCCCCGAAGGCCAGCGCCGCCATGCGCCTTGCCCGCGTGGGCCGTGTCTCCTCCTGGCCGCCTCCCCGCTCAGGGGGCACGCGCCCCTCCGCCCCGGTCTCCCCGGAGTCCGTGCGCGTACGGAGCGGGAGCCAGGCGAGGTTGGCCGCGGAGAGCGCGAACGTGCCGGCGGAGACGAGGAACGCGGCAGTGTGCCCGAGCAGGGAGACAACGACGCCCGCCGAAGCGAATCCGGCGACCATCGCGACCGAACGGCAGCTCGCCAGCAGGCCGTTGGCCCACACACGCCTGTCCGCCCCGACGATGGCCGGTACGGCGGTGCGCAGCGCGACGCCGTTGGAGTTGGAGCAGAGGCCCGCGACGACCACGACCGCGTACAGCAGCCATACGCCCGTGAAGCGGTGGAAGACCACCAGAGTGATCAGTCCGAGAGCCTGGGCCGACTCGGCTGTGATCATCATGCGTTTCAGATCGAGACGCGCCGCCAGTTTCCCCGCGAGCACTCCGCCTATCAGCCCGACGAGAAGGCGCACCGCCATGACGAGGCCGGTCTGCAACGCGCTGTCGGTGAAGTCGTAGACGAATAGATTGAAGGCGACGAGATTGAGGTAGACGCCATATGCGGAAGCGGCATTGCCGGCCGCCAGAAACCTGAAACAACGCACAGCGGAAACGCTGTCACGAATGGCTGTCACGAGCCCGCGCCTCCGGTGGCGTCTGGAATTCGCAGTGAGTCTTGCAGCAGGTTTGCGGTCCGTCAAGGTCCTCCCGGCAGAAGGCTCCGGCTCTCGGCTGGGGTGTCCTTGCGGGGCGGCGACTTCCTGTCGTGCAGCGCAGCGACACCATGGCAGACACTTAAGCGGAAGAAATTGCTCCGATTCTCCGCCAGTGGCCTACCACCGTGAAAGCACAGGTGAGCGGCGCTTCCCGACGGTCGCAGGCACCCGCCCGGCCACTCCCTCCGAGCGGCCTGCGTCCGCGGCCCGAACCTCGGAAACGACCTCGGCCTCCGCCGCTCCCGACACCCGGAAACGCCGAAACGCAGCCGCGAAAGGACTCCGAAGACCACGCCCTCGCGCCCTTTCACCCCGCTCCCCTCTTTCCCGTGGATTCGACGCGCCTGCATTCTCCGGCACTGGCACTGGCACCGGCACCGGCACAGAACAAGATCACGCTGATCCATTACATCCTCAGGCGGAATCCGTAAACACGAGAGCGACCCCACTCCCTCTCCGGATCCTGAATTCGTGAAAGGCGGAGAGTGGCGTGACACGGAAAGGCGAAAGCCGATCACAGGGACCGGGCATCACGGCACGCACCGCCGTCCCGTCTCCCCGCTGCTCCTTGCAGCGGAATGGCCCCTCCGGCCCGCGGTACTGCCCCGATGGGCCCTGTCACGGCCCGGCTCCGAGTGGTCCGCTGGAGGCGGGACTCCCGGCGGGGCGCCTCTCGCTGGGCGCGGAGACGAGGCGAGTGAGAGGGGACGGCAATGGTGGACGGATCCGTGACCGTCGGCGTGGACGGATCACCCTCCAGCATCAAGGCGGTCGAGCACGGAGCCGAGGAGGCCCGGCTCCGCGGAGCACCTCTGCGGCTCATGCACGCCTACACCCACCCGTACATCCTGCCGCCCGCTCCCCTCGGCGCGAAGGCCATGCCCTTCGGTCCGTTGGGAGAAGCGCTGCGGGAGGACGGCGAGAGGCACGTGACCGAGGCGAAGGAACGGGCCCGGGCCACCGCGCCGCAGATCGACGTCACCACCGAGGTCGTCGAAGGCGAACCGCTGTCCGTACTGGTGGACGCCTCGAAGAGCGCGTCCCTGATTGTCGTGGGACGCCGAGGCCTGGGAGGCTTCGCCAGCCTCCTGCTCGGGTCCGTCGGCCTCCACCTCAGCGCCCACGCGCACTGCCCCGTCATGGCACTGAGGGGCAGGCCGGAGCCCTCGGGCGACATCGTCCTGGGCGTCGACGGATCACCCGCGGCACAACTGGCGACCGAGTTCGCCTTCCACGAGGCGTCCCTGCGCGGAGCCCGGCTCGCCGCGACGCACGTGTTCTCCGAATGGAGCGTTCCGCCCTCGCCTCCCGAGGACGAGTCCATGCCCTACGCCCGCCGGCCGGGCACCCTGCGCGAGGACGAGGAACGTCTCCTCAGCGAGGCCCTGGCCGGCTGGCCGGAGAAGTACCCGGACGTCACCGTCGAGCACCGGTGCGTACGCGGCGCGACGCGGGAGAAGCTCATCGAAGCCAGCGACAGCGCACAACTGCTCGTCGTCGGAGCACGCGGACGCGGCGGCTTCGCCGGTCTGCTGCTCGGCTCCGTCAGCCAAGCGGCGCTCCACCACGCGCGATGCCCGGTCGTCGTCGCCCGGGACAGCCACTGACCACGGCAGCCACGGTCAGCACGGGACGCGGACGCGCTGGGCGGGGCTCCGGTCGGCGGCTCGGCCGACCGTGGGGGCGCTACGGCGATGACGGCCGCCCCTAGTTCGTCAGCCCACTCGGCCGCCACCCCGCGAGCATCTCGTCCTCAGCCACCCGCACGACCCTCCGGATGGCTTCGACGTTCGCGAGGTGCTTCTCCTTGAATTCCTTCCTGTTGCGCGTCTTACGGACAAAGCTGCGACTGGCCCCGTAGAAACAGAGAGCGGCTAGCGCCAGCAGCGGAACGGAAGCGGCGAGCGTGGACAGGAAAGAGATTCCCCAGTACGCGATGAACAGGCCGATCGCCGCAAGCCATGACACGTCCACGCGCCAACGACCGACAGGGCCTGCGACTTACTCGCCGCCTCTTCGAGCTCAACTGTGTAGCCCCCCGCCATCGCCGTCCATCCTTCCCATGTTCGACTGTCGCAGATTCGCGCAGGCTGACAAGCGTCAGCCGCGGCCGTATTCGCAGGCGTCCGACGTGCACGACGTGCCCGACGAATCTCCCCAGGCCAGGCGAACTTGCCACGGTCAGCTCATGCCGCTGCGGAGGAGTCCGAGTTCTCACTCGAAGGAGCTAGCGCTCAATCTCGCGACAGGCAGCACCTGTTGGCAGCACCAGTTGACCGTCGACGCCCTCTACCGAGAACGGCAGGCTGACTTGCGCGCCGGGCGGGAGTCCTCGTCCGCAGTGCGGCGTTCCCGTCAGCACCGACGATCTGGCCCCGGCTCGACCGCAACACGGACAGACCGGCGCGTGCGCGAGCCGACTCGGCTGGCCGCTCGCTCCCCTCAACTCCACCGAAGATTGGTTGGGTTCGAGGTTCGACGTACGTCGACCAGAAGCGGCGTATCGGTATGTACTGGAGTGAACCACCCCGCCGCCCGACCGCCGCTCCGGGACTGCGGACTACGGACCGGGGTCGCGGCTCGCGGGTTGCCGGAAGTGCACGAGAGGGCCACGACGTCATGTCGCGGGAATCTCTCAACAATTCGCCGCAAATTACCCTCGACGCCGGTCAATCGCGCCGACGTTCAGCGAGAGGAACGGGGTGCGGCGGCACGAGACGACAGCAAAGTTGTCCCGTCGGTACGAGAGCGCCATCCTCGCGGACTCGCTGCGCTAGGCTCGGGCCGCCTTCGGGCCTCATAGGCCTGGACCTAGCACGCGATTGACCCGTAATTCCAAGATGTTGTCGTTCGCGACGACTCAGCCAACGCCATTGTCCTCGATCGTCGCACAGCCCTGGAGGGCACCGGGCTCGTGAAATTCGGGGCGTCGCATGACGCAAATGAGTGGAGTGAAGTCAATATGCGAATAAAGGGCCATAGACGCTCGCGCACGGCGAACAGAACGATAGCGATCGTCGCAGCGCTGGTGGTCGGCGGTGGTGGCGCGGCGGCGATAGGCGTCAGCGCCTTCGCGGGGTCGAGCGAGGCCCCCACTCCCGCCGCGAGCACCATCGACTGCCCCGATGTGAGTCTTGCACTGGATCAGGTCCCCAAGGGCGCCAAGCAGCCTGTGGGTCAGAAGCTCGCCACTCTCGACCAGCAGGTCGCGCAGGCTTACGGCCAGTGGAACTCGCAGGAGCAGAGCGCCGACGAGACCCTCGGGCAGTTGAAGCAGCAGCGCTCCGAGACCATCGAGAGCATGAGTCAGGACATCCAGAAGGCCGGCGGCCAGGCCCCCGGTGACCTGGAGTCCATGGCCCAGTGCCAGATGTTGAAGGACCAGGCCACCCAGGAAGGCCAGGGGGGCGGGAACGAAGGCGGCCAGCAGGTACAGGGCCCGGTCGCCGACGACTTCGTCAACATCGAGGACGTCGCGCCCAACGCCTCGGAGGAAGAGGACCCGGGCGGCAGCTTCGAGACGAAGTGCGGCAACAACGAGGAAGAGCACTTCAACTCGGACAACGTGATCGCCGCTCCCGGTGTGCTGAACGGCGCCCACCACGTGCACGACTACGTGGGCAACGCGGACACCAGCAGCGAGTCCAGCGACGAGTCCCTCGCCGCGGCCAACACCACCTGCGCCAAGGGCGACCAGTCCACGCACTACTGGCCTGTGATCCGTTCACTGGACGGCCAGGAGGACCAGCGGGGCGCCGTGCAGGAAGGCGACATCGACAAGGAGCCGGCGGGCCAGGAGAAGCCGCAGGGCCAGCGTTCCGGCGATGACGCCGGTCAGGACCAGGGCCAGGACCAAGGCCAGGGTCAGGACCAAGGTCAGGACCAGGGACAGGGTGAGGGCGAGGAGCAGCCCCCGGCCGAAGGCCAGGACCAGGGACAGGACCAGGGACAGGGTGAAGGCGAGGAGCAGCCTCCCGCCGAAGGCCAGGACCAGGGACAGGACCAAGGCCAGGACCAGGGACAGGGTGAGGGCGAGGAGCAGCCCCCGGCCGAAGGCCAGGACCAGGGACAGGACCAAGGCCAGGACCAGGGTCAGGACCAGGGCCAGGGTGAAGGCGAAGGCGAAGGCGAAGGCGAGGAAGACCAGGTCGGCGGTGGCGAGGGTGCCGAGGCCGAGCCGGGTGACGGTGGGTCCAACGACCTCAACATCGGCACGATCCTCCAGCCGGACCCTGAGCTGAAGTTCACCTCCGGCGGCGCCGAGCAGGTCGTCGCGATGCCGCGCTTCCTGCGCATCATCACGGGTGACGCCAAGTCCTTCACCAACGGCGTCGAGAACGCCAACGCGTCGTGGAGCTGCGAGGGCTTCGAGGACCGTCAGCTCGAGGACAAGTACCCGATCTGCCCTGAGGGCAAGAAGATGATCCGTACCTTCAAGTTCCAGAACTGCTGGGACGGCGAGAACACGGACAGCGGGAACCACAGGGACCACATGAAGTTCTCGGACGACCAGGGCAACTGCCCCGAGGGGTTCGTGAACATCCCGCAGCTTCAGCAGAAGATCAAGTACGACGTCCCCCAGCAGAATCTGCTCAACGCTGACACTCCGTTCGCGGTGGACTCCTTCCCGGAGCAGCTGCACAAGCCCATCACCGACCACAGCGACTTCATCAACGTCATGCCCAATGAGCTGATGAAGGAGGCCGTGGACTGCATCAACGAGGGCAAGGAGTGCCCGGGCAGCGCCGAGGACCCCGATGAGGGCGAGGGGACCGACGAGAAGCCCGAGGAGTCGCCGTCGAAGCCGGACGAGTCGGACTCGAAGCCGGACAAGCCGGAGGAGAAGCCCGACTCGAACGACGACGGCTCGGCCTCCGACTCCGACAAGCCGGCGGAGAAGCCCGACTCGAAGCCGGACTCGAAGGACGACGACTCCGCCCCGGCGGGCTCGGACTCGAGCAAGGACAAGCCGGAGTCGAAGCCGGACTCGAAGGACAACGGTTCGGCCCCGGCGGGCTCGGACTCGGGTGAGAAGTCCTCGGACTCGGGGTCGAAGTCGGACTCCGACTCGGACTCGAAGTCCGACAAGTCCGACGACGCCGTCGGTGCGGCTGTGGACGAGGACAACCCTTCGGGGGAGCCTGACCGGTCGACTCAGCTGGCGAAGAAGGACGACAGCGACCTCGCCACCACCGGTTCGGACACCCCGGTCGGTCTGATCGTCGGGATCGCGTTGGCAGTCCTTGCTGCCGGCAGCGCACAGGTGTGGTGGCTGCGCCGCAGGCACCTCGCCCGCGACCTGCCGTAGCAGTTCCCTGTAAACGCCCGGGTCCCGTACCCGCTCTTCGCGAGCGGGTGCGGGACTCGCGGCGTTTCCGCCCTGCGCGGGAGCCGCGCTCGGCCACCGGCCCTCAACTGCTCGGCGTCGTGCGCCGGTCGGGCTTCCGGACCGTGAACTTCGGTGTCGGGCCCGGACCGTGAACTTCGGCGACGGGCCACCGGATCATTGATCTCGTCGGGCCCGTCCCGGCCCCTGGCTTCGCTCCCGCCTTCGGCGCTCCGGCCCCGCGCCCGCGAAGCCCCCGCTCAGGCGTTCTTCGCCGCGGGTTCCAGGATCGCCACGCACTCCATGTGGTGCGTCATCGGGAAGAGGTCGAAGGCGCGCAGGAAGCGCGGCACGTAGCCGGCCGCCTTGAAGTAGCCCAAGTCCCGTGCCAGCGCCGCCGGATCGCATGCCACGTATCCGATGCGGCGCGGTCCGAGCCCGGCGATGTGCCGGACCGTCTGCTTGCCGGCGCCCGCCCGGGGCGGGTCCAGTACGACGAGGTCGGCCTCCGTGATGCCCGTGCGCGGCAGTACGGTCTCGACCTTGCCCTGCTCGATGCGTACCCGGTCGAAGCCGGCCAGGTTGTGACGGGCGTCCTCCACGGCCCTCTTGGAGGACTCGATGCCCAGCACGGCCCCGCTCTCGCCGATGCGGTCGGCCAGCGCTCCCGCGAAGAGGCCCGCCCCGCAGTACAGGTCGAGGGCCATCTCCCCCTTGCGGGGCGTGAGTCCGCGCATCAGCGCGTCGACGAGCAGCTCGGCGGCCTGTGTGTGCACCTGCCAGAATCCGCCAGCGCCGACGCGCCAGGTGCGGCCGTCCGCCCGCTCCCGTACGAAGTCCCGGCCGTGGACGCGGTGCAGCCGTCCCTTGTCGGTGGCCTTCTCCCCCGCCCTCAACACCGAGACGGGCTTGTCGAGTTCGACGATCGGCAGCCGCTCGCCGGGCTTCGGCGTGAGGACGACCTGGCGGTCCTGGGAGCCGGTCGCGGCCGTGACCTCGATGCCCGCCATCCCCGGCCATTCGCGCCGCTCGACGCCGAGTTCCTCCACCCCGGGCGCGGCGATCAGGCAGTGGTCGACGGGCTCCACGTCGTGCGAACGGTGCCGGCGCAGGCCCGGGCGGCCCTCGTCGTCGACGGCGAACTGCACGCGCGTGCGCCACGAGGGCACTTCGCCCGCGGGCACCTTGTCGCCGGGGGCGGGCTCCACGGTGCCGTCCCAGGAGACGTCCTCCGGGGTCATCCCCGCCAGGTGCTGGAGCTGCTCCGTGAGGACCTCGCCCTTCAGGCGCCGCTGCGCGCCGGGTTTGGCGTGCTGCCAGTCGCAGCCGCCGCAGCGTCCCGGCCCGGAGAACGGGCAGGGCGCGGGGACGCGGTCCTTGGAGGCTTCGAGCACCTCGATCGCGTCGGCGCGCAGGAAGCGGGAGTCCTCGCGGCCTTCGGTGACGCGGACGATCACGCGCTCGCCGGGCAGCGTGTGCCGGACGAAGAGCACCCGCCCCTCTTCGGTACGGGCGACGCAGTGCCCGCCGTGCGCGACGGGGCCGATCTCGACCTCGTACTCCTCACCGGCCAGTGAAGGGGCGAGGGCGTCTGCGGAGGCTTCGGGCATGGCGGGGAACAGCTCCAGGGGGGACGGCGGTGCGTGGGAGGCGGAAGCCCGGCGGCGGCACGGCCCCTCGTGTACGGGCGCGTGGCGGTGCCGGGCAGTCCTTCAGTCTACGTGCCCCGCACCGCCCGGCCGCCCGCCACCGGTGCCCGCCCGCGCACGACCCGCGCCCCCGCCCGTACAAGGACCACGCCGGCCCAGCCCCGAACCCTGTCCTGGCCCTGAAACCGGCCCTGAAACCGGCCCCGAACCCGGGGTTCCCCCTCCGGGCCCGCCGGTCGGTGCCGTCAGTACCCGCCGCTCAGCAGGCGGCCGGCGTCCGGCACGGTCGCCTTGAGCCCGAGTTCGGTCAGGATGCGGTACGCGGTCGCCGTGGCAGCGGACAGTACGGGCAGGCCCGAGGCGTCCTCGACGTGCTGGACGGCCGGGAGGGAGGGCATCTGCACGCAGGCGGAGAGCACGATCGCCTCGGCGCCGGCGAGGTCGAGGCGCTTCCAGTGCTCCCGCAGGTCGTCGGGGTTCAGCCGCGCCACGGCCAGGTTGTCGGCCACTTCGAGGCTGAGCGAGTCGACGACCTCCGTGCCGGCGTCCTCGATGTAGTTCACGACCGTCTCGGTGAGCGGCTTCATGTACGGCGTGATGACGGCGACCCGCTGCGCTCCCAGCGCCTCGATGCCGCTGAGCAGCGCGCCCGCGCTGGAGACGACGGGGGCGTCGGCGCCCTGGGCGCGGAGCACCGCCGTGATCTCGTCCTCGGCGGTGCAGTGGTAGCCGGGGCCCTGCGCCATGATCGCGACGAGGCAGGCGGTGGCGACGACGTCGGGCCTGGCGTCCGCGAGTTCGAGGGAGGCGCGCTCCGTCTGGGCGTTCATGCCCTTCAGCTGCTCAGGGGTGACCTTCTGCATCCGCATGCGGCTGCTGTGGAAGACGAAGCGGTCCTCCGGTGCGGCCTCCTCGCGTGCGCGCAGCATGCGCGGCAGTTCGGTCTCCATGGTGAGGTTGGAGCTGGGGACGATCATGCCTATGTGGTGGTCCGTCACGGGGGCCTCCTGTCGTTGCCGGCGTGCGGTGGAGTACTCCTCCGCACGCCGAGTTAATCCGAACACGTACTATCTGTCGGCACAAGGGCCCCGAGGAGTCCGTTCACCGGAGCTCCGGGGCTTCGGCCGGCGGCCCCCGCTCCGGTCAGCCCTCCTCGGAGAGCCCTTCCCAGTGGTCGGCGAGAGCCGTCAGTTCACGCATCAGCCGGGCACGCTCCGTCGCCGTGCCGTACGGCTCCAGCAGCCGCTCGTCCAGGGCGCGGGCGCGGTCGTCCGCCTTCCTCAGGGCCTCCTCGCCCTCGTCGGTGAGGAAGAGCAGCTTGCGGCGTCCGTCGTCCGCCGCGGTACGGCGGACTATGAGCCCGCGCTTCTCCAGGCGTCTGGCGACGTCCGCCATCGTGGACGTGTCCAGCGCCACCGCCGAGGCCATCGCGCTCTGGTCACGTCCGGGGGCGGCGTTCACCGCCGTGAGGACGGCGAACTGAGGGCCCGTCAGCGTCGGGTCGACGCTGCGCAGCCATGCCGCCAGGTACGCCTGGTAGAGGCGCCGGACCTGGTATCCGGGAGCTTGGAGCAGGGCGGCGGGAGGCGCGGCGGGACCCGTGGGCGGGGTGGTCTTGTCAGCCATGGGGCCCACTAAAGCACGGCCTGCGCGGGGTTCGTGGCGCGCCTCCTGACGCCCGGCGCTCAGTCGAGCTGGGCACGCAGTGCGTCCCTGAGAACGTCGAGAGCGGGTTCCGGATTGTCCCAGAACACCATGTGCCCGGCGTCCGGAACCGGGGTCAGCCGCGCCCCCAGATGGGTGCGGGCCGCCTCCCTCACTCCGGCCTCCGTGACGACCGGGCTGTCCGCGCCGTGGATCAGCTCCGTCGGCGCGGGCACGGAGGGCCACCAGTCGAAGAAGTCCTCGCTCTCGAAGCTCCGGTGGGTCTCCGTGAGCGCTTCCTCGCCGCAGCTGACGAGCCAGCGGGCCCGCAGCTCCTGCTCGCGGCGCGGCCAGCGGGGCCATGCCTTGGCCACCTCGTCGGCGTCGGTGCCCCGCCGGGCCTGTTCGAGCTGCCCGAGGAAGGCGGGCAGCGTGGTGGGGTACGGGTCCCGGCCGGGGCCGCTCATCGGCGGGTCGACGAGGACGGTGCCGCGCACGGCGGCCTTGGCGCGGACGGCGGTGACCGCGGCGATGCGGGCACCCATGGAGTGCCCGGCCAGCAGCGGACGGTCCAGTCCGAGCCCCTCGATCCACGCCTCGGTGTCCTCGGCGTATGCCTCCAGGCCGTAGTCGTCGCCGTCGTCGGAGAAGCCGCGGCCGCGGATGTCCGGGACGATCGGCCGCACCAGGTCGGTGAGGCGGCGGGCGACGAAGTCCATGGTCACGGCGGGTGAGGTGATGCCGGGCAGGAGCAGCAGCGGCACGCGCTCGTCGCCGGGGCCGCCCCCGTAGTCGAGGGCGTGCAGCCGCAGCGTCCCGTTGCGGATCCACCGGCTGGTGGCGGGGACGTCGGCCAGGTCGGCGAGGGCGGGCTGGGTGATGTAGCGCTCGGTCATGCGGTGGTCCTCACGTCGCTTGGCGGGAGCGGGAGTCGGCGGCCCGCGGCGTGCGCCGTGGCCGCGGCGGGGCTCTTCACCGGACGGCCTCCCGTGCGGGCAGTCCGGAGAGGTAGGCGAGGGCGTCGGAGAGTGCGACGACGTCGCCGTACTTGGCCTGGATGTCGAACAGCGCGGCGTCGTGCGGCCCTTGGGCGCGGTCGCCCGCGCACTCCCGCGGTACCAGCACGGGGAAGCCGGACTGCACGGCGTCCACCGCGGTGGCCCGGACGCAGCCGCTGGTGGTGGCGCCGCAGACCAGCGCGGTGTCGCACCCCAGACCGGTGAGCGTGGCCGCGAGGGAGGTGCCGAAGAACGCCGACGCGCCCTTCTTGACCACCAGATGGTCCTCGGGGCGCCGCGGCAGTCTCGGGTCGAGCGCCACCGCGTCGCTGCCTTCGAGGAGCGCGCGCATCCCCGGGGCCTTGTCCAGCCAGGTGACGGAGCGGCCTTCGGCCTCCGCCGGCGTGTAGGAGATGGCCGTCCACACGACGGGCACCCGCGCGGCGCGTGCCGCCTCCGTCAACTCCGTCGTCGCCCCGACCACTTCGGTCAGGTCCGCGCCCGAGGGGAAGGAGTCCTCGGTGAAGCCGCGGGTGAGGTCGACGACGACGAGCACCGGACGAGTACCGCGGCGCACGGCGGCTCCGAACCCGGCGCGTTCGTAGGTGGCGTCGGTCTCCCGCCCGTACCGGCCGGGCTGCTGCCCGTCCCGCGGGGCCGGCGGAGCGTGCTCGGTGGTGGTCACTGGCGGCCTCCCCGCGTGCAGCAGTGCGCCTTCTCCCGGCCCAGGACCCGCCCCAGCAGCCAGCCTTCGAACAGTCCGAAGGCGAACGCGCCCGCTATGGGGCCGTACTTGGCGACGGCGGGTGGCACGAGCATGGAGAGGCCGTTCAGTTCGGCCTCGGGTGTGAAGCCTTCGGCGTTCCCGGAGCGCTGCGGCGTGACCGGGGTCCGGGCGCCCGTGGTGCCGGGCGCCGCCCCGGCGGCGTCCGGGGAGACCGCGGCGCCCGGACCGTCCCCGGCCGGTGCCGGCGCGGCCGCCCGTTCCTGCTCCAGCAGGCCGCCGAGGTTCCTCGCGAACTGCTTGAGGATCCTGTCGGAGACCGCCGCGACCGCCCCCTTGCCGAACTGGGCGATCTTGCCGCGGATGACGAGGTCGGTGGCCAGCCGCAGTTCCGCGCCGCCGGGCGCCTCGGCCACCTCCAGGCCGACCTCCGCTTCGGCGTCGCCGCTGCCGTGGGTGTCGGCGCCGCGCGCCTGCACACGCAACCGCCGCTTCTCCTCGTCGACTTCGAGGAACCGCACGGTGCCCGCGTAGGCGGCGGTGATGGGGCCGACCTTGACCTTCACCCGCCCCTTCCAGGCGTCGCCGTCCTTGCCTTCGAGTGTCGCGCCGGGCATGCAGGAGGCGACGCGCTCCACGTCGTTGACGAGCGCGAACACCTCGTCCGGACTCGCCGCTACCGTGACCGCGTTGTCGATCCGCATGGAACCTCCTCGCATGCCGCGCCGGGCGGCACCGTGTCGCTGGTGTTCTCGTCCTCGTTGCTGTCGCTGCTGCCCCCGTTGTGGTGCGCCGTGCCCTCCAGCCGTGAGCGGAGGGCGGCACGGCGGCGCGCCGCGCAGTCGTCGATCGCCTCGACGATGGTCTGGTAGCCCGTGCAGCGGCACAGGTTGGAGGCGACGACCTCGCGGATCTCCTCCTTCGACGCCTCGGGGCGCTCCGCGAGGAACCCTTCGGCGAGCATCAGGAACCCTGGCGTGCAGAAGCCGCACTGCAGTCCGTGGTGCTCGGAGAAGGCCTGCTGGAGGTCGTTGAGCCGCGTGCCGTCCGCGAGCGACTCCACCGTCCGGATCTCCTTGCCCTCCGCCTGCGCCGCGAACATCAGGCACGCGCGTACGGGCGCGCCGTCGAGCAGCACGGTGCACGCGCCGCAGATGCCGTGCTCGCAGCCGACGTGGGTGCCGGTGAGCCGCAGGTCGTGGCGGAGGACGTCGACGAGGGTGCGGCGGGACTCCGTCAGCAGCTCGTGGGTCTCGCCGTTGACGTTCAGGCTGAGCAACTGCCGCTGCTGGACCGGGTGTTCGGGGGCGTTGTCGGTCATCGGGTGTGCTCCAGGGCGCTGACCACCGTCTCCGGTGTGATGGGGGTGTCGTCCAGTTCCACTCCGGTGGGGAGCAGCGCGTCGTTGACGGCGTTGAGCACCGCTGCCGGCGCGCCGATGGTGCCGCCTTCGCCGACGCCCTTGGCTCCGGTCTCGGTGAAGGCGCACGGCGTCTCCAGGTGGTGGATGGACACTTCGGGGATCTCCAGCGCGGTGGGGACCTTGTACTCCATGAAGCTGACGGCCGAGGGCGCTCCCTGCTCGTCGTAGGTGACCTGCTCGAAGAGGGCGCCGGCGATCCCCTGGGCGATGCCCCCGCGCGTCTGCCCCTCGACGACCTTGGGGTTGATCGCGACGCCGCAGTCCTCCACGCAGACGTAGCGCAGGATCTCCACCTGCCCCGTCCCCTCGTGGAGTTCGGCGACGACGCCGTGGGTGGCGTTGGAGAAGGTCCCGTCGTTCAGGACGTCGAACGACGCGGTGGCGGTCAGGCCCGGCTCCGCGTCCTTGGGCAGCAGATGCGACTTGAGGTACGCGATGTCGGCCAGCTCCTCGTAGGGCACGGTGCGCCCGTCGGCGGGGCACCGGACCAGGCCCTGCCCCAACTCCAGGTCCTCCGGCGGGACTTCGAGAACGGATGCGGCGATCGCGATCAGCTTCTCGCCGAGCCTGCCCGAGGCGAGCCGTACGGCGCTGCCGCCGATCGCGATGGAGCGGCTGGCGAAGGTCCCCCAGCCGTAGGTGATGCGGTCGGTGTCGCCCTGGTGGATGCGCACCTTGCCGATGTCCAGGCCGAGTTCGTCCGCGGCGATCTGCGCCAGCGTCGTCTCGTGGCTCTGCCCGTGGCTCATCGTCCCGGTCGTGACGACCAGCGCGCCGCTGGTGTCCATCCGCACCTCGGAGATGTCGAAGCCGGGCACGACCTCCATCTTGCGCTGCGCGAAAGCGGCCGAGCCGTAGCCGGTCCGCTCGCTGAAGCAGGAGTAGCCGATGCCGACGTGCCGACCCTCGGCGGACGCCTTCTCCTTCGCGGCGTACCAGCCCTCCTCCTTCAGCACCGACTCGCACAGGTTCAGTGACTCCAGGTACGAACCCGGGTCGTACGTCACGTTGTTGACGCCCGTGTAGGGGAACTGCGTGATGAGGTTGCGGCGGCGGATCTCCGTGGGCTCGAGTCCCAGCTCCCGTGCGGCCCGCTCGAAGAGGCGCTCCATGACCATCACGTACTGCGGCCGGCTCACCCCCCGGTACGGCGCTGTGGGCGCCTTGTTGGTGGTGATCGCCCGTGCCCGTACCCGGTAGGCGGGGACCTTGTAGACGCCGGGCATCTCGGCGGAGGCCATCAGCGGCTCGATGCCGGCGGTGAACGGGTAGCACGAGTAGGCGCCCATGTCGCAGACGATCGCCGCGTCCAGGCCGAGGATGTGCCCGTCGGCGTCGAAGGCGGCGCGCACGTCGTAGTGCTGTTCGCGGGCGAGGAAGGACGCGGTGAGCGCGTCCTTGCGGTCCTCGACCCACTTCACGGGCCGGCCCAGCCGCAGCGCCGCCGCGCCCGCGGCTATCTCCTCGCGGCCGACCACGCACTTCTGGCCGAAGCCCCCGCCCATGTCGGGTACGACGACGCGGACGGCGCGTTCGTCGAGCCCCAGGCAGCGGGCGGCGGTCGTACGTACCTGGTGAGGCACCTGCGTGGACGTCTGCAGAAGCAGCTGCTCCTCGCGGTGGTCCCAGCTCGCCACCACTCCCCTCGTCTCCAGGGGAAGCGCGTTCTGGCGTCCCGTCCTGGTCTCGACGTGCACGACGCACGGCGCCTCGTCGAAGGTCCCGTCGATGCCCTCCGTGGCGAACATCGAGACGTCGAGAAGGGTGTTGCCGCTCGCCTCGCCGTGGACGAGAGGCGCGCCGGGGGCGAGTGCCTGCTCCTCGGAGACGACGGGCGGCAGGGATTCGTAGCTCACCCTCGCCGCCTCCACTCCGTCCTCGGCGGCGTACGCGTCCCGTGCCACGACCACGGCGAGCGGCTCCCCGGCGTACCGGACCTTCTCCCGGGCCAGCACCGGCATACCGGTGGGCACGAACTCGCTGACGGGACGGCCCAGCCGCGCGGTGATGTCGGCGAGCCCGAGGTCGTCCGCGCTGAACGCCGCGACGACGCCCGGCACTTCGCGTACGGCCGACAGGTCGAGGCCGGAGATCTCGGCGTGCGCGACGGTGCTGCGTACGAACTGCGCGTGGAGCATGCCCGGAAGTTCGATGTCGTCGGTGAAGCGCCCGTTGCCGCTGAGGAGCCTGGGGTCCTCGCGGCGGCCGACGGACGCACCGATCCACGGGCGCTCCCCGTCGGGACGGACGGATCCGGTCGTCATCGGGCCATCGCCTCCTCGCATGCGCGTGCCACGAGCGTGCGGATGAGGACCCGCCGGTAGTGGGCGCTGCCGTTGCCGTCGCTCGGGGGGTCGACGGACTCCGCCGCCACCGCGGCGGTCCGTGCGTACAGTTCGGGGCCGGGCGCGCCGCCGCTCACCAGCGCCTCCTCGGCCTCCGGCACCCGCACGGGCATGGCGTCCACGCCGCCCAGCGCGACCCGCGCGGCGGTGAAGTGCCCGCCGCGGGGGGCGGGTTCGAGATCGACGGCGGCCGAGACCGTGGCGAAGTCGCCCTGCCTCTCCGCGAATTCGGTGAGCGCGGCGTGCGGTGCGGGCCTGGGGAAGACGACCTCGACGAGGATCTCGTCGGGTTCCAGGGCGGTGGTGTAGTAGCCGTGGAAGAAGTCCGCGGCGGCGATGCGGCGTTCGCCGTCCGGCCCGTGCGCCACCAGCTCCGCGTCGAGCAGCACCGCGAGCAGGCACCACTCGGCGGTGGCGTCGCCGTGTGCGAGGCTGCCGCCGACGGTGCCGCGCGTGCGGATCGGAAGGTGCCCGACCCAGCGCATGGCGTCCCGCAGCACGGCGAACCCGGCGCCGAGCACGCCGGCCGGTGCCGTCTCGACGGCGTGGTGGGTGGTGAGGGCGCCGATGTGCAGTCCCCCGCCGCTGTCCGTGCGCAGTCCGGCCAGCCCGGCCAGACCGCCGATGTCGACGAGGTGGCCCGGGCGGGCCAGGCGGAAGTTCATCATCGCGACGAGGCTCTGGCCTCCCGCGATGACCTTCGCCTCGTCGCCGAGCTCCGCGAGCAGGCGCGTGGCCCCCTCGACGTCGCGCGCGCGGTGGTACGTGAATGCGGCGGGCTTCATCTGACGCTTTCCTCTCCCTTCGGTCCCCCGGTCTCGTGCCGGATCCCTCCGGAGCCACCGGAGACGCCGCGCCGGTGTGCTGCCGCCCGGGTCGGGCGGCAGCGGCATCCGGCCGCTGACCGGGGGCGGGGCCCGGCAGTCCCCGCCCCCGGGGACTCAGCTCTGGACGGGCGCCTTGGCGACCGGCGGCAGATCGGCACCGGCCACGCCGGGCTCCCCCTCGCCGTCGATGTCGTCGAGCGACTTGCCCTTGGTCTCCGGAGCGCCGAACGCCATCCAGACCACGGCCAGCACCACGACCGCTCCCAGCACGGTGAACGTCAGGGGCAGGCCCAGCAGCGGCCACATCACCGAGCCGAAGAGCATCGGTGCGAACCCGGTGCTGACCCGGCTGACGGACGAGGCCCAGCCGAAGCCGCTGGCCCGCAGCGTCGTCGGGTACAGCTCGGCGACGTACGCGTACAGGACGGGGATCGTCAGCTGGATGAGGAAGCCGAACGCGGCGATCCAGATCAGCGCCGCCGTCTCCACCTTCAGCATCGTCGCGAAGGCGACGAGCGCCGCGGTCGCCACCGGCGCGGAGACCCCGATGAGCCACTTGCGGCCCACGACGTCGACGAGCCACGTCGAGGTGAGGACGCCGACGATGCCGACGCCGCTCATCAGCGTGGGGCCCATGAAGGAGGCGGTGTCGTTGTAGCCCTCCTCCTTCAGAATCGAGGGCATCCACGTCAGGGCCGCGTAGTAGACCATCATGATCGTGATGAAGAGGGACCACGAGACGGACGTGATGCGCGGGTTGTACTTCCACAGCTTGCGGAACTGGTCGAGCCCGGCCCGCAGGCCCTTCGGCCGGTCGGAGCCCTCGCCGGGCGCCGGGACGGGGATCTCGTACGGCTCGGGCAGCGCTCCCGTACGGGCGACCAGGCCGTCGATGACGCGGCGCGCCTCCTCTTCCCTGCCGACCCTGGCCAGGTAGATCGGCGACTCCGGCACTCCGCGCCGCACCCAGAAGAGCAGCAGCGCCGGCAGCACCATCGTCGCGAGCATCCACCGCCAGTTGCCCGGCAGCGGCACCATCGACGTGGCGACCAGGCCGCACAGCGTGACGCCGATCGGCCACCACAGGTCGAGGGCCGTGAGGATCCGGCCGCGGTGCTTCCGCGGCGAGAACTCGCTGACCAGGGCGTAGTCGACGGGGATACAGCCGCCCAGGCCGACGCCCGCCAGGAAGCGCAGGACCAGGAAGACCGAGTACTCGGGGGAGAGCGCTCCGAGCACGGAGAAGAGGGCGAAGATCAGCAGCGTCGCGCTGAACGCCTTCTTGCGGCCGATGCGGTCGGCGATGCCGCCCCACACCACGGCGCCGACGGCCATGCCCACGAGGTTCGCCGTGGCCACGAGGCCGCTCTCACTGACCGAGAGGTCGAAATCCTTGCTCAGCAACGGCATCAGGAAGCCGTTGAGCGCGATGTCCCAAGCGTCGAACAGGTAGCCGAGACCACCGATGATGAAAATCTTGCCCTGGACACCCCATTTCCATGGGAGTTCCTGGACTATCTGATCGCCTGTCTTCACGGTTTGCTCCACGGTTCGGTAGCGCACGTGCGCGGTGTTGGCAACGGACTGCAGCCGCCGGTTCGCTCGCCTGTCAGAGGGACGCCGAGAAGGGCGCACCCGCGCAGCTCACCGGGAGAACTGATAGGAGAAGGCCCCGAGGTCGGGGTCGTTGAGCGGGGTACCGCCCCACAGCCAGTCGTACGAGACGTCGGACTCCCCGTCGAAGCGCTTGAGCTTCGCGTCGCGTTCCCGCTGCTCGGGCCCGTCGGGGAAGTGGTAGAAGGTCTTGTTGCGCAGCGAGGCCTGCTGCACCATGCCGGCGTGCTTCGCCCGCCGGTCCACGTAGCGGCGCAGCGCTCCGTGGATTCCGCTGGTGGTGACAGCGCCGAGTTCCTCGGCGAGGACGGCGGCGTCCTCCATGGCCTGGGATGCGCCTTGTGCCTGATAGGGAAGCATGGCGTGGCAGGAATCGCCCAGCAGCGCGACGTTCCCGTCCATCCACACAGGGTCAGGACGCCGGTAGTAGAGGGCGAAGCAGGACACGTCCTCCTTGGCTTTCGACAGCATCGCGGGAACGCGGTCGTCCCAGCCGGGGAAGGCGTCGGCCAGCTCCTCGGCGCTCGAAGGGGCGACCCACCGCTCCGCGACCTCGTCGGTGCAGGGGACACAGGCGACGACGTTCAGGTACTCGCCGCCGCGGATCATGTAGTGGACCAGGTGCCGGTCCGGGCCGTACCAGATCGTGGACTGGAACCTGTCCACGAGCCAGCGCGTGGCCGGGTCGGCGGCGATCAGGTCGCCCGGGATGAGGGCCCGGAACGCCATCTCGCCGGAGAAGCGGAGGGTGTCCTCCGCGCCCATGAGGTCGCGGACGCGTGAGCGGATGCCGTCCGCACCGATGAGGGCGTCCCCCGCGTACCGGCCGCCGTCCTGGGTGACGGCGACCGGCCGCAGCGGATCGGTCCGGTCCAGCTCCACGACCTTGCTGTCGGTGCGGAGCCGTACGACCGGCCCGGGACCCTCCGGGTCCGTGCAGGCGTCCATGATCACGCGATGGAGGTCCGCACGGTGGTAGTGCCAGTACGGAGCGTTGTACTTCTCCTTGCAGAACTCGCCCAGGCTGGTCAGGCCGACGACGCTGCCGTCCTTCCACCTGCGCCGCACCTGGTCGAGCGGTTCGGTGTGGATGGCCTCCAGCTGCCGTCGCAGGCCGAGACCCAGCAGGATCCGGCTGGCGTTGGGCGCCGTCTGGATGCCCGCTCCCACCTCGCCCAGCTCCGGCGCCTGCTCCAGGACGGTGACCCGGATGCCCCGGTGCCGCAGGGCGAGAGCGGCGGTCATGCCGCCCAGACCGCCTCCGACGACGGTGACTTCGAAAGACTGGCTGGCCGCCAAAGCTCCTCCAAGGCGTGATCAGTGAACAAGTGGACCGCGGGCCTGCGGGGCCCGGATCAGTCCTCGACGAGCCGGCCGTCCACGACGACGTCGGTGCCGTCGACGGAGACCGTGCAGCCGCGCATCGCGATGTCGACGTGCGCGTAGGACTCGCGGCCGAGGACGGGGTGCGGTCCGGTCGACCACAGGAAGTTCCCGGCGAACGCCCGGGCGTCCATGCCCATCAGCTCGCTCTTGCCGTACAGGGCGGTGGCGAACCAGTCGGCGCTCTTCATCAGCCCCCAGCCCATGTGGGAGAGGCTGCGGCCCCACTTGTCGTCGGCGTCCTCGAAGAAGGTCTCCAGCATCTTGGCGTCGGCTCCGCCCGAGATCTTCTCGATGTGGCCGTCGGCGATCTGCAGCGTCACGGGGGCGCGGACGTACTCCTTGAAGGGCAGCAGGATGTCGCCCTCGGCCAGTACGAGCCGGCCGTCGGAGAACTCCGGCCAGCACAGCACCATCGTGCTCGGCCAGTGGTCCCAGCGGCCGGGGTCGTCGGCGAAGCCGACCTGGAACTCCGGGTGGGCGTTCTTGAGCTGCACGGTCAGGTCGGTGCCCGCACCGGAGGTCACACGCATCGTCTCCGACCGCTTGAGCAGGCCGGACGCGGCCAGGACCCGCTCCTTGTCGCCCTCCTGCGGCAGGTTGCGCACGAGCACGTCGGGGGCGTCGCAGACGAAGATGATGCGGGTGCCCGTCTTGAGGATCTCCTGCTGCACGGGGGCGTGGATGAAGCCCTCCTGGGTGAGGTCGACGACGAGGTCGGCCGACTTCAGCAGGTCCTGCGCGGCGCCGTCGTTGAGCACCGAGGTCAGGCCCGGTCCGGACCCGGTACGGGTGCTGTCCGCCGGGGCCGCGCTCCCGCCGGGCACGGTCGCGGCGATGACATGGGCTCCCAGCGACTTCGCGGCTCCGAAGGCGGCGGCGACGTAGTCGCCGCGGCTGTCCGGCTCGGAGAGGACGACGACGTGCTCGTCCTCCTTCACCTTGCACAGCTCCAGCTCGCGCCGGAAGGCGCCGAGCAGGTCGACGGACGAGAGATCGAACATGGGTGTCCCTCCAAGGAGGCTTCGCTTCAGATGTGGGCCACGGACGACGGCGCCCGGCAGTGGGCGTGTTCTCGTCGGTGACAGGGCGTCGCATCGGTGTCACGGGATACGCGAACAGGCTGAATACAGCCTTCCGCTTCAGCTCTGACCAGCAGAGATACGCGAGCTCTCCGGCCCGGTGAGAATTAATCCGAACACGTACGAACTCTGCTTGGCAAGGGTTCGGGCTCGATTTAACGCCGAATTTTCGCCAGCGAGTGATCGAGCGTTCGTCCAGATGCGGCAAATCTGCATACAACCATTCAGGTAGAAAACATGTCTTTTCGTGCAGATCCTGCAACAGTTGGGACTGTCGGACTCCGGCATCTCAACTCACCCCGAAATCAGGCCAGTTCGAACGATGCAGTGTGGGAGGGCAGGGGGCGCTCTGCCACCATGTGTTGCGGCGTGCGTCACAGCGGAGAGTGCGCGGTGCGGGCTGCCAGCACGTAGGAGAAAGAGGAACGACAGTGGGTCAACGGCTTGTCGGGGGCCGGTTCCGGGTGACGGAGGTCATCGGTTCCGGGAACATGGGCGAGGTTCACAAGGCCGAGGATTTACAGCGGCCCGAGAGCGACCCGCTGCGGACTGTCGCCGTGAAGACCATTCTCCGCCGTCGTTCCGGCACCCTGATCGACAGTGGGGCCGAGACGAAGGCCGCTCAGCGCTTCGCCAGGGAAGTGCGCATCATGCGTAACCTGAATTGCCACCCCAATCTGACTGTCCTTATCGACGGTGACGTCGATGAGACCGGCGGTGGCTTGCCCTATCTCGCGATGGAGTTCCTGGACGGCACGACCCTGCGGGCTCTCATCGCGGAGGAGCGGCAACTCCCCTTGGAATGGGCCATTGCCATCGGTGCCCAGATCGCCTCGGGCCTGGCAGCCGCACACACCTCGGGCGTTGTCCACCGGGATCTCAAGCCCGCCAACATCATGCTGACCAGGGGTGGCACGGTGAAGGTGCTCGACTTCGGCATGGGCCGGATAGTCGACGATCCGGACGAGACGCGGGTGACCAGCAGCGGCGTCAGCGTCGGAACCGCCCGCTACATGTCCCCCGAGCAGTTCAAGGCGGCAAAACAGATCACACAGGCCGCGGACCTGTACGCACTGGGCTGCGTGCTTTACGAGATGCTGGCCGGAGTACCGCCGTTCACCAGCGGATCGGCGTACGAGCTCGGAGAGAAGCACATACACGAGGCGCCGACGCCCGTGAACATCGTGCGACCGTCCATCCCTGCCGAGCTGACCCGTCTCGTGGATCGACTCCTGGCCAAGGACCCCACCGAACGCCCCGCCGACGCCGTCGTCGTGCGCGATGCGCTACTCCCGCTCATCGGGACGGCGAGGGAAGGCTCCGGCGCTTCAGCGCTCCCCCACTGGAGCGCGCTGGACCCCGTCCAGGCCTTATCACCCCGGACGCCCGTCCCCACTGCCCCACCGTCCCCCTCGGTTGCGGAGGACCGGCCGCGCCCGTCCTCCGCCGACGCCGGCATGGACGTCTTCGGCATTCACCGCAGACTCATCGAGGAATACCGCTCCTTCACGAAGGGCGGCACAGTCATCCGTGACGACAGGATCGAAGCCTTCGTCGAGGAAGACCTCAACGCCAAGTCGCAGTGGCCTGATCCATGGCTGTCGCTCAACCCGTTCTTCGCAAGTGGCGGCACCGTCAAGGAGTTGGCAGGGGAGGGCATTCTGCACGACGAGTGCACACGGATCTTCCAGGCGGGGAAGACCGCGGGCGGCACGGTCCCCGACGGCCGGCCGCTGACCCTTCATCAGCATCAGTTCGAGGCGATCGGTGCTGCGGCGGAGGGCGCCTCATACGTGCTGACCACGGGCACCGGCTCCGGGAAGTCGCTGGCGTACATCGTCCCGATCGTCGACCGGGTACTGCGCGAACGGCAGACCGAAGGACCACGCCCGAACAACAGGGTGCGGGCAATCATCGTGTATCCGATGAACGCCCTCGCCAACAGCCAGCTCAAGGAGCTTGAGAAGTACCTGCGCGACGGCTACGGCGAAGGCCGCGAACCGGTCACCTTCGCCCGCTATACCGGCCAGGAGGACGACGAGCGCCGCAAGGCGATCCGCGATGATCCGCCGGACGTCTTGCTCACCAACTACGTGATGCTGGAGCTGATGCTGACGCGGCCTGCCGACCGGGCCAGTCTCATCAAGATGGCCCGCGGCCTGGAATTCCTCGTCTTCGACGAGCTGCACACTTACAGAGGCCGCCAGGGGGCCGACGTGGCCCTGCTCATCCGCCGGGTCCGCGAAGCCTGCCAGGCAGATCGCCTCCAGTGCATCGGCACTTCCGCCACCATGTCGACGGAAGGCACGGTCGACGACCAGCGAAGGGTGGTCGCCGCTACCGCGAGCAGACTGTTCGGGCTGTCGGTGCACCCCCGCAACGTCATCGTCGAATCCCTGATCCGGGCGACCGACGACGCACCGGAGACAGTCTCGGCAGAGCGGCTGCGCGCACCCGATGCACCCCGTGCCTATGCCGATCTCATACGGGACCCGCTGGCGCGTTGGGTCGAGACCCGGTTCGGTCTGACCACGGACGACGCGGGGCGGTTGGTGCGTCAGGAGCCGACAAGGATCGAAGGGGCGGCCCAGGAGCTCGCAAGAGCGTCCGGAGTGGACGCGGATCAGTGCATTGAGGCGATCCGCGCCACGCTGGAGGCGGGCTCACGAGCGCGGGATCCGGAGACCGAGCGCCCGCTGTTCGCATTTCGGCTGCACCAGTTCCTCTCCAAGGGCGACACGGTGTACGTCACTCTGGAGCACAAGCCCACCCGCCACCTGACCCGCTCCTATCAGCTCGAACAGCCGGGCAGCGGTGGCAAGTTGCTGATGCCGTTGGCGTTCTGCCGTGAGTGCGGTCAGGAATACCTGACGGTGTGGCGAAACGAGAAGGACGGCGAGGTCCAGTACGAGGCGCGCCGTGACACTTCCGCGACCGGAGGACGACAAGGCGACGGCTATCTGTACGTCGACGACGACCGGCCATGGCCGGTCACCACGCAATACGCGGTGGACGACCGCCGCCTGCCCGAGTCCTGGCTGGAGCTGGACGACAAGGGCCAGGAGGTCGTCAGGAAGTCCCACCGCGACCGGGTGCCACGCGCCGTCACCGTCGATCCCCTCGGCCACGAGGGACAGGGCGAGCTCAAGGCCGCGTTCATCCCGTCCCCCTTCCTGTTCTGCCTGCACTGCGGGGTGGCATACGAGCAGACCCGCGGCAGAGACTTCGCGAAGCTGGCGACGCTCGACCAGGAGGGCCGATCCTCGGCGACCTCCCTCATATCGGCGACGGTGGTCCGGTCGCTCAAGTCGGTCCCGGAAGGGGCGTTGGGCAAGGACGCACGCAAGCTCCTCACCTTCGTCGACAACCGCCAGGACGCCTCGCTCCAGGCCGGCCACTTCAACGACTTCGTACAGATAACGCAATTACGAGGTGCGCTGTACCGGGCGGCGGCGGACGCCGGAGATGAAGGCATCCACCACGAGGAGCTGGCGTCCGCCGTGACCAGAGCCCTCGCACTCGACCCGGCCGACTACACCGGTGAGAGCGACCTCCCGCCGTCCCTCGCCCGCAACGCCGCCAAGACCCTCCGCGATGTGATCGCCTTCCGGCTCTACATGGACCTGGAACGAGGCTGGCGCATCACCATGCCCAACCTGGAGCAGACCGGCCTCCTGGAGATCGACTACGAGGACCTGACCTGGGTTGCGAGCAAGCAGGACCGGTGGGCGGGCACACATCGGGCACTTCGGGACGCCGATCCCGCTCTGCGCTCCGAGATCACGAAGGCCCTTCTGAACGAGATGCGACGCTCCCTCGCCATCGATGTGTCTTATTTCCGGGATGACTTCGACTCTCTGCAGCGGGCAAGTGAGGAGCGCTTGGTGGACCCGTGGGTTCTGTCCGCATCGGACAAGCCCGCCATCGGTACCGCCTACCCGCATCCGTCACGCCCGGGACTGGACCGTTCCGGCCTCTTTCTCTCTGCACGCGGTAAATTCGGCAAGTTCCTACGACGCGCAGACCCCTCGTTCAAAAGCCTGGAAGCCGACGATCTCCAGCTGGTCATCGCTGAGTTGCTGACGGTCCTTCACAAGGCGGGCCTGGTGAAGGAGGTCTCCGCCACTCCTCAGCGCACGAGCCGCTATCGCAGGCCCACAGCCCCGGCCGCCCCGGGCTACCAGGTGGCGGCGCAGTCGCTCGTATGGCGAGCGGGGCGGGGCGAGACGGGCACGCACGACCCCCTCACGCGTACGTACCAGAGCGGTGACGGCCCTCGCGTCAACATCTTCTTCCGCGATCTGTACAAGAAAGCCGCCGGTGCACTGGCCGGCCTGTTCGCCCGCGAACACACCGCGCAGGTCGCGCCGGAGGAGCGGGAGAAGCGTGAAGAGGCTTTCCGAAAGGCGGAGTTGAAGCTGCTGTACTGCTCGCCGACGATGGAGCTGGGCGTCGACATCTCGTCGCTGAACGCGGTGATGATGCGCAACGTACCGCCGACCCCGGCGAATTACGCGCAGCGTTCCGGCCGCGCAGGCCGCAGTGGCCAGCCGGCCCTGGTCACTACCTACTGCGCGACGGGCAACAGCCACGACCAGTACTACTTCCGCCGATCCGAACGGATGGTGGCGGGCGCTGTCGCCCCACCGCGCCTCGACCTCGCCAACGAGGCCCTCGTCCGATCCCACCTCCAGGGCATCTGGATCGCGGAGGCCGGCCTGAAGCTGGGCCGCGCCATGTCCGAGGTGCTCGAGGTGCCTGCCCCCGAGAGCGGTGAACACCTCGCGCCTGCCCTGGAGTTGCACTCCCACATCCGCGACGCGTCCCTGGACACCGGTGCCCAGCAGCGCACCGTGGACTCCGCTCTGCGTGTGCTCGGTCCGCTGCTGCCGGACTTCGCGGAGACCACCTGGTGGTACGACGAGTGGATCCAGGACCAGGTGCGAACGGTGGACCGGCGGTTCGACGAAGCATTCGACCGCTGGCGGAAGCTGTTCCGGGCCGCTCTGGAGGACTACTACACCCAGGGCAAGCGCCGCATCGACTACAGCCTGACCGAACGGGAACGCAGGCACGCCAACGGCCGCCGCCGCGAGGCCGAGACCCAGCTGAACCTGCTGATGAACGAGAGCGTCGACAGCAAGTCGGTCCTCTCCGACTTCAACCCGTACCGCTACCTGGCCTCCGAGGGATTCCTGCCCGGCTACAGCTTCCCGCGACTGCCCCTCGCCGCCTACATCCCGACCGTGGGCCGCCGCCGCGGCGACGGTGACTATCTCCAGCGGCCCCGCTTCCTCGCCATCCGGGAATTCGGCCCCGGCGCGCTGATCTACCACGAGGGCGCCCGCTACCAGGTGACGCGGATTCAGCTTCCGCCGGACTCCTCCGGCGATCTGTCCACCAGCGCCGCACGCCGCTGCGGACAGTGCGGCTACCACCACGCCCCCGACAAACGTGAAGACCGCTGCGGCATGTGCAACGAGCCTCTAGGGGCGACGACATACGGGCTACTGCACCTGCACACGGTGTTCACCACACGCAGGGAGAGGATCTCCTCCGACGAGGAGGAACGTCGTCGTGCGGGCTACAAGCTCGAGACGTCGTACCGGTTCCACGATCACGGCGAACGCAAGGGCCGCCTGACCGCGTCCGTCTCCGATGCCGCCTCGGGAGCGCAGATCGCGGAGCTTGCGTACGGGGACTCGGCGACGGTCCGCATCACCAACATCGGCCGCGTACGCTCCAAGAGCGACGAACCCCCGGGTTATTGGCTGGACTTGGCCGACGGCCGCTGGATGAACGACCGCGACGCCTCCGAGGCGTCCGGCGACTCCAGTGAACTGGATCTGGTCGACGAGAGAGGCAAGGAGCGACGCCACAAGCAGCGTGTCATCCCGTACGTGGAGGACCGCCGCAACATCCTCGTCGTCACGCTCGACGAGCCGCTGTACGAGCCGGTCGCGCTGTCGCTGATGTACGCCCTGGAGCGGGGCATCGAGGCTGCCTTCGAGTTGGAGGACGCGGAGCTGAACAGCGAGCTGCTGCCGCCGCATGACGGACCACGCAACCGCATCCTGTTCACTGAGGCCGCCGAGGGCGGAGCGGGCGTGCTGCGCCGTCTCCAGTTGGAACCCGACGCACTGGCGAAGGCAGCCCGAGTCGCCTTGGCCATCTGCCACTTCGACGAGGACGGCAACGACCTTGGCGGCCCACAACCTGCCCGGCAATGTGCGCGCGGCTGCTATGAGTGCCTGCTGACCTACGGAAATCAACTCGATCACGGGGCCATCGACCGGCACACGGTGCGAGAGTTGCTGATGCGGCTGACATCAGCGCGTGCCAAGAAGGAATCGCGCGGCGAGTCACGGTCGGAGCAGTTCAAGCGGCTTCGCGACGGAACGGACGGCAAGCCCACGGCCGTCAAGGAGTCGGCGGCCGAACTGGCCGCCCGGGGCGATTTCCTGGGCTGGGCCAAGGTGAGCCGCCTCCGCCTCCCCGATGAGAACGGAACGTTCATCACGGAGGCCAACGCCGCGGCGGACTACGTCTACCGGCTGCCGGGCGTGAACCTGGCCGTCTTCGTCGACTCGCCGGACACCGCGATGACGGCCTTGCGGGACGAGGAGGCCGAGGAGCGGCTACTCGATGCCCGCTGGGACTTCGTCCGCTTCCCTCACGGCGCCGACTGGGACGAGATCGCCGCACTCCATCCCCGCTACTTCGGCACATCGTCGTCCGCGTCCTCCGCCAACTGACGCTCCATCAACATCACTTGGGACTGACATGGCACTCGCATACTCCGCTGGATCTTTGGTGACGGCTCGCGGCCGCGAATGGGTGGTGCTTCCGCAGAGCGAGCAGGACTTACTTGTGCTGCGCCCGCTGGGGGGCTCGGACGACGACATCGCCGCGGTCTTCCCCGCGTTGGAGCCGGTCGATGACGCAACGTTCGCACCTCCCGAGCCGAGTGACCTCGGCGATCAGCGCGCGGCGGGCCTGCTCCGCACAGCTCTTCGGATCGGCTTCCGCTCCGGCGCGGGACCTTTCCGCTCCCTCGCAGGAATCGCGGTGGAACCGCGCGCGTACCAACTCGTGCCGCTGCTTATGGCTTTACGTCAGAAGACGGTGCGGATGCTGATCTCCGACGACGTCGGCATCGGCAAGACGATCGAGGCGGGCCTCGTCGCGAGCGAACTCCTCGCGCAGGGCGAGGCCACGGGCTTAGCGGTTCTCTGCTCCCCCGCTCTCGCAGAGCAGTGGCAGCAGGAGCTGCGCAGCAAGTTCGGCATCGACGCGGAGCTGGTCCTCTCCTCCACCGTCTCCCGTCTGGAGCGCGGCCTGGACCTGGGGCAGTCGCTCTTCGACAAGCACCCGAACGTGATCGTCTCGACGGACTTCATCAAGTCCACACGGCACCGCGACGACTTCGTACGCCACTGCCCCGACCTGGTGATCGTGGACGAGGCGCACACGTGCGTGACCGCCGACGACACCTCGGCAGCGGCACAGAATCAGCTCCGCCACGAGCTTCTGCGCCGCGTCGCCAAGGACGAGACCCGGCATCTGGTGCTGGTGACGGCGACTCCGCACAGCGGCAAGGAGTCCGCATTCCGCAACCTGCTGGGACTGGTCAAGCCCCAACTGGCCACGGTGAACCTCGACTCGGAGGCCGACAGGAAGCTCCTCGCGCGGCATTTCGTCGCACGCAAGCGGGCGGACGTACGCCAGTACCTCACCAGGGAAGACGGACTCAGCGACGACAGCCTCGCCGAGCGGACCGCCTTCCCCTCGGACCGTTACTTCAAGGACGAGACGTACAAGCTGTCCCCGGAATACCGCAACCTTCTGGATGATGCGATCGCCTACGCCAGTGAGCGGGTGGAGGCAGCCGGCAACCAAGGCAAGCGGGAAGCACGGATCGCATGGTGGTCGGCGATCGCGCTGCTGCGCTCGCTGGTGTCCTCCCCGCGTGCCGCATCCCAGACCCTGCGTACACGTTCGGCAGCGGCGATTGCCGCCTCCGCCGAGGAAGCCGACCGGCTCGGGGCCCCGCTGAACAGCGACGCTGCCGACAGCGACGCGCTGGAGGGCATGGACGTAGCACCAGGTGCGGAGACAGAAGACGCCGCTGGTACCCGCCTTGCTGCACTCGCAGACCGTGCGGCCGAGTTGGAAGGCACGCAACATGACCTCAAGCTCAAGGCACTAATCAAGCACCTCAAGGCGCTGCTCGCCGACGGCTACCATCCGATCGTCTTCTGCCGCTACATACCGACGGCGGACTACGTCGCCGAGAAGCTCAAGGACAAGGGCGGGGTCAAGGCCACGGTGGAGTCGGTCACCGGCACACTCTCGCCGCAACAGCGCATCGAGAAGATCGAGAAACTGGCCGAGCAGGCCGGCGAGGACCCTGCCGCCCGCCGGGTGCTTGTCGCCACGGACTGCCTCTCCGAAGGCGTCAACCTTCAACACTACTTCGACGCCGTCGTCCACTACGACCTCGCCTGGAACCCCACCCGCCATGACCAGCGCGAAGGCCGCGTCGACCGTTACGGCCAGCGCCGTGACGAAGTGCGAGTCATCACGCTGTACGGCGCCGACAACGGCATCGACGGCAAGGTCCTCGAGGTCCTCATCAGGAAGTACCGGCAGATCAAGAAGGACCTCGGCATAGCCGTCTCCGTACCCGATGAGATGTCCACAGACGTGACGGACGCGATCGTCGAATGGCTGCTCATGCGGGGCGAACAGGGCGAGCAGGAAGCCCTGTTCGGAGGGGAGGCCTTCGAGGCGGCAGCGCAGAAGCTGGACAGCGACTGGAACTCGGCGGCAGAGCGTGAGAAGAAGTCCCGCTCACGGTTCGCGCAGCGAGCTGTGCACCCGGAGGACGTCGCGCGTGAAGTAGCCGCCGTCCGTGCGGCGTTGGGCAGCACCGGCGAGGTAACCACCTTCGTACGGGAATCACTGAACGCACTCAACGCGGTGTTGCGCGGACAGGGCGAGGACTTCACCGCACAGGTGGGCGGCACGCCGGCCGGTCTGCGGGACGCGCTCGCTCCGGTCGTCGGGGCGGAGGTGATCGAGAAAGACCGGGCGATCCCGTTCCGCACGGACCCGGCGGTGGCACGCGGCGAGGCGGCACTCGTACGCACCGACCCCGTTGTCGGGGCACTGGCGGCCCACGTCCTGAACGCTGCCCTGGACACGCAGGCCGACGGGGCGCGGCCGGCCCGCCGCTGCGGCGTCATCACCACGGACGCGGTCAGCACACGCACGACCCTGCTGCTTGTCCGTTTTCGCTTCCACCTCACGCTGCCGTCCCGCAGCGGGGAGAAGCAGCTCGTCGCGGAGGACGCCCGCCTGCTGGCGTTCCAGGGATCCCCGAAGAACGCGGTATGGCTACCACAGGAAGAGGCAGCAGCGCTGCTGGATGCCTCCGCCTCGGAGAACACCGACCCGTACTACGGCGAACGCACCATGACCCGCATCCTCGGACAACTTCCCGATGTCTCAGGGCACTTGGAGACGTACGGCGACGAGCTGGCCGCCGAGCTGGACGCCTCGCACCGCCGGGTGCGGGCCGCGTCGGGCGAGATCGTCCGGGGCTTGTCGGTCGCCGTCCAAAAGCCCGCCGACGTTCTCGGCACCTACGTCTACCTGCCGACGACGCCCGCCCCCGTAGAAGGGTCCGCCTGATGTCAGCCACCACCCGCAATCAGGTGTTCACCGCCGTCCACACAGTGGGCGCACTGCTGCCGGCGGACATGCTGGTGCGAATATCCGAGGGCAAGGACGTCCCCGGCTCGAAGCCCGCCGACTACGGACTGCCGTCGTCCCGCTCGGTACGGGACGAGGCCGAACGCAGCTGGGAATACCTCAAGCCGCTCTGGCGCGACCTGCGCAAGCGTCTGCCCGAGGACCCGAAGTCGGGCGTTCCGACCGCTGACCCGACCGGCCTCGCCGCGAGCGACTGGTTGGCACCGCTCTGGCGTGAGCTGGGCTTTGGGCCGCTGACGCCGGTCGGTTTGGCGGGCATCGCGGCCGACTCGGAGGCAGAGAAGAAGTTCCCGGTCTCTCACCGCTGGCGGCACGCACTGATCCACCAGTCGGCGTGGAACGCCGAGTTGGACAAGCGTCCGGGTGGCGCGGGCACGGTGCCGCCGCAGTCGATGCTCCAGGAGTGCCTGAACCGGACCGATGCCCATCTGTGGGGGATGCTCGCCAACGGCCGCCAGGTCAGGCTGCTCCGTGACTCCAGCGCGCTGGCTACGGCCTCGTACGTCGAGTTCGACCTGGAAGCGATATTCGACGGCGAACTCTTCAGCGAGTTCGTGCTGCTGTACCGGCTGCTGCACGTCTCACGGTTCGAGGTCCCGGAGGAGGCGGCACCGTCGGCGTGCTGGCTGGAGAAGTGGCGTACAGAGGCGATCGCCTCGGGCACGCGGGCACTGGAGCAGCTGCGCAAGGGCGTTCAGAGCGCCATCACGACCCTCGGCACGGGCTTTCTCAAACACCCCGACAACCGCGAACTGCGCGAGTCGCTGAACGTCAACACCTTCCACTACGCGCTGCTTCGCATGGTCTACCGGCTGCTGTTCCTCTTCGTAACCGAGGACCGCGGGGTGTTGCTGAAACCGTCGGCGAGCGCCGAGGCCAAGGAACGCTACGCGACGTACTTCTCCTCCGCCCGGTTACGCCGGCATGCCCAGCGACGACGGGGCACGAACCACGGCGATCTCTATCAGGCACTGCGCTTTGTCCTGTCGGCTCTCGCCGACAACGACGGCTGCGAGGAACTGGGTCTGCCCGGTCTCGGCGGCATCTTCGACGACAAGCAAGCCGACGAGCTTCTGCGCAGGTCGTCACTGTCCAACGAACCGCTGCTGGAGGCAGCACGCGCACTGTCGATCGTTCGTGACAGCGCTTCCAGGCGCAACCGAGTCGTCGACTACCGGCACTTGGGCGCAGAGGAGCTCGGTTCCGTCTATGAGTCCCTGCTGGAACTCGTTCCCAAGCACAGCGCGACTGAGCGCACCCTTGAACTCGTCGAACTGGCAGGCAACACCCGCAAGACCACGGGTTCTTACTACACTCCGACGTCGCTCATCGACTGCCTCCTCGACTCGACCCTCGACCCGGTCATCGACGACGCGGTCAAACGCGGCGAGATCCGCGCCAGCCACTCCGGCCAGCCAGACCCGGGCCCGGCCATCGTCGAAGAGCTGCTCAGCCTCACAGTCTGCGACCCCGCCTGCGGCTCCGGCCACTTCCTCGTCGCAGCTGCGCGCCGAATAGCCAAGCGGGTCGCGGCCGTTCGCGAGCAGAACCCCGAACCGACGCTGGACGCCGTACGCCACAGCCTGCACGAGGTCGTCGCTCGCTGCATTTACGGCGTGGACGTCAATCCACTGGCCGTCGAACTCGCCAAGTTCTCCTTGTGGTTGGAGGCCATGGAACCCGACAAGCCACTCGGCTTTCTGGACGCACACATCAAGGCGGGCAACTCCCTTTTGGGGGCGACTCCCTCGCTACTGGCGGACGGCATACCAGACGAAGCCTTCAAACCGCTCGAGGGCGACGACAGGAAGATCGCCGCTGCGCTGAAGAAGCGGAACGCCGCTGAGCGCGGTGGCCAACTCAGCTTCCACACCGAAGAGCGCATCTGGTTCTCCAACGCTGCCTTCGCAGCCAACGTGCGGGACATCACCAATTCCCGAGCCGATGAATTGCGCCACGTGCGGCGCCAGTCGAGCAAGTTCCGGAAGCTTGAGCAGTCCGCGGACTATCTCCGCGCGCTCCACGTCGCCGACGCCTGGTGCGCCGCCTTCGTCTGGCCCAAGATCAAGGGCGCACCGACGCCCGTCACCGAGGGAGTCTTCCGCGATCTCCAAAGCGCTGATGCGGGCATACCTGTCACCACCGATAGAGAGATCATTCAACTCGCCGACCAGTACCAGTTCTTCCACTGGCACCTGGAGTTCCCCGAGGTCTTCCGCGTATCCGAGACCGCGGAAGACAGCGCAGATCCCTCGACAGGGTGGGCCGATGGCTTCTCGTGCGTACTGGGAAACCCACCTTGGGAGCGCATCAAGCTCCAGGAGCAGGAGTACTTCGCCCAACGAGACTCGGAAGTCGCCACGGCACCGAACGCCGCGGCCCGAAAGAGGCTCATCGAAGAGTTGTCGACGACCAACCCTCACCTCTTCGCCGACTTCACCGCAGCCAAACGCCGCGCGGATGGCGAGAGTCAGCTCCTGCGCAAGTGCGGACGCTACCCACTCACCGGGCGCGGAGACATCAACACATACGCCGTGTTCGCGGAGACTGGCCGCATGCTGACGGGGCCGTACGGTCGGATGGGCGTGATCGTCCCAACGGGAATCGCGACCGACGCAACCACGCAGTACTTCTTCAAGGATTTGGTACAGAGCAAGTCCTTGGCAACTGTCATCGGCCTGGTGACTAACCCGGACCTGTGGTCAGGGATCGGCCATAACCGCTACAGGCTCTGTCTCCTGAGCGTAAGCGGAAGAGAGCTCAAGGAATACGCTACGCAGTATGCAACCGATCTGCTCGGAGTCCATGAACTGGGGGACCCCACACGATCCTACGAACTGACCCCCGAAGAGATATCGCTCCTGAATCCCAACACCGGCACTTGCCCTGCCTTCCGCACCCGCCGCGACGCCGAGATCACCCTCGGAATCTATGGACGCGTACCCGTCCTCATCAAGGAAGGGGACAAGAATGGCAATCCGTGGGGTGTGTCATTCACAGCCATGTTCCACATGGCCAACGACTCGCATCTTTTCCGCACCTGCGAGGAGTTGAAGGCCGAAGGCTGGCGATTGTCGGGCAATATTTTCGCCAGGGCGGGGGCACGAATGCTCCCCCTGTACGAGGCGAAGATGCTCCACCACTACGACCACCGCTGGGCCACCTACCACGGCGACGGCTGCACCCGCGACTTCACCCAGGAGGAGAAGCGGGACGCCGACATTGTGGCGTTGCCAAGATACTGGGTCTCCGAACATGACATTCCCACAGGAAAGTTCGAAAAAAACGGCGAAGAAGTCATGGAGTCTGGCGTCACCAGCCGCCTCGCCGACAAGGGCTGGTCGCGGCGCTGGCTGGTAGGGTGGCGCGATATATGTCGGTCCACGGACGTACGGACAGTGATTTCCTCCGTACTCCCACTCGCAGCCGTGAATGACAAGTTTCTCTTGGAGTTCTCAAGTCGTCCAACCGCTGAGATCTCAGCGCTGGTCGCCCTTCGCGCTTCGTTCGTCTTTGACTTCGTCAGTCGTCAGAAACTCGGCGGAACAAGTCTTAAGTACTTCACATGGAAGCAGCTTCCAGTGTTGCTTCCCGACCAGGTCGCGCGCCATACCGGATTCATCTCCCCACGCTGCAAGGAACTCCTTTACGTCACCGCTGAGATGGGTCCTCTGGCCGCCGACCTTGACGACACCGGCGCGCCCTTCCTCTGGGAGGAAACTCGCCGCCAAGTGATCCGTGCGGAACTCGACGCGCTCTTCTTCCACCTCTATGGCATCTCCCGCGAGGATGCCGAATACATCCTCGACACGTTCCCCATCGTCCGCCGCAAGGATGAGGCCAAGTACGGCTCGTACCGGACCAAGGAGCTGATCCTTGCCGAATACGACCGGATGACCGCTGCAGGTGTCAGTCTGGAGAACCCGTTGGTGGACGGCGCGAACTACACGTCTACGCTCACGCCGCCCCCGGGCCAGGGTCCGCGTCATCCGGCAAGGCCTGAGGACAGCTGAGGTCCAACCGGTACGGCTGAGTCAGGTGCAGGGCTCAGCCGTGCGCGGCGTAGCTCACGAACTGCGCCCATCCCTCACGCCCCACGGCGACGTGGGGGCCATCCACGTCCTTGGAGTCCCGTACGTGGATGGTCTGTTCGGTGACCGCGACCTCAATGCAGTTGTCGCCCTCGGTGCCGCTGTAACTGGACTTGAACCAGGCCAGCTCGGTGCTCGCGCTCATAGTTCTCCTCTGATCCGCCTCAGCAGGCCCACAGAGTCTGAGGGACTGAGAGCCTGTGATCGGAGTGTTGCATATCGCTGATGCAGCACGGCGGCCTCGGTGACATCGGCGATCAAGCGCCCGTTCTTCTGCCCCTCGGAATAGGCGAGTCGTCTCCCGTCCCGGGTCTCCAGTAGCGCGAGAGGGCCGTCCAGCCCCGCATGAGACATGCTGAGGACCGGCATGATCTGAACCGTCACGTTGCGGAGTTCGGCGAGAGTCAGCATGTGGTCCAACTGTCCTCGCGTGACTCCCGTTCCACCGAGCTGCCGCCTGACGATGTGCTCTTCCATGACGAAGCTGAACGACGCATTGGGGCGTGTCCGAATGGGCTCCTGACGCAGCATTCGAGCCGTCACCTGGTCCTCCATCTGCTCGTCGGACAGCGGCGGCACACTATTGTCGAACACCGCCCGCGCGTACGCCTCCGACTGCAACAGCCCCGGCACCAGCCTGCATTCGTACGTGCACAGGCTCACCGCTTCCTTCTCCAGCCGGGCCCAGCGCCGGAACCACGCCGCCAAGCCCGGCTCGCCCCGTGTCAGGTGTCTGGCGGCCTTCCGCAGCGCGCCCGTGTTGCCCAGCGCCTGCTCTGCCCGTTCCACGAACGTCTCGTCAGGCATCCGGCGCCCCAACTCCACCGATTCCACGGTGTGTTTGGAGAAGCGAACCCGCGCCCCGAAGTCGACCCGGCTGTACCCCGCATGCTCACGCAGGGCCTGGACGACGGACCCGAATGTCCGCAGACTGTCCGAAGGGTCGGGCTCCCGCTCCCCGTCGCATGTCGTCACATCAGCGTCGCCGTTCCTCATGCGCGGCCCCCTCCAGGTACATGCGCGATCTCCCCACGCTCAACTCACCCAGCGTGACCGACGGACTGGCGTACCGTCCACTGTTTGTGTCCGTACGCTGACCGACCGTACGGAGCGAACCGCTGGTGAACCCCCCCTCGCGCACGCCAGGGGCACCCATGAGCCCCACTACCCCTCAGCTCCCGGCTACCGTACGTACGTTCACGCAGCTGCTGTCCTCTACTCGGCGCGGCGAGGCGCCGCGCCTCGCCCGCCTCCTCACGACCGGCGAGCTGAGCGCCTGGAATGTGCCGGAGGACGTCGCGGAGCGTGCCGAGAAAATCGTCGCCGAGCTCGCCGCGAACGCCGTCTTCCAAGGACGCGTACACGGCCGCGACTTCCGCCTCGGCCTCACCCTCGACGCTTCCGCCAGCACGCTCCGCATCGAGGTCACCGACGCCCGCGGCGACCGCTTCCCAGGGGCCCGCCCCGATGCGGTTCCCGACGCCGAGACCTGGCGCGGCCTCGTCCTTCTCGCCGCGCTGGCCGACCGCTGGGGCTCGAAGCCGTACCCGCCCAGCGGCAAAACGGTATGGTCGGAAGTGGACACCTGCCCACGCTGAGCGCAGCGGCGTCAACCGGCGAGCGAATGGTCCTCTTCGTCCTCGTCTTCCAGGGAGAGGCCACCGATGTCGGCCTGCTGTCCGTCGGCGTGGCCCTGCCGGTATCCGCTGCCCTTGAAGCGTGTGCGACGCGCTTTGCCCAACTTCGGGTAGCGGGCGGATACTTCGGCTTCGACTTCGGCCGTCCGGTCGGCGAGGACCAGGGCCACGCTGCGGACCTCGTCGCCGTCCGGTGAAGCCTGCCGCTGTTCGTTCTCGCTCTCCTCACGAGCCGCGCGCTCGGCCTCGCCCACCCGTGCGACTACGGCCCGGATGAAACCGAGCATCCATGAGCGCTTGTATGCCCTGGGGTCCTCCCCTGCCGGCCGGTGTTCTGCGCCGGCCAGCTCAGAGCCCTGCAGCATCTGCAGGCGCAGGCTCGCGTAAAGGACTTCCACCGAGTGCAGGTCTGAGGCGAAGCCGAACAGGTGCACCCGGTGCCGGTTCGATTTGCCACCGGGATAGACGGCCTGGCAGCGCATCTGCAGCGCAATCTGCGCGAGGAGACGCTTGCACTCGCGCATCCAGGGTGCCGTAGCTTCGACCACCCGGTCGACGGGCTGCTCGGAGGTCGGCTCGTCACCGGAGAGCATGGCCTGCTCGATGCCGTACTTGGCCATGAGCGCCGTCGCCTTCTGCAAGAAGGCTTCAGACTCGGCTTCGGTGACTGAGGGGTCCTCGGCCTGACGCAAAATGGCCTTCACGCGAGCCATCAACTGGGGTGGCAGCTGGGCAGGTGGAGACGGCTGGGGCGCTTCGGGTCCGCCTGAACCATGCGTTCGCTGTGTGCCCGCCGGCTCCTCCTTTCTCCGGCCTGCGGTCCCCTCCTCCTCGCTCGTGACGTCGTGATCGTCGAGGCTGTCCTCGTCGTCGACACCGTCCGGGCAGCTCTCCTCATCCTCGCCCGCGATCACGTCTGCCAGGTCATCGAGGTTCGGCACAAGCGCACGCAGTCGGCGGAGCGCGCCCGGTGCCCAGGCGTCGGTGTCTGCTGGAAGCACGGAGACCCCGAGTGACCGGAGCAGGACGAAGTCACCACCTGCATTCAGGACCAGGAACTCCAGGCGAGCCCTGCCAAGTTGAGCCAGAGCCAGCAGTTCGCACAGATCGGTCGCGCTGTTCCGGGAGTAGTGCAGTTCAACACCGGGCTCGGGGTACCAGTCATCGGATGCATCCGACTCGTCGAGACCGCTGAACAGGTCAGGCTGGTGAAATACCTCGGCATCGGTATGCACCCGGATCGCGGAGGACGACGACGCTGCGCCCGAGAACGCCAGCGCGGCGGCCCGCTCCTGCGGCGAAGTGACGATGTGATACCAGACGGGGACGGAACCACGCATGCTGTGCCAGGTCAGCTCGTCCTGCGACCAGTGATCGACGGCCTCCTGAGCGATCTGTTTGTCGAGGACGCCATCCGTCCAGGCCCTCGCCGACGGAATGTCGACACAATCGAGGAACTCGGTCAGGTACTCGTTCCTGTCCCGCTGCTCGGCGCTCGTGCCGGCGGTGAATAGACGACGCTCGCATTTCGGGAGTGCGGCGAGCACGGGGCCGACGACATCACTCAGGTAGGCCTCGACGACTTTGGACAGCTGTTCCAGAAACGCTTCGGTCGCTGCGGACGTTGCGCTGCCGCAGCTGTCGCACCACTCGATCAGGGCCCGCGCGCAGATCTGTTGCTCGGCGAGGAAGGCAAGGTGTCCGGCGTTTTGAAGTGACTCCTCGGAGAGAGCCAGGGAATCCTCGACCGAGTCGACAACGTGCGGCTGAGACAGTACCGCCTGCGCCAGCAATCCGAGTGGTTCCTCTTCCGAGGCGAGGTACTCGTTCAGGCCTGTGAGCGAGTGCCCATGCTTCTGAGGTGCCAGCTCGGGGTGCGACGCGTCTGCCGAGGTCGGTGTGCGTACGCCCCATCGGGAGACCAACTCGTCGTCGGCCCGCCATGATTCGACCGTTCGGGTCCGCTCTTGCCGCCAGACTCCGAGGAGCGACTCCTCCCATGCCTCCGCGTTCCAGGACCAGAGCGCAGGATCGTCGGCAAGGGTGAGCCCGGAGCGGACCTCGCGTACGGCAGTGCTCAGGTCGTATCGGTGACCGTTGGGAATCAGCAGCTCAAGCCATGCGACGGTGTCCGCCACCGGCTGGACGCGTGCCTCGTCAGCGGCGATACGCGAGAACACCAGAGCATTTACCAGCCGTATGTCGCCCAGATCGGCGGGGGTCAGAGCGTGCAACCGGCAAGGGTGATCGGCGAACGCCTCGCTGAGCTCCGTGACGCGGGTGCGCATCCAATCTCTCCGGGCGATGGCGAACTCCGCTGCCGTCGATCGGTCTGTGCCGCCCTGCTCCTTCATGACGTTCGCCCTCCCCTGGCGCCGCCCCTCATCAAGTCGGCCGCCTGTATCACGTGATCGATAATGAAGTGCACATCCTAAGAGCCCACTACGCTTCCTCTGACGGCCTATCAGTAGATTGAGGGGGCGGGCCATGACCGACGAATTCCCTGAGTTCCAGCTGCGGTTGCCCAACGGTGGACCGCTGGCTCGGGGGCGGCAGACGGACGAACCGGGGACGAACGGGAGCCGCAGATTCGTTGTCGGTCCCGGTCAGCCGGCGCGTCCGGACGTCGTACCGTCCTTCTCCACGCGGGCGGCTTCCGCCCACAGACGACGCGAGGAACTGATCGCGCACGGAGACATCCGGCAATCGCAGAGGTGGCCGGGCTGGCTGGAGACAACCGGGGAGATCACGTTCAACTCCTCCTCCGAGGCTGCCGCAGTGCTCACCGGCGGCAACATCAACGGCTACATCGCCTGGAAGGCGGAGGACGGCCGTCCCCTCAGTGACTTCATGCCTGGCACGGGATGGGGCCCGAACCGAGCCTGGCTTGTGCGCGGTTCGAATGTGACGGGCGTCGACGTGGTGCAGCGGCTGTGGCTTCCGGAAGGCTACGTAACGCTTGCCGCCACCAGGATCCGCCAAGGCGTCACCCCGGGCACCAGCAAGGACCAGCTGCGGACCTTCGTCGAGGAGGACTACGAATCCGCCCTCACGTACAACCAGAAGCTCGGGCTGGTGGACGCGCTGCACGCGTTCCTGTCGCGGATGAAGCCCGGCGACACGGTGTGCACCATCTCCGGTGGGCAGTTGTACGTCGGCGAGATCACCGGTGACGCGGAGCAGACGGAGTCGGAGGACGGACGCTCCAATCTGCGCCGGCCCGCCGAGTGGCAGGGCATCGGCTACGACTACGACGACCTGCCCGAGGAGCTCCAGCAGAAGCTCTCCGTCCAGCTCGATATCGTCGAACTCACCTCCGTACAGGCCCTCATCGAAGGGCTCGGGCTGACGGACGAGGAATTGGCCGACGAGGCCGAAGCCATCGATCACGATCCGAGCGTGGAGATACCCGCGATCACGGCCCGGCGCGAGCTGGAGCTGCCCGAGCCGACGGACGGCTTCGCCGCCGAACTTCTCGTGCACAGCACCGGGTGGCTGCGGGAGGTGCGTGATCTCCTCTGGGATGACCGGCAGTTGGTCCTGTACGGACCCCCGGGGACCGGCAAGACCTTTCTGGCGCTGAAGCTCGCCGAGTTCCTCGGGGGTGGTCGTGAACAGGTGAAGCTCGTGCAGTTCCACCCCGCCTACGCGTACGAGGACTTCTTCGAGGGGTTCCGGCCGCAGGAGGACCCCGACACGCGGGACGTCGCCTTCCGTCTGACGGCCGGGCCGCTACGAGAGCTGGCCGATCTGGCCTCACGTGAAGGCAACCGGCACGTCCCGCACTTCCTCGTCATCGACGAGATCAACCGTGCCAACTTGGCGAAGGTCTTCGGAGAGCTGTACTTCCTGCTCGAATACCGCAACAGGTCCGTGCGGCTGACCTACTCCGGGGACGACTTCGCGCTGCCGCCGAACCTGTTCATCATCGGCACGATGAACACCGCGGACCGCTCCATCGCGCTCGTGGACACGGCGATGCGGCGCCGGTTCGCCTTCGTGGAGCTGTCGCCTCGGAGAGAGCCGACCAGCGGACTCCTGCGCAGGTGGCTCACGTCGAAGGACAAGGAACCAGAGCCCGCCGATCTACTGGACGCACTCAACTCCCGCATTGTTGATGCCGACTTCAAGATCGGTCCGTCATACCTGATGAAGAAGGGCGTCTACCGGGACGGCGGCCTGGAGCGGACCTGGCAGACGAAGATCCTCCCGCTGCTGGAGGAGCACCACTACGGGGAGGGCATCGACATCGAGAAGCAGTACGGCCTCAAGGCGCTGCGCAGGTCGCTCCGTTCAACGGCGCCGGAGCCACCGGCGTGAACCCGCCCGTCGACCTGGTCGAGCATGCAAAGCCGACCACTCATGCCCTGCCGGACGCTGCTGGCCATGCTCTTGATGCGGGAAAGATCGTGAAAGCGTCCCGCGATGCCCGCCGGCCGGGCCACTGGCAGCTGAGCGCGGGCAGCAAGGTCGGCGCTGTGACAGTCGAAGTGCCCGACGCCGAGCCGGTCACCATACGCATCCAGCCGAAGGTGCCCATCGCCCGCCTCTTCTTCCTGCTCGGCTACAGCCTCGATCCGCGCCGCGCGTGGCAAGACGGGCAGGTGGACGTCGCCGAGCATCCGGATCTGCTGCCCGCGTTCGCCCACGCCGTGGAGCGGCAGATCAACAGGGCCCTGCAGCAAGGGCTGTTGCAGGGTTATCGGGCGACCGAGGAAACGGCTCTCGTCGTACGCGGACGAATCCGGGAGTCCGCGCAGATGCGGCGCCACTTCGGTGCGACGCTGCCGGTCGAGGTGGCGTACGACGAGTTCACGACCGACATCGCGGAGAACCGCATACTTCGCGCGTCCGTCGATCGACTGCTTCGCCTGCCCGGTGTACCGCGTGAGGTCCGCAGCCGGCTCCTGCATCAGCGGGCCCGGCTGGCCGACGCCACTCCCCTCGTGCGCGGACAGCCCTTGCCCGCCTGGCAGCCTTCCCGGCTCAACGCCCGCTACCATCAGGCCCTGCAGCTCGCCCGTGCCGTCCTCGACGAGGCCTCCGCCGAGCACGAGCCGGGTGAACTGCGAATCGACGGCTTCTTGTTCAACATGAACAAGCTCTTCGAGGACTTCGTGACCGTCGCGCTGAGGGAAGCATTTCGCGGCACTGAGCTCACGAGCCGCTTCCAGGAACCGCACCACCTCGACGAGGCGTCCGCAATCCGCATGAAGCCGGACTTCGTGCTGTGCGGGCCGGACCAGGCTCCATTGGCAGTGGCCGACGCGAAGTACAAGGCGGAAAAGCCGGGCGGCTACCCGGACGCGGACTTGTACCAGATGCTCGCCTACTGCACGGCGCTCGGTCTACGGGAGGGGCACCTCGTGTATGCGAAGGGGAATGAGTCGAGCGCATCCCACAAGGTCAGACACTCCTGCATCGTCATCCATCAGCACGCTCTGGATCTCGACCAGTCGCCCCGTGAACTTCTTGAGGACATTTCGTCGATAACCATGCAGATGAGCACAGCCCTGTGCGTATGATCGGCCGCCAATCGATCATCCAGGGCAGGGAGTTCAGGAAGTGCCGCAGCTTGCGTTAGCGAACAGTTTCTGGGAGAGCTATGACGTCCTGGAGAAGCCGGTCAAGTCCGGTGTGCGCAAGGCGATGGCGAAGTTCCAGCAACTCAGCGTGGCAGAGCTCTATGCAGACAAGGGACTGCACCTGGAATCGGTCGACAACGCGCGGGATCCCCGCATGCGGACCATCCGCATCAACGACTTCTGGCGGGGCGTCGTCCTTGCGCCGGACGACGGCAGCGACGTTTTCCTTCTCGCCAATGTCGTCCCGCACGACGATGCATACAGCTGGGCGGCCAAGCGGCTCTACACGACGAACACAGCGACGCGGGGCCTTGAGGTACGCAACGTCGTCGCGATCGAGCAGCTGACTCCCGCCCTGGAGAAGGCGGCGTCCACCGCACCGTCGCTGCTCTTCGCCCGGTACTCGGACAACGTCCTGCGTGAACTCGGCATCGACGACCAGGTGTTGCAAGCGGTGCGTACCGTCATCGACAAGCAGCAATTGCAGGCATTCGGAACCCTGCTGCCGGAGGATCAGTTCGAAGCTCTGGAGTACCTCGCTGAGGGGTTCAGCCCGGAAGACGTCTACCGAGACGTCGTCGTCGTGCGCCGACCGGCCGATGTCGGCACCGGGTCCGGTCCCGACGACAGCCTTGCCGCTGCCATCGGCAACACCACGAGCCGCATTACTCTGGTCACCGGCCCGGACGAACTGACCGGCATTCTCGAGAAACCGTTCGCAGCCTGGCGGGTGTTCCTGCACCCCTCGCAGCGCCGCGTCGCCTACCGCACCTCCTACGGAGGTCCCGCACAGGTCACGGGCGGCCCCGGCACCGGCAAGACGGTCGTGGCGCTGCACCGCGTCAAGCACCTGCTCTCCCGCTCGCAAGACAGCAGGGTGCTGCTGACCACGTACACCAACGCCTTGGCTGCCACCCTCCGCGAGAACCTTTCACTGCTACTCGACGGTGACGAAGCACAGTTGGCCCGCGTCGATGTGACGACGGTGAACGCCTACGCTCACCGGATCGTCAGCGATCACGACGGCAGGCAGCCATCGCCCATCGGCGACCGGGACGAACGCCAGCTGTGGCAGCGGGTCGTCAGGAAGCTCGGTCTTCCGTGGACGGAGCAGTTCCTTGCGCAGGAGTACCGGCACGTCATCCTGGCTCAAGACATCCGCGACCTCGACAACTACCGTACGACAGCACGTCGCGGACGCGGCAGTGCACTGTCCACAGCACTGCGCGAGCAACTCTGGCCGGCCATCGAGCTGTTCACTTCGATGCTGCGCGATAAGAGGGCGACGACCCACCTGAGGGTGTGCGCCCGTGCGGCGCAGATGCTGGCAGAGGCGACACCCGAGTACCACCACGTCGTGGTCGACGAGGCGCAGGACCTGCACCCCGCCCAGTGGCGGGTGCTGCGCGGCGCGGTCGCGCCTGGCAGTGACGACCTGTTCATCACGGGAGATCCGAACCAGCGGATCTACGATTCGAAGGTCTCCCTCGGCTCTCTGGGCATACGAGTAACAGGACGAACGAGCCGGCTGCGCATCAACTACCGCAGCACAGAGGAGATCCTGGCCTGGTCGACGGGAATCCTCACCCCTACGTCGGTCGATGACCTCAGCGGCGAGGGCAGCGACAGCCTGGCCGGCTACAGGTCACTCCTACACGGCCGAACTCCCAGCGTGAAGGGCCACGGTACCGAGCAGACGGAGATCGCCGCGCTGGTCGAGCAAGTGCAGGACTGGATCAAGCAGGGCATCCGCCCCTCCGAGATCGCTGTCTGCGCCCGGTTCAACGTTCTCCTCGACAAGGCTTACGGCAAGCTGTCGGCGGCCGGGATTTCGGTCACGCGCGTGAGAGACACCCCTGGACCGGAAGTGGACGGGGTGCGGCTCGCCACCATGCACGCCATGAAGGGCCTGGAGTTCCGGTGCGTCACAGTCCTTGGAATGACTGCGAGAGCGCTGCCCTTCGCACGAGAGATAACCCCAGTTGAGGTGGACCAGCTCCAACACGACTCGGACATTCTGCGGGAACGATGCCTGCTGTTCGTCGCGTGCACCCGAGCACGCGAGGCTCTGCATGTCTCTTGGAGTGGAGTTCCGAGCGAGTACGTGCCGAGAGCCAATAGCTGAGGGCACATCACGGCCTGAGCCTGCAGGGCACTCCGCCCGCTACATCTCGCAGTCCACGGGGGCACGGTCATCGACACGGTGCCGTAACCGAGGCGGACTCGATGTGTCGGCCACAGGCCGGTACCGGTTCGAGCCGGCAACCGATGCCGATCTGGACTCCGTCGCATGCTCGTCCCGGTTCGCACGCACCTCTTCGAACCGGACTCCACCGCACAGCCCCGTACGCCGGCGAAGGCACCAGAGCGCGCCTGCCGTGGCGAGGACGGCGAGGAGGAGGACGAACCCGTCTCGGCGAGCTGAGCCAGCCGGGCGGGGTAGCGCTCCGGGGGTTTACTCCAACACCAACTACCTGCTCCTCGGAGAACTCCTGGAAAAGGTGACCGGCACTACGGCGGAGCGGTACATCACCCGGAACGTCATCGAACGCGCCGGGCTCCGTAACACCGAAATCCCGCCGACCCGTACGTCAGCGGGCCGCACTCACAGATCTACGAGGCGTGGTTCGGCATGATCGACCCGCCGCGCGACCACAGCGTCTACGACATGTCATGGGTGGGGCCGGCAGCCTCGCTGATATCGACCGTCACGGACCTCAACCACTTCTTCGGCATGCCGCTTGCCGGCGAGCGTGTCAGCTGGTCGTCGCTGGCGCAGATGCAACGCACTATCCCAGTCGTTTCCCAAGAGGGTAAGACGATCGACTACGGGCTCGGCCTGCACCCGATCGAGGCTCCCGCCAGGGCACCTTTGGGGGCCATGGCGGCACCGTCTGGGGTGCTGGAGCGCTAGTCATGGCCCGTGCCGACGGCATGCGGCAGATGTCCTTCGCAGTGAACCTGCAGACGTGGAGCAGGCTCGGCTCCTCGGGCAAGCCGCAGCCCCATCCCATCGACGACGCGCTTGCGGCTCTCTACCGCGTGGCGATGTACGGCTGAGCCGATTGCAGAGTTCAGCCGTGCGCGGCGAACCGCAGGAAGCGATCCCATCCTTCACGGCCGACCGCGAAGTACGGAAGCGCCAAGTCCTTGGAGTCCCGTACATGGACGGCCTGGTCAGTGACGGCAACCTCGACGCAGTTGTCGCCCTGGGCGGTGCTGTAGCTGGACTTGATCCACTCGAGTCGAGACGTACTCATAGCGCTCCTAGCATCCGCTTCAACAGGCCCAGGGAGTCATTCGGTGAGAGGGCCTGCGAGCGCAGTCTGGCATAGCGCATCTGGATCCTGCTGACCTCTTTCGGGTCGGCGATCAGACGGCCGTTCTCCTGTCCCTCGGAGTACGCACGGCGCTGCCCCTGGCGTGTTTCCAGCACACAGGCCGGGCCAGCCAGGCACGCATGGAACTCGCTGTCCGCAGGCATGATCTGGAGCGTCGTGTTCCGCAGCGAGCACAGGTCCAGCATGTGGCCGAGCGATTCACAGGTGACGCCAACTCCCCCGAGACGGCGCATGAGCACGGCCTCCTCGACCACGAAGTCGAACGTCGCGCTGGGCCTGTCACGGAGCAGGCGCTGACGGTCCATCCGCGCGGTTACCGTCGCCTCCAACTCACCATCCGTCAGCGGCGGGATCTCGTTCTCGCACAGCGCCCGCACGTAGCCCTCGGACTGCAACAGCCCGGGCACGAGCCTGCATTCGTACGTGCACAGGCTCACCGCCTCCTTCTCCAGCCGCGCCCACCGCCGGAACCAGGCAGCCAGTCCGGGCTCGCCACGCGTCAGGTGTCTGGCGGCCCTCCGCAGCGCGCCGGTGTCCCCCAGCGCCTCCTCGGCCCGTTCCACGAACGTCACCTCAGGCATGCGGCGTCCCAACTCCACCGATTCCACGGTGTGCTTGGAGAACCGGACGTGCGCGGCGAAATCCACCCGGCTGAGTCCCGCGTGCTCCCTCAGGGCCTGCACGACCGCTCCGAACGTCCGCAGACTGTCCGACGGATCCGGCTCCCGCTCCCCCTCGCCCGCCGTGACTTCGACACCCTCGGCCGTCATACGCGCCCCTCCAGGTACCCCGCGTGAAAAGTTCCGCATCCGCAACTCACCCAGAGTGACGGGGAAGTGGCCGTACCGTCCACTCTTCGTGCCCGTACGCTCACCTCCCGTACGGAACGATCCGCTGGTGAAACCCCCCTCCACCGGCCAATCTGGCTCCCATGACCCCGAGCGCTCCCCAACTTCCCGTCACCGTACGTACGTTCACCCAGCTGCTGTCGTCGACCCGGCGCGGGGCCCGCCTGGCCCGGCTGCTGACGGCGGGAGAGCTGGCCGCCTGGGAGGTCGCACCGGACGTCGCGGAGCGTGCCGAGCAGATCGTCGCCGAACTCGCGGCCAACGCCTTCTTCCACGGCCGGGTACGCGGTCGCGACTTCCGGCTCGACCTCGCTCTCGACACCTCCGCCGGCACCCTCCGCGTCGAGGTCACCGACGCCCGCGGAGACCGCTTCCCCGGTCACCGTCCGAACGCGGACCCGGACGCCGAATCCGGTCGCGGCATCCTTCTCGTCGGCGCCCTCGCCGACCGCTGGGGAACGTCCCTGTACGCTCCGGGCGGCAAGACGGTCTGGGCGGAACTGGACTCCGGTCCTGCGCCCGGGTACACCTCCGCCCGGCCGACCGGCAGAGAGACGGACGGCAAGCGGCTCGGCTCCCCCATGGCCTGACGGCCGCCCGCCTGCGCCGTCCGTCCGCACACCCCGCCCGGCGCTCCAAGCACGTGAGCGGGCCGCCCGTTTCGTCCGGGCACCCCGCAACCCGGCTTCTCATCCGGCCACTTGGCCTCCGTGCACTCACGCACGCCGGATCCACTGGTGTCACTGTCGATACCTGCGGATTGCCCGCTGACACCGGTAATGTGAACGCATGATTGTTCGAATCTGGCGGGGGTGGACGACACCTGAGAACGCCGACGCGTACGAGTCGATCGTCAGCACCCGTGTCCTGCCCGCCATCGCCGAGCGCCAACTCCCCGGCTATCACGGCGCCTACCTGCTTCGGCGCCCGCTCGCCGAAGGCGAGGTCGAGTTCTCGACCGTCATGCTGTTCGACTCGCTCGACGCCGTCCGGGAGTTCATCGGCCCGGACTACGAGGTCGCTCACGTCCCGGACGAGGCAAGGGCTGTCCTCGCACGCTTCGACGAGCGGTCAGCGCACTACGACACGCTGCTGACACCTGAGGCCACGCGCCCCGCGTGAGTCCGGCACTGCCCCCATCCGCGCCGGGCGCTCGGAATCAAGGGCGGGGAAGGGCGTGGCGACGCGCGGTCCTGGCGGCGCGAAGGGCCGGGGCTGCTCGATCTCGGTGCAGACGGAACCGCCGCAGCCGCAGCAGTCAGCGCTCCACCCGCTTCAGACCTCGCACCGCCGGGATCGCCAGGAGCAGGGCGCAGGCGACCAGTGCCATGGACGCCGAGACGTACAGCACCGGCACCGACCCCACGGCGACCGCGAGCGGCCCCGCCACCGCCTGCCCGACAGGCTTCATCACCAGCGAGCCCGCCGCGTCGTAGGCGTGGACCCGGCCGAGTACGTCCTGGGGGACGTGCGTCTGCACGCTCGTATGGAATATGACGATCCAGAACGCCATGCCCACGCCGCTCACGCCGTAGCACACGGCTATCAGCGGCGCGGAGAGGCCGAGAGCGACTCCCAGCGGCATGAAGGTCCAGAGGATCATCGAGAGCGCACCGGCCCGGAGCGGATGCCGCGGCCGGAGTCTCATCGCGATGATCCCGCCGAGCACGCTGCCCGCCCCGAGGGAGGACATGACCAGGCCGAACACGGACGCCCCGTGGTCGGTGACGAGCGCACTGTTGCCGAGGGTCATGGTCGGTCCGGCGCCCGCGAGCTGCCAGAGCATGAAGACGACGATGACGCTCCACAGCCAGGTCCTGGCGCTGAACTCCCGCCATCCCTCGACGAGATCGGCGCGGAACGTCGAGACACCGTCCCGCCCGGCCGGGCCCATCGGTACGGCGCGGAGCAGCAGCAGGCAGGCGCCGCTGACCGCGTAGGTCAGCGCATCGAGGGCGACGACCGCCGCAGGCGAGGCGACCGCCAGCAGCAGGCCGGCCAGTGAGGGGCCGACGACGACGGTGACGGACTCCGAGATGCGCAGGGTGGCGTTGGCCTTCTGCACGTCCCGGGCGGTGAGCGGGGTGATGCTGGCCACTCCGGGCTGGAAGATCGCGCTGCCCGCCCCGATCAGGGCCAGCAGCGTGAGAATCTGCCACAACTGCGGCGTGCCCTGCAGGAACAGCAGCGCGAGCACTCCCTGGGAGCACAGCCGGGCCGCGTCCGAGACGATCATCAGCCGGCGGGCGCCGAAGCGGTCCGACAGCACCCCGCCGAAGATGATCAGGGCTGCGAACGGTGCCACGAGCGCGGCGAGCGCGTACCCCACGCCGCTCGCCCCGTATCCCGCACGGAGCACGGCGGCGGTGATCGCGACGGGGAGCATCGCGTCACCGAGCAGGGAGGTGGTGCGGGCGGCGAAGAACAGCCGGAAGTCCCGCGTCCACAGCGGTGGTTCAGACGCCGCCCCTTCGACCCGCAGGTCATGGGCCATGTCCGAGGCAGCCACCGCTCACCGTCCCCACCTATGCCGTTATTTCGGACCAGGGCGGAGTCTGGTCCCCCCGTTGTCCCCGGTCAACTGCTTATTCCGGCAAGCGCGAGGTGCGCGCCCGCAGTTGAGGACGCCGTCCGCGTCCCGTCGCCAGGCGGTCCCGACGCGTCACGATCTCGACGTGGGGCCGGTGCGGCGATGAGTTCCCGGCACCGCCGGAGTCGTCATGGGCACCAAGTACATCCCCCTCCCCGCGTCCCCCCGTGTCCGCCGACCGTATCCACCGACCGCACACGCACACATGGAGGCCGTCATGGCCCGGGAACTCTTCGCCGGCGTCCCCGTCACCGACTACGCGGCGGCACTGCCCTGGTACGAGCGGTTCTTCGGCGGGAAGCCGTCGTTCCTGCCGAACGACGTCGAGGCCGTGTGGGAGGTCGCCGAAAGCCGCTACGTCTACATCGTGGAGGACCCGGTCCGGGCGGGGAACGCCCTCGTGCTGACGTTCGTCGACGATCTCGACGGCCGGGTCGCCGGGATCGCCCGGCGGGGCATCGAGCCCGCGGAGCGCGAGACGTACGAGGGCGGCGTGACCAAGGTGATCTACCGGGACGCGGACGGCAACGAGATCAGCCTCGGCGGCGGGCCGGACTGACGCCGCCTCCAGTCCCGGCGGCCCCGGCCCGACGGGCGCCCCGTCGCGGCACGGACAGGCGCGCCGTCCGCCGCGGGCTTACGCTTCCCATATCGCCCACCTGCGGGTTCCGCCCCCGTCCGCCATCGAGAACCGTCCCGGCCCGCTCGCCTGCCCCTGCCGCCGGCGGACGGCCGGATCTGCTCGATGCGGGCTTCCGACGACGGCCTGGGAGGACGCCATGTCCACCGAAGCTGGTCCGGTTCCGCTCAGCGGCCTGCTCGCCGGGCACGCGCCCGGCGCGCCGTGCCTGGTCTTCGGGGGCCGGCGCTGGACGTACGCCGAACTGGCCGCTGCCACGGACGCCCTGGCCTCGGAGATGGCCCCCGTGTCAGGTGAGCGCGTGGCGTTCATGCTGCCGAACTGCCCGGAAGCGGTGACGGTGTACCTGGCCTGCTTCCGCTCGGGAGCTGTGGCGGCGCCGTTCAACACCCGGTACGCGCCCGCCGAGGTCGAAGCGGCCCTGACGCGGTCCCGTCCCCGGTGGCTGATCGTCCACGAGAGCCTCCTCGGCAAGCTGGAGGGCGTACGGCAGGAGGTCCTGGCGGGGGTCCGCGTCCTCGTGGCGGGCCGCGGCGAGGTCCCCGTGGCGGGCCGCGGCGACGGCTTCGAATCCCTGACGCCGCTCTGCGCCTCCGGAGCGAGGCCCACCGCGCCACGTCCCGGACCGGACCGGCCGGCTCTGCTGTTCTTCACCTCGGGGTCCACGGGCCCGCCCAAGGGCGTCCTCCACAGTCAGCGTTCGGCCTCCGCCATGCTGAGCAGCACCTCCGAGGCGATGGGAGACGTCGGCCCCCGCGACGTGACGCAGGTATGCGACCCCCTGGCCCACGTGAGCGGCTTCATCGAGACGATGACGACGCTCGCGGCCGGAGGAACGGTCGTGCTGCTCGACGGTTTCGAACTCGACTCGTACGTATCGGGGTTGCTCACGCACCGCCCCACTCTGGTCTGCACCCACCTCGACGTCCTGGCGCAACTCGTCCATGCCCCGGGCGCCCGCGGCGGGTGGTTCTCCTCGCTGCGGGGCGTCTACGCCGGCGGCGACACCTTCCCCGCCGCGCTCCAGCGCGACTTCAGGGACCTCACCGGTCTGGCCGTCGGCGTCGGCTGGGGGATGACGGAGGCGATCTGGCTGACTCTGGACCGCAGTCCGGGGCCGGACCGCGAGGGCTGCGTCGGCGTCCCGGTCGGCGGCGCAGAAGTGCGCACCGACGTGACGGGCGAGCTGCTCGTGCGCGGGCCGATGCTCATGACGGGGTACTGGGAGGACCCGAGGCTGACGGAGGACTCCTTCACCGGCGGCTGGTTCCGCACGGGCGACCTGGGTTCTCAGGACCCGGACGGCGCCTGGTGGTTCGAGGGGCGCATCAAGGACCTGATCGTGCGGCGCACCTCGAAGATCACACCGGGAGAGGTCGAGGCGGCCATCAACGGGCATCCCGACGTGGCCGCCTCGGCCGTGGTGGCCGCACCCGACGCCGAGGAGGGGCAGGTCCCGGTGGCCTTCGTCGTCCCCTCCCCCGCACGCGGTCTCACGCCGGACGGCCTGATGGCCTACCTGCGCAAGAGGATCGCGGCTTACAAACTGCCCGCCCGCATCCACTTCCTGGACCGGCTGCCGCTCACCGCGAGCGGCAAGATCGACCACAACGACCTGCGCAGTCTCGTCTGACCCCCGCGCTCTCGGTGGCGCCCTCGCGGCGATGCGTCACCGAAGCGACGGCAGCGGGGAGGGCCCGCCTCAGGAGCCGAGATTGCGAAGCCGCTCGAGCTGCTCCCAGTGTCGCGTGATGGCGGCCCTGCCCTGGGGCGTGAGGCCCACGCTGGTATGGGGCTTCTTGCCGACGAACGACTTGGTGATCGTCACCAGACCGCCCGCCTCCAGCTTGGCGAGATGGCTGGACAGGTTGCCCTTGGTCACCCCCAGCACGTTCTGCAGGAACAGGAAGTCGGCCGACTCGATGCGCTGCAGCACCGTCAGGATGCCCATCCGGGCGGGCTCGTGTACCAGCCGGTCGACCTGCCCGACGTCGGAGCTCCCGGGGTCAGCCATCGGCGACGGGCCGCATCGCGCTGGTGAGCCGGAGATGGTCGACCGCTCCGATGGCGATGAGCGCCAGGCCCATCAGTCCGACATCGGCCCGCCAGCGTCCGTCCGACGCGACCAGCCCGGCCAGCGGGAGCAGTGCGCCGGCCGCGAGCGCGCCGACCACGGCCGCCTGGGAGCGGGTCACCCCGACATGCCGGTAGTTGAGCAGGCCGAGGATCAGCAGTCCGACGGCTCCCGCCAACGGCCCCAGCAGGACCGGCGCGTCCAGAGCTTCGTCGGCCACGATCCCCGAGCACGCGACGACGATCAGGATGACGGCCGAAGCCACGGACATCCAGACCTGCTGGGGGCGCTGACGGACCTTGCCGTACTTCTTGTAGTAGTAGCCCTGCCCCAACGGCACGGCCATCGCGACGACGGCCGCGCCGTAGGCGGGAGTCGCCGTCAACGCCATGATGATCAGCCCCACGCCGGCTCCGAGCATGGTGAGGCCCTGGAGGGCCTCATAGTCCGCGGCCACCGCGGAGGCCCGCTGAATCGGATCCGTGGGCATCCCTGGCTTCCTCATACCGCTCCCTCAACGCCGACTGGTTTGCGCTGCAAACCCTAGCCTCGGCAGCGGCGGCCGGCAAACGGGTCTGCGTCGCAAACCTCGATTCGAGGCGCCGTCCGGCCCGGGCCCTACTTCCCTGGCCCGGGCTTCCTCCCCGCGCCACCCCCGTCGCGTCCGGCTCCCGAACGCCCCACCGGCCCCCGCCGCACCGACCCCGGCGCGTCCCACTCAGCGCGCTTCTTCGCGCGCTTGCGCGCCAGTTCGGACGACTCCAGCTGCCACGGCACGGACGTCACCATGACGCCCGGCGTGTACAGCAGCCGCCCCTTGAGTCGCAGCGCGCTCTGGTTGTGCAGCAGCTGCTCGTACCAGCGGCCGACGACGTACTCCGGGATGAAGACGCTCACCACGTCGCGGGGATTCTCCGAACGCAGCCGCTTGACGTACTCGATGACGGGCCGCGTGATCTCGCGGTACGGGGAATCGAGGATCTTCAGCGGTACGTCGATGCCCGCCTCCTCCCACTCCCTGCGCAGCTGCGCGGTCTCCTGGGCGTCGACGCTGATGGTCAGGGCCTCCAGCGTGTCGGAGCGCATCAGCCGGGCGTACGCCAGCGCCCGCAGGGTCGGCTTGTGCGTCTTGGAGACCAGCACGATGGAGTGCACGCGGGAGGGCTTCACACGCTTCTCGTCCGGATCGTCGGCGGCCAGCTCCTCCGAGACGAGGTCGTAGTGGCGGCGGATGGCGGTCATCACGCCGTAGAAGAGCAGCATGCCGAGGAGCGAGACCCACGCGCCGTGCGAGAACTTCGTCACGAGTACGACGAGGAGCACCAGCCCCGTGCAGAAGGCGCCGAAGGTGTTGATCACCCGGGAGCGGTGCATGCGGCGCCGTGCTCCGGCGTCCCCCTCCGTCGCCAGGAGCCGGTTCCAGTGCCGGACCATGCCGATCTGGCTGAGCGTGAAGGAGACGAAGACGCCGACGATGTAGAGCTGGATGAGGCGCGTGGAGTCGGCCTCGTAGGCGACGACCAGTATGGCCGCGGCTCCGGCGAGCACCACGATGCCGTTGGAGAACGCCAGCCGGTCGCCGCGGGTGTGCAGCTGGCGAGGCAGGTAGCGGTCCTGGGCGAGGATCGAGCCGAGCAGCGGGAAGCCGTTGTAGGCGGTGTTCGCGGCGAGGAACAGCACGAGGGCCGTCGCCGCGGCGAGGAAGACGAAGGGGAGGGACCCGCTGCCGAACACGGCTGCCGCAACTTGGGAGATGACCGGGTCCTGGTGGTAACCGGCGCCCGCCGGTTCGCCGTTGACGATCAGCTCCGTCGCGGGGTTCTCGGCCATCTTCACGCCCGTGGCCAGCGCCAGCAGGATGACGCCGCAGAACATCGTCACCGCGATCAGGCCCATCACCGCAAGGGTGTTGGCGGCGTTCTTCGACTTGGGCTTGCGGAAGGCGGGCACACCGTTGCTGATCGCCTCGACGCCTGTGAGGGCGGCGCAGCCGGAGGAGAAGGCCCGCAGCAGCAGGAAGGCCAGCGCGAAACCGGTGAGCCCGCCGCTGTGTTCGGCGTCGATCACGAAGTCCGCGGTGGGGGCGCGCATCTCGTCGCCGAGCAGGCCCCCGCGTATAGCTCCCCAGAGGATCATCCCGAAGACGCCGGCCACGAAACAGTAGGTGGGGACGGCGAACAGCTTGCCCGACTCCCGTACGCCGCGCAGATTCATCAGCGTCAGCAGCACGATGATGACGACGGCGACGGTCGTCTTGTTCTGGACGATGAAGGGGACCGCGGACCCCAGGTTCTCCACGCCGGAGGAGATCGACACGGCCACGGTCAGGACGTAGTCGACGAGCAGCGCGCTGGCGACGGTCAGCCCGGCCCGGCGGCCCAGATTGGTGTTGGCGACCTCGTAGTCCCCTCCCCCGGAGGGGTAGGCGCGTACGTTCTGCCTGTAGGAAGCCACCACCGTGAACATCAGGACGACGACCGCCACCGCGATCCACGGGCTGAAGTGGTACGCGGACACGCCTGCGACGGACAGGACCAGAAGCACCTCACCGGGGGCGTACGCCACCGACGACAGCGGGTCGGACGCGAAGACCGGCAGCGCGATCCGCTTGGGCAGCAGAGTCTCCGCGAGGCGGTCGCTTCGCAGCGCCCTCCCGAGCAGAAGTCGTTTGGGCAGATGGGTAATCCTGGACACGGAGAGGATCGTATGCGGTCAGCCGTGCGATGCTGAGGCGGCCCGCTGTAAGTGACGAGAGGGACGGGCGTGCATGTTGTGATCATGGGCTGCGGCCGGGTAGGCGCCGAGCTCGCACAGGCTCTGGAGCAGCAGGGCCACACGGTCGCGGTCGTGGACCAGGACCCGACGGCCTTCCGCCGCCTGGGCTCCGGCTTCGGGGGACGCAGGGTGACCGGGGTCGGGTTCGACCAGGACACCCTCAGGGAGGCCGGCGTCGAGGAGGCCGGTGCGTTCGCGGCGGTCAGCAGCGGCGACAACTCCAACATCATCGCGGCGCGCGTGGCCCGGGAGATGTTCGGCATCGAGCACGTCGCGGCGAGGATCTACGACCCCAAGCGGGCCGAGGTCTACCAGCGTCTGGGCATCCCGACGGTGGCCACCGTGCGCTGGACGGCCGACCAGATGCTCCGGCGCCTGCTGCCCTCCGGCGCGGAACCGCTGTGGCGGGACCCCAGCGGCGGCGTCCAGCTCGCGGAGGTGCACACCTCGACGAAGTGGGTGGGGCACCGGGTCAGCAAGCTTCAGGAGGAGGCCGGAGTGCGGGTCGCCTTCCTCACGCGGGTGGGCGAGGCGATGCTTCCGACGTCGGAGACGGTGCTCCAGGAAGGCGATCTGGTCCATGTGATGATGCGCTGCGACCAGGTCGATCAGGTGGAGGCAGTCTTCTCGCGGGGGCCCGAGGAGGGGCACTCGTGAACGGTGAAGGCACAGCGAACAGGGGACGCGGCCGATGAGGGTAGCTATTGCGGGTGCGGGCGCCGTGGGCCGCTCCATCGCGGGCGAGCTGCTGGAGAACGGGCACGAGGTGCTGCTCATCGACAAGGCGCCGACGGCGATCTCCGTGGAGCGGGTGCCGCAGGCGGAGTGGCTGCTGGCGGACGCCTGCGAGATCACGTCCCTCGACGAGGCAGCCCTGGAACGCTGCAACGTGGTGATCGCGGCCACCGGCGACGACAAGGTCAACCTGGTGGTCTCGCTGCTCGCCAAGACGGAGTACGGGGTGCCGCGTGTGGTGTCGCGCGTCAACAACCCCAAGAACGAATGGCTGTTCAACGAGTCGTGGGGTGTCGACGTCGCCGTCTCCACACCGCGGCTGATGTCGGCCCTGGTCGAGGAGGCCGTCAGCGTCGGCGACCTGGTGCGGCTCATGCGCTTCTCGCAAGGCGACGCGAACCTGGTGGAGTTGACGCTTCCGCCGGAGGCGGCCCTGGCGGGCACGCGGGTGGGGGACGTCGGCTGGCCCGAGGACACCGCCCTCGTCACCATCATCCGCGGCAACCGCGTGCTCGTTCCGGACAGCGACGACGCGCTGGAGGTCGGCGACGAGCTGCTGTTCGTCGCCGCGCCCGCCCGTGAGGCGCAGCTGGAGGACCTGCTCTCCGTCCGCGGCGAGTGACACCCCGGGACAGCGGCAGCTTCAACGGGCGGGCCGTTGTACTGGATCGGTCCTGTGGGGCCGGGCCGTCAGCCCGGCTCCGCCCGTACACGCGCCGGCGGCGCTCCGCCGCCGGCGCCCGGGCGGCCCGGGCCGTCAGCGGCGGTGACGCCCCGGCTGCTGCCCCCCGCCCGGCTCCTGCGCACGCTCGGACTCCGCGAGCAACGCCGAGGCGGCGTCGTCCGCGAGGCCCTCGCCGATGGCGTCGAGCTTCTTCTTCTGCTGCTCCCGCTCCTGCTCAGCCTTCTCCTCGGCCTCCATCTCCGCGATGACGTTGATGGGCGCGGGCGCCTTCGCCAGGAAGATCCACGTCAGGTAGACCGCGAGCAGGAAGGGCGGAATCTTCAGCGCGACCGTCACCCAGCCGAAACGCGTCGCGTCCGCTCCCGCGAAATACATCGGGAAGAGGATCGCGCACTTGCCGAGCAGGATGAATCCCCACGCGTAACTGGCCTTCGTGTAGGCCCTCTTGCGGCCCGGGTTCCGCTTGCGCCAGGAGAGGTTCTCCTTGAAGACCGGCCCGAGGACGAGGCCCAGCAGCGGGACGCCCGCCGCCGCCGTGATGATGTACGCCAGGGCGAGGCCCAGCGTGTAGAGCATGCCGGGCAGGTAGAAGGCCTTGGCGTCGCCCGTCATCATCGCGAAGATCACGCCGAAGGCCACGCCGAAGACGCCGCTGAAGGCGTGCTTGACGGTGTCCCTGCGGATCAGCCGGAAGATCCCCAGCACGGCGGAGAGGGCCAGAGCCGTCAGCGCCGCCGCATGGATGTCCTTGTTGATCGTGAACATGGTGATGAAGACGAGGCCCGGAACGGTCGTCTCCACCAGGCCGCGCACACCGCCGAAGGCTTCGAAGAGCGCTGCCTCCGTCACGGCACGCGGGGCCGCCGCGTCATCGGGTTGCGTTCCGCTGTCGGATGCCGGGTCGGCACCGGTCCGTCGGCCGGTTCCGTCGGCGGCCGGCTTGTCGAGGGGGGTCACCCGCTACTCCTGTCCCAGGGGTCGCAACTCGTACTTCGGGTTGAACATCACTGGACGGCCGTGGTTGAGCGAGACCCGTCCCCAGACGATCAGGCTCCGGCCCGGTTCTATGCCGGCGATTGCCCGGCGGCCGAGCCAGATCACGTCCAGGGCGGCGGACCCGTCGAACAGCTCCGCCTCCAGCGTCGGCACCCCGGCCCGCGGGCGCAGGGTGACGGTGCGCAGGGTACCCGTGACGCGCACTGTCTCGCGGTCCTGGCAGGCGGCGATGCGGGTGCAGCCCTTGCTGTCCGCCTCCTCGCGCAGCTCCTGGGAGTGCAGATCCTCCTCAGTAGAGGAAAGCCGCTCCAGGAAGCGCTTGAAACGCCCCCCGCCGCGCGGTCCCTGCTCTGCTCGGATGGCGCCTGTCATGGTGCCAGCGTACCGGGGAGAGCGGGCCCCGAACGGCCCAGGACCCCATCGTTCCCCGGGGATGCGCGGACACGCGACGGCCGTGGGGCCGGCCGGCGCGGCGGCCCCACGGCCGGAAAGCACTGACGCTCAGCGGACCTCGCTGATCTCCGGTCCGCGCTGCAGCTTGTCGAGGCCGCCCGCGAAGCGGGAGCCCTCCTCGACGGTCTCCTGCTGGACGCCGTCCGGCACCATCTGCGCATCGTCCGGCAGCTTCAGGACGATCGGGTCGCGGGGAGCCATGGGAGCGTCGCCGCGGACCACCACGGTGTCCTGGAAGACCTGCTCCAGCAGGACGCCCGACTCGGGCTGTACGGCGCCCTGGCCCGAGATCACGCCCCGCAGGAACCAGCGCGGCCCGTCCACACCGACGAAGCGGACCACCTGCACGCCGTTGGTGCCGTCGGGCAGCTGCACCGGGACCTGCGCACGCAGCTCCCAGCCGAGCCGGCCCTCGACCTCGTCGATGACACCGCCCTGCTTGGTGATGCCGGTGGCGATCTCCTCGCGCACCTCCTCCCACAGGCCCTCGCGCTTGGGAGCGGCGAAGCCCTGGAGCTGGATGGCGCTGTCCTGCAGTACGAGGGTCGCCGCGACGATCGACTCGCCCGCGACCTCCACGCGCAGCTCCATGCCCTCGACACCGGGGACGTACAGCCCGCCGAGGTTCACCCTGCCGTTGCTGGGGTCGGTCACCTCGCTGACGTCCCAGGGCCCGTCGGGTCGCGGCGCCGGAGGCAGCTTCACTCGCGCTGCCTGGGCGTCGGTGACGGAGTCGGCGGGGTCGGAGCTCCGGGCGGCGCCCTGCCCGTCCGTCCCGAAGTCGTCCGAGGCGCCCGTCTCAGGCTCTTCGCTCTTCTTGCGACGACGTCCGAACACGTCACTGTCCTCTCAGGTCGGAATGCCGGTCGGCTCCGACCGGAACGTAGTCATTCTGATGTGCGGCGGCCGCGGTGCTGCCGCCTGTGGAGCCGAATCCCCCCGCGGCCCGCGCCGAGCCCGGCAACTCTGCCACCTCGTGGAAGCGCACCTTCTCCACTTGCTGGACGACGAGTTGGGCGATGCGGTCGAGTCGCTCGAACCGCACGGTCTCGCGCGGATCAAGATTTGCCACGATCACCTTGATCTCCCCACGGTACCCGGCATCCACGGTTCCGGGTGCATTGACCAAAGAGATGCCGCACCTGGCCGCGAGACCGGAACGGGGGTGCACGAACGCCGCGTACCCGTCGGGCAGCGCGATCGACACCCCGGTGGGCAGAACGGTGCGCTCCCCCGGCGCCAGCTCGGCGGCCTCGGTGGTCACGAGGTCGCAGCCGGCGTCGCCGGGGTGGGCGTAGCCGGGGACCGGGACGTCCGGGTCGAGGCGCCGCAGGAGTACGTCGACGGGCTGCCTGGTCACGGGTTCACCTCGAATGCTCGGGCACGGCGGACCTGATCGGGATCGGCCATCGCGGCCTGGATCTCCTCGTCCCGTCCGTTGTCGGTGAAGTGCTCGACCTTCACCTGGATGAAAAGGGCCTCAGCCCGCACGGCGACCGGCCCCTCGGCCCCGCCGATGCGGCCCTCCGCGCTGGTGAAGATCTTCCGCCCGTGGACGCCGGAGGCCCTGGCGCTCAGGTGCAGGACGGTGTCGACGGGCACCGGACGCACGAAGTCGGTCTCCAGCCGCCCCGTCACCGCGATCACATGCATGAGCCAGCCCAGCGAGCCCATCGTCTCGTCGAGCGCCGTGGTCAGTACGCCGCCGTGGGCGAGCCCGGGTGCCCCCTGGTGGACGGGGCGGACCGTGAACTCCGCGGTGACGCTGACCCCTTCACCCGCCCTGGTCTCCAGGTGCAGGCCGTGCGGCTGGCCGCTGCCGCAGCCGAAGCAGTGCTGGTAGTGGGAGCCGAGAAGGGTGCCCGGGGCGGGCGCGTCGGGATGGCGTTCCGCTGCGGCGGCGCCGGGCGGCGGCGTCAGGGATCTCATCGGGGGTACGCGCTGTCCGTCCGCGGGGCCGGGCGCCTTCGGCTGTCGTTCACTCACGTGTGCAGACCTTACCCCCGCGTCAGTCGGGAGCTGCCTGCACGGACGCCGCACGGGGGCACAGCCGCGGCCGCCCGTGCCAAGCTTGTCGCATGGCTGCTGCGGAACGCCCTTACGACGAACGTCTCCACGCTCCCCGCGCGTGGTGGTTCATCACCGCCCTCGTCGGCTGCTCGACGGGTCTGGTCATGCTGCCGCTGGGGACGCTGGCGATGCTGGGCGGGCTGGTCGCGGGAACGGCGCTGGCGGCCGTCCTGGTCTCCGCGTACGGCTCGGCGCGCATCCGCGTCGTGGCGGGCTCCCTCGTCGCCGGCGACTCGCGTATCCCCGTCTCGGCGCTCGGCCCCGTCCATGTGCTCGACGAGGAAGAGGCCTTCGCCTGGCGCACGCACAGGGCGGATCCGCGCGCTCACATGCTGCTGCGCAGCTACATCGGCACGGCGGTGCGCGTGGAGGTGGCCGACCCCGCCGATCCGACGCCTTACGTGTATCTCTCCACGCGCTCCCCGCAGCGCCTCGCGGACGCGCTCACCGCGGCGAGGGCAGCCGAACCGCGGCCGGAGCCGGAACCGCGGCCGGAACCGCAGCCGCAGGCCAGGGCGGAGTGAGGGGCGGCGCGTCGTGAGGGGCGGCGCTCGCGTCTGACGCGCGGGCGTGATCAGGCGGGCGGGAGAGCGGGGCCGTCCAGGTCCGGCCCGTCCTCGAAGGAGCCGGCGGGCAGCGCTTCCCAGCCGTCGCCGGACGTGCGGAGGTCCGCGCGGATCTTCTCCGCGACCTTCCGGGTGTCGCGGCTGTTCATCACAGCGCCCACCGCGGCGCCCACCATGAAGGGCGTGAGGTTCGGGAGGTTGCGCACCGTGCGCTTCAGCAGCTGCTGGCGCAGTTCGCGCTTCATCTGGCCGCCCAGCGCCGCGTTGAGCGTCGTGGGCCGGGTGACGTCGATGCCGCGCTCGGACGTCCACGCCCCGAGGTAGGCGGCCGTGCGCTGCCCGAGGTTGCCGGGCGGACGGCGTCCGTAGACCTCGTGCAACTCGGCGATGAGCTTCAGCTCGACAGAGGCGACTCCGACGATCTCGGCGGCCAGCTCCGCCGGCATCGCGGGCGGTACGGGCATCATCGCCGCGGCGCCCACACCAGCGCCGACCGTGGCCGATCCGCGGACCGCGCCCGCCACGAGCTTGTCGGCGATCTCTTCCGGGCCGAGGCCCGGGAACTGCTCACGCAACGTCGCGAGGTCGCGTACCGGTACACGCGGTGCGACCTCGATGACACGGTCGGCGACCACGCTGATGAAGCCGCGCAGCCTTCCGCGCTGCTTCCCGGCCTCGCCGCTCCCCGTCTCGTCGTCGAGCGGCACGGAGGAGCGGTGTCCCCCGCCTTTCAGCCCGTCTCCCCCGCGTTCCGGAGTGCCGCGTCCCCCGCGCGGCCATGGAACGCGGAGGCGCGGGCGCGGCTTCGCGGGCAGTGGTACGAGCGGGGACGGCTGGTCAGGCCCGCCCCGCTCGTCGTCACGCTCGCCGTCCGCCACTACGACATCCCCACCAGGCCTCAGGCCGCGCAGTCGCGGCAGATCGGCTGGCCGTTCTTCTCAGCGGCCAGCTGGGACCGGTGGTGGACCAGGAAGCAGCTCATGCAGGTGAACTCGTCCGCCTGGCGAGGCAGCACGCGGACGGACAGCTCCTCGTTGGAGAGGTCCGCCCCCGGGAGCTCCAGGCCCTCGGCCTGCTCGAACTCGTCCACGTCGACGTTGGACGCGGACTTGTCGTTCCGCCGGGCCTTCAGCTCCTCGATGCTGTCTTCGTTGACGTCGTCATCGGTCTTGCGTGGGGTGTCGTAGTCCGTTGCCATTTCGCTCTCCCCCTCTGGGTTTCTTTGGTGTCTCAGCGCACGTAACGCGTGAGAGGCCGGACTTGTGCCCGACCTGAGGCGGAGATTTTGCCTCACATCAAGGTCTGTTACTCAATCGACACCCAACCGCACCCCTGAAGAGGTGATCGCGGCGACTGCCGAGGAGGACCTTAAACGGTCCCCCGGTCGCGCTGTGCGCACGCACCCCGGGTACTGCCCACGATCTCCACCTGCGGAAACCTGGATTTTCCGGTAATTCTTCGCTAACTGAGATCACCCAGGGTGGACGGCGGGGAAAATCGCGTGTGTGATCGATCACAACGCCGGTGCATGCGCACGCGCGGACAAAATTCCGCATATGGCGAACACCGCGTGGCACCCGTGGTGCCGCTGCGCCGCGGACGATCTCAGACCGGAAGCACGACCCGCAGCACCAGACCGCCCTCCTCCCGCGGCTCCGCGGTCACCGTGCCGCCGTGAGCTCGGACGACCGAGCGCACGATCGACAGCCCCAGGCCGACGCCCTTGTCGCTCCCCGTGCGGTCGCTGCGCAGCCGCCGGAAGGGCTCGAAGAGGTTGTCGACCTCGTACGCGGGGACGGCCGGGCCTGTGTTCTCCACCACCATCACGGCGTGCCCCGCCACGGCCTCCGTTCCCACGGAGACCCAGCCGTCGTCCCGCTGGTTGTAACGCACCGCGTTCTGCACGAGGTTGAGTGCCACACGCTCCAGAAGCACGCCGTTGCCCTGTACGTACGCCGGCTGCCGGATCCCGCGCAGTTCGACGCTCTTGCCCTCCGCCTCCGCGCGCACCTGCTCCACGGCCCGCCCCGCCACCTCGGACAGATCGACGGGCTTGCGGTCGACGATCTCGTTCTCGCTGCGCGCCAGCAGCAGCAGCCCCTCCACCAGCTGCTCGCTCCGCTCGTTCGTCGCGAGCAGCGTCTTGCCGAGCTGCTGGAGCTCCGGTGACGCCTCCGGGTCGGAGAGCTGCACCTCAAGGAGGGTGCGGTTGATGGCGAGGGGCGTGCGCAGCTCGTGCGAGGCGTTCGCGACGAAGCGCTGCTGCGCTGTGAAGGCGCGGTCCAGGCGGTCGAGCATCTCGTCGAACGTGTCGGAGAGTTCCTTCAGTTCGTCGTCCGGGCCCTCCAGTTCGATCCGCTTGTGCAGATCCGAGCTGGCGACCTGGCGTGCGGTGCGCGTGATGCGCCCGAGCGGCGAGAGCACCCGCCCCGCCATCACGTAGCCGAAGGCGAAGGCCGCCACCGCGAGCCCGAGCAGCGCCATCAGGGAGCGCTGCAGGAGCTCGTCGAGCGCGATGGCGCGCTGGGTGTCGGTGCACTCCTCCAGGCGCTCCATGAACTGGCCGCTGGGCAGCGTGCCGGTCAGGCCGGGGCAACTGTCGGAGGTGAGCTGCGCGTTGGCGTTGAGGATGCGGAAGGGGAGCTTGCTGCCCTCGTGCAGGGCCTCGGCCGCGAGCAGGTAGATGATCGTCAGCAGCAGCATGCCGGCGATCAGGAACATGCCGCCGTAGAGCAGCGTCAGCCTTATGCGGATCGTCGGGCGGAGCCAGGGAGGCTGGCGGGACTGGTCCTGCGGGTCCCACGTCGGCTTCGGGGGTGCGGGCGCCGGCGTGCGGGGGCGGGAGGGCTCCGCGGAACCGGGGGGTGTCGTCGAGGCGGCCATCGCGTTCAGATCCGGTATCCGGCGCCGGGAACGGTGTGGATCACAGCGGGTTCGCCGAGTTTGCGGCGCAGCGTCATCACCGTCACGCGCACCACGTTCGTGAACGGGTCGGTGTTCTCGTCCCACGCCTTCTCCAGCAGCTGCTCGGCGGAGACGACGGTCCCCTCACCGCGCATCAGCACCTCCAGGACGGCGAACTCCTTCGGCGCGAGCTGGATCTCCGCGCCGTTGCGGAAGACCTCGCGCCGGTTCGGGTCGAGCTTGATGCCGGCCCGCTCCAGCACGGGCGGCAGCGGCGAGGTGGTGCGGCGGCCCAGGGCGCGCACGCGCGCGGTCAGCTCCGCGAAGGCGAACGGCTTGGGCAGGTAGTCGTCCGCCCCGAGCTCCAGCCCTTCGACGCGGTCGCTGATGTCGCCCGAGGCCGTGAGCATCAGGACGCGCGTGGGCAGGCCCAGATCGACGATCCTCCTGCAGACGTCGTCGCCGTGTACGAGCGGGAGGTCGCGGTCGAGGACGACGACGTCGTAGTCGTTGACGTCGACGCGCTCGAGGGCCGCCGCGCCGTCGTAGACCACGTCCACGGCCATGGCCTCCCTGCGGAGCCCTGTGGCCACAGCATCGGCCAGCAGTTGCTCGTCCTCGACGACGAGTACGCGCACGACGTGAATCCTTCCCTCAGTCACGAGTCTCCTGCGGTCCCGGCCAGGACGGGAGGCCACAAGGCGTTCATCCTCCCCCGCGCCTCGGTAAACCGGCCGTAAGAGCCGGTGGTGCCGCTGCCGCGAGATTTTTCGGAACTTGAGGTTTTCCTGAGGTAGCGAGCGGGGAGGACGAGGGGCACACCCCGGATCACGCCCTGTAGGCGGCTAGCCACCCGACCGACCCGTGTCACGGCTGCCGACCGTCCAGCCAGGGAGCACGCCGTGATCATGATCGACAGGACCCTCGGCACCCACCCCGTGCCACCGACCCATGACGAGGGGGCGCACATGGACGCGTTCACCGCTGGACTTCTGCAGCGTATACAGAACACCGAGACCGACCTGACCCGCGCTCGTGAGTCGGGCGACGACTTCCTCGTGGACGTCGAGCAGGCCGAACTGGAAGACCTCCGCCGCATCGCCGCCGAGCACGGCGTCGAGATCGGCGCCACCACGGCCTGACAGCCCCCCGCCGCGGCCCGTCCGGGCCGGGGCAGTCCGCAGACCGACCTGATCCCCGGTTTCTCCAGAGCCCCGGGTGCCGATGGCACCCGGGGCTCAGCCGTGCGTACCGCGCGCGGAGCGCGGAGTCCCGCGGGGGCGCTCCGGCCGCTCAGTCGTGCCAGGCGCCGAGCCGGTCGAGCAGCGGCTGGAGGAGCTCGAAGACGCCGGGAGACGCCGCGATCGCGAGATCCCCGTCGGCGTCCAGGCCCGGCCTCCCTCCCGTACGGGCGCCCGCCTCGCGCGCGATGAGGTCGCCGGCGGCGAGGTCCCAGGGGTGCAGGCCGCGCTCGTAGAAGGCGTCGAGCCGGCCGGCCGCCACGTCGCACAGGTCGACGGCGGCGGAGCCCGAGCGCCGGATGTCACGCACCCTCGGGATCAGCTGCCGCACCAGTTCCGCCTGGGCCGCGCGCCGCTCCGCGACGTAGTTGAAGCCGGTGCCCACCAGCGCCTGGTCCAGCGGGGGCGCCGGACGGCAGTGCAGCGGCTGGGCGTTGCGGAACGCGCCGTGGCCGAGGACGGCGCGGAAGGTCTCGCCCCGCGGAGGGGACTCGACGACGCCCACGACCGTCTCCCCCTCGAACTCGGCGGCGATGGAGACGGCCCAGCTCGGCAGCCCGTAGAGGTAGTTCACCGTGCCGTCGAGGGGGTCGACGATCCAGCGGACTCCGGTGGAGCCCTCGAAGGACGCCCCTTCCTCGCCGAGGAAGCCGTCGTCGGGCCGGTGCTCGGAGATGTAGCCGGTGAGCAGCTTCTCCGACGCCAGGTCCATCTCCGTCACGACGTCCACCGCGCTCGACTTGGTCGCGGAGACCCCGAGGTCGGCGGGGCGCCCGTCGAGGAGGAGGGCGCCGGCGCGGTGGGCGGCCTCCAGGGCGAGTTCGAGGAGTTCGGCCTTGAGCTGGTCGAGCTGCGCGGTCACGGTTCTCCTTGCTCGTCTGGCTGTGCTGTGCTTGTCATGCCGGGACGGTGCGGGGCTCGTACGCCCGTTCCGGAGCCCCGTCACGGGAAGGGGCTGTCCGCCCCCGCCGCCGCGGGCTTCGGCGCCCTCGCCGGGCAGCAGCCCACGGGGCACACGTCGTGGCTCGGTCCCAGCATTCCCATCGCGCACCGCTCCGGCCGCGCGCCACGCTCCAGCGCCGCCCGTTCCAGGACAAGTTCCCTGATCGCGGCCGTGAAACGCGGGTCGGTGCCGACGGTCGCGGAGCGCGCCACGGGCAGACCGAGCCCGGCCGCCTTGGCCGCCGCCTCCGTGTCGAGGTCGTAGAGGACCTCCATGTGGTCCGAGACGAAGCCGACCGGCACCATCACGGCCGCGGGCGCGCCCTTGTCCCGCAGCGACTCCAGGTGGTCGCAGATGTCCGGTTCCAGCCACGGGATCTGCGGGGGGCCGCTGCGCGACTGGTAGACGAGTTCCCACTCCCGGTCCACGCCGGTCCGCTCCCGTACCGCCTCCGCCACGAGCCGTGCCGCGTCGAGGTGCTGTGCGACGTAGGCGCCCCCGTCACCGTGCGAAGGGGGAGGTCCCGAGGTGTCGGCCGCGGAGACGGGGATGGAGTGGGTCGTGAACGCGAGGCGGGCGCCGTCCCGCACGCCGGGGGGCAGCTGGGCGAGCGCGGCCACCACGCCGTCGGCGACGGGCTCGATGAATCCGGGGTGGTTGAAGTAGTGCCGCAGCTTGTCGACGCGCGGCAGCTCCAGGCCCTCCGTACCGAGCGCTTCCAGGGCCTCCGCCAGGTTCTCCCGGTACTGGCGGCAGCCCGAGTACGAGGCGTAGGCGCTGGTGACGAGCGTCAGCACGCGCCGCCGCCCGTCGTGGACCATCTCGCGCAGCGTGTCGGTGAGGTACGGCTTCCAGTTGCGGTTGCCCCAGTAGACGGGCAGGTCGACCGCTGTCGCCGAGAACTCCTCGCGCACCGCCTCCAGCAGCCGGCGGCACTGGTCGTTGATGGGGCTCACTCCCCCGAACTGGAAGTAGTGCTCGCCCACTTCGGCCAGGCGCTCCCGCGGGATGCCGCGCCCGCGGGTGACGTTCTCCAGGAACGGGACGACGTCGTCGGGGCCCTCGGGCCCGCCGAAGGACAGCAGCAGCAGGGCGTCGTAGGGGCGGGCGTCGGCGGAGAGCGGCCCGTCTGCGGGGCCGGCGGCAGGGAACGCGTCGGACATGCGGCGATCCTCGCATCCCGGCCGGGCGCCGGGCGGTCGCCCTCCCAGCCGTCCCGGTGGCAGCCCCACGTTTGCGGGCCCCACTGCGTGAGTATGATCCGATCTCATCGCGAGAGGGGACAGGCCAAGATGAACGCGCAGCCGCCGAGCAGCCGTACGGCCCGGACGTCCCGCAGAGGCGGAGCGACGTGGCAGAACTGGGCCGGGAACGTCACCGCCTCTCCCGCTCGCACCGTCTCCCCCTCCTCCACCGCCGGCCTCGCCGAGGCCGTGCGGCGCGCAGCCGAGGACGGGCTGCGCGTCAAGGCGGCCGGCACGGGGCACTCCTTCACGGCCGCGGCGGCCACCGAGGGGATGCTGATACGGCCTGAACACCTGGTCGGCATACGTGAGTTGGACCGCGAGGCCCGTACCGTCACCGTGGCGGCCGGAACGCCCCTCAAGCACCTGAACGAGACGCTGGCCGCCGCCGGGCTGTCGCTGACCAACATGGGCGACATCATGGAGCAGACGGTCTCGGGCGCCGTCAGCACCGGCACGCACGGCACCGGCCGCACCTCCGCGTCGCTGGCCGCGCAGGTCGTGGGCCTGGAGCTGGTGTGCGCCGACGGGTCCGTCATGCGCTGCTCGGAAGCGGAGAACGCGGACGTCTTCGCCGCCGCCCGGCTCGGGCTCGGCGCCCTGGGCGTCATCAGCGAACTGACCTTCGCGGTGGAGCCGGAGTTCCTGCTGACGGCCCGTGAAGAGCCCATGTCCTTCGATCGGGTGACGTCCGAGTTCGATCAACTCGTCGCCGAGAACGAGCACTTCGAGTTCTACTGGTTCCCGCACACGGACGGCTGCAACACCAAGCGCAACAACCGCGCCGCGGGCCCCGCGCAGCCGCTTCCCCGCGTCCGCGGCTGGGTCGACGACGAACTGCTCTCCAACGGCGTCTTCCAGGCCGTCTGTTCGCTGGGCGCGGCGGCCCCGGCGGTCGTCTCCTCCATCGCGAAGGTCTCCAGCCGGGCGCTCTCGGCGCGTACGTACACCGACATCCCGTACAAGGTCTTCACGACTCCGCGGCGGGTGCGCTTCGTGGAGATGGAGTACGCGCTTCCGCGTGAGGCGGCGATGGAGGCGCTGCGGGAGCTGAAGGAGCTCGTCGAGCGCTCCCGCTTCCAGGTCAGCTTCCCCGTCGAGGTGCGCACGGCGCCCGCCGACGCGATCCCGCTCTCCACCGCGCAGGGGCGGGAGACGGCGTACGTGGCCGTGCACATGTACCGCGGCTCGCCGCACGAGGCGTACTTCACCGCCGCCGAGCGGATCATGACCGCGCACGGGGGACGCCCGCACTGGGGCAAGTTGCACTCGCGGGACGCCGCCTACCTGGCTTCGGTCTATCCGCGGTTCGAGGAGTTCGTCCGCGTCCGCGACAGGCTGGACCCGGACCGGATGTTCGCCAACGACTACCTGCGACGCGTACTGGGCGAGTGAGAGCAGCAAGGGGGCGCACGCGCGGAGCCCGTTCGCCGCGAATCTGCCTCTGTCCGCCCCCGGCGCGCACACGAGCAGCTCGCGCGTACGAAATCGTCGCCGTTACGGGGAACTTGCCGCTCCCGGCGGCCCGCACGCCCGTGGCGGAATTCGTTCATCGCAGGTGACCAACCGGGCAATAACCGAAGGCAAAGGTTCCGTTCCGGACGGTTCTGTGACCCTTGCCACTCGCGAGTGGCCTTCCTAGGCTTGTCCGGACCCCAAAGTCCCTTTCCCTCGACCAACTTGAACGGCGCGGCGGCCCACCACCGTGGTCCATATGGAGTAGTGTGACGAGCCCTGGCCTCGGCTCAGGCCCGGCGCAGGCAGCACAGGTGGCGCGGACGGTCACCGTGCGTTGCGGAGTGATAACCGTGCCGAACGGCGGTTCCGGGAAGGTCCCGGACCTCCGGGCCGGTCGGAAAGGTTGTGGCAGGTCCCAGCCGGGCAGGCCACACTCGTCCAGCGGGAGCAGCGACGCACGTGACGTCGGCAGGCACCACCCGGGAGGTACACATGCCCGAACTGCGTGTCGTGGCCGTCAGCAACGACGGCACACGACTGGTGCTCAAAGCTGCCGACAGCACGGAATACACACTTCCGATTGATGAGCGGCTGCGCGCCGCCGTTCGCAACGACCGTGCTCGGCTCGGCCAGATCGAGATCGAGGTGGAGAGCCACCTCCGGCCGCGCGACATCCAGGCCCGTATACGGGCCGGTGCCTCCGCGGAGGAGGTCGCGCAGCTCGCCGCCATCCCCGTCGACCGCGTGCGCCGCTTCGAGGGCCCTGTGCTCGCCGAGCGTGCGTTCATGGCCGAGCGCGCCCGCAAGACGCCCGTGCGCCGTCCCGGGGAGAACGCCGGACCCCACCTCGGCGAGGCCGTCAACGAGCGGCTGCTGCTGCGCGGGGCCGACCGGGACGCGGTGCACTGGGACTCCTGGCGGCGTGACGACGGCACCTGGGAGGTGCTGCTCGCCTACCGGGTCGCCGGCCAGCCGCACTCGGCGACATGGACGTACGACCCGCCGCGGCGGCTCGTCCAGGCCGTCGACGACGAGGCGCGGGCACTCATCGGCGAGACCGACGACACCCCGGAGCCCAGCTTCCCGTTCGTGCCGCGCATCGCCCGCCTCCCGAGGGAGCGCGGCGAGCGCAACGACCGCGGGGAGCTGGAGCCCGCGGGCTTCTCGGGCGGCGGGGGTTCCGGTGACGCCCGTCAGGCGTCGGACGTCGACAGCCACGACGAACCGGACTCCCTGACGAGCCTGCTGGAGGCGGTCCCCAGCTTCCGCGGCGACATGGTCGTGCCGGAGCAGCAGGGGCCCGCGGCCTCGGCCGGGCAGTCCACCGCCTCGGACGCCGGCTCCGCGACGGACGACGAGGACGAACCCGACCAGCAGGAGGAGCCGGTCGAGCCGCCGGCGACAGCTGCGGGCGCCGGCTCCGCCTACGCGGACGTGCTGATGCCGCGTTCGGTCAGCGCGCACCGCGACCGCCTGAAGGGCACCACGGACCGCCAGGCCGAGGCGGACGGCGTGCGTCCGGGACGGCGTGCGGCGGTGCCCAGCTGGGACGAGATCGTCTTCGGCACGAGGCGCAAGAAGGACTCCTGAGGGGGCCCGGGGCGGGAGCCCCGGAACCTCGGCCAGTGGCTACGGCACCGAGAGAGCCGGCCCCGGCAGCACATGCCGGGGCCGGCTCTCCGGCGTCCTCACGTCAGCCGGGGTCGGCGCCGGTGGCGGCGGGCCTGCCCGGGTCGGCGGTCCAGTCGCTCCAGGAGCCGGCGTACAGCGCCGCGTCGAAGCCCGCCACCGCCAGTGCGAGGATCTCGTGGGCGGCCGAGACACCCGAGCCGCAGTACACGCCGACCTCGCCTTCCCGGGTGACGCCCAACGCACTGAAGCGCGCCCGCAGTTCGTCCGCAGAACGCAGAACCCCGCTTCCCTCCGCGACATTCTCCGCAGTCGGCGCCGAGACCGCTCCCGGGATGTGACCGGCGACGGGATCGATCGGCTCCACCTCTCCCCGGTAGCGCTCGGCGGCCCGCGCGTCCAGCAGCAGGCCGCGCCTGGCGAGCTCCGCGGCGCCGTCCGCGTCGAGCAGCGGCAGCGCGCCGGGCCGGGCGGTGAAGTCGCCCGGCTCCGGCACCACGTCGCCGCTCTCCAGCGGCCCGTGCCAGGCGGCCAGACCGCCGTCCAGCACGCGCACGTCCCCGTGCCCGGCCCACCGGAGCAGCCACCACGCGCGGGCCGCCGCCCACCCCTGGCCGCCGTCGTACACGACGACCGGACGTCGGTCGCTGACTCCAACGCGTCGCATCGACGCCTCGAAGTGCGCTGCGTCCGGGAGGGGATGGCGTCCGCCGTCGCCCGGCGGCGCGGCGAGTTCCGTTTCGAGGTCGACGTACGCGGCACCGGGAAGGTGCCCCTTCTCGTACTCGGGGCGGCCGGGCGGGCCGCCCAGCTGCCAGCGCACGTCGAGGAGCACGGGCGGCCGCCCTTCGGAGAGTTCGCGGGCCAGGGCGGATGCGGAGGTGATGGGAGTCACGGCTGTCATCCCGCCATTTTCGCTCAGCCGCTCCGAACAGACCGCACCGAAAAGGAATTAACCGGCGTTGTCGGGGAGCAAGGTGACCAAGGTGGTGCGAGCATGCGCAGGGGCACTGAATCCGAAGCGGCTCACAGCAGCCGACACGACGCGACCGCATCGACGACGGTCATGAGGGAGTAGAAGCCAGATGGAATCAGCAGCAGTTCGCAATCCGCTCGCCAGACAGATCCCCGGCACACCGTGCTGGGCGAGTCTTCTCGTGCGCGAACTGGCCGGAAGCCAGGAGTTCTACCACGAGTTGTTCGGCTGGGAGTTCTACTCCGGTCCGCAGCATCTCGGCCCGTACGTACGGGCCATGGTGGACGGGCGGGAAGTCGCCGGCCTGGGGGAGATCGCGGCGGGCCGGAGCCTGGACTCCGCCTGGCTGCCGTACATGGCGAGCGACGACGCGGACGCGACCGCGGACCTGATCCGGGAACGGGGCGGCACCGTCGCCGTCGGGCCGCTGGACGCCGACGACGTGGGACGGCTCGCCATCGCGGCGGACACCTCGGGAGCCAACTTCGGCGTGTGGCAGACGATGCCGCAGCCGGACGGGCTGAACCCGGCCGAGGAGGGCGCACCGGGGACTCCCGTCTGGTACGAGCTCGTCACCCGCGACTCCTCGACGGCAGCCCACTTCTATCCCGCCGTCTTCGGCTACGAGCCGGCGGCGGAGGGCGGCCAGGCCGCCGCCGAGGGCGGCACCGACTACGTGACGCTGCACCTGGAGGGCAGGCCCGTGGCGGGAGTCCAGGGTGTCGGGCGGGCCCTCCCCCGCGAGCGCGGACCGCACTGGAAGACGTACTTCTCCGTCGCCGACACCGACGCCACCGCACGGCGCGTGAGCGAACTGGGCGGACGGGTGGTCCACCCCCCGCGCGACTCACCGCACGGACGGGTGGCGACTGCCGCCGACCCGGAAGGCGCGCAGTTCAGCGTGATCGCAACCGCCGCCTAGGCGGGGGCGGTTACGCGCCTCCGCCGGCCGGGCCGGTTCACCGCGCCGAGTGGGGCGCCCTCTCCGCCTGCCGCGGCGTGGCCGGCGCGTCGACGGGCAGCACGTCCGGGGACAGGGCGCCCGCCCGTGCCGCGGACGCGGTGAGCCGGCGGCGGTGGTGGCGGCGGCACAGCACCTCGTATCCGACCTCGCCCTTGGGTTCTCCCACGTCGCCCACGACGACCTGGGCGCCTTCGACGACCATCTTCCCGCCCACCGTGCGGGCGTTGTGGGTCGCGCGGGCCCCGCACCAGCACAACGCCTCGACCTGCAGCACCTCGATGCGGTCCGCGAGCTCCATCAGGCGCTGGGAGCCGGGGAAGAGCCGGGTGCGGAAGTCGGTGGCGATGCCGAAGGCGAAGACGTCCATGCCGAGGTCGTCGACGATGCGGGCCAATTGGTCGATCTGGTCGGGTGTGAGGAACTGCGCCTCGTCCACGATGACGTAGTCCGTACGCCCGCCCGCGGTGAGGTGCTTGACGAGGTGGGAGTGGAAGTCGAGTCCCTCGCCGGCCTCGACGGCGTCCGTGACCAGGCCGAGCCGTGAGGAGAGCCGCCCCTCCCCCGCCCGGTCGTTCCGCGTGAAGATCATGCCCTGCAGGCCGCGCGTCGAGCGGTTGTGCTCGATCTGGAGCGCCAGTGTCGACTTTCCGCAGTCCATCGTTCCGGAGAAGAAGACCAGCTCTGGCATGGGGACTTCGGGCCTTTCTGCGCGTGGCGGTCGGAGCGTTGTCGCCGGCTCGGTGCGTGCGTGCTACGTGCGGACCTCGAGGAGCGGCACGAACTGCTCCGCGGGGGTGGCCGAACCGTGCATGCCGATCAGCGCGGACTCCTTCGGTTCGCGCTCGGTGGCCACGACGGCGGCGTCCCCGGTCATCGCGGCGACGACGTCCCCGACGCGTGCCCGTACCCGCTCGTCGACGACCGGGCCGAACCAGCCCAGTTCGAGGGCCTCTTCACGCGACGCCACCCACGCCTGGCCCGCCAGGACCTCGCGCCACACCGAGTGGACGTCGCGTGCGGCGCCCGGCACCGCGTACAGGTGGCGCATGCGGCCCTCACCGCCGAGCAGGGCGAGCCCGGCGTTCAGCTCCCAGTCCTCGTCCACGTCGAAGCGGGCCTCTGCCGTGGACGGCACGTCCACCATGCCGTGGTCCGCCGTGACGTACAGCGCGGAACGGGGCGGCAGTTGCTCTGCGAGGCGCTGCGCGAGGCGGTCGACGTACATCAACTGGCCGCGCCAGGCGTCGGAGTTCATGCCGTAGCGGTGGCCGTTGGAGTCCAGCTCGGCGTAGTAGGTGTAGACGAGGGCGCGGTCCGCGGCGGCCAGGCAGCCGGCGGCCCTGTCCATGCGCTCCTCGGCGCTGAGCACCCCGTGGAACGTCCCGCCCGAGAGCGCGATCCGCGTCAGCGGAGTGTGCTCGAAGTGCGGCGCCGAGACCTGGCTCGCCGCGATCCCGGCGGCGTCGGCGGTCTGGAAGACGGTCGGGTACGGCTGCCACACGTGCGGATCCGTCCAGGGCTGCCAGCGCAGCTGGTTCATCAGCCGGCTCGTCTCCGGGTCCCGCACGGTGTAGCCGGGCAGACCGTGCCGCCCGGGGGGCATGCCCGTCCCCACGGACGCGAGCGACGTCGCCGTGGTGGAGGGGAATCCGGCGGTCAGGGGGGCGCCGGTGCCGTTCAGCGAACTCGGCAGCAGCGACGTGAGGAACGGGGCCTCCTCCGGATGTGCCCGCAGCGCCTCCCAGCCGAGGCCGTCGACGAGGAACACGCAGACGCGGTCGGCCGGTTCGAGCTCCAGAGCCGTCGTCAGGCCCTCCACGCCCTGTGCGGAGACGACGGCGGGCAGGAGGTCCGAGAGCGACGCCTGGCCGTACCGCGGCACGGGCGCCGAACGGGGGTCCAGCGGAACGGGCTCCTGCTGATGCGCGGGGGCGGCCTGTGCCATCAGGACGGGGTCACCGTGGCCTCTGACAGGGCCTGCGCGAAGGCGAGCGTCTGCCGCACCGTGTCGGGGCCGTCCGCGGCCTCGCTGACCCGCAGCGAGAGGTCGTCGGCCGTGGAGGAGCCCGTGTAGCCGTGGTCCGCCTCGCAGTTGGGGTCGCCGCAGGTGGCGGGCTCCATGTCGAGACGGGAGACCGCGCCCCAGCCGATGGTGAGCACGACCTCGCGGGGCAGCGTGCCGGCCGTGTAGGACTCGGGGTCGGCGACGACGCGGGAGAGGACGACGGAGGAGATGCGCTGGATCTTGACCGACTCGGTCGACGTCGTCGCGTAGGAGGACGTGGAAGTGCCGTCGGCGGGCTGCTCGTCGGTGTGGCTGACGATGAACCGGGTGTCCGTCAGGACGAGGACCGTGACATGGCGGCGCACCTCGTTGGAGTCGAACGTCGTCTCCTGGTGCACGAGGAAGGAGACGACGGGCTCGCCGCCCACCGCCGCCTCGACGGCCTCGGCCACGAGGGTCGGGTAGTAGCCACTGCGCTCGATCGCCGCGCGCAGCCCCTGCGTCGTCGTACCGGTCTTCGCCATGCGGGCCATCCTACGGGGCCAGGTGCGTTCAGTAGGCGGGCAGGCTGCGACGTCCGAGGTCGGTCGGCGGGGGCGGCTCGGCCACGCTGACGGCCGCTCCCAGCACGGTCACCCCCCGCGTGGCGACGACCACCGGTTCCAGGTCCACGGCGACGATCTCGGGATGGTCGTGCAGGAGCCGCGAGACGCGCAGCAGCAGATCCTCCAGCGCGCCGGTGTCGACGGGCTGGGCACCGCGCCAGCCGAAGAGGATGGGGGCGCTGCGCAGGGAGCGCACCAGCCCGGCAGCCTCTTTGTCGGTGACGGGCACGAGCCGGTGCGCGACGTCCCCGAGCAACTCGGACGGGGTTCCGGCCAGACCGAACGAGAGCACCGCGCCGATCGTCGGGTCGACGGCGGCCGTGATCGCGGTGTCCACTCCGCGCGCCGCCATCGCCTGCACGACGGGACGCAGCTCCTCCGGCCCGCCGAACGCCTCGGTCAGCTCGGCGTACGCACGCCGCAGGCCGGCCTCCGAGGCGATGTCCAGGCGCACGCCGCCCAGGTCGGCCCGGTGGCGCAGATGCGGTGCCGTCGTCTTCAGGGCGACGGGGTAGCCCAGCCGCCCGGCGGCGGCGACGGCCGCGTCGGCGTCGGGGGCGGGGACGGTCGGCTGGACGGCGATCCCGTAGCAGGACAGCAGCGCCTCGGTGTCCTCGCCGGTCAGGGAGGGTCCCGCGGCGTCCCGGGAGCGGGCGCTGTCCGCGTCGTCCGCCGTACCGGCGGTGACCCGCTCCAGCAGCGCCGACGCCGCGGCCTCGTCGACGTCGATCTCCGGGACCCGGCCGGGATTCACCGCGTCCTGCCGCCAGCGGGCGTACCGGGAGGCCTCCGACAGGGCGCGGACGGCGCGCTCGGGCGCGGGGTAGGAGGGGATGCCCCGCTCGGACAGCGCGTCGTCGAGCCCCTCGATCGCCAAGTGCACGACGGCCACCGGCTTCTCCGCGCTCTCGGACGCCTCGTGCAGGGCGTCGGCCAGTTCCGCGACGGGAGTGTCGCCGACCCAGGGGATGACGGTGACCACGACGGCGTCCGTCCCGGTGTCCTCCAGCGCGGCCCGCAGGGCGGCGCGGTAGTCGCCGGGGGTGGCGGACGTGGAGAGGTCCTGGACGGGGTGGGGACGCAGGTCGCCGGCGAGGGCGGCGTCGTAGCTGATCAGCCCGAGGGACTCGGCGTTGCCGAGGATGGTGACGCGCCGTCCCTGCGGGAGGGGCTGCGTGGCCAGCAGCGCCCCGGCGTCGAGCAGTTCGGTGACCGTGTCGACCATGACGATCCCGGCCTGCCTCAGCAGCGTGGTGACGGTACCGGCGGGCGTCCGGGAGACGGGGGCGGCGTGGCCGCGCGGCGGGGCGCTGCCGCTGTGCCGCGCTCCCTTCACCACCACCATCGGCTTGCGTACGGCCGTGCGCTTGGCGAGCCGCGTGAACTTCCGCGGGTTGCCGATGGATTCGAGGTAGAACAGCGCGACGTCCGTGTCCGGGTCCTCGTACCAGTGCTGCAGGACGTCGTTGCCGGAGACGTCCGCGCGGTTGCCCGCGGAGACGAAGCTGGACAGGCCGATGCCGCGCTGGTGCAGCCCGGCGAGCAGGGCGATGCCGATGGCTCCGGACTGGGTGAAGAGGCCCACGCGTCCGGGCCGCGGCGTCTCGGGCGAGAGCGTGGCGTTGAGACGTACGCCGGGTGCGGTGTTCATCAGCCCGAACGCGTTGGGCCCGACGACGCGCGTGCCGTACGAGCGGGCGAGCCGGACGAGTTCGCGCTGCTCGTCCCGGTCGAAGTCGGCCGTGAGCACCACCAGGCCCCGCACCCCCGCCTCACCGCACTCCCGCGCCACCTCCGGCACCTCGCCGGCGGGGACCGCGACGACGGCGAGGTCCAGAGGCTCCGGCACGTCCCGCACGGAGCGGCGGGCGGGGACGCCGTCCAGTTCGTCCGTGCCCTCCGGCAGTGCACGGTTCACCGCGTACACGCTGCCCGTGAAGCCGCTGCTGCGCAGGCTCCCGAGAACCGCGCGCCCCGCTCCGCGCGGTGAACGGCTGGCTCCGATCACGGCGACCGAGCCCGGGGCGAGCAGCCGCCGCACGGAGGTGCCCTCGGCCCGCTGTTCACGGGCGCTCATCACCGCGAGCGACTGCTCGGTGGGCTCCAGGTCGAAGGTGAGGTGGACGGAGCCGTCCTCGAAGCTGCGGCTCTGCGAGTACCCCGCGTCCGTGAACACCTTGATCATCTTGGTGTTCGCGGGGAGGACTTCCGCCGTGAACCGCCGGATACCGCGCTCGCGGGCGACGGCGGCGATGTGCTCCAGGAGCGCCGACGCCACTCCGCGGCCCTGATGGTCGTCGCGTACGAGGAAGGCGACCTCCGCCTGCGCGGAGGGGGTGGCGGCCGGCCGGCCCGAGTCGTCCACCCGGTCGTAGCGGACGGTCGCGATGAACTCGCCGCCCACGGTGGCGGCGAGGCCGACACGGTCCACGTAGTCGTGATGGGTGAAGCGGCGCACGTCGCGGTCGGAGAGCCGGGGGTAGGGCGCGAAGAAGCGGTAGTACTTCGACTCGTCAGAGACCCGTTCGTAGAAGCTCACGAGCCGCTCGGCGTCGTCCGGGGTGATGGGGCGGATCAGGGCGGTCCCGCCGTCGCGCAGCACCACGTCGGCTTCCCAGTGCGCCGGGTAGGAGGGCTCCTCCGGGGTACGCATGGGTGTCAGGGTAAGGCCGTACGGGCCATGGCGTGCCTTCCCGTACGCCAGTGCACGTCACGGGGGTGCGGTCGACCGGCAGGGGTCACATGCGAGACTGGTTCGTGGCCGGAGCCGAGTACGAATCGAAGGGCAACAACCATGGTAGAGCGCCGCGTGACCGTCGGCTGGGCCGAGGGCTTGCACGCCCGCCCCGCCTCGATCTTCTGCCGTGCCGCGGCGGCTGCGGGCGTTCCCGTGACGGTGAAGAAGGGCGAGGACGGCACTCCGGTCAACGCCGCCTCGATGCTCGGCGTGCTCGGCCTCGGCGCGGAGGCGGGCGAGGAGATCGTGCTGGCTTCCGAGGCCGTGGACGCGGAAGGCGCGCTGGAGCGGCTGGCCACGCTGGTCTCCGAGGGCCTGGACGAGCTTCCGGAAACGGTCTGACCTGCGAATCTCTGACCCCGGGCTGAGACCCGCCCCCTGTCCGGAGCCGGAGGGGGCGCTTTCACACGCGGACGGCATCCCGGCCGGCGACCGGGGTTCCGTCCTTTCGGTTTTTCGGGGATCTTCAGTCTTCCGGTGACTCAGTCTTCCGGTGACTCGGTCTTCCGGTGACTCAGTCTTCCGGTGACATCTGGCAGTGCGCACAGGCCCGTGCACGGTGCGTGGCCCCGGTGGGGCCTCGGCCGTGACGCCGCGAGCGGCACGGGTGAGCCCCCGACCACGCGTGACCGCGATCGGGGGCTCTGCCGGGCCGCGACGGTGTCAGAGGTCGACGCCGTGCTTGCGGAGGTAGGCGACCGGGTCCATGTCCGTGCCGTAGTCCGGGCCGGAACGCGCCTCGAAGTGCAGGTGGGGGCCGGTGGTGTTGCCCGTCGAGCCGGCCAGGCCGACCTGCTGGCCGGACGTGACGGACTGCCCCGCGGAGACGCTGAGGGACGACAGGTGGCCGTACTGCGTGTACGTACCGTCCCGGTGCTTGATGACGACGTTGTTGCCGAACGAGCCGTCCATGCCCGCCTCGACGACCTCGCCGGCCGCGACCGACTGCACCTTCGTGCCCTCGGCGGCCTGGAAGTCGACGCCCGTGTGGCTGCCGGAGGACCACAGTCCGCCGGAGGACTGGTACGGGGTGGAGAGCGACGGGTCCTCCACCGGGGCCTTGTACGCGTTGAGCTTCGCCCGCTCAGCGGCCCTCGCCGCCTTCTCACGGGCCTCGCGCTCCCGCTCGGCCTTCTCGGCGGCGGCCCTGCGCTTGGCCTCGCGCTCGGCCTTGGCCTCGGCGGCTGCGGCCTTCTGCGCACGGGCCTGGTCACCGACGGTGTCGGCGATCGAGTCGCCGAAGCCGACGGCACGGGTCAGACCGGTCTCGCTTCCGGACCCGCCGGCGGCCTGCACGGCCCGGCTGCCTCCGGGCGCCTGCGTGCTCTCGTCCGCGGCCTGGGGCTTCTGATCGCCCGCGGCCATCGAGGGTGTGGCGAGTGAACCGACGACGCCTGCGGCGGTGAGGCCGGCGATGCCGACCGCCTTGGCGCCGCGGCGCGGTATGCGGCGGGGACGACGGTGCCTCCCCGAGGCATGGGTGAACGCCATGGGCTGGCGTGACTCCTTTCCTTCCTTCTCGCCTACCGGGTCTGCCTCCGCCGCTGGACGTACTGTCCAGCCGGCAAGGGATCCCCAGTCGGTTCGGAGCAGGAAGGTCTCCTACGGACCGCCTCTCGCAAGGCGCTCCGATTCACCCCACCCCCTCACTGGCGGCCCGGTCGAAACCGGCCCGGCCTGCGAAGGGACCCTCTCGCGCCGCGAACGGCGCCGAGGGAAGGATCCCCGGCTCCCCCGGGTACGTGGTGGTACGGGGGACTCGGCGATGCTGAACGTCGGCCGCGGTCGCGGTCACTTCTGACGAACAGCCGGATCGACGCTAAATGGGGCATCTGCCAACTGCCAAACCAAACCCTTGATTTGTCGCGTAGGCCACACAAGCGACCGGGGCAACACGCGTCAATCCGGACATAGGGGCGGCACAGCGCGACGGCCCCGGTCCGGAGACTTCCCGAACCGGGGCCGCACCGCGTCCGATTCCCGCACGGCGTACCCGACCGTGAGTGGGCCGGCACGCCGCCCGGTTCAGCCGCCGGAGACCACCTTCACCTCGCCGATCCCCAACTCCCGTACCGGATCGGCGATCTGGGAGGCGTCACCGACGAGGATCGTCACCAGCCTGTCCGCGGGGAAGGCGTTCACGACGGCCGCGGTGGCCTCCACGGTGCCGGTCTCCGCGAGCTGCGTGTACACGCGTGCCTGGAAGTCGTCCGGGAGTTGCTGCTCGACCTGCTCCGCGAGGGTGTCGGCGACCGCTGCCGCGGTCTCGTACTTCAGCGGCGCCACGCCCACGAGGTTCTGCACGGCGACGTCCCGCTCCTCCTCCGTGAGCCCGTCGGCCGCCAGCGTGCGCAGCACGTTCCACAAGTCCGACAGCGCCGGCCCCGTGACGTCCGTCGCCACCGATCCGGAGATGGCCAGCAGCGCGGCGCCCGTGGCGTCGGCGGAGGAACGCAGGACCTGGCTGAAGGCCCGCACGCCGTAGGTGTAGCCCTTCTCCTCGCGCAGCACGCGGTCCAGACGCGAAGTGAGGGTGCCGCCGAGGCAGTACGTGCCGAGCACCTGGGCGGGCCAGACGCGGTCGTGCCGGTCCGGGCCGATACGGCCGATGAGCAGCTGGGTCTGCACGGAACCGGGGCGGTCCACGATGACCACCCGCCCGGTGTCGTCCGCCGTGACGGGCGGCGCCTGGCGCGGTTCGGCCGCGGAGCCCTGCCACGTGCCGAGGGTGCCGGCCAGCGCCGCGTCCAGGTCGACGCCCTCCAGGTCGCCGACGACGACCGCCGTGGCCGCCGCGGGCCGTACGTGCGCGTCGTAGAACGCGCGCACCGCCTGCGCGTCGATGCGCGCCACCGTCTCCTCGGTGCCCTGGCGCGGGCGCGACATACGGGCGTCCGCCGGGTACAGCTCGTGGGCGAGTTCCTTGGCGGCACGCCGGGTCGGGTTCGCCATTTCGAGCGGAATCTCGTCCAGGCGGTTGCCGACCAGCCGCTCGATCTCCCCCTCGGGGAAGGCCGGAGCGCGCAGCGCGTCGGAGAGCAGGCCCAGCGCCTTGTGCAGCCGGGACGCCGGGACCTCCAGGGAGACACGCACGGAGGCGTGGTCGGCGTAGGCGTCCAACGAGGCGCCGTACCGCTCCAGTTCGTCGGCGAACTGCTCCGCGTCGAGCTTGTCGGTGCCCTCCGAGAAGGCGCGGGCCATGATCGTGGCGACGCCGTCGAGCCCCTTGGGCTCCGCGTACAGCGGGGCTTCCAGGGAGACGTCGACGGCGACGACCTGCTGACCCGGGCGGTGGCAGCGCAGCACCGTCAGCCCGTTGTCGAGGCGGCTGCGCTCGGGGGCGGGGAACGCCCACGGCTTGGGCCGTCCGCCCTGGGGCCGGGGGTGGAACTCCATCGACTTACCTGCCGTACTCGTCGTGCCCGTATCGGTGGACTGTGCGGGGTTGGGGGCGTCGCTCACTGGGCGGGCTCCTCGCTCTGCTCGGTCGGCTCGCTCTGCTCGGTGGGCTCGTAGACGAGCACTGCGCGGTTGTCCGGGCGGAGCCTGGCGGCGGCCACTTCCCGTACCTGCTCAGGAGTGACCTCCAGCAGGCGCTGCACCGCGGTCAGCGCGAGCTGCGGGTCGCCGAAGAGCACCGCGTAGCGGCACAGTTCGTCCGCGCGGCCGCCGACCGTCGCCAGCCGGTCCAGCCACTCGCGCTCCAGCTGGGCCTGCGCACGCTCCATCTCCTCGGGCGTGGGGCCCTCTTCGGCGAAACGGCGCAGCTCGTCGTCCACGGCCTCCTCGACGGCGGAGACCTCGACGCCGCCCGAGAGCTTCACATCGAGCCATCCCAGCGACGGCGCGCCCGCCAGGCGCAGAATCCCGAAGCCGGCACCGACAGCGAGCCGGTCGCGGCGCACGAGGCGCTTGTTGAGACGCGAGGACTCGCCGCCGCCGAGCGCGGTGAGCGCCACGTCGGCCGCGTCGCACTCGCGCGTGCCGTCGTGCGGCAGCCGGTAGGCGGCCATCAGCGCACGGGCGGGGACGTCCTCCTCGATCACCTCGCGCTTCTGCTCGCCGATCACGTCGGGCAGGGTGCCGTCGCGCGGCGGCCGCTTCCCCTCGTGGCCCGGCACGGAGCCGAAGTACTTCTCGATCCAGGCCAGCGTCTGCTCCGGATCGATGTCGCCGACGACGCTCAGCACCGCGTTGTTCGGCGCGTAGTACGTACGGAAGAACTCGCGGGCGTCCTCGAGCGAGGCCGCGTCCAGGTCGGCCATCGAGCCGATCGGCGTGTGGTGGTAGGGGTGGCCCTCGGGGAAGGCCATCGCCGTCAGCCGTTCGAAGGCGGTGCCGTACGGCACGTTGTCGTAACGCTGGCGGCGCTCGTTCTTCACGACGTCGCGCTGGTTCTCCATCGACTCCTCGTCCAGGGCGGCGAGCAGCGACCCCATGCGGTCCGCCTCGAGCCAGAGCGCCAGCTCCAACTCGTGGGCGGGCATGGTCTCGTAGTAGTTCGTGCGCTCGAAGCTGGTGGTGCCGTTGAGCGACCCGCCGGCGCCCTGCACCAGTTCGAAGTGGCCGTTGCCCTGCACCTGCGCGGAGCCCTGGAACATCAGGTGCTCGAAGAGGTGGGCGAGACCCGTGCGCCCGGCGACCTCGTGGCGCGAGCCGACGTCGTACCAGAGGCAGACCGCCGCTACGGGGGTGAGGTGGTCCTCTGAGAGAACCACTCGCAGGCCGTTGGCCAGCCTGTGCTCGGTCGCTGTCAGCCCGCCGACGGATGGCGGGGGCGTGGCCGTGTGACCCATGGGCTGTGGAGTCCCTTCGATCGCGTCAGTTGCGTGCACGTCGTGGCAAGCGGTTCTGTCACCCTATGCAACCGCGCCGACAGCGTGCGGAGTTCCCGTACGGTACGCCCTGGGGCCCGGCCCGCCGCGGGCCGTCCTCCGACGGAGCGGCGCCGGCGGCACCCCGGCCTGACGGGCCGGGGAGCCGGCTGTCGGCGACGCGGTCCACAATGGTCCGCGTCGAGTCCGCATCCGTACCCGGCTCGACAGCAGCCGCCCGCACCGGTACGCACCCTTAAGGAGAGCCAGCCGCGATGGCCCGCCGCAGTACGAAGACTCCACCGGAAGATTTCGAAGAGCGCATCCTCGACATCGACGTCGTCGACGAGATGCAGGGCTCCTTCCTGGAGTACGCCTACTCGGTCATCTACTCGCGTGCGCTTCCCGACGCCCGCGACGGGATGAAGCCCGTGCAGCGGCGGATCCTGTACCAGATGCACGAGATGGGCCTCCGCCCGGAGCGGAGCTACGTCAAGTGCGCCCGGGTCGTCGGCGAGGTGATGGGAAAGCTGCATCCGCACGGCGACAGCGCCATCTACGACGCGCTCGTGCGCATGGCGCAGTCGTTCTCCATGCGGCTGCCGCTGGTCGACGGACACGGCAACTTCGGTTCGCTGGGCAACGACGACCCGCCCGCGGCGATGCGGTACACGGAGTGCCGCTCCGCGCCCGCGGCCGGTCTGATGGTCGAGTCGATCGACGAGGAGACGGTCGACTTCGCGCCCAACTACGACGGCAGCGAGCAGGAACCGGGCGCGCTTCCGGCCGCCTACCCCAACCTGCTGGTCAACGGCTCCTCGGGCATCGCGGTCGGCATGGCCACCAACATGCCGCCCCACAACCTCGGCGAAGTCATCGCCGCCGCACGGCACCTGATCAAGCACCCCGGTGCGGATCTGGAGACGCTGATGCGCTTCGTCCCGGGTCCGGACCTGCCGACGGGCGGCCGGATCGTCGGCACGGACGGGATCAAGGACGCCTACGCGGGCGGCCGCGGCAGCTTCAAGATGCGCGCCACGGCTTACGTCGAGCAGGTCACGCCCCGGCGCAAGGGCCTCGTCGTGACGGAACTGCCCTTCACCGTCGGCCCGGAGAAGGTCATCTCCAAGATCAAGGATCTGGTCAACTCCAAGCGCCTGCAGGGCATCGCGGACGTCAAGGACCTCACCGACCGCGCCCACGGGCTGCGCCTGGTCATCGAGATCAAGAACGGTTTCAACCCGGAAGCGGTACTGGAGCAGCTGTACAAGTTGACGCCGATGGAGGAGTCCTTCGGCATCAACAACGTCGCGCTCGTCGACGGCCAGCCGCTCACGCTCGGCCTCAAGGAGCTCTTGGAGGTCTACGTCGACCACCGGTTCACCGTGGTGCGCCGGCGCAGCGAGTTCCGCCGCACCAAGCGGAAGGACCGGCTGCACCTGGTCGAGGGGCTGCTGGTGGCCCTCATCGACATCGACGAAGTCATCAGGATCATCAGGTCGAGTGAGAACTCGGCGCAGGCCAAGGAATCGCTGATGGCCCGCTTCGGGCTCAGCGACGTGCAGACCCAGTACATCCTCGACACCCCGCTCCGGCGGCTCACCAAGTTCGACCGCATCGAGCTGGAGAGCGAGCGGGACCGGCTGCGTTCCGAGATCGAGGAGCTGACGCGGATCCTGGAGTCGGACGCGGAGCTGCGCAAGCTCGTCTCCGGCGAACTCGCCGCCGTCGCGAAGAAGTACGGCACCCCCCGGCGCACGGAGCTGCTGGAGTCGGCGGGCGCGCAGGTGGCCGCGGTCCCGCTGGAGGTCGCCGACGACCCCTGCCGGGTGCTGCTCTCCTCGACGGGCCTGCTCGCCCGTACCGCCAACGGCGAACCCGCCTTCGACCAGGACGCGAAGCGCGCCAAGCACGACGTGATCGTCTCCGCCGTGCCGGCGACGACGCGCGGTGAGGTGGGCGCCGTCACCTCGGCGGGGAGGCTGCTGCGGCTCACCGTCGTCGACCTGCCGCAGCTGCCGGAGTCGGCCTCCGCCCCCCATCTCGCGGGCGGCGCGCAGGTCTCGGAGTTCCTCTCCCTGGAGGACGACGAGGACCTGATCTGCCTGACCACCCTCGACGAGTCCTCCCCCGGCCTGGCGCTGGGCACCGAACAGGGCGTGGTCAAGCGGGTGGTGCCGGACTACCCGGCCCACAAGGAGGAGTTGGAGGTCATCTCGCTGCGCGAGGGCGACCGCGTCGTGGGCGGCGCGGAGCTGCGCACGGGCGAGGAGGACCTGGTCTTCATCACCGACGAGGCTCAGCTGCTGCGTTATCCGGCCGGGCAGGTCCGTCCGCAGGGGCGGGGTGCGGGCGGCATGGCCGGCGTCAAACTGACGGGTGAGGCGAAGGTCATCTCCTTCACCGCGGTCGACCCGTCCGTGGACGCGGTGGTCTTCACGCTCTCCGGTTCGCACGGCACCCTGGACGACTCGATCAGTACGGCGAAGCTCACCCCGTTCGACCAGTTCCCGCGGAAGGGGCGCGCGACGGGAGGCGTGCGCTGCCAGCGGTTCCTCAAGGGTGAGGACTGCCTCGCGCTGGCCTGGGCCGGTCCCGCGCCCGCGAAGGCGGCGTCCAAGAACGGCACACCGGCGGAGCTGCCGGAGATCGATCCGCGCCGCGACGGGTCGGGGGTGCCGCTGCAGAAGCCGGTCGCGGTCGTCGCGGGGCCCGTGTAGGCGCCGGCTCGGCGCACGGACGCCCCGCCGGACGGGCGCCCCCGGCGGCGGGGCGTTCACCGGCGGTCGGGCCCGGTCAGATCAGAGACCGGGCCCCGCGACCGGCTCCTCCTCGGCTTCGGGCTCGTACCAGGGCGCGTCATCCCCCGCGAGGTCGTCTGCCGGAGAGCGGTCGCCGGCGCGGCCTTCGTCCCAGCCGCCCTCCCCGGGCTCCTCGACGTACCGCAGCACGCCCCACAGAGCGTTCGGATCGTCGTCCTCGGCCCCGTCCGCGACGCAGCCCTCCAGCTCCTCGCGCAGGGCGGCCGTGTCGGCGCCCGCGCTGATCAGCACCAGCCTGGTGAGCCGCTCCTCGTCCTGCGGCCACCGCTCCGGCGTGAACCGCAGGAACCCGCCGACAGCGTGCACGCCATAGCGGTTCGCGGGGTCGGCCGGCCCCAGGTCGACGTGGCCTTTGATGCGGTAGAGCCCGGCCGGCCGGCTGTCCAGGAAGTCCATGAGGCGCCTGGAGTGCAGCGGCCGGTCCGAGGTGAACGACACGCTCTCGTACGCGGCGTGCAGATGCCCTGTGTGGTCGTCCTGCCCGCATCCTTCTGCGTCACCGTCCGTGGCCTCTTGCGCGGCCCCGTCGCTGCCTTCCCCGCCGTCCTCGCCGCGCTCTTCGCGCTCTTCGCGCTCTTCGCGCAGCAGGTCTTCGAAGGAGAGCTGTTCGACCGGGGGACGTTCCCGCCGCGCCGGGTCGAAGAGCAGCGAGGGGTCGATCCGCCCGTGTGCCGCGGTGACGACCGGCGTACCCGGGCTGAGCCTGGCCAGTTCCTCCTGCAGCGTCTGCCGTACCGGCTCGGAGACCCGGTCCGTCTTGTTGAGCACCACGAGGTCGGCGGCCCGCACATGCCGGTCCAGCTCCGGGTGGCGTTCGCGCGTGCGGTCGAACTCGGCGGCGTCGACGACCTCTGTCAGCCCGCCGTAGACGATGTGCTCGCTCCGGGCGGCGAGGATCATGCGGATCATCGTCTCGGGCTCCGCGAGCCCGCTGGCCTCGACGACGATGACGTCCATGTCCACTGACGGGCGGGCCAGCTTGTCGAGAACCTCGTCGAGGTCGCTGGTGTCCACCGCGCAGCACAGGCACCCGTCCCCGAGGGCGACCATCGAGTCGACCTGGCCGGCCACCGCCATGGCGTCGATCCCGATGCTGCCGAAGTCGTTGACGACAGCGCCGATCCGGGTGCCGCGGCTGTTCCGCAGCAGATGGTTGAGCAAAGTCGTCTTGCCGGAACCGAGGAACCCTGCCAGGACGATGACCGGGACGCGGCGGGTGGTCACGGGCGGTGCCTCCAGCGTGGTGCCGTCTGAACGGCTGTTGATCGTAGTGGAGGGCGCCGTGTGCTCTCACCGCGAGCCCGGCCCGGAGGGGACGGGACGGTGGCAGGTGCGCCGGGCCGCGAGGGTGCGCTGACCGGGGATCGCGCACGTCACAGCGGACAGCACCCGGACGGGCTACCGTCTCGCACACACGCAGGAGAGCGGCCCCGCCCGCCTCTCCCCTCCGCCCGGTACGGCCCCTGCCGGCGCCCGCCCGTCCCGTCGTGCACCGCAAACGAGGACCCCGTGACCCCATCCGACGCCTCCGCCCCCGGCACACCCCCGACCGATGTGCGGCAACGCCTGCGCGCCCCCCTGAGCCGGGTCCGATGGCCGCAGCGTGTGTTCTCGCAGGTCCTGCTGATGCAGCTGGCCATCGCCACCGGCGTCACCGCGCTGGTCACGGTCTTCTTCCTCGCACCGCTCAGCGACGAGCTGGACGACCGGGCGATGGACCGCGCCCTGGCCATCGCGCAGACGACGGCGGCCGGCCCCGGTCTCGCCCGCCGGCTCGGCTCGGAGGCAGGGCCCTCCGCCGACGGCCCGGTGCAGGCCCAGGCGGAACGCATACGCAAGTCCACGGGCGCCGGCTACGTCGTCGTCATGGACACCGACGGCATCCGCTGGTCACACCCGGAGCGCCGCCGCGTCGGCGAGCACGTCTCCACCGATCCGGGCGCGGTGCTGGCCGGACGCGAGGTACGGCACATCGACGAGGGGACCCTCGGCCGGTCCGCACGCGGAAAGGTTCCGCTGCGCGACGAGGAGGGCCGCCTCGTCGGCGCGGTCTCCGTCGGCATCGCCTACGACGGCGTACGGGACAGGCTGCTGGGCGCGGTGCCGGAGCTGCTGGCGTACGCGTGCGGGGCTCTGGCCGTCGGAGTGCTCGCCGCGGTGCTCGTCTCCCGGCGGCTCCAGCGGCAGACCCACGACCTGGCTTTCTCCGACATCTCCGCGCTGCTGGACGAGCGGGAAGCCATGCTGCACGGCATCCGCGAGGGCGTCGTCGCCCTCGACGCCCGCGGCTGCCTCAGGCTGATCAACGACGAGGCGCAGCGGCTTCTGGAGCTCCGGCCCGAGGACACCGGACGGCCCCTGGCGGAGGCCCTCGGCCCGGGACGCACGGCGGACGTGCTGTGCGGGAGCGTCACCGGCTCGGACCTGCTCACCGTCCGGGGCGGCCGCGTACTGGTGGCCAACCGCATGCCCACGGGCGACGGCGGCGCGGTGGCCACGCTGCGCGACCGGACGGAACTCGAGCTGCTGGGGCGCGAACTCGACGGCTCCCGCGGCCTGATCGACGCCCTCCGCGCCCAGGACCACGAGCACGCCAACCGGATGCACATCCTGCTGGGGCTGCTGGAACTCGGCCAGTACGACGAAGCGGTCGACTATCTCAGCGCCGCTGTCGGAGTGCACCGCGCGACAGCCGAGCAGATCACCGAACGTGTGGGGGATCCGCTGCTGGCCGCGCTGCTCGTGGGGAAGGCGACGGTGGCCGCCGAGCGCGGCGTCGTCCTGCACACCACGTCGGGCACACGGCTGCCGGACCGGCTGGTCGACCCGCGGGAGCTTGCGACCGTGCTCGGCAACCTCGTCGACAACGCCGTGGACGCGGCGGCCGGTTCCGCGGATCCCCGGGTGTCGGTGGAGCTGCGCCCTCAGGACGGGCAGGACGGAGTGGGGCTGCGCGGGGGCCGGGAGGGGCTCCGGAACGACGGCGCGTCCGGGGCCGGCCGGGAGGACGGCGGGGCCGGTACCGGCATCGTCCTGCGGGTCGCCGACAGCGGCGCGGGCGTACCCGACGACCAGCGCGATCTCGTCTTCGCCGAGGGATGGTCCACGAAGGAACCGCCCGCGCACCGTCAGAGGGGTCTGGGCCTCGCCCTCGTGCGGCGGCTCGCCGAGCGGCACGGCGGTACGGCGCGGATCGGCGAAGCCGAGCTGGGCGGTGCGGAGTTCACCGTCGTGCTGCCGCACGCCCTCCACCCGGGGACGGCCGCTGCTTCGGCAGGGGCGGCGTCACCGGGGACGGCCGCGGCGTCCGCGTCGGAGGACGTGGAGCGGGAGAGGGCGTAGGGGCGGGGCCCCGAGGAGGGCGGCCCCGCCCCTCCCCCGGTCAGTTGCCTCCGGTGACGCGGACGTAGTCGACCACCAGCTGCTTCGGGAAGCTGGTGCTGCCGTCCGGATCGCCCGGCCAGTCACCGCCGACCGCGAGATTCAGGATCAGGTAGAAGGGGTGGTCGAAGACCCACCGGTTGCCGTTGAGGTCCGCGGGGGTACGGGTCTGGTACACGTTGCCGTCCACCGACCAAGTGATCTTCTCCGGGGACCAGTCGACGGCGAAGGTGTGGAAGCCGTCGGAGAACTTCTGCCCGTCCGGCAGGGAGTATCCGGCTCCGATTCCGCCGCCCCCGGAGTAGCCCGGCCCGTGGAGCGTGCCGTGGACCGTCCCGGGCTCGAACCCGACGTTCTCCATGACGTCGATCTCGCCGCACTCCGGCCATCCGACGCTGCCGATGTCCTCGCCCAGCATCCAGAAGGCGGGCCACATGCCCTGGCCCTCGGGCACCTTCAGGCGGGTCTCGACGTGCCCGTAGGTCGTCTTGAACGTGCCGGCGGTGTTCAGCCGGGCCGAGGTGTATTCGCAAGCGCCGTACCAGCACTGGTAGTCGGCGGGGTTCTCCTTCTTCGCGGTGATCACGAGGTTGCCCTGGCCGTCGAGTGCGGCGTTGTCCGTACCGCTCGTGTACCACTGGCGCTCGTGGTTGTTGACGTTGTCGCCTGTCTCCAGCTGCCACTTCGACCCGTCGACGGGGCTGCCCGCCGGGCCGTCGAAGTCGTCGCTGAACGACGCCACCGCGCGGTCAGGTTGCGGGGGCTCGGCCGCGCTTGCGGGCGTCACCAGTACGGGGGCGGTGGCCAGGGCGACGGCCGCGAGGAGGCCGGTCGTGAAGGAACTCCGGGGTTTCATCGAGCGGTTGCCTTCCTGTGGACGGATCACACGGAACTGGCATGCCGTAATTTGTTGAAGACAATGTCCGGCGTCACCGCGTACATGTCAATAGGTCTGGACCATCTTCTTCACGCCCTGACGGCACTCAGACAGCGCCCGCACCGGTCAGTGAACGGACCTCCGTCTCCGCGTGCTTGGCCTCGTCGGCTGCTTCGCGCGACGTGACGGTGCCGAGCCAGCCCGCCAGGAAACCGAGCGGGATGGCCACCAGCCCGGGGTTCTCCAGGGGGAAGACCGCGAAGTCGGCATGCGGGAACAGCGCACCCGGCGCCCCTGACACCACCGGCGAGAGGACGACCAGGGCGATGGCCGGAATCAGACCCCCGTAGACCGACCAGACCGCGCCCCTCGTGGTGAACCGGCGCCAGAAGAGCGCGTACAGCAGTACGGGAAGGTTGGCGGCCGCCGCGACCGCGAAGGCCAGCCCGACGAGGAAGGCCACGTTCAACTGCTGTGCCAGCAGCCCGAGTCCGACTGCCGCCGCACCCACCACGGCCGCGGCCACCCGCGCCACCCCGACCTCGCTCCACCCCTTGCCTCCGCCGGACCGGGCACGCCGGCTGAACGAGGCGTACAGGTCGTGCGCGACGGACGCGGAGGAGGCGAGGGTGATGCCCGCGACCACCGCCAGGATCGTGGCGAAGGCGATGGCGGCCACGATCGCGAACAGCGCCTGCCCGCCCGCCGATTCGGCGCCCCCGCCCAGTTCGAGCGACAGCAGCGGTACCGCGGTGTTCCCCGCCGGATCGGACGCCCGTACCGCATCGCTGCCCAGCAGCGCCGCGGCGCCGAACCCCAGCACGACGGTCATCAGGTAGAAGCCGCCGATGAGACCGATCGACCAGACCACCGAGCGGCGAGCGGCGCGCGCCGTCGGCACCGTGTAGAAGCGGGAGAGGATGTGCGGCAGCCCCGCCGTGCCCAGGACGAGCGCGAGCCCCAGGCTGATGAAGTCCAGCCTGTGCGTCCACTCCCCGCCGTAGCGGAGCCCCGGGGCGAGGAAGTCACGCCCGTGGCCGCTGCCTTCGGCGGCGCTGCTGAGCAGTGCGCCGACGTCGCCGCCGAACCGCAGCAGCACGAGCACCGTCAGCGAGAGGGCGCCTCCCAGGAGCAGCACCGCCTTCACGATCTGAATCCACGTCGTCGCCCGCATGCCCCCGCAGGAGACGTAGACGATCATCAGCGCTCCGACCCCGATCACCGTCCACGACCGGGCCTGTCCGCTTCCGCTGCCGAGCAGCAGCGCGACGAGGCTGCCGGCCCCCACCATCTGCGCGACGAGGTAGAGGACCGAGACGGTGACGGAGGAGATGCCCGAGGCGATCCGCACCGGCCGCTCGCGCATCCGCGCGGCGACCACGTCGGCCAGCGTGAACCGGCCGCAGTTGCGTACGAGTTCGGCGACGAGGAGCAGCACCACCAGCCACGCCACGAGAAAGCCGACGGCGTAGAGGATGCCGTCGTAGCCGAACAGCGCGATGACCCCCGAGATACCCAGGAACGACGCGGCCGACATGTAGTCGCCCGCGATGGCGAACCCGTTCTCCATGGGGCTGAAGAGACGGCCGCCCGCGTAGAACTCCACGGGCGACCCCTGCCGCCGGCGGCCCGCCCAGCTCGTGATGGCCAGCGTCACGGCGATGACGGCACTGAAGAGCAGCAGGGTCAGTGTCCGGTGGTCGTCCGTCACAGCGTGCCCTCCCGAGCGGTGCGCGGACCAGGGAAGTCGGCGAGCGCCTCGGCCCGCCGCCCGCTGCGGGCGTCCCCGCGGCTCTGCGCGGGGGCGTCGCCGCGATCGCGACCGGGGCCGCCCGCTGCCGCGGCGCCCGTGCGGGTCATGTCCTGCGTCTCCCACCGCAGTTCGAGCGCCGGTCTGTCCCTGCGCAACCGGGCATGGCGGACGTAAGCCCAGGTCAGCAGGAAGGTGGTGGCGAACTGCGCGAGACCGGCGGCCATCGCCACGTTGAAGACCCCCACCAGGGGCCTGGCCATCAGCTGCGGGGCGAGCGTGGCCGTGACCACGTACGCGAAGTACCAGACGAGGAACGCCGCGGTGGCGGGCAGGACGAAACGCCGGTACCGGCGCCGCACCTGCTGGAACGCGGGGCTGCGCTGGACGGTGAGGTAGACGGCCGCGTGCGGATCGCCGGGCTCCCCGCCCCCGGGCCGCGCCTCTGCGGGGCGGCCCGGTGCGGCGGGGAGTCCGTCGTGCTCGCCCCAGCCTGCGGCCAGGGCGTCGTCGTACCAGGGGTCTTCGGTGCGCATGGCCCAAGGATGGGCACGCGCAGAAGATCACGGATGGGGCATCCTGGACTGTTCACCCCTTCAGGTGACGTACCAGACATGCAGGTCCGTGCGGCGAGGCACCGTCGATCAGACGTCGATCCGCGAGCGGTCCAGCGTCGCCGCGGAGGAGCTGATGAACTCCCTGCGCGGCGCCACTTCGCTGCCCATCAGCAGGTCGAACGCGGCCTCCGCGGACTCCAGGTCGCTGATGTTGATCCGGCGCAGCGTGCGGTACCGCGGGTCCATCGTCGTCTCCGCAAGCTGGTCGGCGTCCATCTCGCCCAGGCCCTTGTAGCGCTGGATCGAGTCCTTGTACCGCACGTTCCTGCGCTGCAGGTCCATCAGCGTCTGCCGCAGCTCGTTGTCCGAATAGGTGTAGATGTACTTGGCCTGCCCCTTCTTGGGGTTGGTCAGCTCGATCCGGTGCAGCGGCGGCACGGCGGAGAAGACGCGGCCCTCCTCGACCATGGGGCGCATGTAGCGCTGGAAGAGGGTGAGCAGCAGGCAACGGATGTGCGCACCGTCGACGTCGGCGTCCGCGAGGAAGATGACCTTGCCGTAGCGGGCCTGGTCGATGTCGAAGGTCCGCCCGGACCCGGCTCCTATCACCTGGATGATCGAGCCGCACTCGGCGTTCTTGAGCATGTCCGCGACGGAGGACTTCTGGACGTTGAGGATCTTGCCGCGGATCGGCAGCAGCGCCTGGAACTCGGAGTTCCGGGCCAGCTTCGCGGTGCCGAGCGCCGAGTCGCCCTCGACGATGAACAGTTCGCTGCGCTCGACGTCGTCACTACGGCAATCGGCCAGCTTGGCGGGCAGCGCGGACGATTCCAGGGCAGTCTTCCGCCGCTGCGCCTCCTTGTGCTGCCGGGCGGCGATGCGCGTACGCGCCGCCGCCGCGATCTTCTCCAGGACGGCACGGGCCTGCTGCTTGGCGTCCCGCTTCGTCGAGGTCAGGAAGGTCTTCAGCTCCGAGGCGACGACCTGCGCGACGATCCGTGAGGCGGCCGAGGTGCCCAGCACCTCCTTGGTCTGCCCCTCGAACTGCGGCTCGGCCAGCCGTACCGTCACGACCGCCGTCAGGCCCTCGAGGGCGTCGTCCTTGGCGACGTCGTCCTCGGCGACCCGGAGGATCTTCGTGGCCCGCAGCGCCTCGTTGACGGTCCTGGTGACAGAGCGTTCGAACCCGGACACGTGGGTGCCGCCCTTGGGGGTGGCGATGATGTTGACGAAGGACTTCAGCGTGGTGTCGTACCCGGTGCCCCAGCGGAGCGCGATGTCCACGCCCAGCTCACGCTGGACCTCGGTGGGGATCATGTGGCCCCGGTCGTCGAGGACGGGCACCGTCTCCTTGAACTGACCCTTGCCCTGCAGCCTCAGCACGTCGCAGACGGGGCGGTCCTGCGCGAGGTACTCGCAGAACTCGCTGATGCCGCCGTCGTAGTGGAAGACCTCCTCCGTGACCCCGGAGCCGGACGCGTCCTGCCCCTCGGATCCCGCCGGCCGCTCCACCCCGCGCTCGTCCCGTACGACCAGCGTGAGCCCGGGGACCAGGAAGGCGGTCTGGCGGGCGCGGGCGTACAGCGTCTCCAGCGAGAGCTTGGCGTCCTTGAGGAAGATCTGGCGGTCCGCCCAGTAGCGCACGCGCGTACCGGTGCGGTTCTTCGGCAGCTTCTTGCCCTTGCGCAGGCCGCTCGCCGGGTCGAACGGCGCATCGGGGCCCGACTCGGTGAAGATCCCGGGGACGCCGCGGCGGAAGCTGATGCTGTGCGTGCGGCTTCCGCGGTCGACCTCGATGTCGAGCCGCGACGCCAGCGCGTTGACGACCGAGGCACCGACGCCGTGCAGACCGCCGGAGGCGGCGTAGGAGCCGCCGCCGAACTTGCCTCCGGCGTGCAGCTTCGTCATCACGACCTCGACGCCGGAGAGGCCCGTCTTGGGCTCGACGTCGACGGGGATGCCCCGGCCGTTGTCGCGGACCTCGACCGAGCCGTCCTCGTGGAGGATCACCTCGATGCGGTCGCAGTGGCCTCCGAGGGCCTCGTCCACGGAGTTGTCGATGATCTCCCAGAGGCAGTGCATGAGCCCGCGGCTGTCGGTGGAGCCGATGTACATGCCGGGGCGCTTCCGCACCGCCTCGAGCCCCTCGAGAACCAGCAGGTGCCGCGCGGTGTAGTTGGAGCCGCCGTCCCGGTCTGCGCCGGTGAGCAGTGCGGCGGACGGCTTTGTGTTCCCCGTGCCGGTGGCCAGGGAAGGTTCGGCGGTCACGCGGTTCGCTCCTCGCTGAATTCTGCTGGGGGTGGCTGGCTGCCGCGTCAGAGGGTACCGAGAGTGCAGGAGAGGGCGCGCCGCGCCACCCGGGAAGGGGGTTCATGCTAGCCCATGCTCGATAGAGTGTTCGATAACACGAGCGGGTGACGCACACATCACGTTCCCTTTGGCGCATGAACCATTTAGGCTCCGGGCACGTCCCCTTCAACAACGGGAACCGACGGCAACACTGCACAGACAACAACTGGACAACAGCAACCAAGCGACATGACGACGAAGCAACCCACGTAATACGGCTCATTCGCCGCCACCCGGCAACATGCAGCCGCCCCCGCGGAGAAACCTCCGAGGGAATCGTCGAGAGCGGGAACGTTTTCGACCTGGTTGGATGTTGACCCTGGTACGACAGCTCGTCGAGCTAGAGAAGAGGCGACGTGACTACTGTTCTGACCCCCGCGACTCCGTTGACGGCCGCCGATCGCTGCGACCGCTGCAACGCTCAGGCCTACCTGCGCGTCGTGCTGCTCAGTGGCGGAGAGCTGCTGTTCTGCGCCCACCACGGCCGCAAGTTCGAGCCCGAGCTCAAGAAGATCGCCGCGGAGATACAGGACGAGACGGAGAAGCTCACCGCGTCTCCCGCGAATGCGGAGACCGGCGAGTAATCCCGAGCGTCCTGGAACTGACGCAAGCAACGTCCCGAACCGACGAGCTCGGTCCGGCTGAGAGCCGGAAACGGTGGGCGGCCACCCGGTGACACCGGGTGGCCGCCTTTCCCTGTCCCGCGCCCGATCCGGTTTCTCAGGTAAGCCGCCGGAGAATTTCGCTCTCAGCGAACCACTTCCTCCAACCCATATCCCGGCCCCTTCAAACCTTCGAATTCCCTCCGCCTTCGGCAGCCCGCGAGGGGCTTGCGCCGCGGTCCGCTCACCCCCTGTGCGCCCGTATGGCGTCCGCCATCGCGGAGACCCGCGTGTAGACGCCAGGACGCCCCTCCTCGCCGCACCCCACGCCCCAGGAGACCAGCCCCACCAGACGGCCCTTCGCGACGAGCGGACCGCCGCTGTCGCCCTGGCACGCGTCCCGACCGCCCGCCGGCGTTCCCGCGCACACCATCGACCGCTCTTCGAAGACCCCTCCGAAGGTGCCCGAGGCACTGCGCGGATACGCCCGGGCGCACTCCGAGTCCTCCACCATCTCCACATCGGCAGCGCGGAGGCCTGAGGCGTACGCTCCGCTGCCGCTGGTGTCACCCCAGCCGTAGACCTCCGCGGCGGTCCCAGGGGCGTACGCGGCGTCCTGAGCCGCCGCCACGGGTACGGGGTGGTCCTCCGGCAGCGGCTCGGAGAGAGCGAGCACGGCGATGTCCTGCTCATTCGTCGCGGCGTCATAGCCCGGATCCACCCACACCGAAGCCACCGGCACCTCGCGCCCCGACCCGGTTTCCAGATCCCCCCGCCCCGATATGACGTGCAGATCCCGCACCTCACCCCTGGCCGCGCCCAGCACCTCCGGGCCGAGGCAGTGTGCCGCCGTGACCACAGTGCGTACGTCCACCAGCGCACCCCCGCAGAACTGCCCCGAGCGATCCGGGCCGAAGCGCTCCTTGCTGGAGAGCGCGACCGCCCAGGGATGCTCCGCCGCGTCGACAGGATGCCCCCCGACCACCGCACGGCCCCGCACACCGGTACGGACGGCCGCGGAATGCCCGGCAGCCCGATTGTCGACGGGGCCGGCTGCCCGCTCAGGCGCCCGTGCCTGACCACGCGGCGGGGCGCCGTCCGGGAACCGCTCCGAAGCCGCGGGCAGCCCGGCGAGCAGGACCGCCGTGAGCAGGAACAACGGGATCGCACGCAGGTGACGACGCATGCAGCCTCCAGACCCGTGGAGCGGCTATCCGGAGCACCAAGGGTGAGCCGCATGGCGCAGTCCCGCATCCGGAGACGGGCAGCGCACACGCGGCAGGGGCCGGCGATCCGTGGAAGGATCACCGGCCCCTGCCGTAACCGCGTGCCTGTGGCCGCCTCAGTCCAGGTAGTCGCGCAGGACCTGGGACCGGGAGGGGTGACGCAGCTTGGACATCGTCTTGGACTCGATCTGGCGGATCCGCTCACGGGTCACGCCGTAGACCTTGCCGATCTCGTCCAGGGTCTTCGGCTGACCGTCCGTCAGGCCGAAGCGCATCGACACCACGCCCGCCTCGCGCTCGCTGAGCGTGTCCAGCACCGAGTGCAGCTGCTCCTGGAGGAGCGTGAAGCTGACCGCGTCGGCGGGGACGACTGCCTCGGAGTCCTCGATGAGGTCACCGAACTCGCTGTCGCCGTCCTCACCGAGGGGCGTGTGGAGGGAGATCGGCTCGCGGCCGTACTTCTGGACCTCGACGACCTTCTCCGGCGTCATGTCCAGTTCCTTGGCCAGCTCCTCCGGCGAGGGCTCGCGGCCCAGGTCCTGGAGCATCTGCCGCTGGACGCGCGCGAGTTTGTTGATGACCTCGACCATGTGCACCGGGATGCGGATGGTGCGGGCCTGGTCGGCCATCGCGCGCGTGATGGCCTGCCGGATCCACCAGGTCGCGTACGTCGAGAACTTGTAGCCCTTGGTGTAGTCGAACTTCTCGACGGCGCGGATGAGACCGAGGTTGCCCTCCTGGATCAGGTCCAGGAAGAGCATGCCGCGGCCGGTGTAGCGCTTGGCCAGGGAGACGACCAGACGGAGGTTCGCCTCCAGCAGGTGGTTCTTGGCCCGGCGGCCGTCCTCGGCGATGATCTCCAGCTCGCGCTTGAGCTTCGGTGCGAGCTTGTCCGCCGCGGCGAGCTTGTCCTCGGCGAAGAGACCGGCCTCGATCCGCTTGGCGAGTTCGACCTCCTGCTCGGCGTTGAGGAGCGGCACCTTGCCGATCTGCTTCAGGTAGTCCTTGACGGGGTCGGCCGTGGCGCCCGCCGCCGCGACCTGCTGCGCGGGCGCGTCGTCCTCGTCGTCGTCGGAGAGGACGAAGCCCTCGTTCTCGTTCTTCACCTCCGCGGCGGGACCGTCGTTCGCGCCGGGCTTGTTCGCCGCCTTGGACGGCGCCTCGTCGGCGGCCTCGTCCGAGCCCTCGAGGAGCTCGTCGACGACGGACTTCTTGCCTGCGCCCTTCTTCGCTGTGGCCTTCTTGGCGGTCGCCTTCTTGGCCGTCTTCTTGGCTGCGGTCTTCTTCGCCGCGGCCTTCTTGACCGGCTCGGCGGCTGTCTCGACAACGGCCGCGTCGACGACCTCCGCGGGGACCGCGCCGGTCTCCGCGGCCGTCTCCGGCTTGGCGTTGGCCTGCTTCGCGGCAGCGGTCTTGGCGGGAACCGTCTTCGTGGCGGTGCGCTTCGCCGGGGTCTTCGCCGCGACGCTCTTACGGGTGCGCTTGGGGGCTTCTGCGGCACTCACCATCAGCGTCACACCCTCCTCGTCGAGGATCTGGTTGAGGCTGCGCAGTACGTTCTTCCACTGGGTTGGCGGAATCTGGTCAGCCTCGAAGGCCCGACGCACGTCGTCGCCGCCGATCTGCCCCTCAGCCTTTCCCCGCTCGATGAGCGCCACCACAGATTCGGATTCGGCGATCTCCGCAGGGAGCGTACGGGATGTGCTGGCCGACACGAACAACCTCTCGGAACGATGGAAACGGCAAACCGCCGGTGGGGATGGACCGACGGCGCGGGCTGAGCATCGAAGGAATACGGCGCCTGGTTGAGCGCCGGGCTCGGGCTTCGTATTCCTCCTCGGCTGTCACCTCTTGAGTCATCGCGCTGCACCGCGAAGCGTTACGGGCAATACGCGTGGCCCGGATCACATCCTGCACGCATGCATTCTGTGAAAAATCCCTGAAAGACGGACAAGAGGGGCGCCTGTACGACCAGGCACCGCCCTGATGGACGCGATACGGATGCGCCGCCGATGTCCGGCGGCGCATCCGTATGTGCCGCCGGCGCGGCTTGTCGGTCGCGTCCCCCGCTCCGGCTCGCCCCCGAGGCACGGGGACGCCGGAGCTTCGGGCACTTCGCTCAGTGCTCGCGGGGCGCCGGGACGACGTGATCGGTACCGCCCGTACCGCCGGCGCCCGTGCTGCCGCCCGGCTGCGGCACCGCGGGGGCGGCCGCGGTCTCCGGACGTACGCCGAGCAGCTGACGCATCGCCGACTCGGCCGTCGCGGACTCACCCGAAGCGAGTGCGTCGAGGACCCGCTTGTGGTGGGCGATCGACGCCTCGGACGCCCGGTCGCACCCGGTGGCCGGGCCACCCGAGACCTGGAGTGCGGCGGAGACGATCCCCGAGAGGTGCTCGAGCATGCGGTTCCCCGCCGCCTGCAGCAGCAGCCCGTGGAACTCCGCGTCCGCGCGGGAGAAGGTGAGGGTGTCGCCCTGGCCGAGTGCGTGCGTCATGATCTCGACCATGTCCGCGAGGCGCTGCTGAACCTCGTCCCGCACCTGGCCGGCGGCGAGGCGGGCCGCCAACGGCTCGATGGTGCTGCGCAGTTCACGCAACTCCCGGCGCTGGTCCTCCCGCTGCGGCCCGAAAGCGCGCCATTCGATGATGTCGGGGTCCAGCAGGTTCCAGTCGCTGACGGGGCGAACCCTCGTCCCCACGTTGGGCCTCGCGCTGACGAGACCCTTCGCCTCCAGGACCCGGAGGGATTCGCGGACGACGGTGCGGGAGACCTCGAAGCGGTGGCCGATCTCCTCGGGGACCAGCGGACGATCGGCTCCGAGGTCGCCGGAGACGATCATCTGGCCGAGTTGCTGGACGAGTTGGCCGTGCAGACCGCGTCCGCGGTTTCCGGTGGCGCGGCGGCCGACGCGGTTGATGTCGGCCTCGGAGCCTTGCCAGGCGGGGACGTTGCTGGTCGTGCGTGCCGAGCCGGAGGACTCGGCGTACGCGTAACGGTCGATTTCTCCCGGGCCGGTGAGCCCGGAGTCGGCTGAACGAGCCGCGGTCATCATGGTGTGCGCAAGGGTAGTCACGCATTTCTTGTCGGCGGGGTTTCGCGGCGCCTTGAGGGCTTTGGTGAAAAGCACACGAAAGGGTGATCGTTAACCTCCCCGCAATTGACGCCTTATCGGAAAGGCATCGATGCCCGGAGACCATCTACCTGTCATATGCGAGACGTTGACACTTCTCCCACCGGGCAGTGCCCGACGCGCAAGTCGGAGGCACGTCCGGCGTCCCGGGTCAGCGTCCACCCACGTCTCACCGCGCGCGGCTGCGTACCGCGGTGACGAGATAGGCGAACGACAGCACCAGGAGAACCAACCCCAAGGCAGGGCCCGCGGGTTGGGACACCAACTCGACAACGGCCGACACCCAGCGCTCCGACCCGGGAGGCCAGGGGACGAGCAGCGCTGCTTCCAGACGTTCGGAAAGGCCGTCGAGCGACCGGCCGCCGGATTCGCTGAACAACTCGCGCAGCGCAGGTGAGACGAGCAGCGGCACCGCCAGCACCACTGCCGCACCGGCGGCTGCGGAACGGAAGACGCCTGCGGCGAGAAGTCCGGTCCAGCCGCACCCGACGGTGAAAGCGACCAGCGCTGCGGAGTGCAGCTGCCAGGGAGTGCCGCCGACCGGTGCGCCCGTATCCGCGAACAGTGAACCGGCAGAGGATTCCACCGCGTTCGACGTGCCGAAAGCGAAGACCTCGGGACCGAAGAACACAGTCAGTGCCATCACGTTGAGCCCGGCCACGAATAGGCAGAGCACGACGGAGAGAACGGCCGATACCGCGAGTTTGGAGGCGAGCAGGCTCAGTTTGTGAGGGACGGCAGGACGCGCGGGGACGAGCGCCGGGAACCGGAACTCCTCGCCGAACGCGAGCGCCCCCAGGACCCCGACGGCGAGGGCTACAGGGGGCAGCAGAAAGAAGCCGCCCGGCGGCCAGCCGGAGAGCAGACGCACCGCGGGCGCGACCGTACTGCTCGAAGCCGTCGGCAGGCCCAGGCCCGTCCAGGCCATGACGAGCGAGAGACACAGCGCCACCACCACGGCCGCGGCCACGACGATCCACGTGGTGCGGACGCCGAAGAGGCGGCGCAACTCGTAACTCAGGGGGGCCACGGGGCCCGGGCGCGCGACCGCGTGGAGGGGCGGCGGAAGTTCCGCGGCAGCAGGCACCGGAGGGCACGACGGGGACCACCCCGACTGGGTACTTGAGGATTGCGCGGCCGCCGTTCCGTCCTCGGGGCGGGCGGCAGAGGCAGCGGAAGCCGCCGAGCGATGCTTCGATCCACGGGACGGGGCGTCGGGGTCGACAAGGGGGACGACGCTGATGACGACGGTCGGATCGTCCGGGGACGCCTGCGGGGCGGGAGACGTCCCGGAGGGGCCGGCGGGACCGGCCTCGGGTCCCCCTGCGCGCGGGGGCGCTTCGACATCCGCTTGGGGCGGAGCCGAGTTGACGTGAGAGCGGGAGCGGTCCGGTTCCCCGGCGGAGGAGTGGTTCCCCTCGCTTCGGCCGGCAGGGGTGAGGGCTGCGGACAGCGCCATCGCCGGTGAGGCGTCCGCCGAGGAGCGCTCCAGCGTGGCGCCCTCCGCCGAGGAGCTGTCGGCCACTGCGTGGCTGTCCGTAGATGTTGCGACGGTGTCAGGAGGCCCCTGGGGCACCGGCGTTGAGCCGGGTGCGAGTTCGGCTTCCGCGAACTCCCTGTCACGTTGCGGTTCGTGGTCGTCGTCCGGTTCCTCTCCCGGTTTCGGTTCGAGTTCGGTATCGACAGCGGGAGGGCGGTCGGCGTCGGGCTGTGCTGGGGCGGTCACGGCGGAGGAGGCGGCCGCCGGGGTCCCGGGATCCTTCGACGAGGGCTCCGGCGGTGTCGTCCCGGGCCGTGAGTCGGCGGTCGGCGACGCCTCTTCACCCCAAGTCGCAGACGTCGAGGACGAATCGGCAGCCGGCACCGGGGGCTCGTCGTCGTGCCTGCCGGACGCCGTACGGGCGGCGCCATCTGGCTCCGGCTCGATGTCCGCTTCCGGCGACTCCTCGGGCTCCTGGCCATGCGACGCGGCGCCCGGCTGTACGGGTGCTGTCACCGCATCCGTAGCGGCGGGTTCGGCCGGGGAATCGGTTGCGGCCGACAGCGCCGAGGACCGGCCGGTTCGTGACAGCGAGGCCGTCGAAGGGACCGGCCGGCGACCGTCTGCTCGTACAAGCGGCTCAGGAGCCCCGACGTCCCCCACGTCACCGCTCTCGTCGGTGAGTTGATGGACGAGGATGTTGTTCCGATAGGCGTACTCGCCTACTTCGGCGCAGCTGCTGCCGTACACAGACAGATGGTTGCCGTCCTCACGGACGACCTTGAGAGGGCCGCTGTCGCGCCCCGGGCCGGCCCTGCGCGCCTCGTCGGTGAGAACCGCCGCCAGGCGGTCCGCGTGCGGGGTGCGGACGGCGACGCGAGGCCGCAGCCGGGTGCGTACGAAGTCGGCGACTTCCTGGTCCGCCATCAGGCAGCCTGAGTCGACGCTCACCACCCGGTCGGCCAGATCTGCCGCCTCGTCGGCACGGCGTGATGTCACCAGGACAGTGCCGCCTTCGTTCGCGTAGCCGCGCAGCAGCGAGTAGAGCCAGCTGGTCTCGCGTGGCGAGAGGTCCTGCGCCGGTTCGTCCAGGATCAGGGTGTGCGGGTCGCCGAGCAACGCGCAGGCCACCGCTAGGCGTCGGTCCATTCCGCGTGAGAGTTCCCCGATGCGCTTGTCCGCGAGGCCGCTGAGCCCGACGACGTCGAGCACGTCGTCGGCCCGGCTCACCGGTACGCCCGCGGCAGCGGACAGCATGCGCAGGTGGCCCCGTGCCGTGCGTGCCGGGTGGCCCGGCACGTCACCGAGCAACGTGCCGACTTCGCGGGCGAGATGGACGATCCTCTGCACGGGCCGTCCACGGAACAGGGCGACGCCGCGACCGGGCTGCAGCTGGAGCATGAGCCGTAGAGCGGTCGTCTTTCCCGAACCCCTGGGACCGAGAAGGACGGTGACGCGGCCGGGACGTGCCTCGAAGGTGAGGTCGTCGACGGTCGGCTTGAGTTGGTGTCGGCGAGGCAGGCTGGTCAGCCCGATGGCCTGGATCATCGCTTCTCCCGCGAGACGCCTGGGGGACGCATTGATGCAACATAACGCGACATACCAGGCTTTCCAGGCAATGCGCTCCACCCGGCCAGGTCCGTTCACCGGCGGATGCGCCGAGGCCGCGCCGGGTTGGCGGTCTGGCCGGTCGGCCGGAAACCGCTCGGCCGGATGTCGAGGCAGATTCGGGCGAGAGGCAGATACCGGCACGAGGCAGATACCGGCGGGAGGCCACATGCCGGCTCAGGGTCGAGTTCAGACTCGGGCCGAGACCAGACTTCTGATCGCGTTCAGACTTCGGGGGGAGTTCAGACTTCGGGGCGCAGCATGGGCGGGTTCAGTAATGTCGCTCCTCCAGCCCGGAAGAGCTGCGCTGGGCGGCCTCCCTGCCGCGTCGTCGTGCCACCGCTGGGGACCAGAAAGCCCGGCGTGCCAGTCACCTTGCGGTGGAAGTTGCGGGGGTCGAGGACGACTCCCCACACGGCCTCGTACACGCGGCGCAGTTCCCCGACAGTGAATTCCGGCGGGCAGAAGGCCGTTGCGAGGGAGGAGTACTCGATCTTCGAGCGGGCCCTCTCGACGCCGGCGGCCAGGATCTCCCCGTGATCGAAGGCGAGCGGGCTGTGGGACTCGCTGTCCTGTGCGGATGAGTCAGCGTTGCCGAGCAACGCGTCCACCGGCGCCCAGCGCGCACTCCTGGCGTCGCCGCCGGCTGTCGGCGAGGGAAGGTCCGGGGCGAGCGCGAGATGCGCGACGCTGACCACCCGCATCCGGGGGTCCCGTCCGGGATCGCCGTAGGTGGCGAGTTGTTCGAGGTGCGCTCCCGGAGAACGGCTTTCCTGATCGTGGGCCCGCAGCCCCGTCTCCTCCGCGAGTTCGCGTGCTGCTGCCGTGGCCAGATCCTCGTCGGCCCGGACGAAGCCTCCTGGCAGCGCCCACATCCCCTTGTAGGGCTCTTCACCGCGACGCACGGCGAGTGCGCACAGAGCGTGTCTGCGGACCGTGAGCACCACGAGGTCGACGGTGACAGCGAAGGGAGGGAAGGCCGACGGATCGTAGGGCATGGCGTGATCATAGTCGTCTCCCTGACGATAAACAGGGCCTTCCCGAATGGCTCTCTGCCCGGTTCTCCGTCACGGTTCGCCATCCGGGTCCATGCCGGAACCGTGTCAGTCAGCGAGTCGCAAGCTCCCCGGAATCTCGGAGACTTCTCCCTTCCCTTTGTCGGTCACCCGGACGGAGAAGGGCTCTCCCGCAACGCGCAAGCCGGCGAACTCGACGGCTCCCAGCGGGACGGTGGTGAGAGGACGCAGGGTGAGGGTGCCCTCGGGCACGTTCGCGTGCAGTCCGGCGAGCGTCAGGAGCAGTTGGATGCCTCCGGTCGCGGCGACCGCTGCTGGGCGGCACGCTGCCGGATGCGGAACGGGCAGCCCGCCACGCGAGCGTTGCTCCGCCGCGTACATCTCCGGCAGCCGCAGACCGAAACGTCCTGCCGCGTCGACGATCCCGCGTAGCAAGGCCCCTGCCTCACGCTCGTGGCCCGACCGGGCAAGCCCTGTCACCGCCGTGACCGACTCCTGGAGACGCACTGCCCCACTCCGGTGACCGAACGGGTTGTACCTCGCGTCGCGGCAGTCGAGGCTGCGCAGACCCCACCCCGAGTTGAGGGAGGGACCCGCCAGGAGACGGGCGAGCTGCTGGGTCTGCTCCTCCGTCAGCAGGCCCTCTGCTGGTCCGCCGGCCCCGGGCAGGCCGGTGTCCAGCAATTCGACTGCCGCGCAACCCAGGTAGGCGACGGGGCCGTCCTTCCGGGTACGCAGGGCGACCGGTCTTCCGCCGCTGTCGTCATCGGACCAGAAGTCCTTCCGGAAGCGTCCTCGCAGTGCGCTCGCCCATTCCTTCAACTCCCCTCCCCCGTCGCACCCGTGGGCGTCGAGAAGTTCGGCTCCGAGCAGAGCCGCCCGGTACGCCCCGGCCTGTACCTCGCAGCGGTACGGGCCGTCGGGCACGGGGTCGGGCAGATAGGGCCGCTGCTCCACGGCGCGGAGCATCCACTGCAGGGCACGCCGGGCTGCCGGCAGTAGCTCTTCCGCGTCACTCGCCGGGAGGCCCCAGCGGCATGCTTCGGCGAGCAACGCGGGGAAGAGCAGGGTGGCTTCGATGCCTGTACAGCTGGGCGGGGCGTACGGGCCGGCCAGTCTCATCGCGCCGGGCAGGCGGCCCGACTCACGCCCCGACCCGGCGATCTGTCCTCGTGCGAGGGTCCGCAATGTTCCTGCTGCGAGCCTGGTCCCGAGTGGTAGGAGCATCCGGGCGGCCCGCAGGGATTCGACCGGGGCGAAGGCTCCTCGCCAGGGCACTCCCGCCACCAGGTGGAGGTCCGACGAGTCAGCGGGATCGGCCATCAGCAGCGCGTTGGCGTCATCGAGGCAGACGCGGAAGAGTGCGCCCACCCTCGGGTCGTCACCGCGCGCCCGGACGCCGTGCCACAGCCGGGGCGGTCTGGCGGTCCGTGAGATCACGGTCGAAGGGCGGGCGTTCTTCCTTGGGCGAGAGTTCGAGGAGGCTGTCCTGGTGAGATCGGCGCTGAGTGTCACGGTGCGGGACTGACCTGGTGGCAGCTCCCAGTCCCAGCGCAGCACGCCGAGTTGTGCCCAGCAGCTTTCCGGCTGAGGATCGGCGGCGACGCGAGCGCGGAAACCCCTCGAAGTCCAGGAGAGACCGGCCCCGTTCACGGAGCCGGGCAACTCCTGTCCGGCGCATCCGACTGCCACCTGCGCGATCTCGGCCAGGTCCGTACCCAGCCGCAGCTCGAGCGGGACCCTTGCAGGAACCCCTCCCGCATTGCGCAGCGTGATCCGCTCCGTGCCGTCCGCCGACCGCAGCCGCTCGACCATGATCGCCGGGTCGGGGCCGTCGGCAGGTGTGGTGCGTGCGGTGGAGACGAACCGGGCACGCCAGGCGCTGACCATGCGTCCCTGCAGGGGAAGGGGTTCCATGCCGGCGATGAACAGTTGGCTGCGGGCGAGGACCCTGCGGCCCGCGTAGTAGACGCCCTCCATCCCCTGCCCGGTCAGTTGGCCGTGTTCGGGAGAGACAGCCAGGTGAGGGGCGGCCACACAGATCAGTGCGGAGTGGGCGGTCTGGTGTTCCGCCCGGTTTTCGATCCGCCCCGGTTCCGATGGCGGTCCGCCGACGCCTTGGCCGGGACGCGCCGCCAGTTCGCGGGGCCTCTTCTCTGTCCGCGCCTTCTGTTCGTCCTGACGGCGCGTCTGCGGTGAAGTGGACTGCGGCGTAGGAGACATGGAGCGTTCCTCCGCTTCCTGGTTCGTGGATCCGGCCGGGCCGGTGCGGTGGTGAGCGGCGTCCGCACACACATGAACGGATGGACAGGCGCGCAGGTCACGGGCCACTTCGGGGCACCCCGTTCGGCCGATCCTGCTTCTCGAGCGCCCTGCGGGCCTCTTGTTCCTTGCGCATACAGCCGCGCAGCAGTTCCGGATCGGTTCCCTCGTTGAAGAGCCGGTGCAGCAATCGGGCGAACGAGTACTCCGGGTCGTTCTCGAGAGCCCGGTCCAACGCGACGCGGGCAGTGGCCTCGTCACCACCGGACCACGCCACCCAGCCCGTCAGCGTCAGCGGAGCGGCGGAGTGCTCCGTATACGGACCGACGCAGCGCCGCGCCAGCGCACGCCACAGCCGCAAGGCCGGCTCGACCTCGTCGCCCTCCATCCATTCGGCCGCCCGGTCCCTGGTCCTGCGGTCCTGCAGGCCGAGGAGCAGCAGCGCTGCCTCTTCGTGGCTCATCAGCCCGTCGTCGTGAGCATCAGCGGTGGCGGCGTCCTCGCTCGGCGGTACGTCCGCCCTGTAGCGGGCCAGCAGCCTCTCGGCCAGTTCGACCGTCTCCGCTTCGACCGCCGGGCGGGTGCCGGCCACGAGCATGCGCGGCACGAGGAGTCTGCTGGCGCGGTCCAAGGCCCGCTCCTGCGCCTCGGCCGCCTTCAGCTCCAGTGGGGCGAGTCTGCGCTCCAGCTCCCGCAGGGAGCCTCGCACTTGAATACCCGCGTAGGCAGCCGCCGCTGCCATCGGGGAGGTGCCGGGAACTCCCATGGGCCGGCCTTCCGCAGGACAGCACTCGGCGTCCGGGCAGCAGTAGGACCAGAACGATCCGCCCGAGAGGCACAGCGCCTCCCACACCGGCATCTCCCGCTCGCCGCACGCCGTACGGAGTGCCTGCGCGAGCGGACGCAAGCGCTCCGTCACCTCCCGCCCCGACTCACCGGCGGCGGGGTCCCGGCAGAGGTACACGATGGCGCCTTCCGGACGGCGCCCACCCGACTTGACGTTCTCCTCCAGGCAGGCCGCGACCTGGGCCGAGACGGCAGGCCATTCCCCCGGGTCAGCGGGGAGGCCCAGCCTGATGCGGCCGCCGAACCGGCGGCGATCGCCGTGCAGGGCGACGACCACGATGGAGTCGTCGGGGTAGAAGCCGAGGAGATACGGCAGCGCGTCGGCCAGTTGGGCAGGGCCGCGCAAGGCGATCTCCCCCGCCCCCTGGAGTGGTGTGCGGTGTGCGCTACGGGCGGCGTCTCCCGGTTCGCCGCCGCCCCGGACTCCTCGGTCGGTGCGGTCGTTCTCGCTGTGGCTGCGGTGCTGGCTCTCTCGCTGCGTCATGCCAGGACGGTGCCTCGCCGCGCACGATGTTGGTCGGCAGTTATCCACAGACATCACGATTGGTGTGCTTAGTCATACGGAATGTGACTTATCCACAGGCTCATTCGCGGTTCCCCTATGCCGTCGGGTTGCATGGGGGCATGAACGACTCAGAGCTGCGCCGCGAGGCCGATAGCGTCCTGACCCGTCTCGTCGGAGCCGAGCCCGCTGAGACGGCAGGTGCCGAACCGGCCCGGCTGCGTGAGGACCAGTGGCGGGCGATCGAAGCGCTGGTCGCCGAGCGAAGGCGTGCTCTTGTCGTTCAGCGCACCGGTTGGGGCAAGTCGGCCGTGTACTTCGTGGCGACGGCGCTGCTGCGCACCCGCGGAAGCGGCCCCACCGTCATCGTCTCCCCGCTCCTGGCGCTGATGCGCAACCAGGTGGCGGCCGCCGAGCGGGCCGGTATCCACGCTCGTACGATCAACTCCGCCAACACGGAGGAGTGGGAGGCGATCCAGGCCGAGATCGCCGAGGGCGCGGTCGACGTGCTGCTCGTCAGCCCGGAGCGGCTCAACAATCCGGACTTCCGGGACGAGGTGCTGCCCCGGCTCACAGCGGCCACCGGGCTGCTGGTCGTGGACGAGGCGCACTGCATCTCCGACTGGGGGCATGATTTCCGGCCGGACTACCGGCGGCTCCGCACCATGCTGGCCGAACTCCCTCCGGGAGTCCCCGTGCTGGCGACGACGGCCACCGCCAACGCCCGCGTGACGGCCGACGTGGCGGAGCAACTCGGCACCGGAGCGCCGGCCGGAGACGGGGCCGAGGGCGGTCAGGTCGACGCGGCACTGGTGCTGCGCGGGCCTCTGGACCGGGAGAGCCTGAGCCTGGGAGTGCTGCGGCTTCCCGACGCCGCCCATCGCATGGCGTGGCTCGCGGACCACCTCGAGAAGCTTCCGGGCTCCGGCATCGTGTACACGCTCACAGTCGCCGCCGCGGAGGAGGTGACGGCCTTCCTCCGCGGTCAGGGACACGAAGTGGGCTCCTACACGGGCCGGACGGAGCACGCGGAACGAGAAGCCGCCGAGGCCGACCTGCTGGCCAACCGTGTGAAGGCGCTCGTGGCCACCTCCGCTCTGGGAATGGGCTTCGACAAGCCCGACTTGGGCTTCGTCGTACATCTCGGATCACCCTCCTCCCCCATCGCCTACTACCAGCAGGTCGGGCGCGCGGGACGCGGCGTGGAGCATGCCGAAGTCCTCCTGCTCCCCGGGCCGGAGGACGAGGCGATCTGGCGGTACTTCGCCTCCCTCTCCTTCCCCGCCGAAGAACAGGTGCGCCGGACGCTGGAGGTGCTGGCGTCCTCGGAGAGGCCGCTCTCCCTGCCCGCGCTCGAACCGCAGGTGGATCTGCGGCGCTCCCGGCTGGAGACGATGCTCAAGGTGCTGGACGTGGACGGCGCGGTCCGCCGGGTCCGCGGTGGCTGGACTGCCACAGGGCAGCCCTGGACGTACGACTCGGAGAGGTACGCCTGGGTCGCCCGTCAGCGGGAGTCCGAGCAACAGGCGATGCGCGAGTACGCCGTGACCACCGAATGCCGCATGGAGTTCCTGCGCAAACAGCTGGACGACGAGTCGGCGGCGCCCTGCGGCCGCTGCGACAACTGCTCGGGCGCCCGATTCGATTCCCACGTCTCCGACAAGCTGCTCGAAGCGGCGCGCGGCGAACTCGCGCGGCCCGGAGTGGAGGTGGAGCCGCGGAAGATGTGGCCGACCGGGCTCCCCGCGGTCGGCGTCCCGCTGAAGGGCCGCATTCCGGCAGACCAGCAGGCCGCCGCCGGGAGGGCTTTGGGCCGACTGTCGGACATCGGCTGGGGTAACCGGCTCCGCCCGCTGCTCACCCCGCAGGCCGGAGACGGGCCTGTGCCGGACGATGTCGCGCAAGCGGCTGTCGAGGTCCTTGCCGACTGGGCCAAGGGGCCGGGCGGCTGGGCGTCCGGCGCCGCGGACGGCTCGGCCCGCCCGGTCGGTGTGGTCACCGTCGATTCCCGATCCAGGCCGCAGCTGGTGCGCTCGCTGGGAGAGCGCATCTCCTCAGTGGGCCGCATACCGCTGCTGGGCACCGTGACGTACGCCGAACAAGCGGCCACGGGTGCACCCCCACGCAGCAACGGCGCGCAGCGGGTGCGTGCGCTCCATGCGGACCTGATCCTGCCGGAGCCACTTGCACGTGCGGTCGCTGAAGCAGACGGCCCGCTGCTGCTCGTGGACGACTTCGCCGACAGCGGCTGGACTCTGGCCGTTGCCGCGCGGCTGCTGAGAGGAGCAGGCGCGTCGGGTGTCCTGCCCCTGGTCCTCGCCGTGCAGGGCTGAAGCGCAGCCGGACGCCGACCGGCTGTTGCTCCGGCTCCGGCCGGAGCAACAGCGGCCGATCCCAGATCGAACGGTCAGCGGGCGTCCCGGCTCAGCTCAGCTTCGGGGAGCAGGCGCATGTGCAGGCGTCACAGCAGGTCGCGAAGCCGCTGCGGATCGCCGCAGACGATCAGCCGCTGCCGGGCCTTCGCCAGCGCGGCGGGCAGTGCCTCCGCCGCCGAAGCGTCGGTACCGCCGTTGACCGCCAGAACCGCCACTGTCCGCCGGGTGACACGCGGCAGCGCATCAGCGCTGACGCAGAACACGTCGTTGCCGTCGGTCAGTTGGCGCCAGTAGGCGTCCTCACCGAAGGAGAGTTCATGCTGGGCCCACGGGTGCTGTTCCCCGGTGGTGAGCAACAGAATGTCGCCGGGCGCGATTCCGTCGTCCAGGAGCTTGTCGACGGTTTCGTCGGCGACGTCGACCGCCGTGTCGTCTGTGGCGCCGACAAGTTCGATCTGTGCGGTCACGGTCGAAGTACCGCTGCCCGATGCCGAGTTGCCGCGCTGCTGCGACGGGCCCCCGCTGCGGACGGTTCCTGGACGGCCGGGTGTCGGTCCCTTGCTGTCCGCACGCGGATGCGCGGGGCGGGACGGGTTACGGGGGCCGGGGACGGGTGCTGCGGAGCGGGAAGCCTGCGGAGTTCGGGTGGCGGCCGCGATGTTGCGGGGGCCCGGGACACTCTCGTGAATCGTTGGCTCCTCAGGAGTGAGAGGCATGGAGTGATGTCTATCAAACGCGGGTTCGGGTCCCGTGGGCGGGTGCGACTCCCGGCATCGGGGCTCCCGCCTGCTGGTTCAGAAGATGCTCATCTGGTCCACGGACGGGTCCTCGGCCGAATCCACCCGCGTCCGCTTCAGGTGCTGCCAGCGGGGGAGGGCGTCCATGAAGGCCCACGACATGCGGTGGATCGGTGTCGGCCCAAGCGCCTGAAGCGCCGTCTTGTGCACGGGCGAGGGGTACCCGGCGTTGTCGTGAAAGGCGAAGTCCGCGTGCTCGCTGCCGAGTTCGGCCATCAGCGCGTCTCGGCGCACCTTGGCGAGGACGGAGGCCGCAGCCACCGAGATGCACGACTGGTCGCCCTTGATCACGGTACGCACCCGCCACGGCATGCCGAGGTAGTCGTGCTTGCCGTCGAGGATGACCGCGTCGGGCCGGACGGGGAGGGCCTCCAACGCGCGTACAGCAGCGAGCCGCAGCGCCGCCGTCATTCCGAGTTCGTCGATCTCCTCCGAAGAGGCGTGCCCGAGCGCGTGAGCGGTGACCCACTCGTTCAGTATCTCGGCGAGTTCCGTGCGCCGCTTGACGGTGAGGAGCTTGGAGTCGGTGAGGCCCTCAGGGGGGCGGCGCAGGCCGGTGACGGCCGCGCAGACGGTCACGGGACCGGCCCACGCTCCCCGGCCGACCTCGTCGATACCGGCGATCAGCTTGGCACCCGTCTTCGCGCGGATCGACCGCTCGACTGTGTGCGTCGGAGGCTTGTACGGCATGGCCGCCTCAGCGTAGCGCTGAGTGCCGGCGCCCTGCTCCGGGGGGCTATCCGACGGCCTCTCGTCCGGAGTGCGTTCGCCCGCGCCGGCCACTTCCTCGCCGGACACGGCGTGTTCGCCCTCCGGCTCGTGCAACGAGCCGTGTGGAGCGGTGTCTTCGTCCGGAGAGTTCATCGTCGCGCGTCCACCGAGATGGATTCAGCCGAGGGAACCGTACGAGCGCGGTGTGCACCACTGCTCGAAGGGCCGGTCGAGGTGGTACCTGCCATCACTCCCCAGTTCCAGCGTACGCGTCTCCGCGTTGCCGGGGTTCGACAGCGACTCGAACTCCGCCACGGTCCAGTGCAGCCATCGCATGCAGAACAGCCGCATGGTCAGGCCGTGCGTGACGATCAGTACGTTGGGCGGGTGATCGGGCCGCTCGAAGCTGCGCCACAGACTCTCCAGGAAGGCGCCGGCGCGGTCGTAGACGTCGGCGCCGGACTCCCCCTGCGCGAAGCGGTAGAAGAAGTGTCCGTACGCGTTGCGGTATTCCTTCTGCTTGCGTACGTCCTCCCGGTCCTGCCAGTTCCCCCAGTCCTGCTCCCTCAGGCGCGGCTCCTCGCGCACGCGGATCAGCGCCGGATCCAGCCGGAACGCGGCGAGGGTCTGGTGGGTCCGGCGGTACGGCGAGACATAGGCGGAGATCCGCTCCTGGCCGAAAAGCTTCCGCAGGTGCTCGCCGGTCTCCTCGGCCTGGCGTACGCCCCGTTCCGTCAGTGCCAACGCGTGGTCCGGGACCCGCTCGTAGATGGAGTCGTCGTTGTTCCCCTCGGACTCTCCGTGCCTGACCAGGACGATGCGACGAGGTCTTGCCATAGGGCCACTCTAGGCTCACGAAGGGAGATCAGACGGTCCAGGAGGGTTCGAGGTCGATCACATCGCCCGCGATACCGGTCACGTCCGCACCCAACTGGGCACGCAGCGCGAGCCGCTCTACGCGCTCTGTGCGGTACTTGCCGTGCTCGGCGGCCGAGTCCCACATGGAGAGCACCATGAATTCGTCCTCGGTCTGGGCCTGCGTGAAGACTCCCCGCAGCATCCCCGGCGAGCCCGCCATGGCCGGATTCCACACCTTCTCCTGCATGAGCGTGTAGTGCTCGATGCGATCAGTGCGGACCCGGCAGTGAGCGACGCGCAGCAGATCGGCGTCCGTGAAGACGGGCCGGAATCCCGTCTTCACGTCGAAGCGGTACTCGAAGAGGCGGACCCGCATGTCCTTGTACGTGCCGACCTGGGCGGCATGGAGCCGGTCGTGGGAGCGGGCCATGAAGGAGTCGTAGAACGCCCGGCTCTCCCAGAACCCGAAGAGATGCGCGACTCCCGGCCGGGCACGGCTCCAGCCGCCGCCCTGACCCCGGAACCCCGGCTCGCCGAGCAGTCCCGCCCACTTCCGCTGCCCGCGCTCGAACCCCCGACGGTCCACGACGGTGCAGCGCATCCACTTGACCAGCACCGCGCCATCGTACGGCCAAGAGAGTGACAATCCGTACGCACACGGTCCCCGAGTTGTGCTCACGCGCCGCTCGGTACCGCCTTCCCGGGAGCCCTTCACCGGTCATCGGCTACGACGGCCCCCTCCCGCCACGACAGCCTCCAGATACTCGCTGTAGGTACGGACGCCGACCGCGCGACCGGGCGTCGTGTGATGCCCCTCCCGGTAAGCCCTGGCTGCCCTCCCGGGCGGCCGTACCGGCACGAGCGGACCTCGCAGGCCGTATGCACGCAGAGTGAGCAGGGCGAACTCGCGCATGGTGCGCACTTCCGGACCACCCATGTCTGCCGCTCGCCCTGCGGCCTCGCCCGAGGACAACTCGGCGAGTCTCCGGGCGACTTCGTCCACCTCGATCGGCTGGGCGGACATGCCGGCGGGATACATCGTCACCGGGAGTCGCCGCTGGATCGAGGTGATGCGTGCGATGAGGTCGTGGAACTGCGTGGTGCGCAGGACGCTCCACGGCAGGCCGCTCTCCTCGATGATCTTCTCCGCAGCCAGCTTGGCCCGGTAGTAGAAGAAGGGGATCCGGTCGACGCCGACGATGGAGATGTAGACCAGGTGCGGTGCGTTTCCCGTCCGGCGTACGGCCTCGATCAGTGTTCGTGTGGCCCCGAGGTCCTTGCCGGAGCCGGTCGTCGCGCAGTGGATGACGCTGCCCACCCCGGCGACGGCTGCATCCAGCCCGGCCCCCGTGGTGAGGTCGCCGCTCACCCAGTGAGTTCTCGGAGCGTCCGCCTGCGCCGCGCCGTCGGACGCCGTATCCGCAGCGGGCCGCGGACGGCGGCTGAGGACACGCACGGGCCGCCCGTGCTCCAACAGATCGGAGACGACCCGCCGGCCAAGCGTGCCTGTGCCGCCTGTGACCAGCACCGGTCCGGAGTTCTCGCTCATGACCCCATCCTCCGTCCGCCCGGCGTCGTCCGCGACGCCCTCGCTCCGCACCGTGTCGCACCCCGGGCCGCCGGGCCCTTTCGGTCGGCCAAGCCCTCCGCAGAGCGCTGACGGATAGGTTTCCGCCATGACGGACGACTGGCGAGAGGACCGGATCGGCAGTGCCCTGCGGGGCGCGAACCCCAGCGTGCTGCGAAGGATGGAGTCCGGCTTCGCGGTGATCGGCGACGTTCAGTTCCTGCCGGGGTACTCGCTGCTGCTCACCGACGACCCTGAGGTGCAACGGCTGTCGGAATTGCCCAGAGCGAAGCGGATCTCCTTCCTCTCCGACATGGACCGCCTGGGAGAAGCGGTCGAACGCGCCTGCGGCCGCCTCGACTCCGCCTTCAGGCGCGTGAATCTGGAGATCCTCGGCAACACCGACGCTTTCCTGCATGCCCACGTGTGGCCTCGCTTCGACTGGGAGCCGGACGAGCTGGTGGGCAAGCCGGTCTGGCTGTATCCCGGTGACCGATGGCGCGATGAGAGGTTCGCGCTCGGCACGCAGCACGAGTCGCTGCGGAAGGCGATCGCAGCCGAACTGGACGAGTTGACCTCGCCGCCGAGCGAGCGGAGCGGCTGACGGGCAAAGGAGCCGAAAACGCGAACGGGGGCGCCGACCGGTGGTCGGCGCCCCCGCCCCTGAGCGTCGGCACTTCAGCTGCGGAGTTTCACGCGCACAGGGTGCCCTTCCGCTCGCTCAGCTGCAGCCGCTCGTGGAGCCGCACCCCTCGCAGAGGTAGCAGCTGCCCGCTCGGCGCATCTTGGTGCCGCAGGAGAAGCACAGCGGTGCGTCGGCGTTGAGGCCGAGCTGCATCTCCATCAGCTCCGTCGAGTTGTGCGCGCCGCCCGGCGCGGGCGCCGGGGCCTGAGACTCGCTGACTCCTTCTGCCTTGGCCTCTTCCCTGGCCTTCTCCTTCGCCTCCTTGACCGTTTCGGCCTTCGGAGCCGACTGCGCCAGGCCCTCGACGTCCAGCTCCTCCTCGGACGGCTCGTACGAACCTGTCTCCAGGTGACGCTGCCGCTCCCCTGCGGAGTGGATACCGAGAGCCGACCTGGTCTCGAAGGGAAGGAAGTCCAGCGCCAGCCGCCGGAAGATGTAGTCCACGATCGACTGCGCCATGCGCACGTCCGGGTCGTCCGTCATGCCCGCCGGCTCGAAGCGCATGTTGGTGAACTTCGAGACGTACGTCTCCAGCGGCACGCCGTACTGCAGGCCGACCGAGACGGCGATCGAGAAGGCGTCCATCATGCCCGCGAGCGTCGAGCCCTGCTTGGACATCTTCAGGAAGACCTCGCCCAGCCCGTCGTCCGGGTAGGAGTTGGCGGTCATGTAGCCCTCGGCGCCGCCCACCGTGAAGGAAGTGGTGATCCCGGGGCGCCCCTTGGGCAGGCGCTGCCGGACGGGCCGGTACTCGATGACCTTCTCCGGCTCTGCCTCCGCCTTCTTCTCCTCCTTGCGCTTGGCGGAGAGCGGCTGGCCGACCTTGGAGTTCTCGACGTAGACGGCGAGCGCCTTGGTGCCGAGCTTCCAGCCCTGGAGGTAGATCTCCTCGACGTCCTCGACGGTGGAGGACGCGGGCATGTTCACCGTCTTGGAGATCGCCCCGGAGAGGAACGGCTGGGCTGCCGCCATCATCCGCACGTGCCCCATGGGGGAGATGGAACGCTCTCCCATCGCGCAGTCGAAGACGTCGTAGTGCTCGGGCCGCAGACCGGGAGCGTTCACCACGTTGCCGTGCTCGGCGATGTACTCGACGATCGCCTCGACCTGCTCCTCCTGGTAGCCCAGCCGCTTGAGGGCCTTGGGCACGGTGTTGTTGACGATCTGCATGGAGCCGCCGCCGACCAGCTTCTTGAACTTGACCAGAGCCAGGTCGGGTTCGACGCCCGTGGTGTCGCAGTCCATCATCAGGCCGATGGTGCCCGTCGGCGCGAGGACAGAGGCCTGCGCGTTGCGGAATCCGTTCTTCTTGCCCAGCCGCAGGACGTCCTGCCAGGCCTCGGTGGCCGCCGCCCACACCGGCGTGTCCAGGTCGTCGGCGCGCTTGGCGGCCGTGTTCGCGTCGGAGTGCTGCCGCATGACGCGGTTGTGGGCGTCGGCGTTGCGTGCGTACCCGTCGAACGGGCCGACGACAGCGGCCAGTTCGGCCGAACGCCGGTACGACACGCCCGTCATCAGCGAGGTGATGCTGCCGGCGAGCGCCCGGCCGCCGTCGGAGTCGTAGGCGTGGCCCGTGGCCATCAGCAGGGCGCCCAGGTTGGCGTAGCCGATGCCCAGCTGGCGGAAGGCCCGCGTCGTCTCACCGATCTTCTCGGTGGGGAAGTCGGCGAAGCAGATGGAGATGTCCATCGCCGTGATGACCAGCTCCACGACCTTCGCGAACCGCGCGGCGTCGAAGGACTGGTTGCCTTCGTCGTCGTCCTGCAGGAACTTCATCAGGTTGAGCGAGGCGAGATTGCAGGACGAGTTGTCCAAGTGCATGTACTCGCTGCAGGGGTTGGACGCGGTGATGCGTCCGGACTCCGGCGAGGTGTGCCAATGGTTGATGGTGTCGTCGTACTGGATGCCGGGGTCGGCGCAGACGTGTGCGGCCTCCGCCATCTTGCGGAAGAGCGACTTGGCGTCGACCTCCTCCACGACATCGCCCGTCATGCGGCCGCGCAGCGCGAACTTGGAGCCGGACTCGACGGCCTTCATGAACTCGTCCGTGACACGGACCGAGTTGTTGGCGTTCTGGTACTGGACGGAGGTGATGTCATCCCCGCCCAGGTCCATGTCGAAGCCCGCGTCGCGCAGGGCGCGGATCTTCTCCTCCTCCTTCACCTTCGTCTCGATGAAGGCCTCGACGTCCGGGTGGTCGACGTCGAGGACGACCATCTTCGCCGCACGGCGCGTGGCACCGCCGGACTTGATCGTTCCTGCCGAGGCATCGGCCCCGCGCATGAAGGAGACGGGCCCGGAGGCGTTGCCGCCGGAGGAGAGGAGTTCCTTCGAGGAACGGATGCGGGAGAGGTTGAGACCGGCGCCCGAACCGCCCTTGAAGATCATCCCTTCTTCCTTGTACCAGTCGAGGATCGACTCCATGGAGTCGTCGACGGACAGGATGAAGCAGGCGGACACCTGCTGCGGCTGCGTCGTGCCGACGTTGAACCACACCGGCGAGTTGAAGCTGAAGATCTGGTGCAGAACGGCGTAGGCCAGCTCGTGCTCGAAGATCTCGGCGTCCGCCGGCGACGCGAAGTAGCCGTTCTCCTCACCGGCCGCACGGTACGTCTTGACCACGCGGTCGATGAGCTGCCTGAGGCTGTTCTCACGCTGCGGCGTGCCCACCGCCCCGCGGAAGTACTTGCTAGTGACGATGTTGGCCGCGTTGACCGACCAGAAGGCGGGGAACTCGACGCCACGCTGCTCGAAGTTGATCGACCCGTCGCGCCAGTTCGTCATGACGACGTCCCGGTACTCCCAGGTCACCTCGTCGTAAGGATGCACCCCGGGAGTCGTGTGGACGCGCTCGATGCGCAGCCCCTTGCTTCCCTTGCCGCCCTTCGCGCGGGAGCCGCGTGCCGGGCCGCTCGTCGTCTCTGTCATTCCGCCTCCCTGTACCGGGCATAACGCCCCGATGTACCCCGAATCTTCCCAGGGCACCTTGCTGTGTCCGATGGCTTGTGCCGGCTCGTGGCGCACGGACGCACCATGGCCGGGTCGAAAGTCCTGGCGGGCTGCCGCTCAGTCGGCGGCGGGCACCGCTACCGGCGGTGCGGAGCTCCCGCTCCCGCCGTCCGCCCCACTTCCCCCGCGGGCCCCGTCGCCCGCTTCCTGCTCGCTCGCCCCCACGCTTCTCCGCGCTTCGCGCAGCTCCTGCACGGCGTCCTCGAAGTCCTCCAGGGATTCGAAGGCGCGGTAGACGGAGGCGAACCGCAGATAGGCCACAAGATCGAGGTCCTGGAGCGGGCCGAGTATCGCCAGCCCCACGTCGTGCGCGGACAGTTCCGCACTTCCGGTGGCGCGCACAGCCTCCTCGACGCGCTGCCCGAGCTGCGCCAGCGCGTCCTCTGTGACGGGACGCCCCTGGCACGCCTTGCGCACACCGGCGATGACCTTGTCCCGGCTGAACGGTTCGGTGACGCCGCTGCGCTTGATCACCATGAGGGACGCGCTCTCCACCGTCGTGAAGCGGCGGGAGCAGTCCGGGCACTGGCGGCGACGCCGGATCGCGGTGCCGTCGTCGGCCGTGCGGCTGTCGACCACGCGACTGTCGGGGTGTCGGCAGAAGGGACAGTGCATTTTCCCCACCCTCCTTGAGCCTGCGAGAAGCCCGCTTCGTGCATGACTGGTACACCCCTCGGCGGGCACCGGAAGCGCCCGCGAAGTTGCCACAAGCATAAGCGACGAAGAGACGAATGAATCCCCCGGGACCACAACTTGTGGGTGGCGTACGCCAATCTAACCACTAGATCTGGTGTCGGTGCGTCAGATGCCGCGATGCGTGTCGCAGCTCGCGCGGTGCTCCCGACCCTACGCGAGAAGAGCCGCCGCAGACGCATCGGGGCACACCTGGGAGACTCCTCCCACACTGGCTCGAACCGGCCGGCGCAGCGGCTCGGCGAGACGACGGCGGCACTCGAAGAGAACACCCTCTACACCGCCGGCGCGACTTCGACGCGAAGAACCGGAGATTTTCACTCGAACGTGTGTTTGGCGCAACCTTTCGAAACCAACTACCGTTGTCCCACTAGGGAGAACCGCTCGAGAGGGGCCGACGTGACCACAACCGCAGACAGCGCCACCATCACCCCCCAGAACCGTCCCACGCAGTCGCCCGATCGCGTTCAGTCACTGAACGACGGTCCCGTGAGCCCGGAAGCGCCCGAGGAACAGCAAGCCAAGCGCTCGCTGCCCGGACGACCTCCAGGGATCCGTGCGGACAGTTCTGGGCTCACCGACCGGCAGCGCCGGGTGATCGAGGTGATCCGCGACTCTGTGCAGCGGCGCGGCTACCCGCCGTCGATGCGGGAGATCGGCCAGGCCGTCGGGCTCTCCAGCACGTCCTCCGTCGCCCACCAGCTGATGGCGCTCGAGCGCAAGGGCTTCCTGCGCCGCGACCCGCACCGTCCGCGCGCCTACGAGGTGCGGGGCTCGGACACGCCCAGTACGCAGGCGGCCACCGACACCGCGGGCAAGCCGTCCGCCTCGTACGTGCCGCTCGTCGGCCGCATCGCCGCCGGCGGTCCGATCCTCGCGGAGGAGTCGGTCGAGGACGTCTTCCCGCTGCCGCGTCAACTGGTCGGTGACGGCGAGCTGTTCGTGCTCAAGGTCGTCGGTGACTCGATGGTCGAGGCGGCCATCTGCGACGGGGACTGGGTGACGGTGCGCCGTCAGCCCGTGGCCGAGAACGGGGACATCGTCGCCGCCATGCTGGACGGCGAGGCGACCGTCAAGCGCTTCAAGCGCGAGGACGGACACGTGTGGCTGCTGCCGCACAACGCCTCCTACCAGCCCATCCCTGGCGACGACGCCACCATCCTCGGCAAGGTCGTGGCGGTGCTGCGAAGGGTGTGACCCGCATCCGCCCCCTCGCCGGGTCACGAGCCGTCGGTTCCACTGCGCCGGGACCGGCGGCTCTGTTGTGCGCGGACGCGCCGCTGCCGCACCCTCGCCACGTCGGGCAGGAAGCGGCGGGAAATTGCTTCGACAGGGACGGTTGCCACCCGGCAGGGTGCCGTCCGTGACGAGCAGCGATTTGTGGTCCCGTGAAACCGCCGAACGCTACGACGCCGAGGAGCGCGAGAACTCCTCGGCCGCCGTACTGGAGCCGACCCTCACCTTCCTCGCGGAGCTTGCCGGAGGAGGCCGCGCACTGGAGTTCGCCATCGGCACCGGACGGGTGGGCGTTCCTCTACGGGAACGCGGCGTTCCGGTGGTGGGCATCGAACTGTCCGAGCACATGGCAGCGGTCCTGCGGCGCAAGGTCGACGAGGACACGCTCCCGGTCGTTATCGGAGACATGGCAACCACCGTCGTCCCTGGCGAGTTCGCCTTGGTCTACCTCGTCTACAACACCATCGCGAACCTGCTCACGCAGGACGAGCAGGTCGAATGCTTCCGCAACGCCGCACGCCATCTGACGCCCGGCGGCCGGTTCGTCGTCGAACTGGGCGTGCCGCCCCTGCGGTTCCTGCCGCCCGGCCAGATCGCGGTGCCCTTCGACGTATCCGAGCAGCATCTCGGCTTCGACACCTTCGACCTGGTCAACCAGACGCTCGTCTCCCACCACTTCACCCGCGACGGCGACGACGGCCGCTACCGCCGCGGAAGCTGCCGGCAGCGGTACGCCTGGCCGGCGGAGCTGGACCTCATGGCACGGATCGCCGGCCTTGAGGTGGAACGCCGCGTGGCGGACTGGGAAGGGACGCCGTTCGGTCCGGACTCCGGCAAGCACGTCTCCGTGTGGCGCAAGCCGGTCTGAGGTCTACGACCGGCCGGAAGGCGCAGCCTCCTTGGCTGCCGCGTCGATCGCGGCGAGTGACCGGCGTACCTGGTTGCGGTCTGTCGTGTACCAGAAATCCGGCATGGAGGCCCTCAGGAAGCCTCCGTACCGTGCGCGCGCCAGACGCGGGTCGAGGACCGCGACCACGCCCCGGTCCTCGGACGCCCTCACGAGCCGGCCGGAACCCTGGGCCATGAGCAGCGCCGCATGCGTCGCGGCGACCGCCATGAAGCCGTTCCCGCCGTGCTCCTCGACCGCCTTCTGCCGGGCGCTCATCAGCGGGTCGTCCGGGCGGGGGAAGGGGATGCGGTCCATCACGACGAGCTGGCAGCTCGACCCTGGCACGTCGACGCCCTGCCAGAGCGAGAGCGTCCCGAACAGGCACGTCTCCGCGTCCTCCGAGAAGCGCCTGATCAGTTCGCCCAGCGTCTCCTCACCCTGCAGCAGGATGGGCACGTCGAGCCGCCCCCGCAAGTCCTCCGCGGCGGACTGCGCGGCCCGCATGGAGGAGAAGAGCCCGAGCGTGCGGCCGCCCGCCGAGCCCACCAGGTCGGCGAGTTCGTCGAGCATGTCGCGCCGCTGGCCCTCCCGGCCGGGCGGCGCCAGATGGCCGGCGACGTAGAGGATTCCCTGCTTGCGGTAGTCGAAAGGGGAGCCGGCGTCGAGCCCGCGCCACTGCGGTGCCTCCTCCCCCGTCTTCTCTCCCTCGCCGCCCGGCGAGTCGTCCTCCAGGACGCGTTCGGGGGCCAGGCCGAGTGAAGCGCCCACCCCGTTGAAGTCGCCCCCCAGCTTCAGAGTCGCCGAGGTGAGCACGACGGAGCGGTCGGCGAACAGCTTCTCGCGCAGCAACCCCGACACGGAGAGCGGCGCGACGCGCAGGGACGCGCCGTAGCGGTCGTGCCGCTCGTACCAGACGACGTCGAACTCCGAGCCCTCCACGACACGTTCGGCGACGTCGTGGACGTTCTCCATCGCCGCGAGGGCCAGTTTGCGCACGGCGTCCTCGTCCTGCACCGACTTGTCGCGGGTGTTGCCCAGTGCGGTGACGCACTCGCGCGTCGCGTCGCGGAGGGCCATCAGGGCGTGACCGAGCTCCTCCGGGACGACTTCGAGGCGCCCGGGAAGAGCCAGCTCCATGAGGCGCTCGAACCCCTCCGCGGCGGTCAGCGCACGGTCGGCCGCCTTCTCGTCGACGAGCCGTGCCGCGCGGCGCACCGCTCGGTTGACGCCGCCCGGGGTCAGCTCGCCCGTCGCCACGCCAGTCACCCGCGAGACCAGCTCGTGCGCCTCGTCGACGATCAGGACGTCGTGCGGCGGGAGTACGGGAGCACCTTCGATGGCGTCGATCGCCAGCAGAGCGTGGTTGGTGACGATGACCTCGGCGAGCTTGGCCCGCTCGCGGGCGGCCTCCGCGAAGCACTCCGCGCCGTAGGCGCACTTGGACGCGCCGAGGCATTCGCGCGCGGAGACCGACACCTGGTTCCAGGCCCGGTCCGAGACGCCGGGGCGCAGGTCGTCCCTGTCCCCCGTCTCCGTCTCGTCCGACCAGTCGCGCAGGCGCAGCAGGTCCTTCCCGAGCCGGGACGTGGGGGCGGCGCCCTCGAAGGGGTCGAAGAGCCCCTCTTCCTCGTCCTGCGGAACGCCCTCGTGCAGCCGGTGCAGGCACAGGTAGTTCGAGCGGCCCTTGAGCATGGCGAACTCGGCACGGCGGCGCAGCAGCGGCTGCAGCGCCTCGACCGTGCGGGGAAGGTCGCGCTCGACCAGCTGGCGCTGGAGGGCGAGTGTCGCCGTGGCGACCACGACGTGCTCGCCGTGCGCCAGCGCCGGAACCAGGTAGCCGAGCGATTTGCCCGTGCCGGTGCCCGCCTGGATCAGCAGATGGGTGCCGCTGTCGACGGCCTCGGCGACCGCCTCGGCCATGGCGATCTGACCGGGGCGTTCCGTGCCGCCGACAGCGGTGACGGCGGCGTGCAGGAGATCGGTGAGGGCGGGCTTGCTCATAGACACCGCACCCTACGCGCCGCCTCTGACAACGCGTCGGCCGCGCTCACCCCGGCGGGAGGTCGGCGGAGGGGCTCAGCGGATTGGCAACCGTGCCGTGCACGGCGGCGTGCGGCCGGTCCGGCCTGTCGCGGTAGCCGTCCAGATGCAGACGGTTGCGGTTGAGGCAGAGCCTGTCGATGCGCGGCGTGAGCAGGTCGAACGTGCCGAAGCGGTCCTTCATCTCGGGGAAGCGGGCCTGGTACCGCTCTGTCTCCGCTCTCACGAGGGCCCAGAACTCCGCTTCCGGTACGTGCAGTTGCTCCTCGCAGAGCGGAGCCAGGTAACGGAAGACGCCCACGAACAGGCCGGAGTGGATGAACTGGGTGAGGAAGTCCGGCGGCTCCCGCAGCAGCACCTCGCCCACCTCCGCCGGCATCCCGGCGAGCTCCGGCACGGGCTCGGCGCTCACGTTGACGTCGTCCACGAAGTCCTTCACCGCCAGGCGCACCGGCACGTCGTCCTCGTCGAAGACGACGATGGCGTTCTCGCCGTGCGGTGAGAAGACCGTGCCGTACCGGTAGAGGAAATGCAGCAGCGGCGGGAGAAGGGCCGCGAAGAGGTGGCGCAGCCACACGCACGGCTCCAGTCCGGAGCGTCCCACCAGCTCCGCGGTCAGGGAACGGCCGCGGGCGTCGGTGTGGATGAGGGCCGCGAGGGTGCGGGCCCGCTCGCCCGAGTCCAGCTGTCCGGACAGCGGTTCGCGCCAGATGCAGCCCAGCAGTTCGCGGTACTGGTACGGCACTTGCGGGAGCCGGTCGAACAGGGGGTGGGAGACGGTGACGGAGGCGACCTCGCCGAGGAGGATCACCCGGCACTCGTCCCGGAGGTACGCGTCGCCGTCGCGCAGCCCGTGGATCCACCGGGTCACGGCTGGGGCCGCCAGGGTGCGCTCGGTCGGCAGACCCCTCCAGACGAGGGTGTTCAGCACGGACAGCGGCAGTTTCACCGTGAGCCGCTCCGGACGGCTGGTGTTGAGGAAGGTGCGGATCGACTGCTGGGGCAGTCGCAGATCGCCGTCCGTGGGCAGGGGAACGATGTCACCGGTGGCGAGGGACGCGGCATAGAGCGGTGCGATCATCTCCTCCCACTGCCAGGGGTGGACGGGCAGGAAGAGGTATTCCTCGGCCTGCAGTCCGCGTTTGCGCAGCGTGTAGCGGAAGCTGCGGAGCGTCTCCGGCCCCAGCTCGCGTGCGTAGAGCTGCTGCGGCTCGGCGAGGGAGGGCACCCCGCGGTACGCGGCCAGACCGGCCCGTACGGCGATCCAGGGCAGTCTCTCCGCGCTGCGCGATTCCGGGGCCCAACGGGCCGCGTCGGACGCGGAGAAGCCCATCCGGCCCTTGTTGGCGACGAGCCACGGGTGGCCCTTCTGGTGGCCTTCGAGCTCCGCGTAGCCCAGGTCGGCCAGGCGTTCCGCGGTGAGTTCCCGCGCGGCCGAACGGACGTCCGCGGTGAGCGTGGCCGTCAGCTCGCGGATGAGATGCCCGGTGGTGTCGCCGGTGAGTCCGAGCACGGATTCGTGAGCGTGAGAGAGGAAGGTGAAGGGGTCCGCGTCGGCGGGGGTGAGCGACGCCGGGTCGATGTTCCAGTGGCCGTACGCGCCGCGCCGGGCACGGAAGCGGAGGGTGAGCCCGTCGTCGACGCGGAGGCGGTACGACCGGCCCGCGGCACCCTCCGAGGCAGCGCCTGTGCGGGAGTCGGGCCGGACGTCCGGATCGTGCTCCGGTTCGATGATCCCCTCGTAGGCGAACTCGCTGAGCATCTTCAGCAGGAGTCTGCGCGAGGCACGACGCCAGCTGTCCGCGTCCAGTCCGTGCGGGAAGTGCAACGGGGCGGGGCGACAGGTGTCGTCGGTGCCGTCGTCAGCCGTCGGCGGAAGGTGCACAGGGGTCTCCTTTGCTCGGGGACTGGAACGCTGGAGCAGCGAATCTTCGGGGGACGGGCGCGGTCGTACGCGCCTCAGAGCACTTCGCGCAGTTCGCGGTCGCGGACCATCAGCGCCGCGCGCTTGTCCGGCAGGTCCACCTCGGCGGACAGCCGGAACCCGGCGCTCAGGAACGCCGAGACGGAGGCGACGTTGCGTACGTCCGGCTCGGCCAGGACCCGGCCGCAGCGGGGCCGCTGGTCGAGGACGAGGTCGGCGACGGCGCGCAGCAGAGCCGTGCCGATGCCGCGGCCGCGGTCGGGGACGCCGCCGATCAGCAGGTGCAGTCCGGTGTCGTGCGGACGCGCCTGGCAGTAGCGGGCGATGGGGTCGAGGTCTGCGCGGTAGACCTCCCAGTAGCTCATGGGTACGCCGTCTAGAACGCCCAGACAGGGAACGCTGCGTCCGTCACCGTCCAGTTGTTTCCGCAGATGCTCTGCTGTGACGTCCTCCGGACCGGCGAGCTCCCAGAACGCGGCCACTGCGGGGTCGTTCATCCATGCGGTGATCAGCCGGAGATCGCGTTCCAGACGCACCGGCACCAGCCGCACCGTCCCGACCGGTGTGCCTGCGGGCGGCCAGGTGTGGACGGAGTCGAGAAGTCCGGGATCCTTCGCGCTGCCCGGGACGGGGCCGCGGGCGCCCGGGCCGGCGACTTGCCGGTCGTGGCCGTACGGGAGGACTGCGGAGCCGCCTGGAGGTGCGGCCCGGCCGGCAGTCGTGCCGGAGCCGGACGCTGCGTGTGCGGCGAGCCGGCCGATCTCGTCCGCCTTGTCGTGTTCGGCCAGCAGGGCGGCCAGTTCACCGGCCAACTGAAGATCGAGGGTGTCGTCGTTGCTGGATCCGGAAGGGGGCCGGTTCGGCTGTTGCACGGACGGCGCCTCCTCTCGCTTGTCAGGGCCCGGCGGGTGCCGTGGTGACGGTCCGCGCAGGCCGTTCGCGTCGCCCGCGTGCGTGCGCGGTGCGACGTCTGGCGGGAGCCCGGCGTTCAGCCGGCCACGGGGTTGGTGACGGTGACGTAGACGGACTGGGTGTCGACGGGTCCGACCAGTTCGTCCATGCCGTGCAGCCTGGTGAGCAGGTTGGCCTTGCATCGCAGCGCCGGCGCGTCGAGGAGCATGGCGGGGAGCGGCGACGCGGGTGCGCCGTCCTCCCCCACCGCCTCGGTGCGCAGGAAGCGGCGGAACGCGGCGAGCAGCACCTGTTCGGTTGCGAGCCGTTGCTCCCCCAGCGAGCCGATGAGGCCGAGCACGTTGTTGACGCCCAGGTAGTACGCGAACCGCTCGTCGACCACCGCGTCCGCGACGAAGGAGTCGCTGGCGACGCCGAGCGCCGCTCCGGGAAGCCGCTGCTGCAGCTCCTCCCGGTGGGAGGTGCGGAAGTAGTAGCCCTGGTTGTCGCGGTAGCGTCCGCCGCTCGGCCAGCCGTCGCCGTCGAGCAGGACGAGCGTGTTCTGCTGATGCGCTTCCAGTGCGATGCCGGCGTTGGCATCGAGCCACAGCACAGGCCGTACGACGGCGTCGAGGTAGCGCAGGAACCACTCGGTGGCGACAGCGGTGACCGGCCGCCCCGTCCTCGCGGACAGCCGCTGCACGATGCCGGCCAGACGTGAACGCATGACAGTGCCGCCGGCCTCCGCCACGGGGCGCGGTGAGGTCAGTCCGGCCAGGCAGACGGCGTCGTCCGAGGCGCCGAAGGGGTTGTGCCGGATGACCGTGTCCATGCCCGGGACCGGCAGCCCGTCGGGTCCGTCGACGCCGAGCCACGCGGGATCGCGGACGATGTCGAAGCCCGGATGCGCTGCGCGCCACTGTGCGCTGAGCCCCGCACGCAGCAGACGGTGCACCTCCAGGCCGCGAAGAAGCTCCTTGCGGAGGTTCTCCCGGCGGGAGTTGGTGATGGGGAGGTCCAGGGAGAGCTTCAGCATCGCCGGTCCGTCGGGTCGCGCGACGGTGCGGACGGACGAGGTGGGGTGCCACCGGTCGCCCGTCGTGCCGATGTCGTGCAGCAGTCCGTCCGAGAGGAGCCGGGCCACTGCCGGTCTGTGCTGAAGCTGGCGGGCCTGCCACGGGTGCAGGGGCAACGGCACGGTACCGGCGGGCAACCGGACAGCGGCATCCCCGGCGAGGCGCACCGCGAGCTGGTCGCCTGTGACTGTCCGGCCGCGCTCCGTCCATGCGGAGTCCCGGGCGAGCACTGACCGGTCGACTGCCATCCAGTGCAACTGGAAGGAGCCCCGCAGCTCAGGCGAGTACGCGCGGCACTCTGCCTCGGAGAGTCCTTGGCGTGCCTTCGGCGACGGATGCAGGGGGTGACCGAGGACGAGTGACTGCTCGGCGTCCAGGAACGGGCCCACGGGGGACGGCGGTTCGGGTGCGGCTGTCCGTGCGGCGAGGAAGCGGGCCGTGCGCTCGACGGAGTCCGCGACCCGGCCCACGAGACCGGCGGACTCGGCGGAACCGGCCGCGTTGTGCGGGGAGGCGGCACTCGCGGTGGTCGTGGCCGGGGCCTGTGTCGCCGCAGCCGTCCGGGCGGAGTGCGACGCCTCGCGGCTGAGGAGTGCGGCCAGCGTGACGGCGTCGACGGGCGCGCAGTCCGGCGGGGCCTTCTCCGGTACCGGCGGTCCGAAGCGGTGGCGGCCGGTGTCGGACCAGTAGCGGACCGGGACCCGCAGTACGAGGCCGGACGCGTGCAGTGCGACGCGCAGTGTGTCCTGGGCGGGCCGCGGGATGTCGTTCTCCCGTACCCAGCACCGCAGCAGGTTCTCCGTCGCGGCGGCGTCCGCCGCCTGCGCGGGGTCGCTGGGGCTCTCGGCGGGCGGACGCATGTCCGGAGCACCCGCTGCTTGCCGTGGCAGTCCGGTGTGGCCGGCGCCTTCTGCCGTCGCGTCCAGCAGCGCGGTCGCAGCGGGCAGTGCGGCCGCCCGTGGACGCGGCGGTTCCGGCGTCCCGTCAGCGGCTTGCGATGGAGCCGATGAGACGGTGCTCTCCGGCAGGTCGATCCGGCGGCTCGCCAGAACCTGGCCGGGCACGACGGCGCGGTGCCGGCCCGTAGCGGGAGCGGGCGCGGGCGCCGTTCCGCTCGGCGGGCCTTCGGCTCCGGTACGCGCGTTCACAGAGATCTCCTCCGGTGTCGACTTGGCGCGCTCAAGAGCGGGCCGGACTCCCCCGTCCGTACCAACGAAGCCGATGCCCGGGGATCACGGGCGAAGTGAAGATCTGTCATGTGAACCGGTCGGAACCGTGGACCCTGCCGGGCCCGTCCCCCTTCTCACCGGGCATAGTGGTTGCCGCTCCGCTCGGCGGGGCCCTCACAACTCAAGAGGCGGAACGACATCCAGGGGGAGTTCATTCATGTCAGCCAACCTCCGGCGCTCGCGACGACGTTCAGCGCCGGCTGTGGCCACAGTCGCCGCAGTCGCGGCTCTGGCACTGACGGCCACGGCTTGCGGGCCGGAAGAGGACAACGGGGGGAGCGCGCCCAGCGCTTCGGCCTCGGCGGCCGAGCCGGACGCCAAACACGATCTGAACCTGCCGGACGAGCTCCCCAAGGACCTCCCGAGTTCCCTCAAGGACCTGGAGAAGTGGCGCAACGGCGAGTGGAAGAACTGGGACCGCGACGAATGGCTGCGCCAGGCCAAGGAGTTCATCAACCCGATCATCGACGACCTCTGGGACCCGGACCGGATGAAGGACGCCGACGGGAACGACCGCAAGGTCGATGACGACGAGATCGACGACGGCGGGAGCGGCGGCGACAACGGCACCGGTGAGGACGAGGGCGTCACCGACCCCACGCCTGCGCGCGTGACGGCCAAACCGGTCAGGCTCCCCTACACCAAGGACACCGCCCCGGTGGGCAAGGTGTTCATGGACACCCCGAAGGGGCCGCTGGTCTGCTCCGGCACCGTCGTCGAGGACCCGGCGCACCCCGGGAAGTCCAACCTCGTGGCGACGGCCGGGCACTGCGTGCACGCGGGCAAGAGCGGCGGCTGGTTCCGCAACGTGGTCTTCGTGCCGCGCTACAACCCGAAGGGCCTCTCCAACGCGCAGCTGGAGAACGCCAAGAGCAAGGACGTCGCCCCCGACGGCGTCTGGTGGGCGAAGTACGCGGGCACCACGGACCACTGGATCGACGAGGGCGCGAAGGCCGGTGGCGGCGGCGCGTCGCAGGACTTCGCCGTGATGAAGGTCCGGCCGGAGGACAAGAAGTCCGGTCCGTCGCTGCAGGAGGTCGTCGGCAAGGCCGCGAAGATCAACTTCAACACTCCGCGTGTGAAGTCCATCCCGAGCCTCACACCGCACGGCTACCCGGCGGCGCCGCCGTTCGACGGGGCGAAGATGCTCACCTGCACCGGCAAGCCCGGCCGTCTCACCATCGACCCCGCGCAGCCCACGATGTACCGCGTCGGCTGCACCATGACCGGCGGCTCCTCCGGCGGCGGCTGGCTCACCGCGAGCGGTCGGCAGCTGCTGTCCGTCACCTCCATCGGTCCGGTGCAGGGCGGCTGGCTCGCCGGCCCCCGCATCGGCAAGGAGGCCAAGGGCGTCTTCGACAGGATCGCGAAGAAGTAGCCGGCGGCACCGCACCACCGGCGCCCGAAGCGGTACGGCCGGCGCGTCCGGGGCGCGCCGGCCGGCATCCGCCCGGTGCCTGCTCGGCAACAACCCGGACCGCTCCGGCAGCCCGGACCGCTCGGTCCCCGGCGCCGCACCGGAATCGCCGCCCGCCGGCCGGCGTTCCCCGGCGCCGCACCGCACCCTCCGCGGGGCGGTCACGCCCCACGGCACGCACAGCCATCAACTCACGCCCGATCAGGGGGATCTGTTCCATGTCATCGATACGCAGGCCGGGACGCCGTCCTGCCGTGGCCGCCGCGGCGGTCGCCGGGGTTCTCGTACTGACCGCCACGGCCTGTTCACCGGGCGGCGAAAGCGACAGCGCCGCGCAGGCCAGGCCGTCCGAACGGCCGTCCTCCGCGGAGGACCTGGGCATCCCCGACAAGCTGCCTGAGGACCTGCCCACTTCGCTGAAGGACCTGGAGAAGTGGCGCAACGGCGAGTGGAAGAACTGGGACCGCGACCAGTGGATCCGTGAGGGCTCCGACTTCGTGAACCCCTACATCAAGGACCACTGGAAGCCCGGCCGCATGGAGGACGCCGAGGACAACGGCAAGCGCGTCCCCGAGAATGTCGAGTCGGCCTCCGGCGCCAGCGCGACCGGCCCCGAGCCCCGGCCGGTCGAGGCTCGCGGCGTCAAGACGCCGTACACCAGCAACGCCGCACCCGCGGGCAAGGTCTTCATGGAGACGCCGCAGGGCCCCAAGGTCTGCTCGGGCACCGTGGTGAAGGATCCGCGCAGTCCCGGACAGTCGAACCTCGTCGCCACGGCGGGCCACTGCGTCCACTCCGGCAAGGACGGCGGCTGGCTGCGCAACATCATGTTCGTACCTGCCTACAACAACCGCGGACTGCCGCCGTCGCAGATCCGGAACGCCCAGCCGCAGGATGTCGCTCCGTACGGGCAGTGGTGGACGGAGTGGGCGCAGACGAGCGACTACTGGATCAAGCAGGGCGCACAGTCCGGCGGTGGCGGGGCCCAGCAGGACTTCGCGGTGCTCCAGGTCCGTCCGCAGCAGCGCACGGGCAAGTCCCTGGAGGAGACAGTGGGCGCGGCAGTGAAGATCAACTTCAACGCTCCGGCCACCGAACGCTTCTCGGGCCTCAGCTCCTACGGCTACCCCGCGGCTCCGCCGTACGACGGGGCGAAGATGTACAGCTGCACGGACAAGCCGGGCAGTCTCACGATCGACCCCGGACAGCCCGCTCTCTACCGCATCGGCTGCACCATGACCGGCGGTTCCTCCGGCGGCGGCTGGTTCATGAAGGGCGAGAACGGCAAGGCCGAGCTGGTCTCCGTCAACTCGATCGGCCCGCAGCCGGCCACGTGGCTGGCCGGGCCGCGACTCGGCCCGACAGCGAAAGCGGTCTTCGACAGCATCAGCAAGAAGTTCGCGAAGTAGAACTGACCGGCACACGCACTCACGCCGGCAGGACACACGCGACGGCCCGCTCTTCACATCGAAGAGCGGGCCGTCGCACTGTTCGGCCGCCACGGCGGCTGTGTGCTACGTGCGCTGGGCAGCGGCAGCGGGCTCGTACTGGCGCAGTTCGGACGCCAGTTCCGGATGGACACGCACCTTGAGCAGCGTGCCCTCGCCCGTGTGCTCCTCGGAGAGCACTTCGCCCTCGCCGTGTACGCGGGAGACGAGATTGCCCGCCGTGTAGGGCACGAGCACCTCCAGCTCCACGGACGGACGCGGCAGTTCCTCGTCGATGAGCGCACGGAGCTCGTCGATCCCCTGCCCCGTACGGGCGGAGACCGCGAGCGCGCAGCGCTCGGCACGCAGCAGCCGTTCCAGCACGAGCGGTTCGGCGGCGTCGGCCTTGTTGACGACGACGATCTCGGGGACGTGCGAAGCCCCGACGTCACTGATCACCGCGCGCACAGCGGCCAGTTGCTCCTCCGGAGCGGGGTGCGAGCCGTCCACGACGTGCACGATGAGGTCGGCGTCGGCGACCTCCTCCATCGTGGAGCGGAACGCGTCCACGAGGTGGTGCGGGAGGTGCCGCACGAAACCGACGGTGTCCGTCAGGGTGTGCAGCCGCCCGCTCGGCGTCTCCGCCTTCCGCACGGTCGGGTCCAGAGTCGCGAACAGGGCGTTCTCGACGAGGACCCCGGCGCCCGTCAGGCGGTTGAGCAGCGAGGACTTGCCCGCGTTGGTGTATCCGGCGATCGCGACCGAGGGCACCTTGTTGCGGCGCCGCTCCTGCCGTTTGATCTCGCGGCCGGTCTTCATCTCCGCGATCTCGCGCCGCATCTTGGCCATCCGCTCACGGATGCGCCGCCGGTCGGTCTCGATCTTGGTCTCACCGGGACCACGCGTCGCCATGCCGCCGCCCGAGGAACCGGAGCCACCGCCGCCCATCTGCCGTGACAGCGACTGGCCCCAGCCGCGCAGCCTCGGCAGCATGTACTGCATCTGAGCCAGCGCGACCTGTGCCTTGCCCTCACGCGACTTGGCGTGCTGGGCGAAGATGTCGAGGATGAGGGCCGTACGGTCGACGACCTTCACCTTGACGACGTCCTCGAGATGGATCAGCTGACCGGAGCTGAGTTCACCGTCGCAGACCACGGTGTCCGCACCGCTGTCGATGACGATGTCGCGCAGCTCCTGGGCCTTGCCGGAGCCGATGTACGTCGCGGCGTCCGGCTTGTCGCGGCGCTGGATCACGCCGTCGAGGACCAGTGCCCCCGCCGTCTCGGCCAGCGCGGCGAGCTCCGCGAGGGAGTTCTCCGCGTCCCGGGCCGTGCCGGAGGTCCACACCCCGACGAGCACGACGCGCTCCAGGCGGAGCTGCCGGTACTCGACCTCGGTGACGTCCTCCAGCTCGGTGGAGAGGCCGGCGACGCGGCGCAGGGCCGCCCGGTCGCTCCGGTCGTACTGCTCGCCGTCACGCTCTCCGTCGACCTCGTCACTCCAAGCAACGTCCTCTTCCATCAGGGCGTCAGCTCGACGGTCGGATTCGGCGACACGCAGGCCAGTGGTGGGAAAGGAAGAAGAGGGAGAAGAGAAGGTCATTTGATCCTTACGTCGAAGGCGGATGCGGGAGATGTGCGCGCGGTACGCGACAGGGCCCCGCGAGTCCCGATAGGGGAACGCTTGCCCCGCGTCATTGATTCCCGGGCGGATTCCCGGACGCCGGAGCGTCCCGTGACGCTCCGTGCGCCGCCTGAAATGGTGGCACGGCGCCCGCGCGCCGTCACCCCGTTTACCGGCCGCCCGCCCGCCACCGCGGATGGCCGGGCATCGACGGCGTCTTCTCCCCGTACAGCCAGTCGTCGAAGAACGCGCTCAGGTCCTTCCCGGAGACCTCGTTCGCCAGGGAGACGAAGTCGTCCGAGGAGGCGTTGGCGTCCCGGTGCCGGGTGACCCATTCCCGCTGCAGCCGGTCGAACGCCTTCGCCCCGACCTTCTCCCGGAGGGCGAAGAGCAGGATCGCGGAACCGTCGTAGACGCTCTTCCGGAAGATGTTGATCTTGTTGCCGGGTTCGGCTGCGTGCAGACGGCCGGGCGGGCCGAACTTCCGCCGCCAGGTGTCGGACTCCTCGTACGCCTTCCTGACCCTCGAGGCCAGTGACGGACCGCCGCGTTCAGCCGCGTAGAGCCACTCGTACCAGGTGGCATGGCCCTCGTTCAGCCAGAGGTCGTCCCAGGTGACGGGAGTGACGCTGTCACCGAACCACTGGTGCGCCGCCTCGTGCACCATGATCGACTCCGGATACCAGTCGGGGACGGCGCCGGAGGTGAAGAGCTGCTTCTCGAACAGGGACAGCGTCTGCGTCTCCAGTTCGAAGCCGGTGCTGGCGTCGGCCATCAGCAGACCGTACGTCTCGAACGGATAGCGCCCCAGCCTTCTCTCCAGCCACGCCAACTGCCCCGGCGTCTTCTCCAGCCACGGTTCCAGCGCCTTCCGGTCCTTGCGGGGCACCACATCACGCAGCGGCAGACCGTGCGGCCCCTTGGCCCGCCGCACGGAGGAACGGCCGATCGACACCTGCGCGAGCTCCGTGGCCATGGGGTGAGCGAGACGGTACGTCCACTCCGTGCGGCCGCCGCTCCTGTGCACCTTCCTCTTCAACTGTCCGCCTCCGACGACGGTCAGAGCCTTCGGAGCAGTGACGCGGAACGTGAATGCGGCCTTGTCGGAAGGGTGGTCGTTGGACGGGAAGACGCGATGGGCGGCGTCCGCCTGGTTCGCCATGGCGAGGCCGTCCTCGGTACGGACCCAGCCGCTCGTGGCCGCCTTGTCCGTCGGACTGGTGTGCCGGACCTCCACGCGCATCCGCTGTCCTTTCCGCAGCGCAGCGGCCGGGGTGACCACCAGATCCTCCTTCACGCTCTGGCGCTTCGCCGGACGGCCGTTGACGCGTACAGAGCGCACCTTCCCCGCCGTGAAGTCGAGGTTGAAGCGGGACAGCCCGTCCTTTGCGGTGACGTCGGCGTCGATGACTGTGCGCGCGTCGAGCGGCTTGGCGTTGTCACCCGAGTAGTCGAAGGCGATGTCGTAGGCGCGCACGTCGTACCCCGGGTTGCCGAGTTCCGGGAAGAGCCGGTCGCCCACTCCCTGCGGTTCCGGCGGCGGCAGAGCGGCACCGACGAGCGCGAGGACGGCGGTGGCGACGGCGGCGCAGGTGCAGGCGCGGCGACAGGCGGGAGGGGTCGCCCGCGCACTGCGCGCCGGCGCCCGAAAGAGCGGGAAGTCCATGCAGTACTGCTATCCGTGGCGGACAGAGCGCAAGGTCTGCCCCGCGCGGGCCCACTCGAAAGAAGTCAGCGTGCTGTGTCGGCAGGACAGTGCGACAGCTGCGGGCCTTCACCAACCGTGCGGTTCTCCCGTCTGCGCGGCGTCGAACGTCAACGTGCCGGGAGCGGCCGGCTGGCCCGGGTGACGTCGTAGACGCCGGGGACGCGTCGCATCGCGCGCATCAGATCAGGCAGTCCCGCCGCGTCGGGCAGTTGCAGCGTGTACGTGTGGAGGACTCGCTGTTCGCGCGGCGGTTCGACGTCGGCGGCGACGACTGCCGCGCCCTGCGCCGCGATGATCTCGGTCAGATCCGCCAGCAGATGCGGCCGCCCCAGCGCTTCCGCGCGCAGGGTGACGCGGCAGCCCGCTGCCCCCTGCCGCCAGCTCACCGGGACCGGTCGCCGGCCGGTGGACGCCATGCGTGTCACTGTCTGGCAGCTCTCGCGGTGCACTGTCACAGCGCCGCCCCGGACAGCGAAACCGGTGACGGAGTCCGGCGGCACGGGCGTACAACATCGCGCCAGGCGCACGACGGCGTGCGGGTCCTCGGCCACAACCGATGCCGTCTCCGTCGCGCGGCCGCTGTCGGGGGACGGACCGGTGCTGTCCTCCCGGGAGCTTCGGCCACCCGGGTCGGCCGGGTCCGGCGGAGACACGGGAGCCGCCGTCGAGCAGGGTGCGACAGCGCGGGAACCGCCGTCTCCGGCCTGCCGGGCGTGACCGCCACCGTTTCCGGTGGCACCCACACTGGTCAGCTCCTGCTTGGGCTCCGCCTCCGCCGCCACAGGGTGAGCGGCGAGCCAGTGCCGGATCGCGATGCGCGCGGCCGGGGTGCGGGCGTGGTCGAGCCATTCCGGCGATGGACCGGACGGTGCGGAAGCCGCGGGCTCGAGGAAGAGCTGCAGCGCGTCGCCGTCCCTCAGCACCGTACTGAGCGCCGTCAGGCGCCCGTTGACGCGTGCGCCGATGCAGCGGTGGGCCGCTTCCCCGTACCTGGCGTAGGCGGCGTCCACGCAGGTCGCCCCCGCCGGAAGCGGCAGCGCGCCACCGCTCGGGGCGGGCGCCGCGCCAGGGGAGGCGCAGTAGACGGTGATCTCCCGGTCCTGCGCGAGTTCGTCGCGCAGCTCCGTCCAGAAGGTCTCGGTGTCCGTGGCGTGGCTCTGCCACTTCAGCAGCCGGGAGAGCCAGCCGGGGCCGGGCTCGGTGTCGCTGCCGTCACCGCCGGAGGGGACGCCGTGCGGGTCGCCGAGTGCGATGACGCCGGCCTCCGCGACCCGGTGCATCTGCCGTGTGCGCACGAGGACTTCGGCCACGCGGCCTTCCTCGTCGGCGATCGCCGTGTGCAGCGACTGGTAGAGGTTGAACTTCGGCGCCGCGATGAAGTCCTTGAACTCGGCGACGATGGGCGTGAAGCAGGTGTGGAGTTCACCGAGGACGGCGTAGCAGTCGGCGTCCTCCTCCACCATGATCAGCAGACGCCCGAAGTCGCACGGCCCGAGTTCGCCCCTCTTCTGGCGGAGGCGGTGCACGGAGACGGTGTGGCGGGGCCGGATGAGGACCTGCGCGATGATGCCGGCCTCGCGCAGCACCCGCCGCACCGAAGTGGCCATGCCTGTCAGCGGATCGGGCTCCTTGGCGTGTTCGGCGATCAACTCCCGTGCCAGCGCGTGCTCTTCAGGGTGGAGGATGGCGAAGACGAGGTCTTCCAGCTCGGTCTTGAGTGCCTGTACGCCCAGCCGCTCGGCGAGCGGGATCAGCACGTCCCGCGTCACCTTGGCGATGCGGACCTGCTTCTCGGGGCGCATGACGCCCAGCGTGCGCATGTTGTGGAGCCGGTCCGCGAGCTTGATCGACATCACGCGGACATCGTTGCCGGTGGCCACGAGCATCTTCCGGAACGTCTCCGGCTCGGCGGCGGCGCCGTAGTCGACCTTCTCCAACTTGGTGACGCCGTCGACGAGATAGCTCACCTCCTCGCCGAACTCCTCGCGCACCTGATTCAGCGTCACGTCGGTGTCCTCGACCGTGTCGTGCAGCAGGGAGGCCGTCAACGTCGTGGTCTCCGCGCCCAGTTGGGCCAGGAGCAAGGTCACGGCCAGCGGATGCGTGATGTACGGGTCGCCGCTCTTGCGCATCTGTCCGCGGTGCGAGGACTCCGCGAGCACGTAGGCGCGGCGCAGCGCCGCGAGATCGGCTTCGGGATGGTGGGCACGGTGCACTTTGGCGACGTGCTCCATGGCGTCGGGCAGACCGTCACGGCGCGGGCCCTGCCCCAGCAGGGCCGCGTGACTGAGCCTTCTCAGACTCCTCATGGCACCTCCGCTGACGCAACACCCCGGACAGGCCCGGGCCTGTGATGCTACCGACCCCAGCACACGCGGATGACCGGGTCCCGCGCAGCGTGAAACGGATCACCCCATCGAGGGACGTTTAAAGGTAAGGGAGTTCACCAGTGCGCTTGTTGCGTGCCGCCGGATCCACGCCTCAGGCGTACAGCCACTCCGGATCGAGGGAGCCCTCCGCGACGATCACAGCGGGGCCCGTCATCTCGACTTCGCCGTCGGCCCGTTCGGTGATCACCAGCCGTCCGCCGGGCACGTCCACGGTGTACGTCGCCGACGTACCGTCAGCTGCCGGGTCCACACCGTCGCGCCGCGCGGCCGCCACCATCACGGCGCACGCACCGGTACCGCAGGAACGCGTCTCCCCCGAGCCCCGCTCGTGGACGCGCAGGGCGACGTGGCGGGGGCCGCGGTCCACCACGAATTCGACGTTCACGCCCGCCGGGTAGACCGCCGCCGGGGACACCTCAGGCGCGTCCAGCAGCCTCCCCGCATGCGCGAGATCGGCGACGAACGCCACAGCGTGCGGGTTGCCCATTCCGACGTGCACGGCCGGCCACTCGCGTTGACCCACGCGGACCGTGACCTCGTCCCCGGGAAGCGCCGCCGACCCCATGCCGACGGTGACCTCACCGCCGTCCTCGGCGAGGTGCGTGCGCCGCACCCCCGCCCGGGTCGCGATCGCGATCTCACCCGCCTTGGCCAGGCCCGCCCTCTCCAGGTAGCGCACGAAGACGCGTACGCCGTTGCCGCACATCTCCGCGACGGAGCCGTCGGCGTTGCGGTAGTCCATGAACCACTCGGCGTCCCCCGCCATCGCCCTGGCCTCGGGATGGGCCGCCGACCGCACGACCCGCAGCAGCCCGTCGCCGCCGATCCCCGCCCGCCGGTCGCACAGCCGCGCGACAGTCTCCGGAGACACCTCGAGAGTGCCGTCCGGGTCGGGGAGGATGACGAAGTCGTTCTCGGTGCCGTGGCCCTTCAGGAACGGCACGGGCTGTGCGCTGACCATGCACCCGATCCTACGGGAGCACCGCTCGCCGCTCCTGGCGGCCTGGGGTACTCAGCGGAGGCGGGCGACGCGCCAGATGGCCAGCACCACGACGGTGCCCACGACGACGGCGTACAGCAGCACGACGCGCCAGTCCGGGCGGTCGCCGGACCCCCGCGCGGGCAGCCCCGGCCACATCAGGCCCGCTCGGCGGGCCGCCATGACGCCCCAGCCCGCGGCGCAGCCGCAGATCAGCAGCCCGAGCATGGAGACGACCGCTCCGGTGCCGCCGCCCGGCTCGAAGGCGAGGGGGAACGCGAACATCAGGGAGCCGAGTGCGCTCAGCCCGACGATCGGGGCGATCTGCCACAGCCGCAGCTTGCGCGGCGGACGCAGGTCCTGGGGTTCGACGGGCGGCTCGTCGACGGCGCGCAGCTCGTCGGAGTCGTGGCCGAGACCGTCCTCATCGCCGTCCACGGCATCGGCGAGGCCGTCACGCGCACCGGAGGTGCCGTTTCCGCGGAAGCCGGCACTGCGGTGAGCCGCCGCGGCACTGCCGACAGCGGAACCGCCGCCGTGCCCGGACGAATCCTCCGCCCGGTCGTCGAGGCTCGTGATGTCGTCGAGGCTTCCAACAGGCCCGACTCGCTTCGCCTCGTCGACGGCTGTCTCCTCATTGTCACGAGGGCCGGCCTCCATCGCCACCCGCCCTCCCAACTACGGCTGCAGGCTCCGAACGATGGTCGATGATGGCACGCCGCCACGGCCCCGACGGACGCGCAGGGCGTCCCGATGCCATCACGTGATCAGGCTGTGACCGCTTCTTCCAGGAGGGCCAGTGCTTTCCCGGTCAGTTCCGTCCTGTCCGGTTCCGCGCCGCTCAGCCAGTGGACACGCGGGTCGCGTCGGAACCACGAATCCTGGCGGCGCGCGAAGCGCTTCGTGGCGCGCACCGTCTCCTCGCGCGCCTCCGCCTCGGTGCACTCTCCCGCCAAGCTGGCGAGCACCTGCTGGTAGCCCAGGGCGCGGGACGCCGTACGTCCGGATCGCAGGCCGGCGGCCTCCAGGGCACGTACCTCGGCGACGAGGCCCGCCTCCCACATGCGGTCCACACGGGTCGCGATCCGGGCGTCGAGTTCGGGCCGGGCCACGTCGACACCGATCTGGACGGTCTCGTAGACGGCCTCGTGCCCGGGGAGGTTGGCGGTGAAGGGGCGGCCGGTGATCTCGATGACCTCCAGGGCGCGCACGATGCGCCGGCCGTTGCTCGGCAGGATCGCCCGCGCGGCCGCAGGGTCGGACTGCGCGAGCCGCGAGTGCAGCGCTCCCGACCCCTCGGCCGCGAGATCGCCCTCCAGCCGCGCCCGCACCACGGGATCGGTGCCGGGGAAGTCCATGGCGTCGATCGCGCCCCTCACGTACAGCCCCGAACCGCCCACCAGCACGGGGACGCGTCCCGCGGAGCGGAGCCTGTCGATCTCGGCTCTGGCGAGCCTCTGGTACTCGGCGACGCTTGCGGCGGCTGTGACGTCCCAGATGTCGAGCAGGTGGTGCGGGACGCCTCTGCGCTCCTCGTCCGGCAGTTTGGCCGTGCCGATGTCCATGCCCCTGTAGAGCTGCATCGAGTCCGCGTTGATCACCTCACCGCCGAGGTGACGGGCGAGCTCGACGCCCAGGTCGGACTTCCCCGCAGCGGTCGGTCCGACCACGGCGACGACCGGCGGTTCGCTGCGGCTTGAGGGAAGGGCGGAGGGATTCACGCCGTCAGTGTCGCAAACCCCCGTGGCGTCCCCCCTCCCCGAAGGGCCGTGCAACGCGCGGCCCGAGCGGCTTCGTTGTGCTTTTCAAGTATTTCCGGAGTCGCTCTCCGGGACGCCGCGGCCCGGCGTTGAGGGGTCGAGGCTTCCCGAAGCGCCGGATCGCGGCCGAATGAGTAAGGTCAGGAGTGTAGGTATGGGCGTCTTTGTGTGACTTCTGCACCGTTCTCCGGTCCGCCTCGGAAGCCGCCCGCCGGCACCGCCGAGGGTGCCGGGCCGGCGAGCGGGGAGGCGCAAGGGCAGGAGGCCGGGCCGCACCGGCGGCTGTGGACGAGAGCGAGGATCTCGGTTCCGAGTCAGCGGTCGCCCGAGGCAGCCGTCGCCGTCGAAGCCGGCGACGCCCGCAAACTGAAACGCCGCTCAGGCACACCGCAAAGAAGGAAGGTGGCCACCATGGGCTTCATGGACAAGGTCAAGGACATGCTGGGCCAGCACAGCGACAAGGTCTCCAAGGGCGTCGACAAGGCCGGAAAGATGGCCGACTCCAAGACCAAGGGCAAGTACAGCGACCAGATCCGGAGCGGCACGCAGAAGGCCAAGGACCAGGCCGAGAAGCTCGGCCGGCAGGACGGCGGCGGTAAGGGACGCTCCGATTCCGGCGGGGGCCGCGGCAAGGGCCCCGGCGGAGCCTGACCAGGAGTCCGAGCCGCCGAGCGGACCGAGCCGGGCCTCCTACGGTGCGGACCGGCCCGCGGGCGTGTGACTCCGGAGTACTCCGGAGTCACACGCCCGCTTCCGTACGGGCCGGCCGAGGGCGGCTTTACGGCGACGCCCGTCAGCTCCAGCTGGCGACGAGGTACCCGACGCCGTACGGAGCCTCGTCGTAGAGCAGGCGCCCTTCGAACCCGTCGCCGGTGCCGGCCTCGCCCTTTCCGGCTGCCGCCGCGCCCGCGAGCACGTGCCAGCTCGAGCGTCCGGACGCACCCAGTTCGTACCCGAGCTCCTCGTCCAGAGCGAGGAGCTGCTCCGGGCTCGCCTCGTCCAGCGCGCGAGCGGCACGGGCGTCGAAGGCGGCGGCACGTTCGTCGAAGTAGCCGGGGGCCTTGAGGGTGCGGCAGTTCGTGCCGTCACCCATCACGAGCAGAGCCAACCGCTCGTCCGAAGCGGCCAGTTGGGCACCGACGGCCTCGCACCGCTCCCTGTTCAGGGGCTCGCCGACGCCGAGGCCCTCGACGGGGGCGGCAGTCCACTCCGCGCGGCTCAGCAGCCACGCGCCGACGGCCAGGGACGAGGGCAGCGGGTGCGCGTCAGGGACCGCGTCGCCCTTGCCGAGCGTGACGTCCAGGTCGACTCCGAAGCCGCGGAAGGAACCCCGCGCCCCCTGCGCGTACGTACCGCGGGCGGGGGGCTCGGCCGGACCGACGACCACGAGTTTCTCCGGGCGGGCCGCGGCGAGACGTCTCAGCGCTTCGTCGCAGGCCGCACGGGCTGCGTCCATCTCGTGGGCCGCACCTCCCGCGACCTCGGGTACGAGCAGCGGCGGACAGGGGCATACGGCTGCGGCGACAAGCATGGCGCGCAGCTTAACGCCGCAAGTCGCTCTGCGTAACCGCTCGATCATCACGTAATTACGGCGAGCGGCACGGACTGGGGATCCGCCGCCGCGCGGCGCCGGAAGTCTCACCCGTCGCGCTCCTGTACGAGTGCCGCCCAGGTGAAGCGAATGTGGGGACGTCCCGCTCGCGCCCCCTGTGGACGATGAACACCGCGTAGCAGCCGGTGACTTCGCCGGCGGCCGGCGGTGCCGCAAGGGGGCTGCCCCAGCCGTCAGCGGGAACGCGGGAACGCGGTCTCCCGCGCCGTCCGCCGGCGGCGGACGCGTCTCGTCCGTCCGGATCCGCGTGTCAGCGGACTCCGCAGCCGCCGGTGTCGGCGGGGAGCGGCTCGGGGACGCCCACCGTCGGCAGCCCCAGCATGACGCCCTGCTGCTGCGCGCCGGCGGGGGGTGCCGCGTGCCGGGCCTCCCAGGCGTCGCCCGCGCGGGTGCGGCGCACCGAGACCGGCGGGGCCTCCGCGAGCAGGTGGTGCGGTGCCGCGTAGGTGATCCCGACCGTCACCGTGTCACCCGGGCGTACCGCCTCCTCCGGCGGCGCGAAGTGCACGAGCCTGTTGTCGGGGGCCCGCCCCGACAGCCGCTTCGTGGCGTTGTTCTTCCGTCCCTCGCCCTCCGCGACGAGCAGTTCCAGTGTCCGGCCGACCTGCTTCTTGTTCTCCTCCCAGGAGATCTCCTCCTGGAGTTCGACCAGGCGCTCGTACCGCTCCTGCACGACCTTCTTGGGGATCTGCCCGTCCATCTCGGCGGCGGGCGTCCCGGGGCGCTTGCTGTACTGGAACGTGAAGGCCTGCGCGAAGCGGGCCTCCCGTACGACGTGGAGCGTCTCCAGGAAGTCCTCCTCGGTCTCCCCGGGGAAGCCCACGATGATGTCCGTGGTGATGGCCGCCTCCGGCATCGCGGCGCGCACCTTCTCGATGATGCTGAGGAAGCGCTCCTGGCGGTACGAGCGCCGCATCGCCTTCAGCACCTTCGACGAACCCGACTGCAGCGGCATGTGGAGCTGCGGCATCACGTTCGGCGTCTCCGCCATGGCCGCGATCACGTCGTCGGTGAAGTCCCGCGGGTGCGGCGAGGTGAAGCGGACCCTCTCCAGTCCGTCGATACGTCCGCAGGCGCGGAGCAGCTTGCTGAACGCCTCGCGGTCGCCGATGTCGGAGCCGTAGGCGTTGACGTTCTGCCCGAGCAGCGTGATCTCGCTGACGCCCTCGTCGACGAGCGCCTCGACCTCGGCGAGGATGTCACCGGGACGGCGGTCCTTCTCCTTGCCGCGCAGCTGCGGAACGATGCAGAAGGTGCAGGTGTTGTTGCACCCGACGGAGACCGAGACCCACGCCGCGTATGCGCTCTCGCGCCGCGTGGGCAGCGTCGAGGGGAACGCCTCCAGCGACTCGGCGACCTCCACCTGCGCCTCTTCGCGGATGCGGGCCCGCTCCAGCAGTACGGGCAGCTTCCCCACGTTGTGGGTGCCGAAGACGACGTCGACCCAGGGGGCCTTCTTCACGATCGTCTCGCGGTCCTTCTGCGCGAGGCATCCGCCGACGGCGATCTGCATGCCGGGACGGGACGCCTTCTTCGGTGCGAGCTGGCCGAGGTTGCCGTACAGCCGGTTGTCGGCGTTCTCGCGCACCGCGCAGGTGTTGAAGACGACGACGTCGGCGCCGTCGGCGTCCCCGGGCGCGCGCACGTAGCCCGCGTCCTCCAGCAGGCCGGCCATCCGCTCGCTGTCGTGGACGTTCATCTGGCAGCCGAACGTCCGCAGCTCATATGTCTTCGCAGTCATCTCAGTCGACCAGAGTACGCGCTCCGTCACGGCCCCCGCCCCTCGCTTACCGGGCCGCGGGCTGGCACGATCACGCGCATGTTCAGCTTCCGCCGCATCCTCCCCGGCACGGGCAGCGGCCGCTCGCGCCGGCGCTCACTGCTGCGTGCCGGAGCAGCGGCCGCCGTGGTGCTGTCCCTGCTGCTGTGGTGGCTGATCCCCGGCGGGCAACCCGCACCCAGCGGCACCGTCTCGTTCGCCACGGGAGTCCCCACCGGTGTGTACGCGCGCTACGGCTCGCTCCTCAAGGAGCGTGTGGACCGCGAGATGCCGGGGGTGGACATGCGGCTGCTGCCCAGTCAGGGCTCTGTGCAGAACCTGGAGATGGTCTCGTCCGGCAAGGCCTCCTTCACGATCGCGGCCGCCGACGCGGTGGCCACCTACCGCGACAACAGGGAGAAGGGCGCCGGCCGGCTGCGCGCGTGTGCCCGGCTGTACGACGACTACATGCAACTCGTCGTACCCGCGGGCTCCGCCGTGCGCAGTGCGAAGGACCTCGAGGGACTGCGCGTGGGCGTCGGCCAGGAGCGCTCCGGGGTGAACCTCATCGCGGGGAGGCTGCTGCGGGCGGCCGGGCTGGACGTCGACAAGGACGTTCACGCTGTGCGCGCGGGGATCGACCGGATGCCCGGCATGCTGGAGCAGGGGAAGCTCGACGCGTTCTTCTGGTCGGGTGGCCTGCCGACCAACGCGATCGAGGGGCTCGCCGCGAAGACCAACATCCAGCTCGTCCAGCTCGGCGACCTCGTACCGAAGTTGCACGCCCTCGAGCCCGAGACCCGCTACTACCGGGCAGCGGTGATGCCTCCGGACGCGTACCCGGCCGTCCAGCAGGGCGAGCCGGTCAAGACGGTGGCGGTGGCCAATCTGCTGGTGACCACGGACCGTACGGACACCGCACTGACGGAGGGTGTGACGCGGGCGGTCCTCAGGAGCCGCGACCAGATCGGCGACAAGGTCCACGCGGCACAGAAGGTCGACCTGCGTACCGCGATCTACACGGCTCCGCTGGCGCTGCACAGAGGCGCGAGGGACTACTACCGCTCGGTCAAGCCGTAGCGCACTGTCCGTGCGGGCCCGGCTCCCGGGGGCGGCCGGCTCGACGGCCGGACAGCTGCATGCTCGACGGCCGGACAGTGCACCGCTTTGCGGCACCTCTGCCGTAGCGCTCCTGCCTCGCACCCCGTCGTCGCGCTCTCCCACGGCAACTCCCCTTTCGCGCCTCTGCCTTCGGCGAATCTGCTGGGGGCCGAGATCTCTTGGGCGGGCACAGCACCCCGCCGAGTGTGGAGGACAGCGGCATCCCGGCCGCCCCACACATGGAGGAGCCATGGCCCTGCTGACGACCGGCCTTCAGCCGGTGCGCGGCGCGCGAAGCGCCGACGAGGACACTCCCCGCACCCGCTTCGACGACCTCCTGGCGGAGCAGCTGGTCGCACAGCGCATCGTCCTGCTGGGCACGCAGGTCGACGAGGTCTCCGCGAACCGGGTCTGCGCACAGCTGCTCATGCTGTCCGCCGAGGACCCGAGGACAGACATCTGCCTGTGCATCAACAGTCCCGGCGGCTCCGTCACGGCCGGTCTGGCGGTCTACGACACCATGCAGCTCGTCCCGAACGACGTCTCGACCCTGGCCATGGGATTCGCCGCCAGCATGGGCCAGTTCCTGCTCACTGTCGGAGCGGCGGGCAAGCGCTTCGTGATGCCCAACACGCGGATCATGATGCACCAGCCGTCCGCCGGGATCGGAGGACCGGCCGCCGACATCGCGATCCAGGCGGAGAACCTCGAGTTCATGAAGCGGACGATCGAACGGATCACCGCGTCGCACAGCGGTCAGGGCATCCGGACGATCTCCGACGACAGCGATCGTGACCGCTGGTTCACGGCGGAGCAGGCGACGGAGTACGGGCTGGCCGACCGCGTCGTCGAATCGCTCACGGACATCCGCCCGGCCCGTACGCAGCGACGGATGGGGTTGTCATGAGCCAGTACACGATCCCGACAGTTGTCGAACGCACTCCGCAGGGCGAGAGGGCGTTCGACATCTACAGCCGGCTCCTGGCCGACCGCGTCATCTTCCTCGGCACGGAGATCGACGACGGAGTGGCGAACGTCGTCATCGCACAGCTCCTCCACCTGGAGGCGTCGAACCCGGAGCGGGAGGTGTCGATCTACATCAACTCGCCCGGCGGCTCGTTCACTTCGCTCATGGCGATCTACGACACGATGACGTTCGTCGGGGCCCCGATCTCCACGTTCTGCGTCGGTCAGGCCGCCTCCACCGCCGCGGTTCTGCTCGCGGGCGGCGACGCCGGACGACGCTTCGTCCTCGATCACTCGCGTGTGCTGCTGGGGCAGCCCGCGAGCGGCGGCCACCAGGGGACGGTCTCCGATCTCAGCCTGCAGGCCAAGGAGATGCTGCGCATCCGCTCCCAGGTCGAGGAGGTCCTCTCCAAGCACACCCACCACGACGTCGGGACCCTCCGCGCCGACATGGACCGCGACAAGGTGTTCACCGCTCACGAGGCGGTGGCGTACGGGCTCGCCGACGAGGTGCTCACGAAACGCGCCGAAGCTGCTGCCTGACGCGCGGTTGCGGCGCCGCCGTCAGTTCCGCCACGTCGAGCGGGGGCGGCGGCGCCGGACACGCCGTCAGGCGGCGAGGCGCATCTCCCCGTGCAGGGGGCTTGTGCGCGCGCCGCTGTGCCGGGAGCCCGCGGCGTCGGGCCGGCGCGCGAGGAACGAAGTGGCCGAAGCGGGCGCCGTGCGCGGCGCCGACGCCCGAGCGACCCCGGCGAGGCGCACCAACTCCTCGTGCACGAGGACGAGGAGACCGGCGAGATCCAGGCCGAGCGCCCTGGCGGCTGCCGCGAGCACTTCGGACGACGCCTCCTTCAGACCGCGCTCCACCTCGGACAGGTACGGCATCGAGATGCGGGCGGCCTCCGCGACGTCCTTGAGCGTGCGGTCCTGGGCGAGCCGCTCACGCCGCAGGACGTCGCCGACGACGTCCCTCCAGAGGGGCTCCTTCGCGGCAGCGGGACCACCAGGAGCGGCGGGGCGCTCCACCGCGGGGTTCCCGGGGTGCGCGGACGGCCGCACGGGCGGGCGCCCCTGCCCGTGCGGTGCGTGCGGCGACGCCGTCTCGGGCGGGCACAGGGGGATGACGCGGGCTCGGTTCGCGGCGTGTTGGGTCACCTTCCCAGCGTAGGAGCGCGCAGCCCCAGGGGAAGGCAGCCGCGGTCTGCCCTCGGCGAAACAGCGGGGTTCGCGCCGCCGCGGGACGCGCTCACGGCGGCACGCACCGCCCTGAGAGCGCGTCTCATTTGGGCCGGCATGCAGTCGGTAGCCTGCGGTCGTGGGGATTGTGGAGCGCTTGGTGCCGGGCGAATTGAGGGAGCTGTTCCGACGGGTGGTGCCCGAGGCACCTGCGCGACCGCAGGGCGGCGGCCGTCGCAGATCACCTCACTTGCGTCAGCTCAGGCTTTCCGCCACCGACAGGTAATCGGTGTATATCTGCGGTGAGCCGGAGAACGAAGCCAGCTGCTTCCATTCTTCGTACATCTGCTTCGTGTCCCGATATGCCTTGGCGAATGCGGCAGCCTCAGCAGTCGGGATGTCCGCATCAGGATAGAACGCATGAAGTGCCGCGAGGCTGGCAATCTCCATCATCACGACATACTGATCCAGCCGGTTTCCGCGCTCGCCTTTCAGCAGGCGGAATTTCCAGTCGGGATAGTCCTCGATGCGATGATGGTTTTCAGCGATGAAGCTTTCGAAGGTATCCGCCCGGACGTCGGGGCGCAGCGCGAGATTGTGGATGCCGATCACCCGGGCGAGAGGTTCTTCTCCTGGGCGGCGCTCCTGATAACGCGGCCCATCGCCGACGGTGCTCTTCTTGTTTTCCGCCAGCAAGCGGTAGTCGGTATAAATCGTGGGCAATTCGCTGAATGTGCCGTATTTCTTCCATTCACGGACAAGCTCCCGGGCCTCGGGACGGTCGCGCCAGAACTGGCGTGCCAATTCTGTTTGATTGCCGTCAGCCGCCAGGTAGTGGTCGCGCTGCCCGGCGTCATCGATTTCGAACAGCATCATGTATTGGCCGACTCGTTCGCCACGCAGGCCGCGCAGCAGCGTCCAGCGCCATCCGGGGTAGCAGGGAATATGCACGCCCTTATGACGAGCAAAGGTTTCGAACTGCTCCGGCGTCACGCCGGCCTCGGTATCGATAGCGATGTAGTACAGAGTGAAGACCGGCGCGTTCGACGTGTCTTGGCGTGGCATTCAATGCTCCATCGGTCTCGACTACTGTTGGGCGAATCTGCTGGTCCAAGTCGTATTTGGTTGTTCCGAAGTTCGACGGCAAGTCAAGCATCGTCTGCATCCTCATCTGCTACCGCAGACTCACTGAATGAGACGAGCCCTTGGGTACGGCCTGCCGGCGGGCCGACCGCCTGTCCGCCGGATCAGGCGTCCGGGTCGAAGGGGATGTCGTCCGGCTTGGCCTCGGCGAGGTGGGCGTTGAAGGTGTCGTCCTTGATGCCGAGGGTCGCGTCGCCGAAGTCCGCGCCGGTGAGCTTGTCGCGCACGCCCTCGGGGAAGCCGTTCCAGCCGACCAGGGCCGGGTACTGCCACACGCCCTTGTGGTTCTCCGGGGGTTCGTCGCCTCCGTCGTTCTTGGCGGCCCGGAAGCAGTGCGTGCTCACCCCGTCCTTGTGGTAGACGACCTTCGGGTGCGTGCCGTCGAACGGCAGGTCCGAGGCCTTGTGGACGGCGAACCCGCCGTGCTGGGAGGTCGAGACGTACTCGGCCTTCCCGTCCTTCACCCACACCACGACGTGTTCCCAGTCGTGCCTGTGGCCGGCGCTGCCCGGGCCGAGGGAGACCTGGTCCTTCTCGAAGTAGGAGGCGTAGACGATCCCGCACCAACCGTTGTTGCACTTCTCGCGCGAGTAGTTGTTGGTGTTGTCGAGGTCGGATTCGTCGTGGCACTCGCCGTTGACGTCGCCGCCCAGCTTCAGCCCCTCGTTCAGCGTCCCGTCGGGACCTATGGCGGGGGTGGCGTAGCAGCCGTCGGTGTCGTAGTCGTAGGCGGGCTGGAACGTCTTCTCGCGTTCCTCCGCGTTGGCCGGCAGTGCCGTCGGTGGCCCCACGACGGCTGAGGCGGGGAACGCGAGCAGTGCCAGGACGGCGGCTGTTCCCGCGGCTCCGGCGATCGACAGCCGCCTCAGCCGCCGGCGCGCGGGCTTCGAGCTGGTGGTCTTCTCCACGTGCGTCCTCCTCATCGGCCCGGCAGGGGCCCGAAACTCCGAACCGAACTCAACTGAACGGCCTGCATTGGCATGCGCATGATTGGGGCGAGGGAAACATCCTCCGCCTCGTGGACACCGCGCCACAAGGCGCCGCAGCGTCCGTGCGCGGTGCCGAGGCAGTTCGACGCCCGTGAGGACTGTGAGGACTCCGCGTCTCTCCGGCTCAGGCGCACCCGGCGGTTCCTTCCGGCCCCAACAGGCGGGCCGCGGCGAGCCGTTCGCGCTCGCCGGCACCGGCCCTCCCGCCGGACAGACCGGCGGCGGTGTGCCCTTACGCCACCGCTGGCCGAATCACAAGCGCTATCTTCGCGGCGCGCATGATGGCAGGGTCCCTACCAGGAGGAACGAGGATCCACAGATCGGAGCAGCCGCATGCACGACGACCGCCGCATCGTTGAGGACCGACTGCGCCGCGTCCTGAACGAGCGCATCAGGCCCGCGGTGTACAGCAGCCCCGTACCCCTGACCCTCGGGCGCTGGGACGCACCCGGCGAGCCCGTGCCTGTGGACGAGGGCCTCAACGCGTCCTACGAGCCCGCGAAGGCGGGCGAGCGGTGGGGGCCCGCGTGGGGCACCACCTGGTTCCGCGTCACCGGACGCGTCCCGCAGGAGTGGCGGGGCCGGACCGTCGAAGCGGTGCTGGACCTCGGCTTCGACCGGAACATGCCCGGTTTCCAGTGCGAGGGCCTCGTCTACCGGGCGGACGGCGAGGCCGTGAAGGCGCTCAATCCGCGCAACGACTGGGTGCGCATCGCCGATTCGGCGACCGGCGACGAAGAGATCGAGCTGTTCGTCGAGGCCGCTTCCAACCCGATCGTCAACACCCCGCAGACGCCCACGTACCAGGGCGACAAGCTCACCGCCAGCGACCGTCCGCTCTACCGCCTGCGGCGCATGGAGATCGCGGTATTCGAGGAAGAGGTCTGGGAGCTGGTCCAGGACCTCGAAGTGACCGGATCGCTGATGCGTGAGCTGCCCCTCGAGGACGCGCGGCGCTGGGAACTGCTGCGTGCCATCGAGGACGCGCTGGATGCTGTCGACCTTCATGACATCGTTGGCACCGCCTCCGCCGCCCGCGCCGCACTCAGTGGCGTACTGTCCACGCCGGCGCGCCCGTCGGCCCACCGCATCAGCGCCGTCGGGCACGCGCACATCGACTCCGCGTGGCTCTGGCCTGTCCGCGAGACGGTGCGGAAGGTCGCCCGTACGGCTTCGAACATGGTCAACCTCATGGACGACCACCCCGAGTTCATCTTCGCCATGTCGTCCGCGCAGCAGCTGGCCTGGATCAAGGAGCACCGGCCGGAGGTCTACGCGAAGGTCAAGAAGAAGGTCGCGGACGGCCAGTTCGTGCCGGTCGGCGGCATGTGGGTGGAGTCCGACACCAACATGGTCGGCGGTGAGGCCATGGTGCGGCAGTTCCTCTACGGAAAGCGGTTCTTCCTCGACGAGTTCGGCGTGGACACCAAGGAGGTGTGGCTGCCGGACTCCTTCGGCTACACGGCGGCCATGCCGCAGATCGTGAAGCTGGCGGGAGCGAAGTGGTTCCTGACCCAGAAGATCTCCTGGAGTGAGACGAACAAATTCCCCCACCACTCCTTCTGGTGGGAGGGCATCGACGGCACGCGCGTCTTCACGCACTTCCCGCCGGTCGACACCTACAACTCCGACCTCGGCGGGGAGGAGATGGCGCACGCCGCCCGCAACTACCAGGAGAAGGGCGGCGCCGCCCGCTCGCTCGCCCCCTTCGGCTGGGGAGACGGGGGCGGCGGTTCCACGCGCGAGATGCTCGCCCGCGCCGAGCGGCTGAAGGACCTCGAGGGCTCGCCCCGCGTGACCATCGAGAAGCCGTCGGCCTTCTTCTCGAAGGCGGAGGAGGAGTACGCGCAGAAGGCGCCCGTGTGGGCGGGCGAGCTCTACCTGGAGCTGCACCGGGGCACGTACACGTCGCAGGCGAAGACCAAGCAGGGCAACAGGCACAGCGAATCACTGCTGCGCGAGGCCGAGTTGTGGGCGGCGACGGCCGCGGTGCGGACAGGGCACACCTACCCGTACGAACAGCTCGACGCGCTGTGGAAGACGGTGCTGCTGCACCAGTTCCACGACATCCTGCCGGGTTCGTCGATCGCCTGGGTGCACCGTGAGGCCCGTGAGACCTACGCCCGGGTGAAGGCGGAGCTCGAAGCAATCATCGGGGAGGCGCAGGCCGCCCTCGCCGGGGAGGGCGACGTCCCGCTCGTCTTCAACGCGGCACCGCACGCGAGGGACGGCGTCCCCGCCGGCGGCGCAGCGCCTGCCCGGGAGCGCGCCGGCGGCACCCCCGTGTCGGCCGAGGAACGCCCCGGCGGTGGCTGGGTCCTCGCGAACGGGCTGCTCCGGATCGAAGTGGACGCGCGCGGTCTGGTCGTATCGGCATACGACAAGGAAGCGCAGCGAGAGAGCGTCGCCCCCGGCGAGGCTGCCAACCTGCTGCAGGTGCACCCCGACTTCCCCAACCACTGGGACGCCTGGGACGTCGACGCCTTCTACCGCAACAACGTCACCGACCTCACGGACACCGACGAACTGGCGCTCGCGGAGTCGGGCGAGGAGCGGGCCACCGTGCGTGTGGCCCGCTCCTTCGGGGGCTCCTCCGTAGTGCAGCGGCTCACGCTGCGCGCGGGCGCGAAGGTGCTCGACGTCGAGACCGAGGTGGACTGGCACGAGACCGAGAAGTTCCTGAAGGCCGCCTTCCCGCTGGACGTGAAGGCCGACCGCTCCGCGTCCGAGACGCAGTTCGGGCACGTCTTCCGGCCCACGCACACCAACACCTCGTGGGAGACCGCCAAGTTCGAGATCTGCGCCCACCGCTGGCTCCACGTGGAGGAGCCCGGCTGGGGTGCCGCCGTCGTGAACGACTCGACGTACGGGCACGACGTCACGCGCGAAGTCCGCTCGGACGGCGGCCAGACGACCACCGTCCGGCTGTCGCTGCTGCGGGCGCCCCGTTACCCGGACCCCGAGACCGACCAGGGCACGCACACGCTGCGCTTCGCGTTCGCGCCGGGTGCCACGCTCGGCGACGCCGTGCGGGAGGGCCACTGGATCAACCTTCCGGAACGAACGGTGACGGGCTCCGGCAGCGACGTCGCACCGCTGGTCGGCGTGGACAACGACCAGGTCGTCGTCGAGGCCGTCAAGCTCGCGGAGGACCGCAGCGGCGACCTCGTGGTGCGGCTCTACGAGTCGCACGGCGGGCGCGCGCGGACGGTGCTCTCCACCGGCACTCCGGTCACCTCCGTGACGGAGACGGATCTGCTGGAGCGTCCCCTCGCGGACGCCGAGGCGCGGGAGCTGACCGCGGACGGCACGGTCGAGGTGGCGCTGCGTCCCTTCCAGATCCTCACCCTCCGGCTGGGCAGGCAGACGGCCCAGCAGTAGGACGGTGCACTGCCGGGACGGCGTTCGGACCGCGTCGCCGGATGCGCGTCCCAGCCGTCCCGGCAGTGCGATCCGGCAGTTCCAACCGGGCAGTCCGTACGGAACGGTCAGGTCCTCGGCTCGTTTGGACCGGTCAGGTCCTCAAGCGTTTGGACCGGTCAGCTTTTCGGCTTCGCCTGGCCGCTCCCCGGACCGGCGGGCGGATCGTCCGATGAGGGTTTCGTGCGCGGCACGGTGATCACCACACGCAGCCCGCGGGGCTCGTTGCGCCGGTAGGCGATGCGCGCCCCTCCGGAGGCCAGCAGCGCCTGCGTGATGGACAGGCCCAGCCCCGACCCCGAGACGTTCTGATGCCGGTTGCTGCGCCAGAAGCGGTCGCCGATGCGCTCCATCTCCTCCTCGCTGAGGCCCGGCCCGCCGTCCGCGACGGTGAGCGTGACCTGGTCCCCCTCGGAGGCGACGCCCACTGTCACCGGCCCGCCCTCGGGCGTGAACTTCAGGGCGTTGTCGACCACCGCGTCGAGCGCACTGGACAGTGCGACGGGATCGGCCCAGCCGGTGGCGGCCGCGGAGCCCTCCGACGCCAGCCGGACACCCTTGCGCTCCGCGACGGGACGCCACGCAGCGACGCGTTCCGCCGCCAGTTCGGCCACGTCGGTCAGGCGCAAGTCGGCCGGGGCGTGCTCGGCCAGCGCCAGGTCGAGCAGGTCGTCCAGCACACGGGCGAGGCGCTTGCCCTCGGACTGGACGGACTCGAACTCCTCGTGCGCTTGCGGCAGTTCCAGGCCCAGCAGTTCGATGCGCAGCAGCAGGGCGGCCAGCGGATTGCGCAACTGGTGCGACGCGTCCGCCACGAACGCCCGCTGCTGCTCCAGTACGTCCTCGACGTTGTCGGCCATCCCGTTGAACGAGCGGGCCAGCCGCCTCAGCTCGGGTGGTCCTTCGGAGGCGGCCACCCGCGACTTGAACTTCCCCAGCGCGATCTCGTGGGCGGCCCTGTCCAGCGTGCGCACCGGCCGCAGCACCCAGCCCGTCAGCCGCAGGGCGAGGCCGACGGCCAGCAGCATCGCGGCGAACTCGCCCACGGCGATCGGCAGCCAGTCCCGCACGATCCGGGAACGCAACTGCCCGGTCGGCGAGTCGGTCAGTACGACGGCGGCCACGTCGCCGTCCCGGATGACGGGCGAGGCGACGGCGATACGGGCGTCCCCCTGCCACGGCCACACCTGAGCGGGGTCGTGGCTGCGGCGACCGGCCAGCGCCTCGGCGAAGGCGTCGGCGCCCTGACCGTCCTCGGGGACCTTCCATCCGTCCGGCGCGACCCCCATGGGGCGCCCGTCGCGGAGGAAGACACCGACGTCGATGCCGTACAGGGCGTGGTAGCGGTCGAGCTCGTCCTGGAGGATCTTGCGCCGTTCGTCCTCCTCGCTCGACGTCGCGACGAACTGCGCGAGCGCGGCGAAGCGCGCGGTGTCGTCGATCCGGTCCACCACGACGCGCTGCTGCTGCGCGGCGGCCTGACTGGCCGCGAGGGGGAAGCCCAGGGCGAGGAGCACACCCGCCAGCAGGACGAGCAGCAGCGGTAGCAGACGGGCATGCATCGCGGATCCCTGCCGGCCCGGTCGCCTAGGCCGTCTGCGACGGCACGACGAGCCGGTAGCCCACACCCCGCACCGTCTCGATCAGTGCGGGCTGCTGCAGCTTCGAGCGCAGGGACGCGATGTGCACCTCCAGGGTCCGCCCGGTGCCCTCCCAGCTGGTGCGCCAGACCTCGCTGATGATCTGCTCGCGCCGGAAGACGACACCCGGCCGCTGCGCCAGCAGCGCCAGCACCTCGAACTCCTTGCGGGTGAGAGCGACAGGAGCACCCTCGACGTAGACCTGGCGCATGGACAACTCGATGGTGACCGGCCCCAGCCGGAGCGTGCGGTCCGCGGCGGCTGGGCCGCCGGCGGCACCCGCCGCTCCCTGCGCGCCCGGTGCGCCGGAGCCGCTGCCGGAGGTGTCGGCGCTGTCCTCGGGGGCCGCCCGGCGGCTGACTGCGTGGATGCGCGCCAGGAGCTCACCGGTGTCGTAGGGCTTGACCACGTAGTCGTCGGCGCCCAGGTTCAGGCCGTGGATCCGGGACCGGACCCCACCGCGGGCGGTCACCATGATCACGGGAGTGGAGCTGATCTTCCGGATGCGCCCGCACACCTCGAAGCCGTCCTGGTCGGGGAGGCCGAGATCGAGCAGGACGACACCGAAGGGAGGGGCGTCGTCGGCGGGCAGCAGTTCCCGGAGAGCCTCCTCGCCGCTGCGAGCGTGGACCACATCGAAGCCGTGCCGTTCCAGCACCGCTGAGAGCGCCGCGGCGACGTGGTTGTCGTCCTCGACGAGCAGCAGCCTCACTCCGGCCTCCCTTCGAATCGTCGTGCCTGCCGTTCGGCGAGTCTGCACCGGCACTGCATCCACGCGCATTCGCGCAGGTGAGTCAAGGGGCTCCCGGTCACGCGGAACGTACCGTTATGCAGCCGGTACGACACAGTGCGCAATTCCCCCGCCGCTCCGGCGACGTGCTCGCGGCCCACCGCCTCCGGCGCGTTCCCAGTGGCACAAGCAGCCCCGTAGCCTGGGCAGGCGCTCGCACAGTGTGCCGTTTCGCGACGCGATCGTTATGCTCAATTTCCCCTCAGATGTAATGACGCTGGTGGCGGTCGCTCATTAGTGTCCTCGCAACCGACGAGGACGGAGCTACACGCCGATGAGCGAAGTATCGGTGACCAAGGACGCCGCGCCGGCCGCGGACGACCTGGTCGTACTGGACAACGTCAACAAGCACTTCGGCGCGCTTCATGTGCTCCAGGACATCGACCTGACCATCTCGCGCGGGGAGGTCGTCGTCGTCATCGGGCCCTCGGGGTCCGGCAAGTCCACGCTGTGCCGCACCATCAACCGCCTCGAGACGGTCGACTCGGGCAGCATCTCCATCGACGGCAAGCCGCTGCCCCAGGAGGGCAAGGCGCTGGCCAAGCTGCGCGCGGACGTCGGGATGGTCTTCCAGGCGTTCAATCTCTTCGCGCACAAGACGGTGCTCGAGAACGTGATGCTCGGACAGACCAAGGTCCGGCGCACCGACAAGCAGGAGGCCGAGAAGAAGGCCCGCGCCCTGCTGGACCGCGTGGGCGTGGGCAACCAGGCGGACAAGTACCCCGCGCAGCTCTCCGGAGGCCAGCAGCAGCGCGTCGCCATCGCCCGCGCGCTCGCCATGGACCCCAAGGTGATGCTCTTCGACGAGCCCACCTCCGCGCTCGACCCCGAGATGATCAACGAGGTCCTCGAGGTCATGAAGCAGCTCGCCGACGAAGGCATGACGATGGTCGTCGTCACCCACGAGATGGGCTTCGCACGCTCGGCCGCGAACAGGGTCGTCTTCATGGCGGACGGCCGAATCGTCGAGGAGGCGACACCGGACCAGTTCTTCAACAACCCCCGCAGCGACCGCGCGAAGGACTTCCTCGCGAAGATCCTCCACCACTGACGTGCCCGCCGAGCGGAGGGCCGCGATCCCGACTGGCCCAGGCGCCTGCGACCGCCGACCGGCTTCCCGCACCCCCGGCTCTCACCCCACCGACAGCCGGACCGCCGGACGCCCCCACGCACCGATACCGAGCAAGGGATGTTTCTCATGAAGTTCCGCAAGAGCGCCGCTTCGGCGGCCGTGGTCCTCTCCGTCGTCCTCTCCGCCGCCGCCTGCGGCGGCAAGGAGGGCCCCGCCGGTGACAAGCCGGGCGGCGACACCGACAAGAAGGCGCTGCCGACCTACAAGGTCGCCAAGGACGTCGACGTCGACTCCCCCGTGATCAAGAAGGCGCAGAAGCGCGGCAAGCTGATCATCGGCGCCAAGTCCGACCAGCCCTACCTCGGTTTCCAGGACCCGTCCTCCAAGGAGTACGAGGGCTTCGACATCGAGGTCGCCAAGATGGTCGCGGCGGACCTGGGCTTCGACCCGGAGAAGGAAGTCCAGTTCAAGACGATCGACTCCTCGGTCCGTGAGACCGCGATCTCCAAGGGCCAGGTCGACCTGATGGTCGGCACCTACACCATGAACGACGAGCGCAAGAAGCAGGTCAGCTTCGCGGGCCCGTACTACATGGCCGGCCAGGACCTGCTCGTCCGCAAGGACGAGAAGTCCATCAAGGGCCCGGACAGCATCAAGGGCAAGAAGGTCTGCTCGATCACCGGCTCGACGCCGCTGCAGAACATCAAGGACAACAAGTCGAAGTACGGCGCGACGCCCGTCGAGTTCGGCAAGTACACCGACTGCGTCAAGCAGCTGCTCGACGGCCAGGTCGACGCCATGACCACCGACGACGCCATCCTCAAGGGCTACGCCGCCGAGCGTCCCACCAAGCTCAAGGTCGTCGGGGAGACCTTCAGCGAGGAGCCGTACGGCATCGGCCTGAAGAAGGACGACAAGGCGCTGCAGGAGGCCGTGCTCGACGCCGTCGAGGCGCACCAGAAGGACGGCAGCTACAAGAAGGCGTACGACGCCACGCTGGGCCGCTCCGGCTCGAAGTTCGAGGAGCCCCCGGCCCTCGAGCGCGGCTGAGTCCGCGCCGCGAGGCCTGCCGGCGCGCCGCGCTCCGTGAACGCTGCCGGCGCGCCGCAAGCCCTGCCGGCCACCGGCGTCACCCGCCGTCCCGTACGCCCGCCTCGCGGGCGGGCGTACGGGACGCGGCATTTCCCTGACCGCCCAGCGGAGACCCTATGAATGTTCTGCTCGATCACCTGGACCTGTTCCGCGACGGATTCATCGGAACGGTCTCACTGACCGCGACCAGCGCTCTGCTGGCACTCGTGCTGGGCGTGCTGATAGCCGGCTTCCGGGTCTCACCCGTGCCGCCCCTGCGCGCCTTCGGCACCGTGTGGGTGACGCTGCTGCGCAACACCCCGCTGACGCTGCTGTTCCTCGTCGCCTTCTTCGTCCTGCCGCAGGTCGTCTTCCCCGGCATCAGCTCGTACGTCCTGGGCGTGCTGGCACTGGGCTTCTACACGTCGGCGTTCGTCTGCGAGGCGGTCCGCTCCGGCATCAGCACCGTGCCGCTCGGGCAGGCGGAGGCGGCCCGCAGCCTCGGCATGACCTTCGTGCAGACGCTCCGGATGGTCGTACTGCCGCAGGCGACCCGGACGGTGCTGCCGCCTCTCAGCAGCATCATCATCGCGCTGACGAAGAACTCGGCCATCGCCGGCGCCTTCAACAACCCCGAACTCTTCAGCGTGCAGAAGGTGCTGAGCGACAAGGGCTTCAACGTCATGGTCATCTTCGTCTGGGTGGCCCTCGCCTACCTCGTCCTCGTCTTCGCGATCAGCGGTCTCTTCCGCTTGCTGGAGCGCCGTCTGGAGGTCGCCCGATGAGCTCGTCCGTCCTCTTCGACGCACCCGGGCCCAAGGCCCGCATGCGCAACCGCCTGTACGCCGTGATCGGCACGGCCGGCCTCCTGGCGCTGCTGGGCTTCGTCGTCTACCGGCTCGCCTCCAAGGGCCAGTTCGACGGCGCCATGTGGGACATCTTCAACTACGCGGGCGTCCGCAACTCCATCGTCACGGGCATCGTCAGCACGCTCCAGGCGTTCGCCATGGCCGGGGTGCTGTCGCTCGTCCTCGCGGTGCTGCTGGCCGTGGCGCGGCTGTCGGACCACAAGCCCGTCAGCTGGGTCGCCACCGGCATCATCGAACTCTTCCGCGCCGTACCGCTGCTGATCACCATCTACGTGCTGTGGGTGGGCTTCTTCACCAGCGAGCCGCTGTGGGCCGTCGTCATCGGACTCACGCTCTACAACGGAGCCGTACAGGCCGAGGTCCTGCGCGCGGGCATCGTCGCCGTGCCGAAGGGGCAGAGCGAAGCCGCGTACGCCCTGGGCATGAGCAAGACCCAGGTCATGACGACGGTGCTGATCCCGCAGGCCGTGCGGTCGATGCTGCCGACGATCGTCAGCCAGCTCGTGGTGACCCTCAAGGACACGTCGCTGGGCTTCGTCATCACGTACGAGGAACTGCTCTACGCCGGACGTCAGATGGCCAGCACCATCCTCGTCGACGGTGAGAACCCCTACGTTCCGGTCGTCCTCGTCTTCGGTGCCATCTACGTCGCCATGTGCCTCGCTCTTTCCGCGCTGGCCAACTGGATCGAGCGGCGCGGACGCCGCACGAAGACCGGCATCAAGGTCGCCGAGGCCCAGAAGGCGACGCCCGACATGGGCAGCGCGGGCGGAGGGGCCGCGATCTGACGGGCCGTCCCCGGCCGAGTACGCCGGCGGGGACGGAGCAGCGTAAGGACGAGGCGGGGGCGGAGGCCCGGACAGATCATGACAAGTCCGGGCCTCCGCCCCCGCAGCTTGACGGGTGACCTTGCACTGGGTTGCATACATTGCGTGATCGCTCACGAGGCTCCACCTGTGCCGACTCCCCCTTCGCCGGCCGCTCCCGCGGCACGGGTGACGCGCGGTGCGGGACGCCTGGCGCACACCTGCCGCAAGGGACTGTCCGGCACGCGAACCGGAGCAGGAATCCGCACGGTGACGCGCGCGTGACCGAGTCCGAAGTCATCGTCGTCGGCGCCGGACCGACCGGCCTCGCCCTCTCACTGGCCCTCGCCAGGTACGGGGTGCCTTCCCTCGTCCTCGACAACGGGGACGGCGAAGTGACGGCGCGGGCAGCCCGCACCTGCGTACTGCGTCCCGACACGGCAGCATGGCTTCCCTCGGCCCCGGGAGCCGCCGTCCCTGCCGCCCGCTGGACTTCGTGGCGCGCAAGGCGCCGCCGGCAGACCGTCCACCAGAAAGAACTCGACGAGACCACCGCCCCCTTCCACGTGGAACAGCACGCGCTGGAGCGGGCACTGCGCGCGGCACTCGCACAGGAGAAGCTGGCACGCGTCATGCCGGGCAGCCATCTGGACATCCTCGAACAGGACGCGGCAGGGGTCACCGCGCACACGCGCCCGCGCAGCAGAGACGGCGGGGACGGCCACGGCGGCGGGACGTGGTGGCGCGGCAGCTACCTGGTGGGCTGCGACGGTGCGCGCTCGACGGTGCGGAAACTGCTGGGGGTGCCCTTCGCCGGACGTACGGCCGTGGAGCGGCACGCGGTCGCGGCCCTGCGGACGCGGCTCCCCTGGGAGTCGGAGGCGCTGCTGGACCGCGATCTGGACGGCGGACTGAGCGAGGTCACCGCGCGCCCCCTGCCCGGCGGGGTGTGGCGGCTCGACTGGCTGCTGCCGGCCCGAGGCGACCTCGTCACGCCGGAAGCGCTGCTGGATCGCATCCATTCGACGCTTGCCCACTGGCACCGCGAGAGCGGAGCCGACGGCTCCGGCAAGGGCGCGGCGGGCGGCGGCCGTGACGCCGCGGCGTCCGGCCCGTACGAGCTCCTGGACACGGGAGTGCACACGTCGCACCAGCGGCTCGCCCGGCGGTGGCGTGTGGGGCGTGCCTTTCTCGCGGGGGACGCGGCACATCTGGTGGGCGCTCTCGGGGTGCAGTCCGTGGACGAGGGCCTGAGGGACGCCGCAAACCTCGCGTGGAAGCTCGCCGTGGTGTGGCACGAGACGGGCGGAGTGCGCGGGCCGCGCGTCGACCGGGACGCCGTCGACGTGGTGCTCGACAGCTACGAGTCGGAGCGGCGCGGCGCCGTCGGCTCCCGGCTGCGCGCGGTCGACCAGGCGCTGCCGCTGGTACGCCGGGAAGGCGGCGGACTGCGGGCCATCCTTCCCGGCGGCGGTGCGCGTACGCCGCTGGAGCTGCTGACGGACGGGCACCTCGGGCAGGGACTGCTGGGCTCACCCGCGGCCTACAGAAGCTCACCGCTGGCACCGGCACGAGGCGCTGTCGACTCGGTGCGTGTCGCCACGCAGTCGGGGGAGCTCGTGCGCGACGTACCGGTGATCGCCCTGGACGGCGAACGAGGCCGGTTGCGCGAGCGGCTCTGCGGCAACGGGGGCGAGCTGCTTGTGGTGCTCGTCGCCCCGGGGACCGGGGTGTGGGACAGCAGGCACTGGCTGTCCGCCGGGATAATGCCCGAACTCGCCGCGGCCGTGGGGGCGTTGCCGCTGAAGGCCGAGCTGCTGGTGACGGAGGACTACCCGGGCGCGGCCCCTCACACCGTGCTGGTGATACGGCCCGACGGTCACCTGGTGACGGCCCTGCCGGCGCCCCGCATCGCGCAACTGCGTGCATGCGCGGACGCGTTGCGCGGTGGACCCTTCACCGGAGCGCACTCCCCTGCTTCCCGGGACACGCGCCGGTAGCGAGCGCCGCCGGCCCGCGGTCACGTCGGGGCGGAGCCCGATCGGTAGTGGACGTCGTCTTACGGCACCGAACAGTCGGGTACGCAGGATCCGCCCTTCGGGGCCGAGCGGCTACCGGACCGGGGCAGCGCCCGTCAGTCGTCCGGCAGGTAGTGCTCCAGCAACTCCCCGTCCTCGCCCTCTTCTTCCAGCGCCTGGCGGACCACACGCAGCGCAAGTCCCTCGCCGTACCCCTTGCGTGCCAGCATCCCGGCGAGGCGTCGTATGCGCTTCTCCTGGGCGAGACCCCGGGTGCTGCGCAGCTTCCTCTCCACGAGGACGCGGGCCGTCTCCGCCTCCTGTTCGGAGTCGAGTTGCCCGACCGCTTCGTCGACGACTTCCGACTCCACACCCTTCAGGCGCAGTTCACGGGCGAGCGCCCGGCGGGCGAGCCCCCGGCCGTGGTGCCGGGACTCGACCCAGGCGTCGGCGAATGCCGCGTCGTCGATCAGGCCCACCTCTTCGAAGCGGGCGAGCACCTCCTCGGCGGCCTCGTCGGGGATCTCACGCTTCTTCAGGGCGTCGGCGAGCTGCTTCCTGGTGCGGGGCGTCCCCGTCAGGAGGCGGAGGCAGACGGCTCGGGCACGCTCGACGGGGTCCTTCTCTGCACCCCCGTCCGGACCACCCGCGGCCACTGCCTCTCCGCCGCGGCCACCCCCGGCCGCGCTCTCGTCCCCGCCATCAGGGTCGAAGTCGCGGTTGCCGTCGAGGTCGCCGTCGAGGTCGAGGTGATCCTCTTCGGGCTCCGGGCCCACGTGCGGTCGGGCGTGAGAGCCGGAGCCGGTGCTCCGTCCGTCCCTGCGCCGGGAGCCGCGTGGCATACGCGTACGTGATGTGCGCGGTGATCCCACCTCGGCCCTCGACGAGGTGGGACCACCGCTGTCTTCGCGCACCGGCCACTGGCTGCGCCGCGTCACGGATCAGCTCTTCGCGGCGGCGGACTTGGCGGACTTGGTCTTCGCCGCCGGTGCCGGCACCGACTTGGCCGCGGAAGGCGCTCCGTCCGCCGCCGAGCCCGCCGCGTCGACGCCGGGCTCGCCCGTGGGCTCCTCCGGAGCCACACCGATACCCAGCTTCTCCTTGATCTTCTTCTCGATCTCGTTGGCCAGGTCCGGATTGTCGCGCAGGAAGTTGCGGGAGTTCTCCTTGCCCTGCCCGAGCTGGTCGCCCTCGTAGGTGTACCAGGCGCCGGATTTGCGGATGAAGCCGTTCTCGACGCCCATGTCGATCAGGCCGCCCTCACGGCTGATGCCCTGCCCGTAGAGGATGTCGAACTCCGCCTGCTTGAAGGGCGGAGCCACCTTGTTCTTGACGACCTTCACGCGGGTCCGGTTGCCCACCGGCTCCGTGCCGTCCTTGAGGGTCTCGATGCGGCGGATGTCGAGCCGCACCGACGCGTAGAACTTCAGCGCCCGGCCACCGGTGGTCGTCTCCGGCGAGCCGAACATCACGCCGACCTTCTCGCGGAGCTGGTTGATGAAGATCGCCGTCGTCTTGGAGTGGTTGAGCGCACCGGTGATCTTCCGCAGCGCCTGGCTCATCAGGCGGGCCTGGAGACCGACGTGCGAATCGCCCATCTCGCCCTCGATCTCCGCACGCGGGACGAGCGCCGCGACGGAGTCGATGACGATCAGGTCCAGCGCACCGGAGCGGATGAGCATGTCGACGATTTCCAGCGCCTGCTCGCCGTTGTCCGGCTGGGAGAGGATCAGCCCGTCCGTGTCGACGCCGAGCTTCTTCGCGTACTCGGGATCGAGCGCGTGCTCCGCGTCCACGAACGCGACCGTGCCGCCCGCCTTCTGCGCGTTGGCCACCGCGTGCAGGGTCAGAGTCGTCTTGCCGGAGGACTCCGGGCCGTACACCTCGACGACACGGCCGCGCGGCAGGCCGCCGACGCCGAGCGCGACGTCGAGTGCGGTGGACCCGGTGGGGATGATCTCGACCGGATCGTTCGGCCGCTCCCCCATGCGCATCACGGCGCCCTTGCCGAACTGCCGTTCAATCTGCGCGAGGGCTGTTTCGAGCGCCTTCTCGCGGTCGGTTTCTGCCATCGGTGCCACCCGGTTTGCTTGAGTCGATCGCTTCACGTCCACGACGCTAGCGGCTGCCACTGACAATCCGCCCGGAGCCCGCTCCGGGCAGGAAGGGCGGGAGCGGGATGCTCCCCCGGCCCGCCAGGAACTCCATAAGAATCGATGTTCGATTTTTGCGTCAAGTCACCCCGGATTTCTGTGGATAACTCCGGAAAGGCCTGCTCATAACGGCTGCTCAGAAACGGCCGGGACGGGACCGCGCCACGGAGCGGCAGCACCCCACCGGCTCATCTCTTCTCCGCGGGCACGTCCATGACGGCGCACACCGTGCGCCAGATCTCCTTCGCGTCCCAGCCGGCGTCCAGGGCCTCGCAGACCGTACGGCCGCCGAGTTCGGACATCACGTGGTCGCGGGCGAAGGAGTCGGCGTAGGCCTCGCCGAAGTGGTCCGCCATCCGCTGCCAGAAATCCGTCAACCGCATGGGCCCAGTATCCAGCTCCGGTCCGGCCGTCCTCCGGCGCACTCGTCGAGGCACGCTCACGGCCCCGGCAGCAGCACCGGCGCACATCGAGGCGCGTCCCCGCGTCCGAGCGCCTGGGCGCCCGGCATCTCCGCGGGGCTGCGACGCCTCAGCTCAGAGCCCGTACTCCCGCGGTCACCAGTACCGCCACGGCGATCACCACGAGGAAGGGCGCCCGCACCAGCAGTGCCACGGCTGCGGCCGCGATCCCGGCAGCCCTCGCGTCCAGCGTCAGGGAACCGCCCTCACTGAACGTCTGCTGCGCGGTGAGCGCGGCGAGCAGTGCCACCGGAAGCAGCGTCACCAGCCGCTTGACGACGGGCCGCTCCAGCACGCCCTGAGGCACGGAGAGCCCGAGCAGCTTGGCCGCGTAGCAGCCCAGGGCAGTGGCGGCGATCGCGATCCACACGTTCATGACCCGTCCTCTCCACGCCCCGCCCCCGGCGCGGCGTCCTGCTCCGTGTGACCGGCTTCGGCCGGCTCGGTGGCGTCACGGCCTGCGCGCCCCCGTGCATGGAACTGTCCGCGCAGCAGCAGGACCACTGGTGCGGCCAGCGCCGCGAGCAGTACGGGCACGCCCGCGGGCAGTACGGGGAGCAGGCTGAGCACCACGACGACCGCGAGCCCGGCGGTCGCACGTGCAGCGGTACCGCGGAGCATCGGGGCCAGCAGCGCGAGGAAGACGGCGGGCCCGGCCGCGTCCAGTCCCCACGTCTTCGTGGCACCCAGTGCGCCCGCGCCCACGGCGCCCAGCAGCGTCGTGAGGTTCCACAGGAGGAAGACCGTCACGCCCGTCACCGTGAACCCGAGGCGGGCACCTCGCCGGTCGCGCTGTGCGAGCGCCACCGCGGCGGTCTCGTCGATCACCATGTGGGCCGCGAAGGGACGTACGGGGCCCGGCACGCGCAGCAGCGTGGCCAGCCGCAGTCCGTAGAAGGCGTTCCGCACACCCAGGAAGAAGGCGCCCGCCGCGGCAGTGAGCGGTGCGCCTCCCGCCGCGAGCGCCCCCACCAGCGCGAACTGCGACGCTCCGGTGAAGACGAAGAGGCTCAGTGCGCAGCTCTGCCACAGCCCCAGCCCGGCTCCGACCGCGGTCACCCCGAAGGCGAACCCGGACAGTCCCACTGCGACACCGACACCCAGGGCGTCCCGTACCACTGCACGGTCGTCCCCGCGTCCAGATGCCGGTCCGGGACGGTCATCGCCGGGCTCGGGCGCGGGTCCGGAACGGCCGGCCGCCTCGTCGGGGCCTCGGCCTTCTGACAGATCTTGCTGTTCACGCACACCGCCACGCTAGGCGAGCGGCGGACTCCGCTTCTTGTACGTTCTTGCGCTCAGCGACAGCGGGCGGCCTGCAACTCGGTGCGCACGGTTCAGGACGGGCGGCCCGTCGTGCCCGAAGAGGGCCGCCCGGGCGCGCCGAGGCGCTCCCGCTGGTACGCGCCCGGCGGTACGCCCACGATGCGTCCGAAGTGACGGTTCAGATGGGACTGGTCGGTGAACCCCACGGCTGCAGCGGTCTCCGCGGGCGGCGTGCCGGCTTCGAGCAGAGCCATCGCCCTGTGCACGCGGGCGTCCGTCAGCCAGGCGTGCGGCGGCATGCCGTACCGCTCACGGAAGGCGCGCAGCAGTGCGAAGGTGCCGGTGCTCAGCTCGCCGGCCAGGGATTCCAGGGTCGGGGGCCGCACCATGCGCTCCTCCAGAACGGCGCGGGCACGTTCAGCTGTCCGCGCACCCGCCGTGCGCACAGTGCGCGCCGGAAGTGGTCCGCCGTGAAGCCGCAGCAGCCGCGCGACGGTGCTGCGCATCAGGCTGTCCGCAGCGAGGGCCTGGCCCGCCTCAGCCGCCCGGACCACTTGCGCGATCAGCGCCGCGGACTGCGGTTCGTCCACTGCCGCGGCGGCGAAGCCCGGCGTGCCCCGCAGCGACATGGTCTCGGCCGCGATGCGCGCGACCAGTCCGGGGGCCGCGTAGAGCACGTGGTAGCGCCACCCCTCCGGCCCGCCCTCGTGGGCGGAGTGCGGATCCCCGGGGTTGATCAGCGCGAGACCGCCGGGCCCTGCCCGGTGCTGCGTTCCCCGGAGCGTGAAGACCTCGACGCCTTCCGCTATGGCACCGAGGACGTAGGCGTCGTGGGTGTGCCGGGCGAAGGTCTTGCGCAGGTAGCGGGCGCGCAGCAGATCGACCTCCGGCAGAGCCGGATGCCGCCAGTGCCGTGCGCTCTCACCCTCCACCCCGCCATTCTGCGTCCGTTGTGGCCCCTGCGGTCCCGTCGGGTCCGCCCGATCAGCGCCGCGGCATGGCGATGTCGGTGGCCGGGTGCACGATGGACGGCATGGGTCAGTCCACGCCTGCAGCGGCGCTCGACGTCTTCTCCCCCGCGACCCGGGCGTGGTTCGCGGGGGCCTTCCGCGAACCCACTGCCGCGCAGGCGGGCGCCTGGAGGGCCATCGCCGAGGAGTCGGACGCCCTCGTCGTGGCCCCCACCGGATCAGGCAAGACCCTTGCCGCCTTCCTCGCCTCCCTGGACGCGCTGGCCTCCTCGCCGCCGCCGGCGGACCCCCTCAAACGCTGCCGCGTGCTGTACGTCTCGCCGCTGAAGGCCCTGGCGGTGGACGTGGAGCGCAATCTGCGCAGCCCGCTGACGGGGATCCGCCAGGAGTCCCTGCGGCTCGGCCTGCCCGAACCGGACATCAGGGTCGGCATCCGCTCGGGGGACACCCCCGCCGCAGAGCGGCGCTCCCTCGCCCGGCGCCCTCCCGACATCATGATCACGACGCCCGAGTCGCTGTTCCTGATGCTCACCTCGGCCGCCCGGGACGCCCTCTCCGGCGTGGAGACGGTGATCCTCGACGAGGTGCACGCGGTCGCGGGCACCAAGCGCGGCGCGCACCTCGCCCTGTCTCTGGAGCGGCTGGACCATCTGCTGGAGCGCCCTGCCCGGCGGATCGGCCTGTCCGCGACAGTGCGTCCCGTGGACGAGGTCGCCCGCTTCCTCTCGCCGCAGCGCAAGGCCGCCGTCGTACAGCCCCCGTCCGGCAAGGAGTTCGACCTGTCGGTCGTCGTCCCGGTCGAGGACATGGGGGAGCTGGCCGGATCCCCTGTGCAGGACAGCGGCACGGGCGGCAGCGGCCCGGCGGACGGCGCGAAGCCCTCCATCTGGCCGTCCGTCGAGGAGCGCATCACCGACCTGGTGCAGGCGCACCGCTCCACCATCGTGTTCGCCAACTCCCGCCGCCTCGCCGAGCGTCTGTGCAACAGGCTCAACGAGATCGCCTACGAACGCGCGACGGGCGAGGCCATGCCGGAGCACCACACTCCGGCGGAGGTGATGGCCGAGTCGGGGTCGGCCAAGGGCGCGCCGCCGCTGCTCGCCCGCGCCCACCACGGCTCCGTCTCGAAGGACCAGCGGGCCCAGGTGGAGGAGGAGCTGAAGTCGGGCCGGCTGCCGGCGGTCGTGGCCACCTCCAGCCTGGAGCTGGGCATCGACATGGGCGCGGTCGACCTGGTCGTGCAGGTCGAGTCGCCGCCGTCCGTCGCGTCCGGGCTTCAGCGGGTCGGCCGTGCCGGGCACCAGGTGGGTGCCGTCTCGGCCGGTGTCGTCTTCCCCAAGTACCGCGGCGACCTCGTCCAGTCCGCCGTCGTCACCGAGCGGATGCGCGAGGGGGCGATCGAGGCGCTGCGCGTCCCGTCCAACCCGCTGGACGTGCTGGCGCAGCAACTGGTCGCGATGGTCTCGGTGGACACCTGGGACGTGGAGGAGCTGCTGCTGCTCGTCCGCCGTGCCGCTCCCTTCTCCTCGCTGCCGGAGTCGGCCTTCCACGCCGTGCTGGACATGCTCGCGGGCCGCTACCCGTCCGACGCCTTCGCCGAACTGCGCCCCCGACTCGTCTGGGACCGCGTCGCCCAGACCGTCACCGCCCGGCCCGGTGCCCAGCGGCTGGCGGTCACCTCGGGCGGCACGATTCCCGACCGCGGCCTGTTCGGCGTCTTCCTCGCCGGCTCCGACCCGAAGAAGGGCGGAGGCCGTGTCGGCGAGCTCGACGAGGAGATGGTCTACGAGTCCCGGGTGGGCGACGTCTTCACCCTGGGCACCACGTCCTGGCGGATCGAGGACATCACCCGCGACCGCGTGCTGGTCTCCCCCGCGCCGGGCGTCCCCGGGCGGCTGCCCTTCTGGAAGGGCGACCAGCTGGGCCGGCCCCTCGAACTCGGCAGGGCGCTCGGGGCGTTCCTGCGGGAGGTGGGGTCCCTGCCCGCGGAGGCCGCCCAGGAGCGGCTCGCCGCCGCCGGGCTCGACCAGCTGGCCGTCACCAACCTCCTCACGTACCTCGCCGAGCAGCGCGAGGCCTGCGGCCACCTGCCGGACGACCGCACGATCGTGGTGGAGCGCTTCCGCGACGAGCTGGGCGACTGGCGCATCGTCGTGCACTCGCCGTTCGGCGCGCAGGTGCACGCCCCCTGGGCTCTCGCCCTCGGTGCCCGCCTGACCGAGCGCTACGGCATGGACGCACAGGTCATGCACGCCGACGACGGCCTGGTCCTGCGACTCCCGGACGCCGACCTGATGGGGCTCGACCTGCTGGACGAGGCCTCCGGGGCCGCCGGGGACGCGGGCTTCGACTCCGGCGAAGCGCCTGTCGGAGTCTCTGACGTGCTCTTCGACAAGGGCGACGTCGAGCAGATCGTCACCGACCAGGTGGGCGGCTCCGCCTTGTTCGCGGCCCGCTTCCGCGAGTGCGCCGCGCGTGCGCTGCTCCTGCCGCGCCGCAGCCCGGGCAAGCGCACGCCGCTGTGGCAGCAGCGTCAGAGGGCGGCCCAACTGCTCCAGGTGGCTTCCGAGTTCGGGTCCTTCCCCATCGTGCTGGAAGCCGTGCGGGAGTGCCTGCAGGACGTCTTCGACGTGCCCGGGCTGTCCGAGCTGATGGGTGACATCGAGTCTCGCCGGGTCCGCGTCGTCGAGGTCACGACGAGCGACCCGTCCCCCTTCGCTCGCTCTCTGCTGTTCGGTTACGTCGCGCAGTATCTGTACGAGGGGGACTCGCCGCTCGCGGAGCGGCGTGCTGCCGCGCTGTCCCTCGACTCGCGGCTGCTCTCCGAACTGCTCGGCCAGGCCGAGCTGCGGGAGCTGCTCGACGCGGAGGTGCTCGCCGAGCTGGAGCAGGAGCTGCAGTGGCTCACCGAGGACCGCCGCGTCAAGGACGCCGAGGGCGTCGCCGACCTGCTCCGGCTGCTCGGGCCGCTGACGACGGCGGAGCTGCGGGAACGGGGTGGCGATCCGCAGTGGGCGGCCGATCTGGAGTCCGCCCGGCGTGCCATCCGCGTACGGATCGCCGGCGAGCAGCACTTCGCGGCCGTCGAGGACGCCGGCCGGCTGCGGGACGCGCTGGGCGTGGCGCTGCCCGTAGGGGTCCCGGAGGCTTTCACGGAGCCGGTGCCCGACCCCCTCGGCGATCTCCTCGCCCGTTACGCCCGCACCCACGGCCCGTTCATCTCGGCCGACGCGGCCGCCCGCTTCGGGCTGGGCGCCGCCGTGGCGGAGGGCGCGCTGCACCGCCTCGCGGCGAGCGGCCGCCTCGTCCAGGGCGAGTTCCACCCGGCGGGCATCGGCCAGGAGTGGTGCGACGCGAATGTGCTCCGCCGTCTGCGCCGCCGTTCGCTGGCTTCGCTGCGGCAGGAGCTGGAGCCCGTTCCGGCGCCCGCACTCGCCGCGTTCCTCCCCCAGTGGCAGCATCTGGGTTCCGGCAGGGTGCGGGGAATCGACGGACTGCTGCGCACGGTCGAGCAGTTGCAAGGGGCGCCGGTCCCTGCCTCGGCCCTGGAGAAGCTGGTGCTGCCCGGCCGCGTCCGCGATTACGCACCGGCCATGCTGGACGAACTCACCACCACCGGCGAGGTGATCTGGGCCGGCGCCGGCTCCCTGCCGGGCAAGGACGGCTGGATCTCCCTCTACCCGGCCGACAACGCTCCTCTGCTGCTCCCACCGCCGCTGCCGCTGGAGTTGACGCCGCTTCACCGCTCGGTGCTGGACGCCCTCGCGCCGGGCTACGGCCTGTTCTTCCGTCAGATCGCCGACCAGGTGCGCGCGACGGCGGTTCCGGAGGTGACGGACCCCCAACTGGCCGACGCACTGTGGGACCTGGCCTGGTACGGCCATGTCGGCAACGACTCCCTCGCTCCCCTCCGTGCCCTGCTGGGCTCGGGCCGCACGGCGGGAGCCACCGCGCACCGCGCCAAGCGGGCCGTCCCCCGCGGCCGTTACGGCTCTCTGACGGCGGCAGCGACCCGCAGCGGTACGAACCGTCCGACCGCCTCGCGCAACGGCCCGCCGACGGTGGCGGGCCGCTGGTCCCTGCTGCCCGTCCCCGAGCCCGACGCGACGCATCGCGCGCACGCGCTGGCCCGTACGCTCCTCGACCGGCACGGCATCGTCACCCGGGGAGCGGTGTCGGCGGAGGGCGTGCAGGGCGGCTTCTCAGCGGCGTACAGGGTGCTCGCGGCCTTCGAGGAGAGCGGCCAGGCCCGGCGCGGCTACGTCGTGGAGGGCCTTGGCGCGGCCCAGTTCGCGATGGACGGCGCCATCGACCGGCTCCGTGCCGTGCACTCCGCACGCGAACGCGAAGAGCACTTCCGGGCAGTCGTCCTGGCCGCCGCCGACCCGGCGAACGCCTTCGGCGCGGCGCTGCCGTGGCCGGATCCCCCCGAGGGGGCCACGCACAAGCCGGGGCGGAAGGCGGGAGCCGTGGTCGTGCTCGTCGACGGGGAGTTGACGCTCTACATGGAACGCGGCGGGAAGACGCTGCTCGCCTGGCCCGGCGGCTCCCAGGCGGGCGGCACCGCGGAGGCAGCCGGGGCGGACCCCCAGGGCCACCCCGGAGCCGCGTCTGCACTGACGACGGCCGCCGAGACGCTGGCACGGGCGGCTCAGGACGGCGCGCTGGGGACGGTCACCGTCGAGCGTGTGAACGGGACGCCTTCGCTCTCCTCGCCGATAGGCACCATGCTGGAGAGCGCGGGCTTCCACGCGACCCCGCGGGGGCTCCGGCTCCGGGCGCGATAGCCGGGAAAGCCGTCCGCAGGGGACGGCGGCAGCCCTTCCACCGTGCGCCGTCGCCCACCCTCCGTCCCGACTGCTCCAGGATGTGCGATGCCCGAAGGAGACACCGTCTGGTACAGCACGCGCCAGCTCCATGACGCGCTCGCCGGCCGGACCCTGACGCGTACGGATTTCCGCGTCCCCAAGATCGCCACCGCCGACCTCGGCGGGCGCATCCTCCTCGAAGTCGTCCCCCGCGGAAAGCACATCCTCATGCGCGTCGAGGGCGGCGTCACCGTCCATTCGCACCTGGGCATGGAGGGTTCCTGGAGAGTGAGCAGCCCGCAGCGGCGCCCCCGGGGCGGGGGCGGGCCCTGGCACGAGATCCGTGCGGTGCTCGCCGCCGGCTCCACCACCGCCACCGGATACCGCCTCCCCGTCCTCGAACTGCTGCGCACCGACGAGGAGTCGGGAGCGGTCGGCCATCTGGGGCCCGACCTGCTCGGCCCCGACTGGGACGCAGCCGAGGCCGAGCGCCGCCTCACCACTGACCCTGGCCGCCCGCTCGTCGAAGCCCTCCTGGACCAGCGCAACCTGGCCGGGATCGGCAATGTCTACGCTGCCGAACTCTGCTTTCTCGCGGGCACCTCGCCCTGGACTCCTGTGGGGGAGCTTCCCGAGGATCTGCCGGGGCGCATTCTCGCCGCCGCGCACCGCCTGCTGGACGACAACAAGGGCCGCCTCGCCCGCCGTACGACGCGCGCGCCATCAGGAGCCGACCGCGACCGGGCGGTGTGGGTCTACGGACGGACCCGCCGCCCCTGCCACCGCTGCGGGACGCCTGTCGCCGCAGGCACACACGGCCCGCCCGACCGGCTCCGTCCGGTCTTCTACTGCCCCCGCTGCCAGCCGGGCCCGCGCCGGGACGAGCAAGGCACCCACCGCGGCTGACCCCGCTCGCATGCTCCCCGCGGCGCTGCCGGAAGCCGGCCTCAGCGCCGCCCGTGAAGGCGAATCCGGCGGTCCTCCCGGTACCGGCCGCCTGACGGACGGCGCTCGCCGTGCGACGTGCGCGCCCGCTGCTCGCCTCCCCGGTACGTCTCCACCCTCCCGACCGCTCTGCTGCGGCCGGAACGCCTCACCGCCCGCCGTCCGGGGCGGCGAACGGACCTCCCCCGCCCCGACCACGGTCCCCTGAGCGTGACGTGGACGGGCAGCAGCCCGAGCCCCCAGCCGAGAAGGACGAAGGCCGCTCCCGGTGCCGCATGCTCCTCGGGCCACCACGCCACCAGGCAGCACCACACCCCGCACAGCACAGCGGGAAGTACGCCCCGGCCGCGGCCCGGCAGCCCACCGTTCAGCGCCGCCATCGCACCTCCGGGACACCAGGGAACGGCTGCATAGTGCTCATGCTCGCGCACACTCCGCGACCTCGCGACCACAGACCGAGACCCCGCCGGGAACCCGGCGGGGTCTCGATGAAGTACAGCCGGCGGTACGGGCCCTCAGGCCGCGACCACGTTCACTGCCTCTGCGGGCGCCTTGATCGTCACGCGCTCTTCCGGAACCCCTGTGACCGAAGTCACGGAGACGGGGTTCAGCACAGGCCTGCGCATCGGCGCGGGCACGGTGTCGCTCGCGGCGGACTCGGCCAGCTCCGCCAGAGCCAGCTCGTCGCTGACCTCGCGCATGAGCTCGGACATCCGCACATCCAGCGCATCGCAGATCGAGGACAGCAGCTCCGAGGAGGCTTCCTTCTGGCCGCGCTCGACCTCGGAGAGATACCCGAGCGAAACCCGGGCAGATGAAGAGACTTCGCGCAGGGTCCTGCCCTGGCGCTGGCGCTGCCGACGCAGCACGTCACCCAGCAGGCGACGGAGCAGAATCATCGGTGCTCCTCCCTCTCAACGCGCGGCGTCTTCCACAGCTTGATACCCACCACCCCAGGGGGTGTGAATCCTTCAGGCTCCACCGTACCGCCTCGGGCTCCAGCCGTGCGGGGAGCGATGTCTTGTTCACTCAGGGCTGCAAACATCAATTCCCCCCGTGTTGTTCCGTATCCTTCGGCCGCATCTTCCCCGTCAGTTCCTCATTAAGCAGCTTCAGCGCGTTCGTCACACTGCCTTTGCGGATTGTGGCGCGATTCCCGTCAAGCTGCAGCAGGCGGGAGTCCGCACCCCGCGGACCGGCCACGGCGACGTAGACGGTGCCGACCTCGTTCCCGTCCTGCGGTTCCGGGCCTGCGACCCCGGTCGTCGCCACGCCCCAGGTGGACCGCAGCAGCTTCCGCACCCCCTGCGCCATCTGCCTGGCGACCTCGGCGTCCACGGCACCGCGCTGCTGCAGCAGGTCGCCGTCCACTCCGAGGAGTTCCTGCTTCACGTCGGTCGCGTACGCGGTGACCGAACCCAGGAACGCCTGCGACGAGCCGGGTGCCGACGTGATCTCGGCGGCGACCATGCCACCGGTCAGCGATTCGGCCACGGCCACGGTCTCGTCCCGCTCGATCAGGAGGTCGAGCACTTCGACGGACACGTCGAAGTAGTCCTCTTCGCGCTCCTGCGTCACGACCCCACTCCCTTGCTCTCCTCCGCCCCCTCGCGCGCACGCCCCGCCCGCCGCAGCACGACGGCCTGGCGCACGTAGTCGAAACCGGTCACGACCGTCAACGCGACCGCCACCGCCATCACCCACCAGCGCAGCGTCGCCAGCGGCCCCGTGAGGGCCAGCACGTACATGCCCACGGCCACCCCCTGCGCGAGCGTCTTCAGCTTGCCGCCGCGGCTGGCGGGGATCACCCCGTGCCGGATGACCCAGAAGCGCATCGCCGTGATGCCCAGTTCCCGGAAGAGGATCACCCCCGTCACCCACCAGGAGAGATCGCCCAGCGCGGACAGGCATCCCAGCGCCGTGCCCATGATCGCCTTGTCGGCGATCGGGTCGGCGATCTTGCCGAAGTCGGTGACCAGGTCGTAGCGCCGGGCGAGCTCGCCGTCGAAGAGGTCCGTGATCATCGCGACGGTGAACGCCGCCCACGCGAACGACCGCCAGGCCGGGTCGTGCCCGCCCTGTGCCAGCATCAGCACCACGAAGCCCGGCACAAGCAGCAGCCGCACCATCGTGAGGATGTTGGCGATGTTCCACAGGCTTACTTTGCGGACGGCGGCGACCGCGCCGGCCGCGGGCTGAGGTCTGGGCTGGGGCTGGGGCTGGGGCTGGGCCATCGCACCACCACTCGACGCGGAGGCAGGCATTCCTGTCATGTGGCTGCCTCCTCGCTGCTTCCGCCGCCCTCGTCGCCTCCCTCGACAGCACCACCCAGAGGTTCGGCGACAAGGTCGACACCTTCGGTGGCGACCACCTTGGCCTCGACCATACTTCCGATCACGAACTCACGTCCCGGCAGCGCGGCGACGTCCAGCAGCACGTTGCCGTCCGTCTCGGGCGCCTGGTGCGCCCCCCTCCCCAGGACCGTGACGCCCTCGGCGCCCTCCTCGTCCTCCAGGGACTCCACGAGGACCCGCACCGTCTCACCGAGGCGCTCCTCGGCACGTTGCGCGGACAGCTCCTCGGCCAGCCGGGAGACCCTCTCCAGGCGCTCCGCCACCACTCCCGGATCGTTCTTCTCCTCGTATCCGGCCGCTTCCGTCCCGTCCTCGTCGGAGTACCCGAAGACACCGACGGCATCCAGCCGGGCAGCGCCGAGGAAGCGCTCCAGTTCCACGACGTCCGCCTCGCTCTCGCCGGGGAAACCGACGATGAAGTTCGACCGGACACCCGCCTGCGGCGCCTTCGAGCGGATCGCGTCCAGCAGTTCCAGGAAGCGGTCCGTGTCCCCGAAGCGGCGCATCGCGCGCAGCACCCCCGGAGCGGAGTGCTGGAAGGACAGGTCGAAGTACGGGGCCACCTTGTCGGTGCCCGTCAGGACGTCGATCAGGCCGGGACGCATCTCGGCCGGCTGCAGGTAGCTGACTCTGACGCGCTCGATTCCGTCGACCGCGGCCAGCTCCGGCAGCAGCGTCTCGAGCAGGCGGATGTCGCCCAGGTCCTTGCCGTAGGAGGTGTTGTTCTCCGATACGAGCATCACCTCCCGCACGCCCTGCTCGGCCAGCCACCGCGTCTCGCCGAGTACGTCGGAGGGCCGCCGCGAGATGAACGAGCCGCGGAAGGAGGGGATTGCGCAGAAGGAGCACCGCCTGTCGCACCCCGACGCCAGCTTCACGGACGCGACCGGGCTGCCGTCCAGACGGCGCCTCAGGGGAGCCCGCGGCCCCGAGGCGGGGGCCAGCCCGTCGGGCAGGTCCTCGGGCTCAGCGGCCGCCCCCTGGGCGTCCGTGCCGTGGCCGGGGAGGGCCACGGCCGGTCCGGCGCTCTGACGTTCGGCCGGGCTCACGGGCAGCAGCTTGCGCCGGTCCCGCGGGGTGTGCGGGGCGTGGACGCCGCCGCTGAGGATCGTCTGGAGCCGGTCGGAGATGTCGGCGTAGTCGTCGAAGCCGAGCACGCCGTCCGCTTCGGGAAGGGCCTCCGCCAGCTCCTTGCCGTACCGCTCGGCCATGCAGCCCACGGCCACGACCGCCTGGGTGCGGTTCCCCTCGGAACCCTCCCCGGACTTCAGGTCGTTGGCCTCCAGCAGTGCGTCTACGGAGTCCTTCTTGGCGGCCTCGACGAAACCGCAGGTGTTGACCACGGCGACGTCTGCTTCGGCGGCTTCCTCGACGAGGTCCCACCCGTCCGCCGCGAGGCGGCCTGCGAGCTCTTCGGAGTCGACCTCGTTCCGGGCGCAGCCAAGCGTGACAAGGGCGACGGTGCGGCGTTCGGGCATGGACTCAGCGTACTTCGTCGTGTCGTGGCCACGGCCCGCAGGTGACGCTGCCCGCAACCCCCCGCGCGACCTCGTACGAGGCCGCGGCCGGGCCCCGGAAACGGTTAAGTCCGAAGTCCCGCCTTCCCCCACGGGGGCGGACGGCGCGACTTCGGACTTACTCGCGGCCGGAACTGCCGGCGCTCAGCCTGCTTCGGGGTCGCCGCGGGTGTAGGAGACCCGCTGAACCTGGCCGTCCTCGCCCACGTCCTTGACCTCCTTGCCGTTGACGTAGAGCTTCACGCCGCCGGCGTTGCCGAGGACGAGGTTCAGGCGCTCGTCGTCGGTGAAGGTCTTGCTCTTCCCCTTCTGGAGCACACCTTCGTGTACGAGCCGGCCGTTGTGGTCCTCCGCAGAGATCCACACGTTCTGCTCGGCCGTCATCTGTACGGTCACCTTGTCCGCCGGGGCAGCGGCGATCGCGCTGTCGGACGGCTTGGGGTCCGCCGGGGGCGTGTCGGTCGGGTCGGCCGACTCCGAGGACTTGCCCGGCTGCGAAGGCTGCGAGGAGGGGGTCTCCTCGGCGGCCGGCGGAGTGGCCGGTTCCTCTCCTCCGATCAGGGTGAAGCCGACAAAGCCGATCACGATGACGATGGCCGTGACCATGGCCACGGTCCAGTTGGGCCTTCGCCGTTCCGGACGGATCCGCTCGGCCTCGAAGAGCGCTGCCGGCGCGGTCGGCTGAGGACGGCCGCCGTGCTCGGCGTCGTACTGCGCGACGAGCTCCTTGGGATCCAGTCCGACTTCGCGGGCGAGCGTGCGGATGTGTCCGCGTGCGTAGACGTCGCCGCCGCACCGGGAGAAGTCATCCGCTTCGATGGCCTGGACGATGGGGACGCGCACTCTCGTCGACGTGCTGACTTCGTCGATGCTCAGTCGGGCGTCGTTACGGGCTTGTTGGAGGGCTTGACCGACCGATGGCCGGTCCTCTTCCGCTGCGTTGCCGATGGACACGGGGGCGCCTTTCGAGCGTGTAGCCACCTGCTGGACGTTCAGTCTAGGGGCGGAGCAAAAGAGTGGGGCAAGCGGGCGGACGGAGTTTGTACGCCATCGGGATCGTCGTACCTCCCGACTTTGAACGCTTCCGTCCGCTCCCGTCTCCGGTTTGACGTACGCGCGACGGAAACGGTTGCCTCACTCGTCCTTATGGGTGAGGTTCCCCGCGGATCACGGCCAGCACACCCTCGAGTTCGTCAGGCTTGATCAGCACGTCCCGCGCCTTGGACCCCTCGCTGGGCCCGACCACGCCCCTCGACTCCATCAGGTCCATCAGCCGCCCGGCCTTGGCGAAGCCGACCCGCAGCTTCCTCTGCAGCATCGACGTCGAACCGAACTGCGTGGAGACGACCAGCTCCGCCGCCTGGCAGAGCAGATCGAGGTCGTCGCCGATCTCCTCGTCGATCTCCTTCTTCTTGCTCTGCCCGACCGTCACGTCCTCGCGGAAGACCGGGGCCATCTGGGCCTTGCAGTGCTCGACCACCGCGTGGATCTCGTCCTCGTCGACGTAGGCGCCCTGCATGCGCACCGGCTTGTTGGCGCCCATCGGGAGGTAGAGGCCGTCACCCTTGCCGATGAGCTTCTCGGCACCCGCCTGGTCGAGGATGACGCGGCTGTCCGCGAGGGACGACGTGGAAAAGCCCAGCCTGGAGGGCACGTTGGCCTTGATGAGGCCGGTGACGACGTCGACGGACGGACGCTGCGTCGCCAGCACCAGATGGATGCCCGCCGCCCGGGCGAGCTGCGTGATCCGCACGATCGCGTCCTCGACGTCACGAGGGGCGACCATCATCAGGTCCGCCAGCTCGTCGACGATGACGAGGAGGTACGGGTAAGGCGACAGCTCCCGCTCGCTGCCCTCCGGTGCCGAGATCTTCCCGCTGCGCACGGCCGCGTTGAAGTCGTCGATGTGGCGGTATCCGAAAGCGGCCAGGTCGTCGTAGCGGAGATCCATCTCCCGCACGACCCACTGGAGCGCTTCGGCCGCCTTCTTGGGATTGGTGATGATCGGGGTGATCAGGTGCGGGATGCCCTCGTACGACGTGAGCTCCACGCGCTTCGGGTCGACGAGGACCATCCGCACGTCGTCGGGCGTGGCCCTGGCGAGGATCGAGGTGATGAGGCAGTTGATGCAGGACGACTTGCCGGAGCCCGTCGCGCCGGCGATCAGCATGTGCGGCATCCGCGTCAGGTCGGCCGAGACGTAGCCTCCCTCGACGTCCTTGCCCAGCCCCACGAGCATGGGGTGTTCCTCGCCCGCTGCCTCCGCCGAACGCAGCACGTCGCCGAGATTGACCATCTCCCGGTCGCTGTTGGGGATTTCGATGCCGACGGCGGACTTGCCGGGGATCGGACTGATGATGCGCACGTCGGGGCTGGCCACCGCGTACGCGATGTTCTTCGTCAGCGCCGTGATCTTCTCGACCTTCACGGCGGGCCCGAGCTCGACGACGTAACGCGTCACCGTCGGCCCGCGGGTGAAGCCCGTCACCGCCGCGTCCACCTTGAACTCGGTGAAAACCGTCGTCAGCGACTCGACGACGCGGTCGTTGGCGGCGCTGCGCGTACGCCCTGGACCGCCCCTCGTCAGCAGATCGAGTGAGGGCAGGGCGTAGGTGATGTCGTTGGACAGCTGCAGCTGCTCCGCACGGGCAGGCAGCCCGCCGGCCTCCTCCGGAGCCGCCTTCTTCGTCAGATCGGGTACGGGCGTGTGTTCGACCTCGCCGGCTTCCTGCGGTGCGGCCGCACCCTCGGAGCTCGCCCGGGCCTCCGCTGCCCGGCGGCGCTCACCCGAGGAGACGCCGTTGCTCAGATCCGCGACGAGCGGTGAAGGCTGAACGCCGTGCAGCAGCGCCCCGTCCAGCGACGCCGCGGCAGCCGCCGCCACGTCGACGGAATCGCTCTCCCGCCCCCCGGCGGCACCGCCCCGCCTCGACCGGCCCTTCGACGAGCGGCGCCGGTCGAGAGCCTCCTTCTCGGCATGTGCCGGGTCCAGGTAGTCCTTGCGCATGCTGTGCGCGCGAGGCCGTCCCCCGCGAGCAGGCCGCCCGTACTCCCCGTCGTCCTCGAACTCCACCCCCGCGGGCTCAGGGTCGTGGACGATTCCGAGCCGCACCCCGAGGGCGCGCAGCCGTCGCGGAATGGCGTTCACGGGCGTGGCCGTGACCACCAGCAGGCCGAACACCGCTACCAGCACCAGCAGCGGCACGGCCAGCACCTCGCCGACCACCTCGATCAGCGGCCGGGAAGCAGCCCAGCCGATCAGACCGCCCGCGTCCTGGATCGACGCGTGGCCCTCCCCGCGCCCCGGCGCTCCGCACCCGATGTGCACGAGCCCCAGCCCGCCGACGACGAGCGCCGAAAGGCCCACGACGATACGTCCGTTGGCCTCCGGCTTCTCCGGGTGGCGGATCAGCCGTACGGAGATCACGCCGAGGAGTATCGGCACCAGCAGGTCGAGACGGCCGAACGCCCCCGTGATGAGCATCTTGACCAGCTCGCCGACGGGACCCTTGAGGTTCGACCACGTGCCCGCCGCCACGACGAGTGCGATGCCCAGCAGCAGCAGGGCCAGCCCGTCCTTGCGGTGTGCCGGATCGAGGGCCTTCGTACTGCGCCCTATCCCCCGGAACAGCGCTCCGACCGCATGTGCGACACCGAGCCAGCACGCGCGCACCAGACGGTAGACGCCCGCTGTCGGTGAAGGGGCGGGCTTGGCCGCGGACTTGGCCTTCGCCTTGGCTGCCGACTTCTTGGCCGGTGCCTTCTTGGCAGTGGCCTTCTTCGCCGGCGGCCTTTTCGTGGCAGCCTTCTTCGCGGGAGCTTTGGCGGCTGCCTTTCCGGTGCCTGACGTACGAGAGGCCATGGTGGTGAGGTTACCGCCGCGGGGCGTCCGAGGCACGAACGGGCGGGTATGACGGGCGGTCAGCCCCGAGCGGCCGCAAGCCGGTCCGCAGTGGAACGCCGACGGCTTCGGCCAGGCGAGACTCGGTCAGCTCCGGTCAGTTCTGCGACGGGACCTGGGCCGAGGCGCTGCCACCCGTCCCCGGTTCGAGGGCGTCGAGCGCACGGCGCAACCCGGAGAGTTTCCGCTCGAGGTGCGCGGCCGTCGCGACAGTGGCCGACTCCGCGTTGTCGCCGAGCTGCTTCGAGAGCGCCTCCGCCTGCTCCTCGACGGCGGCGAGGCGGGCCGACAGTTCCGACAGCAGACCGGGCGGCTCGCCCGCCTCGTCGGAGGGGCCCTCCGACGGCTGCCCCGAACCGCTGCCGTTCTCCAACTGCAGCCGCAGCAGCGAAGCCTGCTCACGCAGCTGGACGTTCTTCATGTAGAGCTCGACGAAGACCGAGACCTTGGCGCGGAGCACCCACGGGTCGAACGGTTTGGAGATGTAGTCCACCGCGCCGGCCGCATAGCCCCGGAACGTGTGATGGGGACCGTGGTTGATGGCCGTGAGGAAGATGATCGGGATGTCCCGCGTACGCTCCCTGCGCTTGATGTGGGCGGCGGTCTCGAAGCCGTCCATCCCAGGCATCTGGACGTCCAGCAGAATGACCGCGAAATCGTCCGTCAGCAGCGCCTTGAGCGCTTCCTCCCCTGACGATGCCCGCACCAGCGTCTGATCGAGCGCGGAGAGGATGGCCTCCAGCGCCAGCAGATTCTCCGGCCGGTCATCGACCAGGAGGATCTTGGCCTTCTGCACCATGGCCCGTCCTCCTCGCCCCGGCAGCCCCTCGGACGCCGCCCGTGGAAGCGGCTCTTCGACGCCGCCAGTCCTTGTGCGGGTCATCGTAGCCGCACGCCGCGGTTCACCACACCCTGTCACCGTGATGTCACTGTGCACACATCAGAAACGCATCAGGGGAACAAAAGGTTCCCCCTCGACCGTACTTCACACGACTTCGGCACACTGCGTCAGCAGCCGAACCCCACTGGCACGGTGCCATATCAACGCGTCCTCATCCACTCCCTCATGACAGACAGCAGATGGTCGGTGTCGACCGGCTTGGTCACGTAGTCGGACGCACCTGCCTCGATGCTCTTCTCCCTGTCGCCCTTCATGGCCTTCGCCGTCAGCGCGATGATCGGCAGCCCGGCGAACTGCGGCATCTTGCGGATCGCAGCCGTCGTGGCGTAGCCGTCCATCTCCGGCATCATGATGTCCATCAGCACCACCGCGACGTCGTCGTGCTGCTCCAGCACCTCGATGCCCTCCCGCCCGTTCTCGGCGTAGAGCACCTGCAGCCCGTGCTGTTCCAGCACGCTGGTGAGCGCGAAGACGTTGCGGATGTCGTCGTCGACGATGAGCACCTTCTCCCCGGAGAAATCACCCCCGGGGCCGGGCTCGACCAGATCCTGGCCGCTGTGGAGCCAGTCCTCGTCCTGCGCCTGCTCGGCACCCTCGGCCGAGTCCGAACGCGCCTTGTCCGGCGCCCCGTTGCCGCCGGCGCGGGTACCACCGCGTCCGTTGCGGCCACCGCCGCGGCCGTTCTGCAGGGCTCGCGGCTCGGGCTGCGCCTCAGGGGGCAGCTCCCGCTGCTGCTCGCCCTCTGTGGCCGAGCGCTGCCGGCGGCGCCGCACGAGTGAGGCGGCAGCGCGCTCCGCCTCCGAGGCGGCGGGCTCCTCGCCCTCCTCCTCGGAAGTCACGGCGGCGTCCTCGGAAAGCTCGCCGGAGGCCTCCTCCGCGGCGTCGACGCGCTCCAGCGGTTCGATGCGCTCCGCAGCCGCCGCCGTGGTCTCCGCCGCCGCGGCGATGGCCAGGGTGTTCGAACCGAGCTGCGCGTAACCCTGCGGCGGCAGTTCGGTCGGATGCAGCGGAAGGTAGAGCGTGAAGGTCGATCCGCGGCCCGGCTCACTGGCCGCGTAGATCTCACCGCCGAGCAGCCGCGCGATCTCCCGGCTGATGGACAGGCCCAGCCCCGTGCCGCCGTACTTGCGGCTGGTCGTGCCGTCCGCCTGCTTGAACGCCTCGAAGATGACCCGCATCTTGCTCGCGGCGATGCCGATACCCGTGTCGGTGACGGAGAAGGCGATCATCTCTGCGTCGGCGTCCAGCAGCGAGCCGTGTTCCAGCATCTGCTCGCGGATGACCTCCGGGACCTCCGCCTTGGCGGAACGGATCACCAGCTCCACGGCGCCGCCGTCGGTGAACTTCACCGCGTTGGACAGCAGGTTCCGCAGCACCTGCAGCAGCCGCTGCTCGTCTGTGTGGAGCGTCGCCGGCAGCTCCGGCGAGACCCGCACGGAGAAGTCGAGGCCCTTCTCCGCCGTCAGCGGCCGGAACGTCGCCTCGACGTAGTCGACGAGCTGGACGAGCGCGATGCGCGTCGGGCTGACGTCCATCTTGCCCGCCTCGACCTTCGACAGGTCGAGGATGTCGTTGATCAGCTGCAGCAGGTCCGACCCCGCGCCGTGGATGGTCTCCGCGAACTCGACCTGCTTCGGGGAGAGATTGCCCTCCGCGTTGTCCGCGAGCAGCTTCGCCAGGATGAGCAGCGAGTTGAGCGGTGTACGCAGCTCGTGGCTCATGTTGGCGAGGAACTCGGACTTGTAGCGCATCGAGACCGACAGCTGCTCGGCACGCTCCTCCAGGACCTGCCGGGCCTCCTCGATCTCCCTGTTCTTGATCTCGATGTCGCTGTTGGTCTGCGCGAGCTGTTCGGCCTTCTCCTCCAGCTGCGCGTTGGACTCCTGCAACGCCCGCTGCCGGTTCTCCAGCTCCTCCGAACGTTCCCGCAGCTGTTCGGTCAGCTCCTGCGACTGCCGCAGCAGCACCTCGGTCCGCGTGTTGACGCTGATCGTGTTGACGCTGGTCGCGATCATCTCCGCGATCTGGTTGAGGAAGTCCTTCTGGATCTGCGCGAAGGGCTGGAACGCCGCCAGCTCGATCACGCCCAGGATCGTCCCCTCGAAGATGACCGGCAGGACGATCACATGGGCCGGAGGCGCCTCGCCCAGACCGGACGAGATCTTCAGGTATCCGGGCGGAGCGTTCTCCACCAGGATCGTCCGTCCCTCCTGCGCCGCCGTGCCCACCAGGGACTCGCCCGGCCCGAAGGTGATGGGCATGGTGCCCTTGGAGTAGCCGTAACTGCCCAGCATCCGCAGCTCGTACTGGCCGTCCGCGCTGTGATCGGCCCCGATGCCGACGTCCTCCTTGTCCTCGTCCGTCGAGACGGCGAGGAAGAACGCGCCGTGCTGCGCGGAGACGACGGGCGTCAGCTCGCTCATGATCAGACCGGCCACGTCGGTGAGGTCCCGGCGGCCCTGCATGAGTCCGGAGATCCGCGCGAGGTTGCCCTTGAGCCAGTCCTGCTCCTGGTTGGCGAGGGTGGTCTCGCGCAGGTTGGCGATCATGGTGTTGATGTAGCCCTGCAGCTGCAGGATCTCGCCGGCCGCCTCCACGTCGATGCGCACGTTGTGGTCGCCGCGCGTCACGGCGGTCGCGACGTCGGCGATGGCCCGCATCTGGCGGGTCAGGTTCGACGCCATCTCGTTCACCGAGTCGGTGAGGTCCTTCCACGTGCCGGCCACGCCCTGCACGCGCGCCTGGCCGCCCAACTGCCCCTCTGTGCCCACCTCGCGGGCCACCCTCGTGACCTGCTCCGCGAAGGAGGAGAGCTGGTCCACCATCGTGTTGATGGTCGTCTTCAGCTCCAGGATCTCCCCGTTGGCCTCGATGTCGATCTTCTTCGTGAGGTCACCGCGGGCGATGGCGGTCGTGACCATCGCGATGTTGCGGACCTGCCCGGTGAGGTTGGACGCCATCGAGTTCACGGACTCGGTGAGGTCCTTCCACGTGCCGGCGACCCCGGCGACCCGCGCCTGACCGCCCAGCACACCGTCCGTACCCACCTCGCGGGCCACGCGCGTGACTTCCTCCGCGAAGGTCGACAGCGCCGTGACCATCGTGTTGAGGGTGTCCGCAAGCTGCTCGACCTCGCCGCTCGCCTCGACGGTGACCTTCTTCGTCAGGTCGCCGTTGGCGACCGCGGTGGCCACCTGCGAGATGTTGCGCACCTGGCTGGTCAGGTTGTTCGCCATCAGGTTGACGTTCTCGCTCAGGTCCTTCCAGATGCCGGTCACGCCCGGCACCCGCGCCTGACCGCCGAGCATGCCTTCCGTACCCACCTCGCGGGCCACACGCGTGACCTGCTCCGCGAACGAGGACAGCTGGTCCACCATCGTGTTCACGGTCGTCACCAGAGCAAGGATCTCGCCCTTCGCGTCGACGGTGATCTTCTTCGACAGGTCGCCCTGCGCCACCGCCGTGGTGACTTCCGCGATGTTCCGCACCTGGGACGTCAGGTTGTTCGCCATGAAGTTGACGGACTGCGTGAGGTCCTTCCACGTACCCGAGACGCCCTTGACCTCCGCCTGGCCACCGAGGATGCCCTCGGTACCCACCTCGCGGGCCACACGCGTGACCTGCTCCGCGAACGAGGACAGCTGGTCCACCATCGTGTTGAGGGTGTTCTTCAGCTCCAGGATCTCGCCACGGGCGTCGACGGTGATCTTCTGGGACAGGTCGCCCCGCGCCACGGCGGTAGCGACCTGCGCGATGTTCCGCACCTGGTCGGTGAGGTTGCCGGCCATGCCGTTCACGGAGTCCGTCAGGTCGCGCCAGACACCGGCGACCCCGGGCACCTGCGCCTGGCCGCCCAGCCGCCCCTCCGTACCGACTTCGCGGGCGACGCGGGTGACCTGCTCCGCGAACGCCGAGAGCTGGTCGACCATCGTGTTGATGGTGTTCTTCAGCTCCAGGATCTCACCGCGCGCGTCCACCTTGATCTTCTGGGACAGGTCGCCCCGCGCCACGGCGGTCGTCACCTGCGCGATGTTCCGCACCTGGGAGGTGAGGTTCCCGGCCATGAAGTTGACGGAGTCCGTCAGGTCCTTCCATGTGCCGGATACGCCGTCCACGCGGGCCTGGCCGCCGAGGCGCCCCTCCGTGCCCACGTCGCGGGCCATCCTGGTGACCTGCTCCGCGAAGGAGGACAGCTGGTCGACCATCGTGTTGACGGTGTTCTTCAGCTCCAGCATCTCGCCGGAGACGTCGACCGTCACCTTCTGCGACAGATCGCCGTTCGCCACCGCCGTCGTCACCTGCGCGATGTTGCGGACCTGGCCGGTGAGGTTGCGGAACGCGGTGTTCACCGAATCGGTGAGGTCCTTCCACGTGCCGCCGGCGCCGGGTACCTGCGCCTGACCGCCCAGTTCGCCTTCGACGCCGATCTCCCGTGCCACGCGGGTGACTTCCGCACCGAACGAGGACAGCTGGTCGACCATCGTGTTGACCGTGGTCTTCAACTCCAGCATCTCGCCGGAGACATCGACCGTCACCTTCTGCGACAGATCGCCGTTCGCCACCGCCGTCGTCACCTGCGCGATGTCCCGCACCTGAGCGGTGAGATTGCGGAACGCGGTGTTCACCGAATCGGTGAGGTCCTTCCAGATCCCGGCCGCACCGGGCACCTGCGCCTGGCCCCCGAGGACGCCCTCGGTGCCGACCTCGTTGGCCGCACGCGTCACTTCGTCCGCGAAGGTCCGCAGCGTCTCGGTCATCGTGTTGATCGTCTCGGCGAGCTGCGCGACCTCGCCCCGGGCGTTGACGGTGATCTTCTGGGAGAGGTCGCCGTTGGCGACCGCCGTGGTGACCTGTGCGATCTCACGCACCTGCGAGGTGAGATTGCCCGCCATGAGGTTGACGGAGTCCGTCAGGTCCTTCCACACGCCTGCGACGCCCTGCACCCGCGCCTGCCCGCCCAGCTCCCCCTCGGTGCCGACCTCGCGCGCGACGCGCGTCACCTCGGACTGGAAGGAGGAGAGCTGGTCGACCATCGTGTTGACGGTGTTCTTCAGCTCCAGCATCTCGCCGGCCACGTGCACGGTGACCTTGCGCGACAGATCACCCTTGGCGACCGCGGTCGTCACCAGCGCGATGTCCCGCACCTGAGCGGTGAGCCGGGACGCCATCGTGTTGACGGAGTCCGTCAGATCCTTCCAGGACCCGGACATGCCGCGCACACGCGCCTGCCCGCCGAGCTTGCCCTCCGTACCGACCTCGCTCGCGACGCGCGTCACCTCGTCCGCGAACGTCGACAACTGATCGACGAGGCCGTTCACCGTGCGCCCGACCTTCAGGAACTCGCCGCGCAGCGGGTGCCCGCCGCCGTCCGAACCCCGCGAGCGGAGATCCATCCGCTGCTCCAGGTCGCCCTCGGCGACCGCGGACAGCACCCGCCCGACCTCGGAGACGGGCCGGACCAAGTCCTCCACCAGCGCGTTCGACGCGTCGATGGCGGCGGCCCAGGAGCCCTCGCACGTGCCGGTCTCCAGCCGCTCGGTCAGCTTCCCCTCACGGCCGACGACGCGGCGCACCCGCGCCAGTTCACCCGTCAAATGCAGATTCTGATCCGCGACCTCGTTGAAGACGGCCGCGATCTCCGCCATCGGCCCGTCTCCCGTGACGGTCAGACGCTTGCGGAAATTGCCGTCCCGCATCGCCGTCAACGCCGTGAGGAGCTTGTTGACGGAAGCCGCGTCGACCTCGATCGTCCCGCTCTTCCGGGAGCGGCCGCCCTTCGGGCGCGTACTCCTGCTACGCGCCGCTGCGCCAGACTCCACCGTGTCCCTCCCGAAGGGTCGACCGTACTGCCGTCATACCCGGGTTGTTGCTTCGAGCCTTCCCAGTGTTTCACCCTGCCCGAACCAGGCGATAACAGTTCGGCAGCATGGCACACAGCTCTACACACGGCCCGGCCGGAAAACACACCGGATCCGGCACCCGCGCACACTGCGAACGTAAGTAACCTGGCCTCCGGCTGTCCATCCACCCCCGATGCGCCGGGGACAGGGCGAAAGGCACGAAGGGCACAGAAGAGCACGGAGCGTGCAGGGGCAGCCGCCAGGGCACGAAGAGCAACGGAGGGGCGCCGCGGGTGACGCAAGAGAAGAGCGCCGACCGCGGGGACGCCCCGGCCGACAGCGGCATGGGTCTCCCGGTCGACGGCAGCGGCGGCGGGCACAGCAACGGCAGCACGTCCGCGACCGGCGGCGGAGCACCCCGCATCGTGCCCCAGGGCCTCCCGCCGGACGCGGACGGAGGCAGCGGCGGACCCGCCGGCAGTGAGCAGCGATACAAGGGGAAGCAAGTGATCACCGCGAGGGCAGCGGCCACGTTCGAGCCTGTCGGACGTTCCGTCGCGACGGCCCGGGCCTTCGTACGGGACACCCTCCAGGGCTGGGGCCTGGGCGACATCGTTGACGACGCCGTCGTCCTGACCAGCGAACTCGTGACCAACGCCGTCGTGCACGCCGGCACCGCTGCGGAGGTCGTCTGCCTGCGCGACGGCGACGGCGTCCGCGTCGAGGTCGTCGACCGCTACCCGGAACGCGAACTGCCGCTGCAGGATCCCGCCCAGGTGATCGCCAGCCCCGACCGCGAGGGCGGCCGCGGGTTGCTGCTCTGCGCCGCCCTGGCGTCGCACTGGGGCGTCGACTACACGGCAGCCGACAAGCGCGTCTGGTTCAGCCTCGACCTCCCCGAACGCCCGGTCGGAACCCGGGCTGCCGGCCCCGCGCTGCCCGACGACGCTCTCCCCGTGGCCGATACACGCGTCCACGTCGCCGTCGTCCAAGTCGACCGCCATGGATCGATCGCCGCCTGGAACGAGGACGCCCAGCATCTGTTCGGTTACGCGGCCGAGCAGGTGTCCGGCAAGCCCCTCACCGACTTCGCGGCCTGGCCCCACACCCCCGGCACCAGCACGGGCATCGCCGAGGCGCTCCAGCTGTCGCGCTGGGAGGGCTCCTACGGGCTGCGCGGCGCCGACGGCCGTACGATCCCCGTCTACGCCTCGCACCTGCGCGTGCGCGACAGCGACGGCGAACCGTCCACCGTCTGCCTCCTCGTACGCGACCACGAGCGCGCCATTCTCCAGACACCGCTGCGCTCCCCCGCGCCGGACTCCGCAAGCCGCCAGGACAACGGCGAGGGGCCGTCCGACCCCTTCGAAATCTTCATCGGCTCCCCCGCTCCCGACGACCTCGACGGACTGCTGCAGCGCACAGTGGAACGCGCACGCGACATGCTCGACGGCGACGCGGCCTACCTCCTGCTGGCCACCGACGACGAGACCGAACTGGAGGTTCGCGCCTCCACCGGTCTGCCCTCCGCCCGTCAGCGCTTCGCCCGCGTGCCCGTCGAGGCCGGAACGGGACGGTACGGATCCGCCCGCATGCCCTCCGTGCACGAGGACCTCACGGTCGTTCCTGGTGCGGTGCCCCTGCTGGACGGGACGGGCATGCGCGCGGTCGTCACGGTCCCGCTCAAGGTCGAGGGGCGGCTGACCGGTTCGCTGGGCGTCGCCACCGAGTCACCTGGTCGCTACACGAATGAAGAGGCACTGCGTCTGCAGTTCGCTGCCGACCGCATCGCCCTCGCAGTCGAACGCGCTCGCCTCACCGAGCTGGAACGGCTCCGCCGCGGCTCCCTCTCCTTCCTCGTCGAGGCCTCTGACCTGCTCGCGGGCACCCTCGACAGGGACCAGACGCTGGCCCTCATGGCTCAGATGACGGTTCCCACCCTGGCCGCCTGGTGCGCTGTCTACACGGTCGCCGAGCCCGGCTCCGACCCCAAGCTCTCCTACGTGCTGCACGAGGACGAGGACCGGATCGACAACCTCAAAGCCCTTCTGGCCAAGGTCGATCCCCCCGACCCCGTCCCCACGCCCGGCGCTCGCGTATGGAGCGCCCCCGCGGAAGCAGCCCACTCCGCTGCGTTCCGTACGTCGCTGCGCAGCGTGGCACTGGGCGAGGACGAACCGCACCTGTCCTCGGGCACTTCGCGAGCGACTGCGTCAGCCGTCGGCGGCGAGACAGTGGTGCTGCCCCTGGTGGCCCGCAACCGCGTCATCGGCATGCTCACGCTCGGCAAGCCGACAGACGAACGGTTCCGTCAGGAGATCCTCGAACTCGCCGAAGACCTCTCCCGCCGTGCGGCTCTCGCGCTGGACAACGCGCGGCTGTACTCGGAACGCACCGCCATCAGCCAGTCGCTGCAGCGCAGCCTCCTCCCGCCTGAACTGCCCGACGTGGGCGGCGGCGTGGAAGTAGAGGTCATCTACCGCGCGGCAGGAGAGGGCAACGAGGTCGGCGGCGACTTCTACGACCTCTTCGACATCTCCGAAGGCACCTTCGGCTTCGCCATCGGCGACGTCTGCGGCACGGGCCCCGAAGCCGCTGCCGTCACGGGCCTCGCCCGGCACGCACTGCGCCTGCTGGCCCGCGAGGGCCTGGGCGGCCCGGCGGTGCTGGACCGGCTCAACACCGCCATCCTCGACGAGGGCGCGCGCAGCCGCTTCCTCACGCTGCTGTACGGGGAGTTGCGGCCGCAGAGCGACGGCAGCGCGGAGCTCAAGGTGGTCTGCGCCGGCCATCCGCTGCCGCTGCGGCTGCGTCAGGACGGCAGCGTCGAACCGGCCGCCGACCCGCAGCCGCTGCTCGGCGTCATGGACGACCTCGAGCTCTACGAGCAGACGATCATCCTTGAACCGGGCGACGTACTGCTCTGCGTCACCGACGGCGTGACCGAGCGCCGTGAAGGGACCCGCATGCTCGGGGACGACGGGCTGGCAGACGTGCTCACCACCTGCACAGGCCTCACAGCCGGTGCCGTCGCCGCACGCATCATGCGCGCCGTGGAACGGTTCGCGAGCGACGCGCCGTCCGACGACATGGCCATCGTCGCGATGCGAGTCCCGGAGTAGCCGACCGGTCCTGCGTCCATTCCGACCATCCCGCGTACGCGCACACGAAAGGCCCCCGCGGAGAGCGAGGGCCTTTCAACTGCCTTGCTGAGAGCCCCAAAACGGAATCGAACCGTTGACCTTCTCCTTACCATGGAGACGCTCTGCCGACTGAGCTATTGGGGCGCGCTGCGGCGCCGCTGATCTTACCCGATCCAACCCGGCTGAGCCGAATCGGCAGCCGGCCCTCGTCGCCACCGCTCAACTCGCCGTCGCATTCGCCCACTTCGCCCCTCAGCAGGCCGGCTCCATGACGAGTCCGCCCAGGCCGTTGCACGCGGACACCACTCGCTGCAGCTCCCGCTTCGTCATCGACGCCTCCAGCGGAAGCGCCAGCGTCTCGTCCGCGGCACGTTCTGATTCGGGCAGCCGCACGTCGGTACGGAGCTCGGCGGTACGGTGCGCCGGCGTCCTCACCGGGACGTAGCACGCCACGCCCCTCGCCCGCAGCGCGTGCTTGAAGGCATCCCGGTCAGGCCTGCCGTTGCCCGGGACACGCACCACATAGTCCGTGTACGCGTGCTCGACCCCCGTCGCAGTCTTCGGTACGACCACGCCACGCAGCCTCATGTCGAGGTAGGAGGCGCACTGCCGGCGCCGAATCGCGTCCACTGCCGCGACTTGGGGTCGGACGCCGAAGCCGACCACCCGCAATCCGCGCCGCCGTGCGAGTGCTTGCAAGCCCACCATGTCCGCGGGATGCCCGAAGAGGTGGACGGGAACGACAGCGACCGTCGAAGAGGTCACCACGGCGTCCACGGAGGCCGGGTCCAGGCAGAAACTTCGCGGCTCGATATCCGCGAACACCGGCCGGGCGCCCAACTCCCTTACCGCTCTTGCTACTTCGAAGCCCCCATACGAGGGCACCACGACATCGTCTCCGACGCTTACCCCGGCTGCCGTCAATTCGCTCGTCCCCATGCGAGCGATGCTCCGGTTGCGACATGAACACCTGGTGACGGAATAGAGAAAGGCCGTGGTCCCCGGACTTAACAGTCCAAGAACCACGGCCTTTTCTAAAGTTTGTTCGGCGGTGTCCTACTCTCCCACACGCTCCCGCATGCAGTACCATCGGCGCTGTCAGGCTTAGCTTCCGGGTTCGGAATGTAACCGGGCGTTTCCCTCACGCTATGACCACCGAAACACACCACCACCACCACCATGGGTGGTGGAAACCTGTATCGGCAACACACACTCACTCTGCAATTATCACAAGCGGGTTGTTGTCTCAGAACTGACACAGTGGACGCGAGCAATCAATGGTCAAGCCCTCGGCTTATTAGTACCAGTCAACTCCAACCCTCACGGGTCTTCCATATCTGGCCTATCAACCCGGTCATCTCCCGGGAGCCTTAACCCCACAAAAGGGG
>NZ_FMHJ01000013.1:0-72318 GCF_900090125.1 Streptomyces sp. WMMB 714
AGGGCTTCATCGTTCGACTTGCATGTGTTAAGCACGCCGCCAGCGTTCGTCCTGAGCCAGGATCAAACTCTCCGTGAATGCTGCAAACAGCACACACGAGAGCGGCACAACCAGGAGGAATAATCCCGGTGTGCACAGCATCCTCGCTGTCTGTATCAAAGAAATCCACGCCCCCAAAAACCAAGGGGACGGGGTATCAACATATCTGGCGTTGACTTTTAGCACGCTGTTGAGTTCTCAAAGAACGGACGCTTCCATCGCAACCCTGTCACAGGCCACTCCGGGCGCTTCCCTCTCGGTGAATCCGACTCTACCAGAAGTTCTCCGGCTGAAAGTCGGGGGCCAACTCCGTTGCAGCTTCCGGTAATTCAGAGTGACTGCGTGAAGTCGGGAAGATACGGACCGCTTCTGCCGAGCTCTGCGGCTCGGTGCAAGCGTTCGAATCAACCTCCACAGAAGGCCGGTTAGACCGGCTTCCGGGGCGGCGAGAACAGTAGCAGCTCATTCGGCGACGACGCACATCACGCCGCCGTAGGGACTGTCGCGGGTCGGTCATCGGCTGCCACGTCTCCGGTCTCCCCCGCTTTCGCCGCACGTGCTCCGAGGAGGTACACGTAGGCGAGGAAGAGGAGTTCGCAGACGACACCGATCGTGATGCGCGCCCACGTCGGGAGTCCCGACGGCGTCACGAAACCTTCGATGACACCGGAGACGAAGAGCACCGCCGCCAGTCCTATCGCCATACCGATGGCTGCGCGTCCCTCTGCCCCGAGGGCCTCCCGGCGAGTACGAGGGCCTGGGTCGACCACAGTCCAGCCGAGTCGGAGGCCTGTGCCCGCCGCGACGAAGACGGCTGTCAGCTCGAGGAGTCCGTGAGGAAGGACGAGTCCGAGGAAGACGTCCAGACGGCCTGCGGACTCCATGAGGCCGATTCCTGTGCCCAGGACGAGCATGTTGGTGAAGAGCACCCAGAGCACCGGGATGCCCAGTAGCGCGCCCAGGGCGAGGCATACGGCCACTGCCTGGGCGTTGTTCGTCCAGACCTGGGCGGCGAAGGACGTGGCCGGGTGGCTGGAGTAGTACGTTTCGTACTGGCCGCCCGGGCGTGTCATGTCGCGCAGTTGTGCAGGAGCTGCGATCGCCGCGCGGACCTCGGGATGGGTGCCGATCCACCAGCCGAGCAGTGCTGCCACGACGATGGAGGCCAGTGCCGTGGGCACCCACCAGTGGCGGGTGCGATAGACCGCTGCGGGGAAGCCGACTGCGAAGAAGTGGCCAACGTCCCGCCAAGAGGCCTTCCTTGCCCCTGTCACCACGCTCCGGGCACGGGCGACGAGGGAGGTGAGGTGGCCGGCGAGAGCCGGGTCCGGGGCGCTCGACTGGACCTGGGAGAGGTGCGTGGCGGTGCGCTGGTACAGGGTGACCAACTCGTCCGCTTCCCGGCCGGTGAGGCGACGGCGGTGGCGCAGCAACTGCTCCAGCCGTTCCCATTCCGCTCGGTGGGCGGAGACGAAGACATCCAGGTCCATGGTGAGAGCTTGGCAGAACCCGCCGCAGCGACGGCAGACTGGGCGAAAGGCGAGGACTCAGTGGAGGCGGGAGAGACGGTGGACGAGCTCGTCACAGGAGATGCGGTCGTCCTGGGTCTCCGGCCTGCCCGGCTGCTGAGCCGCGGGCTGGCAGTCTTCGTCGACCTGGCCCTGGCCTGGGCCGTCTATCTGCTGCTGTCGCTCGGGCTGTTGGCGGCGGTGTCCTCGCTGGATGCCGCTGCTGTGGCGGCGGTTCAGGTCGCACTGTTCCTGCTGGTTCTGGTCGGTGTGCCGATCGCAGTGGAGACGCTCAGTCGCGGACGGTCGGTGGGGAAGGCGCTGTGCGGGCTTCGCGTCGTGCGGGAGGACGGCGGGCCCGTGCGGTTCCGTCAGGCACTCGTGCGGGGAGCGCTGGGGGTCGTCGAGATCACGGTCTTCTTCGGTGTCGTCGCCTGCGCTGCCTCGCTCGTCTCCTCGCGAGGGCGACGGCTGGGGGATGTCTTCGCCGGAACTCTCGTCGTACGGGAACGCGTGCCCGCGATGCGCGGTCTGCCGGCTCCGCCGGTCTCGTCCCCCGGTGGAAGCTTCGGAGAGTTGGACTTGTCGCAGGTGCCGGGCGGTCTGTGGCTCGCCGTGCGCCAGTACCTGACACGGGCGGGGCAGCTCGACGAGGCGGTCAGCCGTTCCATGGCGGAGCGGCTCGCTGCGGACGTCGCGTCGTTCACCGGAGTGCCCGCGCCGGAGGGTGTTCCTGCTGTGGCGTATCTGGCAGGTGTGGTGGCCGAGCGGCAGGCGCGGGAGATGCAGCGGACGTTCGGGGCACAGGTGCCGGGGGCTTGGGCGGCCGCGCCGGACTCCGGTGTCGCTGCGGGTGCACCGGGGCAGGCGGACAGCACGTCTGTGCACTCCCGGAAGGCTCCTGAGCGTCCGGCAGTGCACTCCTGGGCGCCGGTTCACGTGCCTCCGTCCGCACCGGCCACGGGCCCTCCTGCTTCCACTTACGTCGCCGGTGGGCGGGGCGGCCGGCACACGGATGGAGCGGGAAGGCCCTCTGCCGGCGGTGAGAAGCGGCGCACCGGGTTCGTACCGCCCGCGTAGACGGCTGACGGCTGCGAACTGCGCGGACGCTGTGCGCACAGTGGGTCAACTGAACGTGGAGGGCGGGGATTCCAGTTCCTCCAGTTCGATGCCCGGGGCGGACAGGACGACGTCTCCGGCGATGTGAACGGGGTTCTGCTCACCCCTGTCGACCTCGCCGACACGGTAGTTGTGGACGATCAGCGGCTCGTCGTCGGTCTCGTGTGCCGAAGTGTCCACGAGCGACCACATCTGATCGAGCGTGAGCGGGGCGAGCACCGGGGGTGTCAGGGCGACAAGCCGTACGCGCCTTGCCTGTTCGCCGGCGGACGGGCGCAGGAGCCGTGAGTTCGCGATCAGAAAGGCAGGCGACGCGCCGGTGAAGGAGTGGGCCGCGACGTTGCCCTCCTGCGCGTGCTCCCCCGTGGGGTCCGTGCGGACCCAGGTGACGCCCTCCAGGGCTGCGCCGCGCACCCGCCAGCCCGCGGCGTGCAGTTCGAGACGGATGGGGCGGCCGAGGTCGTCCAGGGCGAGGTCCACCGAGCCGGCGTGATCGCCGGAGGGCGTGGTGATCTGGGAAACGTAGCGCCACCCCGAGGGGCCCGTGGCGCACTGGAAGTGCTCGTCCCCGAGGTGGGTGCGGTCGTGCGGGTCGTGGAGCGAATAGCGGCCGCGAGGCATGGTGCGACCCTACGTCCGCCCCGGCCGGGCAAGCCGAAGACCCCCGCCGCGGGGACGGGGGTCCTGGTGCTCACCGGTACCGGACCGGGTCACCGGCCTGGCGGCCGGCTCTCCGACGGATCAGTAGCGGTAGTGGTCCGGCTTGTACGGGCCTTCGACCGGGACGCCGATGTAGTCGGCCTGGTCCTTGCGGAGCTTGGTGAGCTTCACGCCGAGAGCGTCCAGGTGCAGGCGGGCGACCTTCTCGTCGAGGTGCTTGGGAAGCACGTAGACGCCGATCGGGTACGACTCCGGCTTCGTGAACAGTTCGATCTGGGCGATCGTCTGGTTCGCGAAGCTGTTGGACATCACGAACGACGGGTGCCCCGTCGCGTTGCCCAGGTTCAGCAGACGCCCCTCGGACAGCACGATGATCATCTTGCCGTCCTTGAAGGTCCAGGTGTGGACCTGCGGCTTGACCTCTTCCTTGACGACACCGTCGATGGCGGCGAGACCCGCCATGTCGATCTCGTTGTCGAAGTGGCCGATGTTGCCCACGATCGCCTGGTGCTTCATCCGGGCCATGTCGGACGCCATGATGATGTCCTTGTTGCCCGTGGTGGTGATGAAGATGTCGGCCGTCTCCACCACGTCTTCGAGAGTCACCACCTGGTAGCCGTCCATGGCCGCCTGCAGCGCACAGATCGGGTCGATCTCGGTGATCATGACGCGTGCGCCCTGACCGCGGAGCGAGTCCGCACAGCCCTTGCCGACGTCGCCGTAGCCGAACACCACGGCCGACTTGCCGCCGATGAGGACGTCCGTCGCACGGTTGATCCCGTCGATCAGCGAGTGACGGCAGCCGTACTTGTTGTCGAACTTCGACTTGGTGACGGAGTCGTTGACGTTGATCGCCGGGAAGAGAAGCGAGCTGTCCTGCTGCATCTCGTAGAGACGGTGCACGCCGGTCGTGGTCTCTTCCGTCACGCCGCGGATCTCGGACGCCAGCTGCGTCCACTTCTGCGGGCTCTCCTTGAGCGTGCGGTTCAGCAGCTCGAGGACGACACGGTGCTCGTCGTTCTCGGCCGTGTCCGGGGAGGGAGCCGCCCCGGTCTTCTCGTACTCGACGCCCTTGTGGACGAGGAGGGTCGCGTCGCCCCCGTCGTCGAGGATCATGTTGGGGCCGCCGGTGGAGGCGTTGGGCCAGGTCAGAGCCTGCTCCGTGCACCACCAGTACTCTTCGAGCGTCTCGCCCTTCCAGGCGAAGACGGGGACGCCCTGCGGGTTCTCCGGGGTGCCCTCCGGACCGACGGCCACCGCGGCGGCGGCGTGGTCCTGGGTGGAGAAGATGTTGCAGGACGCCCAGCGGACCTCTGCGCCCAGAGCGGTCAGGGTCTCGATCAGAACGGCCGTCTGCACGGTCATGTGGAGGGACCCGGTGACCCGGGCGCCCGAAAGAGGCTTGTCAGCGGCGTACTCCCTGCGGATCGCCATAAGGCCGGGCATCTCGTGTTCGGCCAGGCGGATCTCCCTGCGGCCGAAGGCCGCAAGAGAAAGATCCGCGACCTTGAAGTCCTGGCCGTTGGAGGTCGTCGTCATGCGAGCTGCTCTCCTCGATGTCGAGGTCATGGCTGACTGGTCCGTGCTGCGGCTCTGGGGCTCCGTGTGCGGTGCGTGCGTCAAGTGTGCAGAGCACACGCGGACACACTCGTCCCCTGCTCGCAACCCAGTCCGTCGGAGGCCCTCTCTCCCTCGGTGGCCCTCGGAACGGGCCAGCCGACCGCCATCAGCAGCGACGTCTGTGCTTTACGAATCTACACCCGCCCGTCCAGACGAACGGAGTGATCAGGTGCGAGCAAGGACGGACCTGATCGGTTCTCGGCCGCACACTGCACGCAGTTTTCCCGATGCCCAGGAGCATGCGCTCCCACACATCCGGATGTACCGCGCATACGGGCCGGAGGGTGTGATTCCCTCCGGCCCGTGGCACGGTGGTTGCGGCCCCCGAAAGCCGTTGTTCCGGCTATGCCTCGGCGGTCGGTGCGGACGCGGGTTCGGGCCGGTAGACGTCCGGTTCGAGATAGATCACACGGGCGCTGGCAACCGAGGCGCGAATGCGCTCCTCAGCTGCGTCGATGGCCCGGGCGACGTCTGCGGCGGAGTCGTCGTGCTGCACCGCGATCTTCGCGGCGACCAGCAGCTCCTCGGGACCGAGGTGCAGTGTGCGCATGTGGATGATTCGCGTCACACTGTCGCCGTCGACGAGCGCAGCACGGATCTTCTCCCGCTCGGCCGGGTCGGCCGCCTCCCCCAGCAGCAGCGACTTGGTCTCGGCCGCCAGCACTATCGCGATCACGACGAGCAGCACACCGATGCACAGCGTGCCGATGCCGTCCCACACCCCGTCGCCGGTCGCGATGGCCGCGCCCACGCCGAACAGGGCGAGTATCAGGCCGACCAGGGCGCCCAGGTCCTCCAGCAGGACGATCGGCAGCTCCGGCGCCTTGGCCCGGCGCACGAACTGGCTCCAACTCAGCTTGCCGCGGACCTCGTTGGACTCCTTGATGGCGGTACGGAAGGAGAGCGTCTCCGCGATGATGGCGAAAACCAACACCCCGACCGGCCAGTACCAGTCGTCGAGTTCATGCGGGTGCTTGATCTTCTCGTAGCCCTCGTACAGAGCGAAGACGCCGCCGATGGTGAAGAGGACGATCGAGACGAGGAACCCGTAGATGTAGCGCTCCCGGCCGTAGCCGAAGGGGTGCTCCTCGCTGGCCGCCCGCTTGGCCCTCTTGCCGCCCAGCAGCAGCAGCGCCTGGTTGCCCGAGTCGGCGAGCGAGTGCACGCCCTCCGCGAGCATCGAGGACGAGCCGCTGAAGATGAACGCGACGAACTTGCCCACCGCGATGGCCAGGTTCGCGCCCAGCGCGGCGATGATCGCCTTCGAACCGCCTGATGCACTCATACGAGTCGGGTGTCCCTCTCTGCGTGTCGAACATGGTTCCCGGACTCCGCCGGCCGTCGCGGCGCCGGCGTCCGCGGCGCCGCATCTCACCGCACGGCGACTGCCGCCGCTCCCGGGAGCCGGAGAGCCGTCCTGTCAGACGGCCACTGTGGCGCGAAAGAGCGTACCGTCACCGCTCGCCTCGACTCTCTCCCCGGCTTTGACGTAGGCGGACTGCCCGCGTTCCAGGGTGAGTTCGCCCCCGCCGTCCGCTACGGCGCGCAGCACTGCCCGGCCGTCCGCGCACAGCAGGATCTGAGGCGTGCGGTCCTCCAGCCGACGGGGTTCCTCTGTCGGCGACAGAAGGTAGCGAGAGAGACGGAAGTCGTCGGTCGGCACCTCGTACTGCTGCTCCCCCTCCGCGCCGGCGGCAGGAAGCAGGACCTCCGGGGCGCCGGACTCGAAGCGGACGATGCGCAGCAGTTCGGGGACGTCCACGTGCTTGGGCGTGAGACCGCAGCGCAGCACGTTGTCCGAGTTGGCCATGATCTCGACTCCCAGGCCGGCGAGGTAGGCGTGGGGCACGCCGGCACCGAGGTAGAGGGCCTCTCCGGGTTGCAGGCGCACGTAGTTGAAGAGCATGGCGGCGATCACACCGGGGTCGCCCGGATAGTGATCGGCGAGAGAGGCGTAGGCGGCGTACGCGCGGGCTTCCAGCTCTTCTCCGTACGCCGGGGCTTCCGGTTGAGCGCCGTCCGTCGCGGCGGGCGCTCCTGCCCTTTCCGCCGGCGAACTGCCGGAGAGACGCCCGGCCGCACGGGCGGCTTCCGTGACCGTACGGGCCATCTCGTCCCGGTCGGCGGTGAGCACGGCGGTCAGGACCTCGCGCAGGGCGTCGCTCTCCGGGCCGGCGCGGAGGATGTCCGCGTACGGCTTGAGCCCGTCCACGTCCAGGGCGTCCAGCAGGTCCGCGGTCTCCGACGCGGGGCGGAAGCCGCACAGCCCCTCGAACGGCGTGAGCGCGCAGATGAGTTCGGGCTTGTGCTGCGGGTCCTTGTAGTTCCGGTGGCCCGCTCCCAGCGGGACACCGCGGGCCTCCTCGTCGGCGAACCCCTCCCGCGCCTGGCTGAGGTCCGGGTGCACCTGCAGCGAGAGAGGCGATGCAGCCGCCAGCAGCTTCAGAAGGAACGGCAGACGCGGCCCGAAGGCGGCCACGGTGCCCGGGCCCAGTTCGCCCTCCGGGTCCGCGCCGATGAGTTCCGAGAGCGCCTGTGCGCCGCTGCCGCGGTCGACGTGCGAGGGGGCTCCCGGGTGGGCGCCCATCCACAGTTCGGCCTGCGGCTCGCCCGTGGGTGCTGCCCCCAGGAACTCGGGAATGGCGGTGGTGGAGCCCCAGGCGTAGGGCCTGACGGTGTTGATGAGGCGGTCCATGCGGTGGTGCTTCGCTTCCTTTGGGCGGTCAGGACCATGATGGGCCGCTGGCGGCCAGCGCGAGGTAAACGGCGGTGAAATCGAGGGTGGCGATCAGTTCCGCGGCAGCGGCGGCCGGGCTGCTGCTGTCCGAGGGTTCGAGCTCGCTGAGGGGCACCTCGTGCGCGTACGCCAGTTCCCGTACGGCGACGGCTGCGGAGTGCTCGTACTCGGTCTGCTCACGCACGAACAGCACACGTGCACGCAGCGTTTCGGGTTCCTCGACGCGGTCGCGGAAGAAGTCCTCCGGGTCGGAGGAGGCGGCGAGCGAGCCGGACAGCAGCGTGCTGTGCGCGGAGAGCGCTCCGGGCAGCGCTGCGGTGAGCACGGGGAGGCCCGGGAGGGCCGCGAACGCGCCGGCGCACCGCTGTGCCACCGCCTCCGCGACTGCGCCCTCGCTCCACAACAGCGGGAGAGTGCCCGTGAGTTCCGTGGCAAGGGTCTTGGCGGGGTTCGTGTAGGTGGCGATGGCAGGGCCGCAGCGCTCGGCGACGTGGTCGAGCCGGTCGGCCAGTGACTGCAGCGACGAGGAGTCGGCGGGGAAGAGCCCGAGCCTGTCGAACAGCACGAGGAGGGGCGTCAGAAGCGACCACAGGACCGCCGGGGACGCGGACAGTGCGACGGGCTGCTGAGCGAGCTGCCCGTTCCTCTCCTCCGCACCGGCGCGCGAGGCGGGCACGTACGGCGGCTCCCACACCGCAGCCGGACCGAGGTGCAGCGGCACGGCGAGACCGTGGGTCTCGCCGGTCAGCTCGGCCACCGCGGCGGAGGCCGGTGAGACGCTCACGACGGTGCATCCGCGGCGGTAGGCCTGCTCGATCAGTGCGGTCAGGCCCGGCTCACTGCCGTCGGTGGTGCACACAATCAGCAGGTCGAGCGGACCGGCCCACCCCGGCAGCGTCCAGCGCAGCGCTCCGGGGGCCGCGAGCGGACCGTACGAACGCAGCAGCGTGACGGACAGCGCACCGTTCGTGAACGCGCCGAGGAGGTCGGCAGTGCACACCGTGGCAGGTCCAGAACCGGCGACCAGCACGGCGCGGGGCCGTCCCTCCGGACGCAGCTCGCTGAGCGCGGACTCCTCCGCGTGGCGCGCCGCCGTCCGCACATGGGCGCCCGCCTCGGCAGCGGCACGCAGCTGCCCCTGGGCGTCCGCGCGGGCCAGGGCCTCGGGAGAGTCGAGGAGTGACTCGTCGAACATCTTCCGGAGCCTCCGATCGGCTGCGGGCCGTAGAACTGCCTGCGCCGTGGTGCGTACAGGGATGTGCCGCTCGACGGTGTGACCTTCCGGCCGGCAGCCGCCGGGTGCCGTCAGGCGGGGCGCCGGGCCTCGTCGACGAGGAGCACCGGGATGCCGTCGCGGACGGGGTACACCAGGCCGCACTCCGTGCCGCCGGTGCAGACCAGCTCCTCGGACTCCTCGCGGAGCGGCGAGTGGCACGCCGGGCAGGCGAGGATGTCGAGAAGACCGGCTTCGAGCGGCATGGGGAACCCTTTCCAAAGCAAAGGCACGGCTGCTGGCAAGGGTACCGCCGGGGGCAGGAGGCCCGTCGTGCGGCCCGGCGCCTCCGGCCGGCCCGCCCTGCCTGGAGCCGGGCCTTCCGCAGGGCGGCTTCCGCCGTGCGCGGGAGCGCTCGGCCGGAGCGCCCTGGAGGGGTTCCCGCTACGCGCGCACGATCCCGAGCACTTCGTCACGCACCGCGTCCACTGTGGCGGCGTCGCGGGCTTCGACGTTCAGCCGCAGCAGGGGCTCGGTGTTGGAGGCCCGCAAGTTGAACCACCAGTCGGCGGCGGTGACCGTCAGTCCGTCCAACTCGTCGATCTCCACGCCGTCACGGTCCTGGAAGGCGGCCTTCACCGCGGCCGCCCGGCCGGGCTGGTCCTCGACCGTGCTGTTGATCTCGCCGGAGGCGGCGTAGCGGTCGTACTCCGCGACGAGTTCCGACAGCGTGCCCTGCTGCTCGCCCAGTGCCGCGAGTACGTGGAGTGCGGCGAGCATGCCCGTGTCGGCGTTCCAGAAGTCCCGGAAGTAGTAGTGCGCGGAGTGCTCACCGCCGAAGATCGCACCAGTGCGGGCCATTTCGGCCTTGATGAACGAGTGGCCCACACGCGTACGCACGGGCGTGCCCCCGCTCTCGCGCACCACCTCGGGCACGGACCACGACGTGATGAGGTTGTGGATGACGGTGGATCCCGGCGACTTGGCCAGCTCCCGCGCTGCCACCAGGGCGGTGATCGCCGACGGCGCGACGGGGTCGCCGTTCTCGTCGACGACGAAACAGCGGTCCGCGTCGCCGTCGAAGGCCAGCCCGATGTCGGCGCCGGTCTCGCGTACACGGCGCTGCAGGTCGACGATGTTCTTCGGGTCGAGCGGATTGGCCTCGTGGTTGGGGAACGTGCCGTCCAGTTCGAAGTACATCGGGTCGAGTTGCAGCGGCAGTCCGTCAAAGACGGTGGGGACGGTGTGTCCGCCCATTCCGTTTCCGGCGTCCACCACGACCTTCAACTGCCGGATGCCGGTGAGGTCGACGAGGGTGCGCAGGTGCTGGGCGTAGTCGGTGAGCACGTCCCGCTGTACGAGCGTTCCCTGAGCCGCGTCCGGTTCACGGGCCGGCGGGCCTGAGGCGAGCCATTCCTCGACGAGCGCGCGCACCTCGGCGAGCCCGCTCTCCTGCCCGACGGGCTTCGCGCCCGCCCGGCACATCTTGATGCCGTTGTACTGCGCGGGATTGTGGCTCGCAGTGAACATCGCCCCGGGCAGGTCCAGTTGGCCACTGGCGAAGTAGAGCTGATCGGTCGAGCAGAGGCCGATCTCCGTGACGTCGGCGCCCTGGCCGGCGGCACCGCGGCCGAAGGCGCGTGACAGCCCGGGAGACGAGGGCCGCATGTCGTGTCCCACGACGATCGCCGACGCGTCGGTGACACGCACGAAGGCGGCACCGAACAACTCGGCGAGCGCCTCGTCCCATTGGTCCGGTACGACGCCGCGCACGTCGTACGCCTTCACGATCTCCGACAGATCAGCCACAGCCACGGGGCAGCCCTCTCCTGGGTGCTCGGGGTTTCCTACAGCTCACGAAGCCCCAAACCTACCCGCTGAGTCCGCGATCACCGTTGCTGCCAGGCGCCGTTCTCCCGGTGGGTCGCACGGGCACATGCCGGCGCAGCGGAGCCGGAGGCACGAAATCAGCGTTGCACTGTCGGGCTGGAGCAGACGTAGTTCATGCCGCCCTGCGGCTACAGCGGGAGACTGCCCGGCAGTTCTACTTCTCGGGCGACTTGAGCACGCGGAGGTGACCGCGCCGGGCGACCTCCATCGGGTCCGCGTCGCGTCCCTCGGGCCCGCCCACGGCGTCGGAGGGGCGCGCCGCCGACGGGTCGCGGCGCGGCGTACGGGCCGCCTCCCGCACCGCGTTGGCGAGCGCTTCGAGGTCGTCGCCGCTCGGACGGGCCGGGCCCGTGTCGACGGCCAGCCGGACGACCTCCCACCCGCGGGGGGCGGTCAGCCGCTCAGAGTGCTCGGAACACAGGTCGTAGCAGTGCGGTTCCGCGTAGGTGGCGAGGGGGCCGAGGACGGCGGTCGAGTCGGCGTAGACGTACGTAAGCGTCGCGACGGCGGGACGGCCGCATGCGGTGCGCGAACAGCGACGTACAGGGCTCACGACGATGGACCGTACCGCACTCTTGAGCGGCCTGCGACGACTCCCCTTGACGTCACTCCGTCGTGTCGTCCCGGTTCGTCTGAAACATCTGATCTGCGAGAAAGCGAAACCTCCGACACCCGTGTCCCCAGGGGGAGTCGGCGAACGCACAGCAAGCGGTCGCGAGCCGAACACAACAGGACCTCCCGGAGCGAGATCACCGGTCACAGTAAGCATCCAGTGCGATACAGAACGTTCACCGATCGATCGCGACAGGACACGGCCGTGAAAGACGCTCCAGAGGCTTGCGGCGCCGGCGTGCGGGCTAGGCTCAGGGGGATGAGCAGCTCCGTACCGCCCCGGCGTCCCGGTCTCGACGGCGAGAGCGGATCGACCGGTCCACGGCCGCGCAAGCGCGACCGCCATGGCCGCGGCATGCGCGGGCCGGTCGCGCCGCCGCAGGTACCGCTCGCCGTGAGTCGCTCGGAGTCTTTCGACGACCTGGTCCGCGACTCGGTCAGCAGGCTGGAGAGGCGCTGGCCGCAACTGACGGGCGTCGAGTTCGCCGTGCAGGAAGTGCCACGGACGAACAACGGCGAACTCGACGAGCAGACCGACGTGGTGCCGCTGGGGCGGGTGGCGGAGCCGAAGGACGGACGTCCCGACAGGATCGTCGTCTATCGCCGGCCGGTCGAGATCCGCACCCGCAATCGCGACGAACGGGCACTGCTGGTGCACGAGGTCGTCGTGGAGCAGGTGGCCGAACTGCTGGGGCTGGCCCCGGAGTCGGTGGACCCGCGCTACGGGCAGGACTAGCACGGCAGGCAGGACCGGCACTCTCGCCGTCCGGGAACCGCTGCTCGTGTGCGCTGCCGTTCGGGACGGGGATGCTGATCGGGTCGCATCGGTACAGCGAACGCAGTCTCACTGCCTGCACGTTGGCGCGTTCAGTCACCTCGCGCGTCCCCGGCAGGGCGTGAGCACCGGGTGACTGGGCTGAACGCATCGGCCAGCCTGGATGCACGCAACTGACCGCATCCGTCGCCGGGTCCAGCGCGAAAGGGGCCTGGTGAGCGACCGTACTGACGCACAGCAACGCATCTATTCGGTCAACTCTGAGCAGACGGCCGGAGCCGGCGTCTGCCTCGCCCCGTTCCCCGCCTGCGCGGAACGAACGCCGCAGCGGTCCGGCTAGCTGCGGCAACAACAACGCTGCTGCCGCACCCAACATTTCAGACCGCGGACTCGCGATCAGCCGCCATCGGTGAGCACGGAGAGGTCCTGACCGGAGCCGGGCACAGAGACAGTGCCCCGGTCGTCCGGAAGTACCTGCACTGTGAACGCGGGCAGCTTCTTGCTCTTGCGCTCCAGCATGCGGGAGGCGTGCACCGGTCCGCCCGAGAGCCGTTCGACAGTGACCGCGTAACTCCCCTTCACGCCCTTCGGCAGGGGCGGGACGAGAGACCTGGTTGTCTTGCTCTTGACCTTGTACGTCTTGCTGACGGGCTCCCCGCCACCGCTGCCCGCCGACGACGTCACACGGACTGTCGCCGACTTGCCAGGCGCGGTGAGCGACAGGACGGAGCCCTTCCCGCTGTTGTCCGCCGCAGTGGCATGGTGCGCCAGAGGCGCCGTGCCGGGGATGAAGGCGGTCTCCTGGTTCGCGCCCTTGCCGCGTATGACGCGCACAGCGGCGATCACGGGCGTCGCACTGCTCGCGTCCTCCGATGGAGAGAGCACCAGCGAGCCGGCCTCCCCCTTGGTGAGGTCACGCAGGTCGACGGCCTTGGTCGTACCGCCGCGGACGTGCAGCGTCTCGTAACCGGCGGGGGAGATCTGCCCGGACGGGCCGGCGAGCCGAACGTCCAGGTCCGCGTCGTTCTCTCCGGGGGCGAAGACCGCCAGGCGCACGGCCTTGGCGTCGCTGGGGATGCCCGGCAGGACGACCTGCGGGGCAGGGTCGGCGACGCCTGAGATCCAGTCGCCGCCCAGCTTCTCGTCGACTGCCTGCACTTGGGCGCCCACGCGGCCGGAGCGGGCGACTACATGGAGCGTCACGTTGACGGCGGGCTCGTTCGTCAGCGTCGACAACAGCACAGGCACCGTGGAGTGAGGCCGGATGGTGATGCCTTCGCCGGCCTTGGAGTGCTCCTTGCCCTTCTTGCTGTAGAGGTCGAGGTCGACGACTGCGCTCGTGTCGTCGGGGTTGGTGAGGTGGACGTAGTCCTGCCGGTTCTTGTCGGTGCTCGCGCCGGGGAACCAGAAGTCGGTGTCGGGGGGTGCGCACGCCGTGCCCTGCAATCCTCGCCCAGCTCCGGCGGATACCTGCGTGGTCTGCTGCACGGTCCAGCCGGGTGCCAGCCGTCCGTCCGCCGAGCCGAAGAGGGCCGGTGCCTTGGCGGTGTCCTTCTCGGCCGTCGCGGGCTTGCCGGGAGCCTCCAAGGGGAGGAACGGCTTCGCCGCAGCGGCGCCGCCCGGCTCGTCGGTGCGCTTCTCCTCGTCCTTGGCGTCCTTCTTGCCGCCCTTTTCCTTGCCCTTTCCCTTGCCCTTGCCCTTGTCGTCGTCGGTGCCGTCCGTGTCCGTCTTCTCGGCGGGGAACAGCTTCGCGCCGCCCTTGCCCTCGCCGCCCTTGGGCGCGAAGGCGGTGTAGGCGGTCTCAGCGACGTCGGAGTAGCCGGGCTGCGGGCAGACCAGCGTGGAGCGCTCGACCGGCTTCCGACCGGCCCCGGCGGACGCCGCGGACTCCTCACCGCCCGGCGCTGCGACAGCGGCCACACCGGTCACGGCAGCGAGTGCGGTGACCGCTCCGATCAGGGTCATGGTGGTGCGGTTCACTGCTGATCGCTCCTGTTGCCGTACCGGGGGTCGTATCCGTACGGGTCGGTTGTCCCGGAGTAGTCGTCGTATTGCTGCGTGCTGTCCCAGCCGTCGTAGGGCTGTCCGTAGCCCGGGTCGGTCCGCTCCCCGCCGGACAGCTGCTCGCCGTAGGACGACTGGTCCTCGTAGTACGGACGAGCCGACTGCGAGGGTTCGAACTGCGGCTCGCCGTAGGACTGTCCGTACTCCGTGCCGTACCGTACGTCCGCTCCGGGCTGTGACCCGTAGGTGCTCTCGAACGCGGAGTCGTACGAGGAGTCGTACGCTCCGTCGCTCACGCCCTCGCCGGACGCGCCGTGCGCGTGCGCCGGCTGGCCGTCGCGCTGCTCGGGCAGTTCACCGCCCGGTGTGTCCGCAGCCGCCGATTCCTCCGCTGCAGCCGCACGCAGCCGTCGCGCACGGCGCCCCTCTCCGGGGACGGGCTGCGCCGGTACGGAGGCTGCTTCGGGCAGGTCGTCGTCCACTTCGCGACGGCGGCCGGGCAGTGCCATGACGACGACCACCACCGCGAGGAATCCCTGCATCCACAGCCACACCGTGTGCGCCATGTCCGTCTCGAAAGTGAGCTGCAGGCGGCCGCCGTCGGCCGGGAGCCTGAAGCCCTGGGCCCAGCCGTCGAGCGTGACGGGCTTCAGCGGCGTGCCGTCGAGCGTCGCCTGCCACCCCGGGTCGGCGCTGTCCGCGATGCGGAGTACACGTCCGGACGGCCCGGGCTTGATCTCCGTGTCCGCCTCGACGAGCCCCGCGGCCACCGGGACGGGTGCCTTCTGCGAGCCGGCGCTACCCGGTTCGCCGCTGTTCCCGCCGCTGACCACGCTGATCCGGGAGACCGCCCGGTCCACGCGCCACAGCTCGCTGCCGTCCTCCTGGCTCAGCCTGGTGAGGCCCGGCGTCGAGTCCAGTACGCGGCTCATCTGGCGGGGTGCGCCGTCACGGACGAGTACGTAATGCACCGCGTAGCCGCCCAGCTGCGTGGTCTGGTCGGCCCCGGAGCCCGCGACGAGATTGGCGACCACGCGTCCCAGACGCTCGTCGTCGCCTCCCGCAGCGGCCAGGTCGCCGTCTCCGAGCCGCGCGCCGGAGCCGCGCACCAGTGAGTACGAGACGTTCGAGAGCGCCTTGGACGATCCGGGGGCGTCACCTGACAGCACCAGAGTGCGTGCCTGGTCGCGGGTGATGCTCTCTTCCGCGACGAAGGCGGGTACCTGTACGGGATCACGTCGGGACAGCGGACCGTCGGCGCCGCCGACCATCCAGCTGACCGCGGCGACCAGCGGTGCGGCGACCGCGGCTGCGGCGACGAGCGCGGCCGCAGGCTGCTTCCAGCCGAAGTTCTGCTCCGCGACACGTTCCTTGGCGCCGTCCGCCCCGATGGCCGCGGCGCACAGCAGGGCGAGGCCGTAGACGAGGGTCGACGGGCCGGCCCAGTACGAACTGTTGCTGAGTCCGGCGTACAGCAGCCCGACCAGTGCGACCGCCCAGGCGGCGCGAACGGCCAGCTGGCGCTCCTCGCGGAGCAACGCGGCGAGCGCGGCCAGTACGACGCCGACGAGCAGCAGGCCGCCGGTGGCGCCGGGACCGCCCGGGGTCAGGGTCAGCAGGTCCAGCGCGGAGGCCGAGCCGCCTCCGAACGGCAGTCCCGCTTCCGCGAAGAAGTTGGAGGGGCTCGCCAGGAGTGACAGCGACCACGGGGCCAGCAGCACCATCGGTGTCACGAGCGGAACGCTGTGGCGGAGGGCGTACCGCTGGAGCGAGTCGCCCGCAGCGGAGCCGGAGCGGTCGGAGGCGGGGCCGGTGAAGCCCTGCCAGCGCAGCACCACCAGCAGGACGGCCAGCGTCAGCGCGATCAGCCACACGACAGGCGTGAAGGCCGTCGCCAGGCTGAGCAGCAGCGCGTAACCCCACACCGCGCGCCAGCCGGGTTCGCTGCGCAGTCCGCTGACCGCCAAGGCCGAACGCGCGAGCAGCGGCAGGGTGACGGCGAGGACGGCGGTCCCGATCCGGCCGCCCGCGAGTGCGCCGGTGGCCGCGGGCAGGAAGGCGTACGCGACGCTTCCCCACGCGCGCAGCAGGCGGGACTCGACGAGGGGCCGCGACGTGAAGTACGCGGTGAAGCCCGCGAGCGGCACGGAGCAGACGAGCAGCAGCGTGAGAGCGAATCCCGTACTGCCGAAGAGGACCGTCGCGACCGAGGCGACGACGGCGAGGTACGGGGGCGCGGTCTGCGTGCCCCCGATGCCGACCGGATGCCAGCTGTCGAGATAGCGGCCCCACAGGTCGGACACGTCGGCGGGCGCGGGGAGCAGCGCACCGCCGGCGAGTGCACCGCTGCCGAGCAGCGCACGGCAGGCGATCAGCGACACCAGCAGCAGGACGACGAACAGCACGGGACCCGGCTTGCGTGCGATCTGCTTGAGCCGAGCGAACTGTTCGACGTCCAGGTAGTCCGCGTCCTCGTCCCCGGGACCGGTCTCGACGGCGCCGTGACGCCCGCCCGAGGAGGTCTCCGGCTCCGACCTGCCCCCGAAGTGGCTGGCCACCTGCTCCGCGGTGACGCGGAGCGTGGCACCAGGCGGCGGGAAGAGGTGCCGCATATCGGTGTAGGGCACAGCCGGCTTGCCCCGGCGGCGTCGCGCGCCCATCAGCCGGCCGGGCCGGAGGAGCGTGCCGGTGAGGCCGGTCACCTCGTCCAGGGCCTGCCCGGGCACCTTCCCGACAAGATAGGCGAGCGTGCGCACCAGCGTGCCGAGCACGAGGCGCAGCAGCACCCAGGGGAGCTTCTTGCTGGGCACGTTGGCGAGCAGCGTGTAGACCGCCCCGGCCTTGTCGACGCGGTGCGGGCTGGCGCCGCCCCGTGCGGCCCTGCCCACGCAGTCGACGGGCCGGCGCTCGCGCGACGCCGCCTCCGCGTGGCGGACCACGGCGTCCGGAACGATCAGCACGTTGTGCCCTGCGGCGTGTGCACGCCAGCACAGGTCGACGTCGTCACGCATCAACGGCAACCGCTGGTCGAAGCCGCCCAGTTGCTCGAAGACGTCCCGGCGGATGAGCATGCCCGCGGTGGAGACCGACAGCACCGTCCGTACTTGGTCGTGCTGTCCCTGGTCCTGCTCGCGGCGTTCGACCCCGGTCCAGCGTCGGCCGCTGTTGGCGATCGACACACCGGCCTCGAGCAGTTGCCTGCTGTCGTACCAGCTGCGGAGTTTGGGGCCGACGACTGTCGCGCTGGTGTCGGCGTCGACGACGCGCAACAGCCGTGCCAGGGCGTCCGGTTCGGGGGCGCAGTCGTCGTGCAGGAGCCACAGCCACTGCACGGGCTCGCCGTGCGGCAGCTCCGGCATGTCGTAGGCGTCGTCCCGCCACGTGCGCGTGACGGGGTCCCATCCGCTGGGACGCTTCAGGTAGGGCAGATCGTCAGGCGTCGGCTCCCCCGCTGTCCGGGCGGCCTCGTCGACAGCGGCACCGAAGCCCGTACGGCGGGCCATGTGCAGAACGCTGTCCGGACCGAGCGCCTCGGTGAGGAGCCGCGCCGATTCGTCGGCGCTGCCCGTGTCGGCCGCGATGACGTTCTGCACCGGGCGTTCCTGGGAGAGCAGCCCCGAAAGCGCTTCGGGAAGCCACCTCGCGCCGTCGTGCGAGACGAGCACGGCGGTGACGACGTGCCGGGGGAACTCAGGTGTGGCCGCTTCGTACTGGGCCGCCGAATAGCTGTGCACGGACATCGAGGTGCGGGCCCCTCCCGGGGGTGCGGGGGCGATCCCCCGAAGACGCTGCGACGGACTGAGTAGGCGCACTCGCCCCTGGGAGGGGTCGCGCACCGTGGACGGGCACACACTAACGGCTCAATGCCATGCGCTCATCGGTCCGTGCAACTAGTCCATGCAACTGTCCGTGCAAGTACGGGCGTTTGCCGCCCGGAAGCCTGTCAGACAGCGGCCTTCTTCAGGCGCCTGCGCTCACGTTCGGACAGGCCGCCCCAGATGCCGAAGCGCTCGTCGTTCGCAAGGGCGTATTCGAGGCACTCGGAGCGCACCTCGCAGGCCAGGCAGACCTTCTTCGCCTCTCGGGTGGAGCCGCCCTTCTCCGGGAAGAACGATTCCGGATCGGTCTGCGCGCACAAGGCGCGTTCCTGCCAGCCGAGCTCCTCGTCCACCTCATCGACCAGCACTTCCTGGAACAGCTCGGCCATTTGTGCGCCCCTCGTCCGTCTTTGCGTCCCCGTGATGCTGTCGTTATCGATTCCTGAACGACACGTGTGAAATTACAAGTGTGCCGATCCGCGCCAGTCAAGCCGAGATCTGCTATTGAGTCCGTTATTCACTCTGCGGAACCAAGGGCGATAGGAAGTGTTGATTTCCGCACAATCCCTGTCGCGGCCTCGCAGAGGAGGTGTGATCCACGCCTCCTGAGAGGCAGATCACGCCGCGCCTCCCGCCGTGAGCGGCTTCCCTCACGCGTGCAACCCCGGTCACCGCGCGATCAGGAGTGCGCAACGCCGTTCCCGTACGCGGGCGTTGCCCACCTGTACCCCCCACGGAGAGCACAAACCTTTCCCCGCACACCGCGACCGGATGTGGTGAAACATCGGCCCCAAACACCTCATCCAGTTGACAGCGGTACGGGTGACTCGGTCTCCTTGACCACATGCCAGTGACCCCCACCGAGTCCCGCACGGCCGCTGCCGGCCGGCTCCTTCGCGCTGCTCGCGTCGTCCAGGGTCACCGCTGCTGTCGCTGTCGCTGTTGTTGAGGCACTCCTCGCAGCGTTTCGCTCTCGCTTCCTCCGCGGTTCCCGCCGCCCGGCCGGAACCACGCCTCTCCCCGCCCGTCTCTCCCGGGCTCCCTTCAGCGCGAAAGTCCACTGACGTGAACAGCGACGTCGAGATCGCGGGCGACCCGCTCGCCCTCCCCCACCTGATGCCCCCGGCCCCGGCCCACCCGACGACTGTCGCGGGCTTCGCACGGCTGGTCCGCACGATCGCCGCCGACCGCCCCGGCTGGGTCCCGCTCGTGCAGTACGACCCCGTCAGCCGCTGGTACCACCGGCTGCGCACCGGTCCCGGCTACGAGGTGTGGCTGCTCAGCTGGCTTCCGGGGCAGGGCAGCGGACGGCACGACCACGGTGCGTCCTCCGGTGTGTTCACCGTGCTCGACGGTGAACTGACCGAGCACTCGCAGGGAGAGCGGCACGTTCTCCGGCCGGACGCGCAGCGCGTGTTCGCACCCGGCTATGTGCACGAAGTGGTCAACGACGGTCTGGCGCCGTCCGTCAGCCTGCACGTCTACTTCCCCGGGCTTACGGAGATGGCGATGCATCCCTCCGGCGGCGCCTGCGCCGCCGCTTCAGCGGTACTCGCCGCCGGCTGAACAGGAGCCGGCCGTGCAGTGCGCGGAGCGTCGGTCCGCAATACGGGCTCGTCCGAGTGCGCGGGCGTCGTCCAGGCGGCGGCAACCGCCCTGCAGTTCGAGGACCGGCTGCTGACACACTGAGCGCATGGAGCGCATTGTGGTTCTGGCCGGCGGCATCGGTGGTGCCCGGTTCCTGCGCGGACTGAAGTCCGCCGTGCCCGACGCGGACGTCACCGTCATCGGCAACACCGGTGACGACATCCATCTGTTCGGGCTCAAGGTCTGCCCCGATCTCGACACCGTGATGTACACCCTCGGCGGCGGCATCCACGAGGGGCAGGGCTGGGGACGGGCCGACGAGACGTTCGCGGTGAAGGAGGAGCTGGCGGCCTACGGCGTCGGGCCGGACTGGTTCGGGTTGGGCGACCGCGACTTCGCCACGCACATCGTCCGTACACAGATGATGAGCGCCGGATACCCGCTCAGCGCCGTCACCGAAGCGCTCTGTTCACGCTGGCAGCCGGGAGTGCGGCTCCTGCCGATGACCGACGACCGCGTCGAGACGCATGTGCTCATCGACACGGCCGATCTCGGCGAGTCCTCGCAGGACAGGGGTGAGGACGGCGGCAAGGACAGCCGCAAGGCCGTCCACTTCCAGGAGTACTGGGTGCGGCTGCGCGCCTCGATCGACGCCCACGCCGTCGTGCCCGTCGGTGCGGAGAGCGCCAAGCCGGCGCCGGGCGTGCTCGACGCGATCGCCGAGGCCGACGTCGTCCTCTTCCCGCCGTCCAACCCGGTGGTGAGCGTGGGGACGATCCTCGCGGTGCCCGGGATGAGGGAGGCGATCGCCGACGCCGGAGTTCCGGTGGTGGGGCTCTCGCCGATCGTCGGGGGCGCGCCGGTGAGCGGCATGGCCGACAAGGTGCTCTCCGCGGTCGGGGTCGAGGCCACAGCGGCCGCCGTCGCGCAGCACTACGGCAGCGGGCTCCTGGACGGCTGGCTCGTCGACACGGTCGACGCCGACTCCACCCAGGCCGTCGAGGACGCCGGCATCCGCTGCCGCGCGGTTCCGCTGATGATGACCGACACGGAGGCCACGGCCGCCATGGCCCGGGAGGCTCTCGCCCTGGCCGAGGAGGTACGGGCATGACGCCGGCCCACCCCGCGGACGACCGCGCAGGACGCGCTCCCGCGTTCCAGGTGTGGGCGCTGCCCGGCATCCCGGAGGTGCGCCCCGGGGACGATCTGGCGAAGCTCATCGTCGACGCGGCGAGCACGAGCGGCGGCACGGCGCCGGAGCAGCAGGGGCTGGCCGACGGCGACGTCCTGATCGTCACGTCGAAGATCGTGAGCAAGGCGGAGGACAGGATCGTCCAGGCCGACGACCGTGAGGCGGCGATCGACGCCGAGACGGTCCGTGTGGTCGCGCGGCGCGGCCCCGCCCGGATCGTGCAGAGCCGGCACGGCTTCGTGATGGCGGCGGCAGGCGTCGACGCGTCCAACACTCCCGCGGGCACTGTCCTGTTGCTGCCCGAGGACCCCGACGCCTCCGCGCTGCGGATTCGCGAGGGCGTGCGGGACGCGCTGGGCGTCGACGTCGGGGTGGTCGTCACCGACACGTTCGGGCGGCCGTGGCGCGAGGGGCAGACGGACGTCGCCATCGGAGCGTCGGGCGTGCGGGTGCTGGAGGACCTGCGCGGCGCGCTCGACACGTTCGGCAACCCTCTGGGCGTGACGGTGACAGCTGTGGGCGACGAGCTCGCAGCAGCAGGCGAACTGGTGAAGGGCAAGGCCGACGGTCTGCCGGTGGCCGTGGTGCGCGGACTGCCTCAGCACGTGCTGAAGCCGGCTGAGCCCTCGGAGTCGGCCAGGGCGCTGGTGCGGGACGCGGAGCACGACATGTTCCGGCTGGGCACCTCGGAAGCCGTCAGGGAAGCGCTCGGACTCCGCCGGACAGTCCGCGAGTTCACGTCCGAGCCGGTCGACGGCGGCGCGGTGCGCCGGGCCGTGGACGCCGCGGTGACGGCGCCCGCACCGCACCACACGACGCCGTGGCGGTTCGTGCTGCTCGAATCCCCGGAGTCCCGCCTCCAGTTGCTCGACGCGATGCGCGACCAGTGGATCGAGGACCTGCGCGCGGACGGCAAGAGCGAGCAGAGCATCGCGAAGCGGATCCGGCGGGGGGACGTCCTGCGCAACGCGCCGTACCTCGTCGTGCCGTGCCTGGTGATGGACGGGTCGCACGACTATCCGGACGCGCGGCGCGCTGCTGCGGAGCGGGAGATGTTCGTCGTCGCCTGCGGTGCGGGCATCCAGAACTTCCTGGTGGCGCTGGCGGGTGAGCGGCTGGGGTCGGCCTGGGTCTCTTCGACGATGTTCTGCAGGGACGTCGTCCGTGACGTGCTCGGGTTGCCGGACGACTGGGACCCCATGGGCGCTGTCGCTGTCGGCCACGCCGCGGCGCCTCCGCGGGTACGGCCGCCCCGGGACGGCGGGGACTTCACCGAGGTCCGCTGATCTGATCGTTGCTGCGCACGGGCATTCGTGAGGTGGGACGGCTCAGTGCGCCTCTGCCGGAGCGGCCATCGCACTGCACCGGCCGAGGCCCGTACAGAGGTCACGCGGGTTGATCAGAGGCGGGCGATGTCGGCGATCGGGAACTTCGGCTGACGGCGCGACGGGCCGCGGCCGACCATCAGGATCAGTCTGGCCGCCCGGTGCCGCTGCCCCTCGTACGGGGCGAGCAGTTCCAGCATCCCGTCGTCGTCGGTGTCACGTGCGCCGGTGAGCGAGTGGCCGATGATGCGGGGCAGGTGAAGGTCTCCGACAGTCAGCGCGTCAGGGGCGCCGTTGCTGCGTTGCAGGGTCTCCGCAGCGGTCCACGGCCCGATGCCCGGAATGAGCTGGAGCCTCGCCATGGCGGCCGGGAGCTCCATCGATGCCGCCTCCTCGAGACGGGCCGCTCGCTGCGCGGCGCGTATGACTGCGGCGGAGCGTTTGCCGTCGACCCCCGCACGGTGCCACTCCCAGGACGGAATGCGGCACCAGGTGCGGCAGTCCGGCATGACGTACATCCCGTCGTGCGGTCCGGGTGCGCGCTCGCCGAAGCGGCGCACGAGGAGGCGCCACGCGCGGTATGCCTCCTGGGTCGTGACCTTCTGCTCCAGTACCGACGGGATGAGCGCCTCCATCACCAGTCCGGTGCGCGGCAGGCGCAGTCCGGGGTTGCGCCTGTGCGCCTCCCCGGTCAGACGGTGATGGGGCGTGAAGGCCGACGGGTCGTCCTCGGCCCCGAGCAGCGCGGGAAGCCGGTCGACGGCCCACTCGGCACCCGGGCCCCAGGCATCCCCGTGTACCTCGGCGCCCGCGGCCCGGGTCGTGAGCCGCAGCGTCGCGGGCCCCTCGGGCGTCCGCGTCGCACGCCAGACGGCACCGTCCTCAGTCCGGTAGCAGGGGTCGTACGGTCCGCGCCGCAGCACGCGCAGGTTGCTGCGCAGGTCGTAGAACGGCGGCGCGGTCCAGGTACGGGCGGCAGCGGCAGGCACGCCCGACAGCGTAGGCGGGGCCGGGCGGGAGCGGTCCCGCGGGGCGGGGAACTGTTCAGCAGCGCAATCGCGCCGGGCTGATGTCCGCTCCGCCGATGCTCCGCCCGGGGATTGGCCGACGTGTCACTGATCGGACGAGAAGCGCACAGCCCCCGCGGGGATGTGTGCGTCGCACCAGACGCGGATTCCCCCGCGCAGTTCGTTGTGCTCCCCCACCACCGCACCGTCGCCCACCACGGCGCCGTCGAGCAGGGATCCCGCACCGATGCGGGCGCCCGCACCGATGAGCGAGTCCCTCACCTCGGCGCCGGATGCGATGACGGCGTCGTCCAGCACCGTCGAACCGTCCACACGGGCGCCGGCGCCGACAGTGGCACCGGCCCCCACGACAGTGCCGCCCGTGAGCTTCGCGTCCGGGGCCACCTGCGCTGTCGCCAGGACGAGTTGGTCGCCGCATCTGCCCGGCACCGCGGGGGACGGTGCTCTGCCGAGCACGAGATCCGCAGAGCCGCGTACGAACGCCTCGGGCGTGCCCAGGTCGAGCCAGTAGGTGGAGTCGACCATGCCCTGCAGGTGCGCGCCGTCGGACAGCAGCCCGGGGAAGGTCTCGCGTTCGACGGACACGGGCCGCCCGGTGGGGATGGTGTCGATGACGGAGCGGTTGAAGACGTACGCCCCGGCGTTGATCTGGTCGGTGACGATCTCCTCGGGCGTCTGCGGCTTCTCCAGGAACGCGGTGACGCGGCCGGTGCCGTCCGTCGGGACGAGCCCGTACGCGCGCGGGTCGGAGACACGCGTGAGGTGGAGCGAGACGTCGGCGCCGGTGCGGGTGTGGGTGCCCACGAGTGCGGCGATGTCGAGCCCCGTGAGGATGTCCCCGTTGAAGATGAGCACGGGGTCGGCGGGGCCAGAGTGCAGTCGCGAGGCGACGTTGCGGATGGCTCCGCCCGTGCCGAGGGGCTCCTTCTCGGTGACGTACTCCAGGTGCAGGCCCAGCTCCGAGCCGTCGCCGAAGTACGGCTCGAAGACCTCCGCCAGGTACGAGGTGGCCATCACGACGTGGTCGACGCCCGCGGCCCGCGCACGCGCGAGCTGGTGGGCGAGGAACGGAACACCCGCCGCTGGAACCATCGGCTTCGGCGTGTGCACGGTCAGCGGGCGCAGCCGGGTGCCTTTGCCTCCGACCAGGAGGATCGCTTCTGTCACCAGTTTTCTTCGCTTCCTGACTGACGGAGGAGGCCTGAGCCGGTGGTCGGCGGCCAGTTTATGCAGGGGGACACACTGCCTGGGCGTGCCCCCGGACGTGCGGCTGCCGCGCCGTGCGGAGGAGCGGCGCGGCAGCCGGGCATGGCGTGCGGATGCGGAACCGACAAGGCGTCAGGACGTTGAACTGCGCGTGCAGCGGACAGAGGCGCCGGTCAACTCGCACGATCACTGCCCGTTGCTCTGTTCGTACCGCGCACTGTTCGTGCCGCCCTTTTGTCCCTACCGCGCGCTGTCCGTGCCGCCTCCCGCTCAGCGGCCCTGGAGCCGTCCGGCTTGTTGCCGTACGGCGGGCAGCTCGCCGTAGAGCCGTTCGCCCGGACACTCCGTCACGTAGCCGTCCCGGTGACCGGAGACGGCGTTGAAGGAGACCTTCGTCCCCTTCGTGTGCTTGGTGCCACCGCCGGAGGTGAGCGTCACCTTGCCCCGGGCGTCGACCCCGTGGACGCCGAGCTTCCAGGCGCTGAGCTTGGCCAGGGCCTCGGTGACCGCCTTGGGCGCCGACTCCTTCGTGTACGTGCCCAGGACCGCGATGCCGGTCGTATCCGCGTTGAACCCGAAGGTGTGGGCACCCATCACCGGTCGTGCCATGCCTCCGGCGCGCCCCTCGTAGATCTTTCCGCACTTGTCGACGAGGAAGTTGTATCCGAGGTCGCGCCAGCCGCTGCTCTTGACGTGGTAGCGGTAGATTCCGCGGATGATCGCCGGGGCCTGGTCGCAGGTGTAGTCGTTCGTCTCGGCCGAGTGGTGGACGAAGGCGGCCTTGACGGTCTTGCTGTAGCTGAACTCCTTCTCCCTCATGCTTTCGTCCGCGCCCCATCCCTTGCGGGTGACGATGTCCGGACGGGGCCCGATGCGGGCGTCCGCGGGCCGGTCGCTCCGCGACGGCGTCGCCTTGGCGGCATCGTCGCCGTAGGTCGCCCGCGTCTGGGCGGAGGTCATGGCAGGCAGCACGCCCCCGGGACGCTTCTCCGGGCTCTCCGCGGTCTCGCCGTTCGCCTCGCCACCGTCCCGGCCCGCGCCGGGGCCGGGGTCACGGCGCTCTTTCGGATCACGGCTCCCGGTACCGGACGACGGAGTGTCCGGCCCGGGATCGACGAGTTCCAGGCGGGCGCCTCCGGGCAGTTCGGCCTTGCCGCCTTCCTGCCCGTGCGACTGTCCGCTCGCTCTCGTCGGGGACTTGTGCGGCACGATCCGTACGCGTACCGCGTCGGAGTTCCCGACCCAGAGCGGTGCCGTCGAGCCGAGGGCCCGGCGCCCGGAGGACCTCTTCGAGCTTGCCTCCGGACTGTGGCCGCCGTGGGTGTCCAGCGAGCGCCAGGCCGACCATCTGCCGTTGCCGGACGCTCTCGTCTGCACCTGGAGCTGTCCGCGCGGTTCGGCGGCGGCGTCCTTCCAGACCACCCCCACCAGGGAGAAGGGCTTCACGTTGCGGGAGGCGACGCGGCGTCCTCCTGAGGGGTCGTCCTCCCATGCGGAGAGGAGCTTGTCGCCCGAGCGGGTGCTGTCGGAGGGAGTGCCGAGCGGCAGCGACTGCGTGCTGCCCGGTACTCCCGTTCCGGAATCGGCCCGCGCCTTCCCGGCCGGAGGAACTGCGTCCTCCGCGGGGTCGGCGCGGCCGCCGGGCAGCGTGGAGTCGGCGGATTCGGTGGGCGACAGCGGAAGCAGCAGCAGGGCTCCCGCACACGCGGCTCCGATCGATGTGACAAGTAGTGCACGCATGGTGTGATCGTGCACATATGCCTACAAATCTGTCTATTCGGACAGTGTTCGGCTACTGACGCTGTGTCCGACGTCTGGCCCGTGGTGTGCGTGCTCCGCTCCCCCGCAGTCGCACCCGGAACGCCACACGTACGCTTGCCGGGTGAGTGCTCCCGTACGTACCGTCGCCGGCCTGCTGAACTCCGCCCTCGCGGCGGACCCGGGCCGCCCCCTGGTGACCTACTACGACGACGCGACAGGTGAACGCGTCGAACTCTCGGTGGCGACGTTCGCCAATTGGGTGTCCAAGACGGCGAACCTCTTGCAGGACGATCTCGCCGCCGAGCCCGGCGACCGGCTGGCCCTGCTGATGCCGGCGCACTGGCAGACAGCCGTCTGGCTGGTCGCCGCCTCCGCCACGGGAGTCGTCGTCGACCTGCAAGGCGACCCGTCGGCGGCCGCGCTCGCAGTCAGCGGCCCGGACACCCTCGACGCCGCCCGTGCGTGCCCCGGCGAGCGGGTCGCACTCAGCCTCCGCCCGCTCGGCGCGCGCTTCCCGGAGACGCCCGAGGGTTTCATCGACTACGCGGCCGAGGTTCCCGGGCAGGGCGATCAGTTCATGCCGTACGTCCCCGTGGATCCCGGCGCCCCCTTCCTCGTCGTCGGGCAGACGGAGGAACTGACAGGGCAGCAGGCCGTGCAGCGGGCGGAGGAGGACGCCGCCGCGACGGGCCTGTCGCAGGGGTCCCGGCTGCTGTCGACTCGTCCGTTCGACGGCTGGGAGGGACTGAGCGCCGGCCTCCTTGCTCCACTCGCGGCGGGTGGCTCCGTCGTCCTCTGCCGCAACACGGCCCGACTCGACGACGCGACGCTCCGGCGCCGGAGCGAGGAGGAGCGCGTCACCCACACCGTCGACTGAACGGTCTGCCGCCCTCGGCGCTCCTGTTCTTCCTTATCGGCTGTGATCAGCAACGATCAGGGGAGAACGCGATCATCAGCTTTGCGTACAACTCTGCACAGGCTTCGGGTGTCTCCCTACGTGACGGGGCGCCCGCACGCCTGTACGCCTCCCTGCACGCGCCGCCGATACCCGAGGGATGACGCAGACGTGACCGACCCCGGCCCAGACGAGGACAGAGCGACCGAGAACAGCACCGCGGCCACCGCGAAGACAGCAGCTTCGACAGACTCCGGACGCACCGCCGGGCCCGTCCCCCGGAACCCCCGCCGGCCCTCCCCCGCTTCCTTCCCCCGAACCCCCGCACGCTCCGCCCCCCGCTCCCGCCGCCGATGGCTGCGCTGGGTGGCACTGAGCGCCTCCCTCTCCGTGCTGGGCGTGGCCGGGGCCGGCTGGGCCCTCTACGAGAGGCTCGACGGCAACATCCGCACCGACGTCGGCACCGCGAAGGAACTCAAGCGCTACGCCGCAGAGCGCCCCGCGGCGCCTGCCGGTGAGGCGAAGAACATCCTGCTGCTCGGCTCGGACAGCAGGAAGGGCAGCAACAGCGCCTACGGGCACGACGAAGGCAGCTCCCGCGCGGACACCGCGATCCTGCTGCACCTCTCCGCCGACCGGCACAGCGCGACGGGAGTCTCGCTCCCCCGCGATCTGATGGTGGATCTGCCCGCCTGCCGCCAGGCGGACGGCTCCCACACCAAGCCGCAGTTCGGACAGTTCAACTGGGCGTTCCAGTTCGGCGGGGCCGCGTGCACTATCCGTACGGTCGAGCAGCTGACCGGCGTACGCGTGGACCATCACCTCGTGGTCGACTTCGCAGGCTTCAAATCGCTCGTCGACACGGTCGGGGGCGTCGACGTGTGTCTCCCCGGGGCCGTCCGGGACCGGGACGCCAAGCTCGATCTGCCCGCCGGGCGCCAGACGCTGGGCGGCGAGGACGCCCTGGGCTTCGTCCGGGCGAGGCACGGGCTGGGAAACGGCAGCGACACCGACCGCATGCACCGGCAGCAGCAGTTCCTCGGATCCCTCGTGAAGAAAGTGCGCAGCAACGGTGTACTGCTGAATCCGGCAAAGCTCTATCCGGTCGTGCACTCGGCGACCTCCGCACTCACCGCGGACCAGGGCCTGGATTCACTCGGTGAACTGTACGAACTCGCGCGCGGCGCAAGGGATATCCCCGAGGACCAGGTGCGCTTTCTGACGGTTCCCCGGCAGTCGTACTCCCGGGACCGCAATCGCGACGAACTGGTCCAGCCGGCGGCCGCGCAGCTCTTCGCCCAGCTCCGCGAGGACCGCCCTGTGCAGGTCAGCGACGGCGGGAGCAGGACCGATCGCGCAGCTCCCGCACCCTCCGGACGGACCGAAGGTCCTGCGAGGAACCATGCGCAGAGCAGTTCCGTCAGATCATCGGTGCGGACTGAGACCGCACCGCGCACCCGTGCGGAAGACGACGGGAAGGGCGAAGGTCCGCCGGTCTACCGGGGGACCACAGCAGCACACGACATCTGCACCGGCGACAGCGCTGAGAATAGGGTGAATTGACCAGTTACGAGTTCATGGAATTCGTCACCGCCGTCGCTCCACAGCGAACCGGGCGGATAGTGTGGCCGCTTCGGTTCGACCCGTCAGGGCGATGCCAGGCGGCTAATGGAGGACTTACGCAACCGTGAACGCGCAAGGCCGTGGGCACGCGGGAGATGTCGATCCCGCGGATCAGTGGGTGTTCGACCCGGACACCGGCAGCTACACGCTGCGGCTGAACCCCGTTGCCGACGACTCCCGGAGTCAGTACGGCAGCAGCCGCCCAACCGCGCCACGTCAGAGAAGCAGTCCCGCCCGCGGGGAGGAGGCGCACGTCCCCCCGCAGCGCCGCCGCGGCCGCGCGGAGCCCCCCGCGCCTGCCGGGAACCGCGCCGCGGCGGGAGGCCGCCGCAAGCGCAAGCCCGCCCTGTCCAGGAAGCAGAAGGTCCTGCGCTGGAGCGCGGGAAGCCTGGGATTGATACTGGTCGCGGGTGGAACCGCCGGATACTTCCTGTACAGCCATTTCAACGGCAACATCAACAAGGTCGACGTCGGCCAGGACAACGCCGCGGTGACCGACGGGCCGGTGAACATACTCGTCCTCGGCACCGACTCCCGTAAGGGCAAGGGCAACGGCGGATACGGCGACGCCGCCAGCGTCGGCCACGCCGACACCACGTTCCTCTTCCATGTGTCCGAGGACCGCACCAACGCCACCGCGCTCTCCATTCCGCGCGACATGATCACAGACATTCCGGACTGCCCGACGAAGCAGAAGGACGGTTCGACGAAGACCGTCCCCGGGCAGCGGCAAGTGCGGTTCAACACCAGCCTCGGCCAGTCCGGCCGCGACCCGGGCTGCACTTGGCGCACCGTCGAGAAGATGACGGGCGTCAAGATCAACCACTTCATGATGGCCGACTTCAACGCGGTCAAGGAGCTGTCGACCGCCGTCGGCGGCGTCGAGGTCTGTGCGGCGAAGGACATCAACGACCCCAAGTCGCACCTCAACCTCAAGGCGGGCAGGCACGTCGTCAAGGGCGAACAGGCCCTCGCCTTCGTACGGACCCGCAAGTCCGTCGGCTTCGGCAGCGACCTGAGCCGGATCGAACTGCAGCAGCAGTTCCTCAGTTCGATGATCCGGAAGATGAAGTCCGGGGGGACGCTGACCAACCCCTCGAAGCTCTTCGCGCTGGCCAACGCCGCGACCAAGGCGCTGACCGTCGACACGGGCATCGGCAGCGTCGGGAAGCTGACCGACCTCGCCAAGGACCTGCAGCGGGTGGAGCCCAAGAACATCACCTTCGCCACGGTCCCGGTCGTGGACAACCCTGACGACGCGGCCACGGTCATACTCGACGAGGCCAAGGCGAACCCGCTCTTCAAGATGGTGCAGGCGGACAAGTCGCTGACGAAGACGGGCAAGGGCTCCAAGGGGAAGGAGCCGTCGAAGGCGAAGAAGGTCCCGGCGTCGCAGGTCCGCGTGGACGTGCGCAACGGCGGCGGCCCGGTGGGCGCGGCCCAGGAGACGGTGGACTGGATGCAGAACCAGAAGGGCGTGGGGCTCTCGACCAACGCCGGCAACGCCCCTTCGCAACTGTCAAAGACCCGGCTGGAGTTCGCCCCTGACCAGGCGGGCCAGGCGGCCACCGTCGCGGACATGATGGGCCTGCCGAAGTCGGCCCTGAAGGAGAGTTCGAGCGTCGGCAAGGCGATGCAGCTGACGCTGGGCAAGGACTTCACCAAGGCGGGCGAACCCGTCTCCGCGCCCGAGAAGGCGCCGGACGGCGTGCAGAACGTCAAGGCGAACGACAAGAACATCTGCGCGAAGTGACGTAGAGACCCCGGGCCCCCGCCAGGGCCCGGGGGGCGCACACCGCGTGGGAACGGAAACGGGGAGGTCCCGTGCGGCAGAACGGCACCCGAGGCGGCCGGGAGATGTACGACGGCGCGTCCGTGGAGCGTGACCGCAGGTGGGACGAGGCTTCGTACGAGGGAGGCCGCCTGCCGCGACAGCGACAGGGGCACGTACAGACAGGCGGCATGAAGATGGACTCCGACGGTTTCGACGACGGAGAGATCCGTCAGCCACGCAAGAAGAGACGGGTGCTGCGCTGGTTCAGCATCTGCCTGTCGCTTCTGATACTTGCGACCGCGGGCGCGGGCTACTTCTACTACGAGCACCTGAACGGCAACCTCAGCAAGGACCTGCTGAACCTCGGCGACAACAGGCTCGACAAGAGCGACCCCAACGCCGCCGGGCAGACCCCCATGAACATCCTGCTGCTGGGCTCGGACTCCAGGTCGTCGAAGGAGAACGTCGAACTCGGCGGGGCCCGCGGCGACCGTGACCGCCCCCCGCTCGCGGACGTCCAGATGCTGCTGCACGTCTCGGCGGACCGCAGCAACATGTCGGTGATCTCGGTGCCCCGCGACACCAAGGCGACGATCCCCAAGTGCACCGACCCGGACAGCGGGGACGTGTACCAGGAGACCACCGACAAGATCAACAGCAGCCTCCAGCACGGCGGCCCGGGCTGCACCGTCGCCACGTGGGAAGAGCTGACGGGCATCCCGATCGACCACTTCATGATGATCGACTTCGCCGGCGTGGTCTCGATGGCCGACGCGGTGGGCGGCGTCCCGGTCTGCGTCGACAAGAACGTGTACGACCCGCAGTCCAAACTCCGCCTGAAGAAGGGCAAGTCGGTGGTCAAGGGCGAGCAGGCCCTGCACTGGCTGCGTACCCGCCACGGCTTCGGCGACGGGTCCGACATCGGCCGCGCCCGCGCCCAGCACATGTACATGAACTCGATGGTCCGCCAGCTCAAGGCCGGCACGAAGCTCACCGACCCCGGCAAGATGCGCGGCCTCGCCGAGGCGGCGACGAAGGCGCTCACGGTGGACGAGGGCCTCGGCACCGTCAAGAAGCTCTACGACCTCGGCAACGACCTCAAGCGGGTGCCGACGAAGCGCATCACCATGGCCACGATGCCCTGGAAGTACGCGCCGGGCGGCTACGTGGTGCCCAAGCCGGGCGACGCGGACGACACGTTCTCGCTCGTCCGCAACGACATCGCCCTGGACGGCAAGGACAAGAAGAAGCAGAAGCCGAAGTCGCCGCCGCCCAGCAAGCCTTCGGCCCCCAAGTCGCAGATCCCCGTCCGCGTCATGAACGGCACCGGCAGCGCCCTGCAGGCGCCCGTGTCCGGACGGGCGGGAGTGATCTCCGAGCAGCTCGGCCGCGAGGGATTCGCCCAGGCCACCGCCGACCAGACGCCCCGGTCCCAGGCGGACACCACGGTCAGCTACCCGCTGGAGAAGAACCGCGGGGACGCGCTGGCGGTCGCCGAAGCGCTCGGCCTGCCCGAGAGCGCCGTGAAGCACTCCAGCGGAGTGGAGCAGGTGACGCTGGTCATCGGCGGCGACTGGCGCGACGGTACGACGTACCCGGAGGACGCCGGCGGCTCGGGCGGCAAGAAGGAGAACAAGGCGCCCGACAGCGCGGACGCGCTGCGCGGCGACAACGACAAGGCCTGCATGGAGGTCAATCCGTCGTACGTGTGGTGACGCCTGCCAGGCCCAGCCCCCGTTCCCGGGGCGAGCGAGCGGCGAGCGGACCGTCCGACGAGTAAGGGGCAGCCACCTGGGTGGCTGCCCCTTACGTCGCTGTACGGCCCCAGCGGCTCACTGGGCCGGCACGGGCTCCCGGCGGGAGGCGATGACCTTGCGGGCGAGCTTCCGCGGGCTCGTCAGGAACCCCCAGCCCCACGACATGTGCATCGTGGCCAGCGCGACGGGGATCTGCACCCGGCTGCGCAGCGGCAGCCCCTTGCCCGCGGGCAGCGAACCGGCGGTGATCGCCGCCAGATAGCCGGCCGGCACGAGGAAGCCCCAGGGGAACCCGGCCAGCCCGAGGCCGGTACCCACCGCGATCGCGCTCAGCGCGACCGGCGCCGCGAGGTAGCGCAGGTTGATCGACCCGGCGTGGTAACGCGCGACGACGTGGCGCCAACGCCCGTAGTTCTTGTACTGCTTGGCCAGCGCCCGCACGTTCGGCCGCGGACGGTACGTCACCTTCAGCTCGGGCGAGAACCAGATCCGGCCGCCCGCCCCGCGGATGCGGAAGTTCAGCTCCCAGTCCTGGGCCCGGATGAACTCCTCGTTGTAGCCGCCCTGTTGCTCCAGCACCGAGCGCCGGAAGACGCCCAGGTAGACGGTCTCCGCCTCGCCGGCCTGCCCGCCCGTGTGGAACGCGGCGTTGCCCACGCCGATCTTCGACGTCATCGCCGCGGCGACGGCGCGCTCCCAGTCGTTCTCACCCTCGGCGTGCATGATCCCGCCGACGTTGGCCGCGCCGGTCTCCCCGAGGAGCCGCACGGCCGTGGAGATGTACCCCGGCGAGAGCATGCCGTGGCCGTCCACGCGCACCACGACCGGATGTCCGGACGCCTTGATGGCGGCGTTCAGCGCCGCGGGCGTACGGCCCGTGGGGTTGGGAACCGTGTGCACCCTCGGGTCCTGACGCACGAGTTCCGCCGCGATCTCGTCCGTGCGGTCCGTGGAGGGGCCGAGGGCGATGACGACCTCCAGCTCGCCGTCGTAGTCCTGCTGGAGGATGTGCTTCACGGAGCTGCGGAGATGCCGTTCCTCGTTGAGGACCGGCATGATCACCGAGACGGCCGGCAGCTCCGCGCTCGTCGAGGAAGTCCTATCAGTCACGCGTTCACGTTACCGCGAACGGGCGTACGCCCCCGCACGCCAGGAGAGTGCCGCGGAACCGCGGAGCGGCGTGTGGCCGGGAGCCGCCGATCGTATCCCCCTACGGTATGGCGATGCGCGCGGATGCACACAAAGACGGCCGAAGGCCCCGCTGGGGTGTGCGCCTCGCCACAGCGCTGTCCGTACTGGTGCTGGGAGCGAGCGGCGTGGGCCACGTCATGGTCAGCGGGCTCAACGCGGACGTGAACCGGCTCGACCCCTTCCACGGCCTGACCGACCGCCCCCGCGACACCGGAGGCGTCAACTTCCTCGTCGTGGGCACCGACAGACGCGACAAGCTCTCGCACGAGCAGCGGCAGAAGTACCGCCTCGGAGGCGCCCCGTGCGACTGCACGGACACCCTGATGCTGGTGCATCTCTCCGCCGACCACGACCGCGCCAGCGTCGTCAGCCTCCCCCGCGACTCGTACACGAAGCTGCCGGCCCACACGGACGCCGGGACCGGCAAGCGGCACGCGGCCGTTCCCGCGAAGCTCAACTCCGCGTACGCGCACGGCGGGGCGCATCTGACGGTCAGCACGGTCGAAGCGATGACGGGCATCCACATCGACCACTACCTGGAAGTCGACTTCACCAGCTTCATGCGCACCGTCGACGTCCTGGGCGGAGTGCCCGTGTGCACCGACGAGGCGCTCAAGGACAGCCACTCCGGCCTGGACCTGCCCGCGGGCCGGACGAACCTCGACGGCGGCCGCGCCCTGCAGTACGTGCGGGCCCGGCATCTCGGCGACGGCTCGGACCTGAGCCGGATGAAGCGCCAGCAGCGCTTCCTCGCCTCCGTCATCGAGAAGGCGACGGACAGCGGCGTGCTGATGAACCCCGTGAAACTGAGGAAGGTCTCCTCGGCGGTCCTTCAGTCCGTACGCGCGGACGACGGCCTGGGCACGGAGCAGATGCTCGAACTGGGCCGGGCCATGCGGCGCTTCACCGCCGAGTCGTCCGAGTTCGCCTCGGTCCCCGTCGAGGACTCCGACTTCACCGTGCCGAAGCTGGGGTCGACCGTGAAGTGGGACGAGCGCAAGGCCAAGAGGCTCTTCGACGCGCTGCGCGCGGACCGGCCCCTCACGGAGCAGAAGCCCCGCAGGACGGAGCGCGCCGACGGCGACTCGCACCAGGCCGGAAAGGCGGACCGCCCCGCCACGGTGCGCATCCCTCCGTCCAGCATCCGCGTGCAGGTGGAGAACGGCACCGGGCGCGCGGGACTCGCACGCGAGGTCGAGAAGGGACTCGGCAGCACCGGTTTCGACACGACGGGAACGCCGACCTCGGCTGCCAGCAACGACGTCTCGCGTACGAGGATCGCCTACGACCCGCGCTGGGACCGCTCGGCGAAGACGCTGGCGAAGGCGCTGCCCGGCGCGAAGCTCGTCGAGGACGCCGGGCGCGGGCCCGTGATGCGGGTCACGGTGGGAGAGAAGCACCACACCGTGCGGCGGGTACGCGTCGAGTCGTCCGCCCCGAGTGCCGAACCGTCCCGGCCCGCGGGCGACGCGGTCAAGGGCGACGAGAAGGCCTCCTGCTCCTGAGCGCGTGCCGGGGGCCCCGCACGCCGCTCCATGGACAGAACACCTAGGGTGCGTCGTTTGGATCTTCGTGGATCAGCGAGCGGCGCCCGGTGCGTCCAGATGGCAGGCGGAGGATCGTCCTCGTACTGGGCGTACTCGGGCGACTCCGACAACGCAGCAGATGGGCGTGCTGGGCGTCGCGAGCCCGCGAAGATCCAAACGACGTGCCCTAGCCCTCGGACTCCTCGGTCCGCCTGCGGGCGCGCAGCTCCTTGATCTCGCGGCGCCGCGCCAGACGGTGCGTGCGCCGGATCTGGGCCTCCTGGTAGCGCCTCTTGTCCTGCTCGGCCTCCGGAACCACCTGCGGGACGGGGCGCGGCCTGCCGTCCTCGTCGACCGCGGCGAAGACGAGGTAGGCGCTGCCGACGTGGCTCGCGGGCGTCGACTCGTTCCAGCGCTCGGCAAGCACCCGCACGCCGACCTCCATCGACGACCGGCCCGTCCAGTTCACCTGGGCCTTCACATGGACGAGGTCGCCCACGCGCACCGGCTCCAGGAAGACCATCTCGTCCATCGAGGCCGTCACCGCGGGCCCCTCTGAGTGCCGGCCCGCGACCGCTCCGGCCGCGTCGTCCACCAGCTTCATGATCACGCCGCCGTGGACGGTGCCGAGGAGGTTGGTCTCGTTGCCCGACATGATGTGGGACAGCGTGGTCCGGGAGACGGCGGTGGGCTTGCCCGGCAGGGCGCCCGGCTCCGCGTGGGCCTGGTCGGTCATGGCCTCCACCCTAAGTGCCGGTGCGGTACCGGAGTCCCGGGCACCCTCGTGGAACGTTTTGCATCAGATCGGCTACAGCCTCGGTCCGATGCGGTACCCGCTCTGTGTTCACCCGGGCGGCTCAAGGCAGACTGCCGTCCATGAATGAGTGGCCCGGTGGATGGAACGACGGTTCCCGCGACAGGTACGGCAGCCCGCGAGCCCACGGTGGCGTGCCGCCCCAGGCGAGGGGTGGCCACGACGCCGGTTACGGGAGACAGCCGGGCTACTACGAGGACGGCTACAGCGACTACGACTCCGGATACAACACGGGGCAGGTGTACGGCGGTGGCGGCGGCGACGGCTACGCCCCGTACGACGAGCCGCCCCGGCGCCGGCGTGTGCGCTTCAAGACGGTGGTCATATCGCTGGTCGTCGTGCTGCTGGTGTGGTCGGTCGGCACGTACTTCTGGGCGAACTCGAAGCTGAAGCGCGAGGTCGACCTCAGCATCGTCCAGGACCGGCCCGAGGCCGGGGACGGCACCAATTACCTGATCGTCGGTTCCGACAGCCGGGAAGGCCTCTCCGCGCAGGAGAAGAAGGACCTCCACACGGGTTCGGCAGCGGGCAAGCGCACCGACTCGATGATGATCCTGCACGTCGGGAGCGGCGCCCCGACGCTGATCTCGCTGCCGCGTGACTCCTGGGTCGAGATCCCGCCGTTCAAGGGCTCCGAGTCGGGCAAGCAGTTCAACAACACCCAGCAGACGAAGCTCAACGCCGCCTACTCGCAGGACGGCGCCCCGCTGCTGGTGCGCACGGTGGAGCACAACACCGGCCTGAAGATCGACCACTACGCGGAGATCGGCTTCGGCGGCTTCGCGAAGATCGTCGACTCGGTCGGCGGCGTGGAGATGAACATCCCGCAGGACATCAAGGACAAGAACTCCGGGGCCGACTTCAAGAAGGGCAAGCAGACCCTGGACGGCAAGCAGGCCCTCTCCTTCGTCCGCAACCGCCACGCGGGCACCGGGGACAGCGACCTCGGGCGCACCAAGAACCAGCAGAAGTTCCTGGCCGCGCTGGCCAGCCAGACGGCGACCCCCTCGACGGTCCTCAACCCGTTCAAGCTGTACCCGACACTGGGTGCCGGCCTGGACACGCTGATCGTCGACGAGGACATGAGCCTGTGGAACCTGGGCTCCATGTTCTTCGCGATGAAGGACGTCTCCGGCGGCGAGGGCAAGCGCATGAACATGCCGATCTCGGGTCCCGCCCCCGCCGGTTCGCTCCAGTGGGACAAGGCGAAGGTCCAGAAGCTGATGCAGCAGCTGAAGAACGACGAGACGGTCACGGTCACGTCGGACCGCTGAGCCGCCGGCCCACCGCACGGCCACCGGCGGTGGGCTGCGGTGGGCGGCCGGTCGGGATCCGGCCTACGCGACGCACAGACAGAACGGGTGCCCGGCAGGATCCAGGTAGACGCGGAAGCCTCGCTTCCCGCCGTCGTCCCCCTGGACCAGCCGGGCACCCAGTGCGATGACCTCCTGTTCCGCCTGGTCCATGCGCTCCCTGGGGACGGTCAGATCCAGGTGCAGCTGCTGGGGCCGCTCCAGGCTGGGCCACTGCGGCGGAACGAACCCCGGGGACTCCTGGAAGGCGAGCTTGTGCCCGTCGGGGCCGGTGACGTCCACCCAGTCGCTGTCGTCGCCGGGTTCGACCTTGCCCCCGAGCACCTGCGCGTAGAACTCGGCGAGCCTTCTCGGGTCCGGGCAGTCGAGAACTACCGAGTGCATCGTGGCGATCGCCATGGTGGTTACCCCTTAGTGCCGTGATCCGGTAACACTCTTCGGTTACCAGATGATGGCCCCCTGTCGGTAATCTGGCAAGCGTGACGGACCGTTCAGCCCCGACGACACTCGTCCTGGTGCAAGAGCTCGCGAACACCCTCGACGTCGAGACGGGCGAAGACTCGCTGGCCGACCCGGACGGCGTCGCGGAGTTCGCGGAGCGCCACGGGCTGCGGGACCTCGGGCTGGAGGAGACCGGAGACGCGGGCCTGCGCGCGATCCGCGAACTGAGGGAGTCCCTGCGGGCGGCCTGCCTGGCGCACACCGGGACGGACATTCCGCAGGAGGAGGCGGCCAGGCTGGCACGGCTGCTCGCCGCCGCCCCCCTCGTGGTGACGCTGGACGAAGCGGGCCGCGCACGGCTGGTCCCCGCCGAGGGCCTGTCGGGAGTCGCCGCGCTGACCGCCGAGATCGCCGCGGGCATCGCCACCGCCGAGGCGGACGGCTCGTGGCGGCGGCTCAAGGCCTGCGAGGCACACGACTGCCTGTGGGTGTTCTACGACCGCAGCCCGGCCGGCCGCGGCCGCTGGTGCACGATGGCGGTGTGCGGCAGCAGGGCGAAGATGCGTACGTACAGGGCGAAGCGCCGCGCCTGAACCGGGCACGGCGGGGGCCGGCGAAGCAGCGGGACGGGCAGTGCCCCCGGGCCGGAGCGGCCGGTCAGGCCGTGGGACGTCCCAGCGCGCGGAAGTGCCAGTTCTCCTTGCGCCACAGCGCCGGGTCGAGGGTGTTCCGTCCGTCCAGCACGCGCCGTACCGCGACGACCTCTCCCAGCGCCGCCGGGTCCAGCTCCTGGAACTCGCGCCACTCCGTCAGATGCAGCAGGACGTCGGCGCCCCGCGCGGCCTCGTGCGCGCTCGGCGCGTAGCGAAGCGTCGGGAAGATGGCCCGCGCGTTGTCCATGCCCTTGGGGTCGTAGACCGTCACCTGCGCGCCCTGCAGGTGCAGTTGGCCGGCGACGTTCAGCGCGGGCGAGTCCCGTACGTCGTCGGAGTCCGGCTTGAACGTGGCGCCCAGCACGCCGATGCGCGTTCCCAGCAGCGTGCCGCCGACGGCCTCGCGCGTCAGCTCGACCATGTGGGCCCTGCGCCGCATGTTGATCGAGTCGACCTCGCGCAGGAACGTCAGCGCCTCGGACGCGCCCAGCTCCCCCGCCCGCGCCATGAAGGCACGGATGTCCTTGGGCAGGCAGCCGCCGCCGAAGCCGATGCCGGAACGCAGGAACTTCTTGCCGATGCGGTCGTCGTGGCCGATCGCCTCGGCCAGCTTCACCACATCGCCGTCGGCGGCCTCGCACACCTCCGCCATCGCGTTGATGAAGGAGATCTTCGTCGCGAGGAAGGAGTTGGCGGACGTCTTGACCAGCTCGGCGGTCGGGAAGTCGGTGACGATGAACGGCGAACCCTCCGCGAGAGGCGTCGCGTACACCTCGCGCAGCGTCTTCTCGGCGCTCTCGCTGCGGACGCCCACCACGATGCGGTCCGGGTGGAGGGTGTCCTTCACCGCGAAGCCCTCCCGCAGGAACTCCGGGTTCCAGGCCAGTTCGGCCTCCTGACCCGCCGGCGCCAGCTCCGCGAGCCGTACCGCCAGGCGCTGCGCGCTGCCCACGGGCACGGTGGACTTGCCCACGACCAGGGCACGGCGCTTCAGATGGACCGCGAGCGCGTCGACTGCGCTGTCGACGTAGGACATGTCGCACGCGTACTCGCCGTGCTTCTGCGGGGTGTTGACGCAGACGAAGTGGACGTCGCCGAAGTCGCCCACTTCCTCGTAGGAGGTCGTGAAGCGGAGCCGTCCGCTGGAGCCGGGGTGCCCCGCCACGTGCCTGCGCAGCAGTTCGTCCAGACCCGGTTCGTACATCGGCGTCTCGCCGCGCTCCAGCAGCGCGATCTTCTCCGGCGAGATGTCCAGCCCGAGCACCTCGAAGCCCAGTTCGGCCATGGCGGCGGCGTGGGTGGCGCCGAGGTACCCGGTGCCGATCACTGTGATCCTGAGCGGGGCCTTGTTGGCCATGAGGGGGTGCTCCTGTAGGACGACGTCTGGAACGCTCCGAGAACGCTGCCCGGGCAGCATATCGGGGGCTTCCTGTCGCGAACCTCACGTATCCCGGTCAGGCCTGTGACCTCTAGAATCGGTTACTTAACGGTAGTTAGCCGTCCCACAGTTCCCACACGTATTCCGCTCGCCGCCCAGCGAAGCAGAGCTGAAGAGGAGTGAGTCACCTTGGCGCCATCGGGAAAAAGCGCGGCCGCCGAATTCGGCCTCTACCGGCCGTCCGAGGAGCACGACATGCTCAGGGACTCGGTGCGCGCCCTCTCCGAGGCGAAGATCGCCCCCTTCGCCGCGGAGGTCGACGAGGAGGGACGCTTCCCGCAGGAGGCCCGGGACGCGCTCGAGGCCAACGACCTGCACGCCGTGCACGTACCCGAGGCGTACGGAGGCGCGGGAGCCGACGCGCTCGCGACCGTCATCGTGATCGAGGAGGTCGCCCGCGTCTGCGCGTCCTCCTCCCTCATCCCGGCGGTCAACAAGCTCGGTTCGCTGCCCGTGATCCTCTCGGGCAGCGAGGAGCTGAAGAAGAAGTACCTCGCACCGCTCGCACGCGGCGACGCGATGTTCTCGTACTGCCTGAGCGAGCCGGACGCCGGATCGGACGCGGGCGGCATGAAGACCAAGGCCGTGCGGGACGGCGACCACTACGTGCTCAACGGCGTGAAGCGCTGGATCACCAACGCCGGCGTCTCCGACTACTACACGGTCATGGCCGTGACCGACCCGGACAAGCGCACGAAGGGCATCTCGGCCTTCGTCGTCGAGAAGGACGACGAGGGCGTCTCCTTCGGCGCCCCCGAGAAGAAGCTCGGCATCAAGGGCTCCCCGACGCGCGAGGTGTACCTCGACAACGTGCGCATCCCCGCCGATCGCATGCTGGGCGGGGAGGGCACCGGCTTCGCCACCGCGATGAAGACCCTCGACCACACCCGCATCACCATCGCGGCCCAGGCCCTCGGCATCGCCCAGGGCGCTCTGGACTACGCCAAGGGGTACGTCGCCGAGCGCAAGCAGTTCGGCAAGCCGATCGGCGACTTCCAGGGCGTCCAGTTCATGCTCGCCGACATGGCGATGAAGCTGGAGGCCGCCCGCCAGCTGACGTACGCGGCTGCGGCGAAGTCCGAGCGCATCTCCCTCGGCGGCGGCGACGAGGACCTGACCTTCTTCGGCGCGGCGGCCAAGTGCTACGCCTCGGACGCGGCCATGGAGATCACGACGGACGCCGTCCAGCTGCTCGGCGGCTACGGCTACACGCGCGACTACCCCGTCGAGCGGATGATGCGCGACGCGAAGATCACGCAGATCTACGAGGGCACGAACCAGGTCCAGCGGATCGTGATGTCCCGCAATCTGCCGTAGGCCGGCGGAGCCGGAGCCGCACGAGCTGCGGCTCCCGGTGCGGACCGTGCCCGGAGGGGCGCTCCCGTTCGATCGGGAGCGCCCCTCCGGCGTTTCTGCGGGGCGCCGCACGCACGTCTTGGCCCCGCCCGGTCCCCGCGTTCTCCGAGGCTCAGGGACGACCGGCCGCTTCCGCGCACGCGCCGCCCGGACGTCTCACGGCCGTCACGGCGGCCGCGCCGCACCCCGCTCCGTACGGGGGCCCGTGCGGGCCGCGATCCAGCCGAGGACCCGCTCGGCCACGGCCGGCGTGCGCATCAGCGCCCCGCCGTGCTCCGACCCGGGGACCGTCACGACGCGGATGTCGTCCGCCGTCATGCCGCGCCGCCGCTCGGCCGCGCGCAGGGCCTCGGAGTGCGCCGGCGGCACGAAGTCCCGCCGGGAGTGGACGAGCAGCATCGGGGCGTCGTCGCCGCCCGTCGCGTGGTGCACCGCGGACATGTCCCGCCAGACGCGCAGGCAGTCCGCCCGTCCGGTGCCGGAGCCGCGCCGCGGGTCGCAGCCCGCGAGCACGGCGGCGCTCGAGCGCAGGACGGCGGCGCCGCGGCGGACGGTGCCGCCGTCCCGTGCCGCGCCGTCCCGCCAGGCGCGGTACGGATCGACGACGGGCGAGAGGGCCACTGCGCCCGCGAGCAGCTCGCGGCCGGCGCCGTAGGCCGCCACGTTCGTGGCCAGCTGCCCGCCCGCGGACGATCCCAGAAGCACCAGCCGGCGCGGGTCGACGCCGAGGCTCCCGGCGTGCCGGCGGATCCAGTGCAGTGCGCGCAGTACGTCACGGCGCTGCGCCGGCCAGGGGGCGTCCACACTGCGCCGGTAGTCGACGTCGAAGACGACGGCGCCCCCGCCGGCGATGCGCCGGGCCCACGCGCCCCAGCCCCGGGACCTGTCCTGGTACCAGAAGCCGCCGTGCAGGACGACCACGCCGGGGAGCGCCTCGCCGCGTGGGGGCGGCGTCCGGTCACGGTAGGCGACCAGCTGCTGGCGTGCCCGCGGGCCGTAGGAGTGGGTGCGCTCCGTCTCCCGGCCGGCCGCGGGGCCGGCGTACATCACGGGTGACGTGCAGAGCAGCACCGTCAGGCCGACGAGGACAGCGAGGGGGAGCCTGCGCACCACCTCAGCGTCAGGGCACCGGGCGCTGGCCGCAACATCACGCTCCGCGACCACACGGGCTACGGAGGCGCGCCGCCCCGTACGCACGGCGGCCCCCGGCTCCTGGGAGCCGGGGGCCGCTCGCGGGTCGGCCGGGGCCGCGCGGGTTACTTCACCTCGCCCATCAGGGGCCGGATCTTGTTGCGCGCGGCGAGGAAGACCACGCCGGCGAGCGCGGCGATGACGCCCTGCACCGCGAACCCGGTCTTGCCGCTGGCGGCGTCGCCGATCAGCAGCTGGACGATCGCGAAGACGCAGTCCCCCGCCGTGACGGCGAGGAACCACACGCCCATCAGCTGGCTCGCGTACTTGGCCGGGGCCAGCTTCGTCGTCACCGACAGGCCGACCGGCGAGAGGCACAGCTCCGCGAGGGTCTGGAGCAGGTAGACGAAGATCAGCCAGAGCGGGCTGACCTTGGTCTCACCGGAGGCGGCGGCCATGGCCAGCATCATCAGGCCGAAGGACGCACCGACGCCGATGAGACCCATCGAGAACTTCGTCGTGGTGGTGGGGTTGCGGCTGCCCAGCTTCACCCAGAGCGCGGCGAGCACCGGGGCGATCGCCATCACCCACAGCGGGTTGACCGACTGGAACCAGCTGGTCGGGAACTCGATGCCCCACAGGTCCGTGGACGTCTCCTTCTCGGCGAACAGCGTCAGCGTGGAGCCGGACTGGTCGAAGATCATCCAGAAGATGGCGGCGGCGACGAAGAACCAGATGTAGGCGCTGAGCTTCTTCTTCTCCTCGACCGTGACCTCTCGGTCGCGCCGCATGCGCACGAAGTACCACGTGGGCAGGATCAGTCCGGCGATGCTCACCGGCCACAGCACCCAGTCGATGGTGAAGGCGTCGGCGAGCACGACGGCGGTGTAGAAGAGCGCGAGCACGACGGCCGCCAGCACCGTGTTGCGGATCGCCTTCGTCCGCTCGTCGCCGCTGAGCGGGTAGGGGACGACGCTCGAACGCGCCGGCAGGTGCCGGGTGCCGATGAGGAACTGGATCAGGCCCAGCCCCATGCCGAGCGCGGCGAGGCCGAAGCCCAGGTGCCAGTTGACCTTCTGGCCGGCCCAGCCGATCAGCAGCGGCGCGGCGAAGGCGCCGATGTTGATCCCCATGTAGAAGACGGTGAATCCGCCGTCCCTGCGCGGGTCGTTGGGCCCCTGGTAGAGGTGGCCGACCATCGTCGAGATGTTGGCCTTCAGCAGACCGGAGCCGACGCCGATGAACACCAGCCCGACGAAGAACAGGGCGTCGACGCCCACGGCCAGCAGCCCGTGGCCGATCATGATCACGAACGACGAGACCGCGACCGTCTTGCGGGGGCCCCAGACGCGGTCGCCGAGCCAGCCGCCCGGCATCGCCATGAGGTAGACGGTGGCGTTGTAGACGGAGTAAAGGGCCACGGCGGTGGCCGAGGCCATTCCCATGCCGCCTTCGGAGACCGCCGCCGTCAGGTAGAGGACGAGCAGGGCGCGCATTCCGTAGAAGCTGAAGCGCTCCCACATCTCGGTCATGAAGAGGGTGGCGAGACCGCGGGGGTGGCCGAAGAAGGTCCTGCCCTCGGCCGCGGGTGGATCCTGCGGTTCGTCCTTGGAGAGTGTGGAGGCCATGTGGGGGGTTCCTCGCTGTTGGATGGTGCCTGCCAGCCGTGCACCCCCGTGCAACGCGCGTAGATCACGCAACGGGCCCGGCCGACGGGTCATTGACCGATCTCGGGCCGCCTCCGCCGTGCCGGTCCGGCCGCGGCGACGGCCGGGCGGGCATCTGCGCACAGAAGCCCTGAACAGGGCCGACGGTGATACGTGCAGCACGCACGCACCCGGAAGCGGCCCTCACCATACGTCACGGTGACCCCCCGAACGGAAGGCGTTGCGACACAGATCACAGGTGACGCCCATATCGTTTCGGCCAAATCGAAGGTAACGAGTGTGCATCTCCGACGATCCGCACCGGTTGCCGGGGACCGGCCTTACGCATCGCGACGAGGACTACCATCAGCTCATGACCCGTGTACTGCTCGCCGAGGACGACACCTCGATCTCGGAGCCGCTCGCCCGTGCGCTTCGCCGCGAGGGATACGAGGTCGAGGTGCGCAAGGACGGCCCCACGGCACTCGACGCCGGGCTGCGCGACGGGATCGACCTCGTCGTGCTGGACCTCGGCCTCCCCGGAATGGACGGCCTGGAGGTCTGCCGCCGGCTCCGCACCGAAGGGCACACCTTCCCCGTACTCGTCCTCACGGCCCGCGCCGACGAGGTGGACACGGTGGTGGGCCTCGACGCGGGTGCGGACGACTACGTGACGAAACCGTTCCGCCTCGCCGAGCTGCTCGCGCGCGTCCGGGCCCTCCTCCGGCGCGGGGCACCGGTCGAGCCCGTGGTACCGCCCGCCACGCACGGGGTGCGCATCGACGTCGAGTCGCACCGCGTGTGGATGGGCGAGGAGGAACTGCAGCTGACGGCGAAGGAGTTCGACCTGCTGCGCGTCCTGGTGCGCGACGCCGGACGCGTCGTCACGCGCGACCAGCTCATGCGCGAGGTGTGGGACACGACGTGGTGGTCCTCCACGAAGACCCTCGACATGCACATCTCCTGGCTCCGCAAGAAGCTGGGCGACGACGCGGCCAACCCCCGCTACATCGCGACCGTGCGGGGCGTGGGCTTCCGCTTCGAGAAGAGCTGACCGTGGAGAGGCGCACGTGCGACGGCGGCTGATCCAGTCGACGCTCGCGGTCGTGCTCGTCGTGGTCGCCGTCTTCGGCGTCTCCCTGATCCTCGTGGAGTCGCGCTCCATCGAGAACAGCGCCCAGGACGGTGTGCAGTCGGAGGCCGTTCAGCTGATCTCCGTCGTGGAGAGCCGCATCGTCGCAGGTGAACGAGTTTCCCCGGGCACGATGAGCAACGCCGCGCCGGCGAATCGCCACGTGCGCATCGAGGTGCCGGGGCAGCGCGCCATCACGCTCGGAAAGAAGCTCGAGGGCAAGGTCATCCAGGCCTCGCAGACGGGCGGCCACGGCGAGCGCGTCACCGTGCGGCGGTCCTACGGCTCGGTCCAGGAGGAGATCGGCCGCACCCTCGGGATCATTCTCGCGGTCGCCCTGCTCGCGGTGGCCGCCGCCGCGATCCTCGCCGTACGGCAGGCGCACCGGGTCGCCGCACCGCTCACCGACCTCGCCGAGACCGCCGAGCGGCTGGGCTCGGGCGACCCCAGGCCGCGCCACCGGCGCTACGGCGTCCCCGAGCTGGACCGGGTCGCCGACGTGCTGGACGGCAGCGCCGACCGCATCGGGCGGATGCTCACCGCCGAGCGGCGCCTCGCCGCGGACGCGTCGCACCAGCTGCGTACGCCGCTGACCGCGCTGTCCATGCGGCTCGAGGAGATCATCGCGACCGCCGACACCGACGACCCGGAGGACCAGGCCACCGTCAAGGAGGAGGCGACGATCGCCCTGGCGCAGGTGGAGCGGCTGACGGACGTCGTGCAGCGCCTCCTCACCAACTCCCGTGACCCCCGCTCCGGTTCGGCCGTGGACTTCGACCTGGACGAGGTGCTCAAGCAGCAGGTCGAGGAGTGGAAGCCGGCCTGCCGGAGCGAGGGGCGGGCGATCGTCCGCTCCGGGAAGCCGGGCGTGCGGGCCGTGGGGACGCCGGGAGCCGTGGCCCAGGTGCTCGCGACGCTGATCGAGAACTCCCTGATGCACGGGGCCGGCACCGTCGCCCTGCGCACCCGCATCACCGGCAACCAGGTCGTCGTGGAGGTGACCGACCAGGGCCCCGGCGTGGACCCGCAGCTCGGCTCGCGGGTCTTCGAGCGGACGGTGAGCGGTCACAACTCCACCGGCCTCGGCCTGGCCGTCGCCCGCGACCTCGCCGAAGCGGACGGCGGGCGGCTGGAGCTACTTCAGCAACACCCGCCGGTCTTCGCGCTTTTCCTTGGACGAGAGCTCTCCTGAAGCGCCGGAACGACCGAAGACGCGGCCCGCGGAACCCGTCTGGAAAACCCACGTGCGGTACGTCCAGAAGCGGAAGACCGTGCCGATGCCCAGGCCGATCACGTTCTTGGCGATGTTGTCCGCGAGCGGCGAGGTGAAGCCGAGACCGTAGTGGGAGACGGCGAGCACCGCGTTCTCGATGACGAGCGCGACGCCGCTGAAGGCGAAGAAGAGGACCGTCTCACGGTGGATGCGGCGCTTGTCGGTGTGCCGGTACGTCCAGTACCGGTTGCCCAGGTAGTTGGTGCCGATCGCGACGACCTGCGAGATCACGCCGGAGCGGATCGGCGCCAGCTGGAACGTGTGGATGCACAGGTTGAAGACGGCCACGTTGACGAGGAATCCGACCGCACCGACAGCACCGAACTTGGCGACCTCGCGAGCGAGGCGTTCGAGCCGGGTGCGCAGTCGTCTCACTGTGCGCGCTGCGCCCCATTCACCCATGGTCTCGCTGTGCCCCGTTCCGGTCGCGGTCGTCCGTCCCCCGCGGACATGCTAACCAGCGGCCCCCGCTCGCGCAGCGCGGTGCGTGGCAGCCGGGCGGGCCGGGACCCGTGCGACGGCGTCCGCCCCGGGCGCACCGCGGTCGGGCCGGACGGTGCAGCGCCGCGCGAGCCGCCGGGAGCCGCGCCCCGGGAGGGGGCCGGACGCCACCCGCCGGGCTCCGGGCCCGGAAGGTGTGCGGATACGCTGACGTTGTGACGTTCCCGGTAGTCGGCATGGTCGGCGGTGGCCAGCTCGCCCGTATGAGCCACGAGGCGGGCATCCCTCTCGGCATCAGATTCAGGCTTCTCTCGGACACCCCGCAGGACTCCGCTGCGCAGGTCGTGCGCGACGTCGTCGTCGGCGACTACCGCGACCTCGACACGCTGCGCGAGTTCGCCCGCGGGTGCGACGTGATCACCTTCGACCACGAGCACGTACCGACCGAGCACCTGCGCGCCCTGGAGGCGGACGGGATCCCCGTACGCCCCGGGCCGGACGCGCTGGTGCACGCCCAGGACAAGGGTGTGATGCGCGCCCGGCTCGACGCCATGGGCGTCCCGTGCCCGCTGCACCGCATCGTGCGCGACCCCGGGGATGTGGCCGCCTTCGCCTCCGAGGCGGCGCGGGCGGCCGGCGCGCGGCAGGACACGGACGACACGGATGCCGGCTCAGGCTCCGGCTCCGGCTCCGGCTCCGGGAGCGCCTTCCCCGTGCCCGTCGTGCTGAAGACCGTGCGCGGCGGCTACGACGGCAAGGGCGTGTGGGTCGTGCGCAGTACCGCCGAAGCGGCCGACCCGTTCAAGGCGGGCGTTCCCGTCCTGGCGGAGGAGAAGGTGGACTTCGCCCGCGAGCTGGCGGCCTGCGTGGTGCGCTCGCCGCACGGCCAGGCGGTCGCCTATCCCGTCGTCGAGTCGATCCAGGTGGGCGGCGTCTGCGACACAGTGATCGCCCCTGCGCCCGGTCTGCCGGAACAAGAGGCCGTGCAGGCACAGGAGTTGGCGCTGCGCATCGCCGTCGAGCTGGGCGTGGTCGGCCATCTCGCGGTGGAGCTCTTCGAGACCCACGACGGGCGGGTGCTGGTCAACGAACTGGCGATGCGCCCGCACAATTCCGGCCACTGGACGCAGGACGGCGCCGTCACCTCGCAGTTCGCCAACCATCTGCGGGCCGTGCTCGACCTCCCGCTGGGCGATCCGCGTCCGCGCGCCGAGTGGACGGTGATGGCGAACGTGCTCGGCGGCGACTACCCGGACATGTACTCCGCCTATCTGCACTGCATGGCGCGCGACCCGCAGCTGAAGATCCACATGTACGGCAAGGACGTGAAGCCCGGCCGGAAGGTCGGCCACGTCAACACCTACGGCGACGACCTGGCCGATGTGCGCGAACGCGCGGCCCACGCCGCCGGATACCTGCGAGGGACGATTCCCGAATGACGACTGGAACCCCGCTTGTGGGCCTCGTGATGGGCTCCGACTCCGACTGGCCCGTCATGGAGGAAGCCGCGAAGGCGCTGGACGAGTTCGAGATCCCGTACGAGGCGGACGTCGTCTCCGCACACCGCATGCCCCGCGAGATGGTCGCCTACGGGGAGGAGGCGGCCGGGCGCGGGCTGCGCGCGATCATCGCCGGCGCGGGCGGCGCCGCCCACCTGCCGGGCATGCTCGCCTCGGTGACACCGCTGCCGGTCATCGGCGTACCGGTGCCGCTGAAGTACCTCGACGGCATGGACTCCCTGCTCTCGATCGTGCAGATGCCCGCCGGGGTGCCGGTGGCGACGGTCTCGGTCGGCGGGGCCCGCAACGCCGGCCTGCTCGCCGTCCGGATGCTCGCTGCGGCGGACCCGGAACTGCAGGAGCGCATGCGGCGGTTCCAGGAGGAGCTGAACGAGGAGGCGTCCGAGAAGGGCCGCAGGCTGCGCAGCAAGGTGGCGGCGGGCCACTCCGGCTTCGGATTCGGGGGCTGACGCGGATGGCCACCGGCGGATCCCTTCTGGAGCGCGCACGCGGACTCCTCGCCGCACACCCCGTCGTCGACGGGCACAACGACCTGCCGTGGGCGCTGCGCGAGCAGGTGGCGTACGACCTGGACATGCGGGACATCTCCGCGGACCAGTCCGCGCACCTGCACACCGACATCCCCCGGCTGCGTGCCGGCGGAGTGGGCGCGCAGTTCTGGTCGGTGTACGTGCGCACGGACCTCAGCGGCGACGGCGCGGTCAGCGCGTGTCTCGAACAGATCGACGTCGTACGCCAGTTGCTGGACCGCCACCCCGCGGACCTGCGACTCGCCCTCACGGCCGACGACATGGAGGCGGCGCGGTCGGAGGGCCGCATCGCCTCGCTCATGGGCGCCGAGGGCGGCCACTCGATCAACAACTCGCTCGCCACGCTGCGCGGACTCCACGAGCTGGGCGTGCGCTACATGACGCTCACCCACAACGACACGATCGACTGGGCCGATTCGGCCACCGACGAGCCGCGGCACGACGGCCTGTCCCGCTTCGGCGAGGAGGTCGTGCGCGAGATGAACCGGACGGGGATGCTCGTCGACCTCTCGCACGTCGCCGCGAGCACGATGCGCGACGCCCTGCGGGTGACCGAGGCCCCGGTGCTCTTCTCGCACTCCTCGGCGCGCGCGGTCTGCGACCACCCGCGCAACATCCCCGACGACGTGCTCGCCGCCCTGCCCGCCAACGGCGGTGTCGCCATGGCCACGTTCGTGCCGAAGTTCGTCCTCCCCGAGGCCATCGCCTGGACGAAGGCGGCGGACGAGAACATGCGGGCCCACGGACTGCACCCGCTGGACGGCAGCGAGGAAGGGACGCGCGTGCAGCGGGAGTTCGAGCGGGAGAACCCGCGTCCGCTCGCCGACGCGTCCACGGTCGCCGGCCACCTCGACCACATGCGCGAGGTGGCCGGCATCGACCACATCGGCATCGGCGGCGACTACGACGGCACCGCCTTCGTGCCCCGCCAACTGGAAGACGTCTCCGGCTATCCGCACCTGATCGCCGAACTGCTGCGCAGGAACTGGTCGGAGGAGGACCTGGCCAAGCTGACGTGGCAGAACGCGGTCCGGGTGCTGCGGGACGCTGAGGCGGTCTCACGTGAACTGCGCGCACGGCGCGGGCCGTCCGTGGCGAGGATCGAGCAACTCGACCGCTGAGACCGACAAGTCGCGCCCCGGTGAGGGGCGCGACGCGGGACGGGCCGGCCGGGCAGTGACCACCGGTCGGCCCCGGGCGTACGGAGGCGGCCGTCAGCTGGGAGCGGCCAGCTCCGCCCACACGGTCTTGCCGCTGCCCTCCGGGTTGCGTACGACGCCCCAGTCCAGGCAGAGACGCTGGACGATGAACATGCCGTGCCCTCCGGGGCGTCCGGCGCGGTGGGGCGTGCGGGGAGCGGGCGAGCCGCTGCCCTGGTCGACGATCTCCAGCCGGAGCACCTTCGATCCGCTGCCGACGCGCAGCTCCTCGGGCCCGTCCGCGTGCAGGCAGGCGTTCGTCACCAGCTCGGAGACGACCAGCAGGACGTCCTCGGCGGCGGCCCGCTGGTCGCCGGTGGCCGCCGGCAGCCAGCCCCAGTCCTGCAGCGCCTGGCGGACGAAGTCACGGGCACGGGGAACGGCACCGCTGACGCCGACCAGGCGCAGTCTGCGCACCTGGCGCATGGGATGCCCCTTCCCGGTCTCTCGCTCCGCGGGGCCGCCGGCGCCGCCGGGCTCCCCCGTCACGCCTTCCTGAGCCGCCTCACCGGCGGCGGGCGCCTGGACGGGCTGCTCGGCTCGGACGTCGTGCGGGACCTGGCCCTGCGCGCCCGGCTGCTCGGCCGAGCCGGAGGCACCGCCCGCTCCGGAAGGCTTCGCGGCGCCGGTCACGCTCGCGGCACCGGACGCGGAGACGCCGGCGACGGCTTCCGTTCCGGCAGTCCCGGCGCCGGGCGTGGCTGCTGTCGTCGCGGCGCCCTCGGGCTCCGGACCGCAGTCGCCCGCCGGATACGGCCGGATGGTGCTCATCAGTGGTTCACCTCACCGATCACCGATAATGCCTCTCGTCGCCGGGTGCCCGGGCCTGCGACAACACACGAGTGTCCGAGTGCCCATCTGACTGCCCAGAGGATCTCCTGCCCTACGGGAACGTGAGAACACCCACTGATTCGGACGGACTCATGTGACACGCGTAACTTCCGCGCAGTCTTCCCGACACGGACGGTGCGGACACCGCTACGCCTCCGCCACATGCGCCAGAGCCGCGTCCACGTCGTCGTGCACCGTGAAGACCGCTCCGGCGCCCGTGATCTCGAAGACCCGGGCAACCACCGGCAGCATTCCCGCCAGGTGCACCCCGCCGCCCGCCGCCTCGGCCTTCAGCCGGGCTCCGAGCAGCACGTTCAGACCCGTCGAGTCGCAGAACTCGAGTCGCGAGCAGTCCAGGACGAGGCGGCTGCAGCCGTCTTCGAGGGCTTGTTCCAGCGGAGCGCTGAGCACCTCCGCGGTGTGGTGATCGAGCTCGCCCTCGGGGGTCAGGACGGCACTGCTCCCCTGGTGTCTGACGTCGACCGTCAGCCGACCCCGGCTCGTGCTGCCGGGCATCCCGCGGTCCATGCACACCCCTCTTGCTGTCAAAAGCGCCGTCTCTTGTTCCCCCGTCGAGCGACATGAACCTTACGCCCTCACCGGCACAACCGGTAGCCGAACAACCCACACATTGGTGCATATTCGGACAATTAGCACTTGCCATGCGCGTGTGCGAGCGGGTAGGCGTATAGGCATACAGAAAACGCGTCGGCTTTGGAGGCGCCGCACCTTCGTAGTGCACGTCACGGCTTCGGCAGCCATATGCCGAGATGATGGAGGACACCGCCATGTCACCCAGGCTCGATCACGGGAACCCGGGCACCGCTACCGCCCCGGTCGTTCCGGCGCAGTTCAGCCCGGAGCAGGTGCCGGACCCCGCGAGCCCGGAAGAGGTCGCGGAGCTTCTCGAAGAGCAGCTCGGGCTGCCGGAACTCCCACCCTATGACGAGGTCGGCCCCGTCGACGCACGGGCCATGTCCAAGACCCTCTTCACACGCCTGGAGCGCCTCGAAGAAGGCACGCACGAGTTCTCGTACGTGCGCAACACCCTGGTCGAACTCAATCTCGCGCTGGTGAAGTTCGCGGCCTCGCGCTTCCGCTCCCGCAGCGAGCCGATGGAGGACATCGTCCAGGTCGGCACGATCGGCCTCATCAAGGCCATCGACCGGTTCGACACCGAACGCGGCGTGGAGTTCCCGACGTTCGCGATGCCGACGATCGTCGGCGAGATCAAGCGCTTCTTCCGCGACACCTCCTGGTCCGTGCGGGTCCCCCGCCGCCTCCAGGAGCTGCGCCTGGACCTGGCGAAGGCGGGCGACGAGCTCGCCCAGAACCTCGACCGCGCGCCCACGATGGAGGAGCTGGCCGAACGGCTCGGCATCTCCGTCGAGGAGGTCGTCGAAGGCATGGCGGCGAGCAACGCCTACACCGCCAGCTCCCTCGACGCGCAGCCCGAGGAGGACGACACCGAGGGCGCCCTGGCCGACCGCATCGGCTACGAGGACAACGGCCTGGAGGGCATCGAGTACGTCGAGTCCCTCAAGCCGCTGATCGCCGAACTCCCGCCGCGCGACCGCACGATCCTCTCGCTGCGGTTCGTCGCCAACATGACCCAGAGCGAGATCGGCGAGGAGCTCGGCATCTCCCAGATGCACGTCTCGCGCCTCCTGTCGCGCACGCTGAACAAGCTGCGCAAGGGGCTCATGGTCGAGGAGTGATCCTCACCCGCCCCGTCCGGGCGGGACGCGTCCACGCGGAACGGTCCGCCCCGGTCCCACGACCGGGGCGGACCGTCGCGTTCGCGGCGCGGGCGGCTTCGGCGGGCCCGCCGGGCTCACGCGTCCAGCAGCGCTCCGCGGTGCCAGACACGCGAGACGAGCGGGACACCGGGACGGTAGGCGAGGTGCACGTGCGAGGGCGCGTCGAGCAGCACGAGGTCCGCGCGTGCGCCCGGGGCGACGCGGCCGACGTCCGTACGCCGCAGCGCGCGTGCGCCGCCCGCCGTCGCCGCCCAGACGGCCTCGTCGGGGGTCATGCCCATCTCCCGTACGGCGACCGCCACGCAGAACGGCATCGACGAGGTGAAGGACGACCCCGGGTTGCAGTCCGTGGACAACGCGACCGTCACGCCGGCGTCCAGCAGGCGGCGGGCGTCGGGGTACTCGGCACGGGTGGAGAACTCGCAGCCGGGGAGCAGCGTCGCGACCGTGCCGGCGGACTGGCCGAGCGCGTCCACGTCCGCGTCGCTCAGGTGCGTGCAGTGGTCGGCCGACGCGGCGCCCAGTTCCACGGCGAGCTGGACGCCGGGGCCGTAGGAGAGCTGGTTGGCGTGGACCCGCGGCGTCAGCCCCTTCGCCTGTCCGGCGGTGAGGATCGCGCGGGCCTGGTCGCCGTCGAACGCGCCCTTCTCGCAGAAGACGTCCACCCAACGGGCGTACGGGGCGCAGGCGTCCAGCATGGGTCCCGTCACGAGGTCGACGTAGGCGGCCGGGTCGTCGGCGTACTCGGGGGCGACGATGTGCGCGCCCAGATAGGTCACCTCGTCGGTCTGGCGTGCCGCCACCCGCAGCGCGCGGGACTCCTGCTCGGGGGTGAGGCCGTAGCCGGACTTGGTCTCCATGGTCGTGGTGCCCTGGCGCCGCGCCTCCGCGAGGTAGCGCGCCAGGTTCTCCGCCAGCTCCGTGTCGCTCGCCTCCCGCGTCGCGGCGACGGTGGTGCGGATGCCGCCCGCGCTGTAAGGGCGTCCGGACATGCGGGCGTTGAACTCCTCTGTGCGGTCGCCGCCGAAGAGGAGGTGCGAGTGGGAGTCGACGAATCCGGGGAGCGCGGCCCGGCCCTGCGCGTCGTGGCGCCGGTCGGCCGCGGGCGCCGCGGAGGCGGGCCCGGCCCATGCGACGTGCTCGCCGTCGAGGACGACGGCCGCGTCCTGGACGAGGCCCAGCGGCCCCTCGCCGAGGGCGGGGTCGTTGGTCACCAGCGTGCTGATGCCGGTGACGAGGGTGCTGGTCATCTCTCGGGTCCTCCCGGTGGTCGTAGGGGCGCCCCGCCGGCCCGTTCCGGGCGTACGGGCGGCGCGGCCAGGGGGTGTCTCAAAGTAGCGTCGTTCCGGCCGAAGGCCGCGGGCCGCGGGCCAGAAGGGGCTTGAGACGCCCCTAGCCGAGCGCGCCGATGGCCTCGGCCAGTGCTCGGGGCACGTCGGGCACCGCCGTGTGGCTGCCGTCGCGGACGATGTGGCGGCCGCCGACGACGGTGTGCCGTACGTCCGCCGCGGTCGCCGCGAAGACAGCGGTCTCGGCGGCGGTCCGTGCGATCGCCCCCGCCGTGCGTACGGAGTCCAGCGCGACCGTGGTGAAGTCGGCGAGCATTCCCGCCTCCAGGCGCCCGGACTCGGGCCAGCCCAGGGCCTCGTGCCCCTGCTCGGTCGCCGCGCGCAGCAGCTGGGCCGCGGTCCAGTGCCCGCGAGTACGGGCGCGGAGCCTCTCGTTCAGCTCCATCGCGCGCATCTCCTCCAGCAGGTCGACGACGGCGTGGCTGTCGCTGCCCAGCGACAGCGTGGCCCCCGCCCGCTCCAGCCGGGGGGCCGGGCCGATGCCGTCGGCGAGGTCGCGTTCGGTGGTGGGGCACATGCACACCCCCGTCGAGGCGCCGCCGAGCAGGGCGATGTCTCCGTCCGTGAGGTGCGTGGCGTGGACCGCCGTCGTGCGGCGTGAGAGCACCCCGTGATCGGCGAGGAGACGGGTGGGGGTGCGGCCGTGCACCTCCTGGCAGGCGTCGTTCTCGGCCGTCTGCTCCGAGAGGTGCACGTGCAGGGGCGCCGAGCGTGTCCGGGCCCACTCGGCCACCGTGCCCAGCTCCCTCGCGGGGACGGCCCGCACGGAGTGGATCGCGGCGCCCGCGCGGACGTGGTCCGCGTCGGCCCGCAGGCCGCCCGCGCGCTCCGCCCACGCGTCGGCCGTCCCGTCGGAGAACCGCAGCTGGGGGCGCGTGGGCGGCTCGCCCGCGCCGTGGCGGCCGATGCCGGACGCCAGGTACGCCGTGTCCAGCAGGGTGATGCGGATGCCGGCGTCGGCCGCCGCCGCGATGAGCGCGTGGCCCATGGCGTTGGGGTCGTCGTAGCGCTCCCCGCCGGGTGCGTGGTGCAGGTAGTGGAACTCGCCGACGCAGGTGATACCCGCCAGGGCCATCTCCGCGTAGACGGCGCGGGCCAGGGCGTAGTAGGAGTCGGGCGTCAGCTCGGAGGCGACCCGGTACACCGTCTCGCGCCACGTCCAGAAGGTGCCCGACCCCACCTGCACGGTGCCGCGCAGCGCCCGGTGGAAGGCGTGCGAGTGCGCGTTCGCCAGTCCGGGGAGGGTGAGCCCGCGCAGCGGTTCGGCGTCCTGCGGGGGCGCGTCGAGGGCCGTGCGCACTTCGGTGATCTTGCCGTCGGCGCCCGTGTGCAGGACGACGCCCGACTCGACGAGGCCGTTGAGCCAGGCGTACTCGCACCAGTAGGTCCGCCCTGCCTGCTGCGTCGCGGGCGTCATCGGCATGCCAGCTCCTCCAGTACGTCGGCGAGCGCGTCGACCCCGGCCTCGCAGTCGTCCTCCTCGGCGAACTCGGCGGGCGAGTGGGAGACGCCGGTGGGGTTGCGCACGTACAGCATCGCCGTCGGGACGGAGGCGGAGAGGATGCCGGCGTCGTGGCCCGCGCCGGTCGGGAGCAGCGGGGCGCCGTCCAGGCGCTGCGCGAGGCGGTCCCGCAGGTCGTGGGCGAACTCCACGACAGGGGTGCGGGATTCGCGCGTCACGTCCACTTGCACGCCGTCGCGGCGCCCGCGCTCGGCGGCCGCGTCCTCCACCGCGGCGACGACGGCGGCCAGGGTGTCCTCGTCCGCCGCGCGGGAGTCGAGCCAGCCGCGCACCAGTCCGGGGACGGCGTTGACGCCGTTGGGCTCGACGGCCACCTTGCCGAACGTGGCGAGCGCCCCCGTGAGCAGGGCCTTCTCGCGTGCCGCGAGGACCGTGGCCGCGTAGGTCAGCATCGGGTCGCGGCGGTCCTCGATGCGGGTCGTGCCCGCGTGGTTGGCCTCGCCGCGGAAGTCGAAGCGCCAGCGCCCGTGCGGCCAGATCGCCGACGCGACGCCGACGGGACGTCCGCGCGTGCCCGTGGACGCGGTGTCCGCGCCGAGGCGGGCGAGCGCCGCCGGATCGGCGAGGGCGCGGCCCTGTTCGATGTGGAGTTCGACGAACGCGCCGATGCGGGCCATGCGCTCGGGGTCGGGGCCGATGGCGTCGGGGTCGTGTCCTGCCCGTTCCATGGCCTGCGGGAGGGTGGTTCCGTCCGCGTCCGTCAGGGCGTGCGCCTTCTTCTGGCTGAGGCCGCCCGAGCTGAGCCGGGACCCGACGCAGGCGAGCCCGAAGCGTGCGCCCTCCTCGTCGGTGAAGTTGACGATGCCGACGGGAGCGGTGAACGCCGCGTGGCCCGCCCGGAGCCGGTCGAGCGCCGCGAAGGCGGAGACGACGCCGAGCGGCCCGTCGAAGGCGCCGCCGTCCGGGACGGAGTCGAGGTGGGAGCCGGTGACGACGGCGTTGCCGAGGGCGATGTCCTCCGGGGTGGCGACGCCCAGCCACGCCCACTGGTTGCCGTTGCGGTCCAGTTCGTAGGCCAGGCCGCGGCTCTCGGCCTGGGCGCGGAACCAGGCCCGGCAGTCGGTGTCCGCACCGGTCCAGGCGTAGCGGCGGTAGCCGCCGCTGCCCTTGTCGCGTCCGATGGAGGCCAGATCGCGCCACATCTCGTGGAACGACGGCGGACGCGGCTCGGCTTCCGCCGCCGGCGCCGCGTCCCGCAGCCGCGGTACGGGCCTGCCCACCACCGACCCGCCCCCGGTGCGTCCGGCGGGGCCGCCGGACGCACCCTGGACGTCCTGGCTCTCGTCGTGCTGCTGCGGTGAGGTCACGCGGTCTCGCCTTCCCGCATCGGCACGCGTACGCCCTTCTCGGCGGCGATCTCCTCCGCACGCTCGTATCCGGCGTCCACATGCCGCACGACGCCCATGCCGGGGTCGTTCGTCAGGACGCGGCGCAGCTTCTCCCCGGCGAGCTCCGTGCCGTCCGCGACGGTGACCTGGCCGGCGTGGATCGACCGGCCCATGCCGACGCCGCCTCCGTGGTGGACGGAGACCCAGGTGGCCCCGGACGAGACGTTGACCATGGCGTTGAGCAGCGGCCAGTCGGCGATCGCGTCGGAGCCGTCGAGCATGGCCTCGGTCTCGCGGTAGGGCGAGGCCACGGACCCGCAGTCGAGGTGGTCCCGGCCGAGGACGAGGGGTGCGGAGAGCTCGCCGCTCGCCACCATGTCGTTGAAGCGCTCGCCGGCGCGGTCGCGCTCGCCGTAGCCGAGCCAGCAGATGCGGGCGGGCAGGCCCTGGTAGTGGACGCGTTCGCCGGCGAGGCGCAGCCAGCGCGAGAGCGACTCGTTCTCCGGGAAGAGGTCGAGCAGGGCCCGGTCGGTGGCGGCGATGTCCCTGGGGTCGCCGGACAGGGCGGCCCACCGGAAGGGGCCCCTGCCCTCGCAGAAGAGCGGCCGGATGTAGGCGGGCACGAAGCCGGGGAAGTCGAACGCCCGCCCGTAGCCGTGGAGTTGTGCCTCCCCGCGGATGGAGTTGCCGTAGTCGAAGACCTCGGCGCCCGCGTCCATGAAGCCGACCATGGCTTCCACCTGCCGGGCCATCGACTCCCGCGCGCGCAGGGTGAAGTCGGCGGGCTTGTCCGCCGCGTACGCGGCCATGTCGTCGAAGTCGACCCCGGCGGGCAGGTAGGACAGCGGGTCGTGCGCGCTCGTCTGGTCGGTGACGATGTCGATCGGCGCGCCCCTGCGCAGCAGTTCGGGGACGACGTCCGCCGCGTTGCCGAGCAGGCCGATCGACAGTGCCCGGCGCTCGTCCCGCGCGCGGGTGGCCAACTCCAGGGCGTGGTCGAGGGAATGGGCGCGCACGTCCAGGTAGCCGTGGTCGATGCGGCGCTCGATGCGGGTCGGGTCGCACTCGACGCAGATCACGACGCCGTCGTTCATCGTCACGGCGAGCGGCTGGGCGCCGCCCATGCCGCCGAGGCCGGCCGTCAGCGTGATCGTCCCGGCGAGGGTGCCGCCGAAGCGCTTGGCGGCGACCGCGGCGAACGTCTCGTAGGTCCCCTGGAGGATTCCCTGCGTCCCGATGTAGATCCACGAACCGGCCGTCATCTGCCCGTACATGGTCAGGCCGAGGGCGTCGAGGCGGCGGAACTCCTCCCAGTTGGCCCAGTCGCCCACGAGGTTGGAGTTGGCGAGCAGTACGCGCGGAGCCCACTCGTGCGTCCGCATCACGCCGACGGGGCGGCCGGACTGGACGAGCATCGTCTCGTCGTCGCCGAGGGTGCGGAGCGTGCGCACCATCGCGTCGAAGGACGGCCAGTCACGTGCCGCCTTGCCCGTGCCGCCGTAGACGACGAGCTTGTCGGGGTGCTCGGCGACCTCGGGGTCGAGGTTGTTCTGCAGCATGCGAAGGGCGGCTTCCTGCTGCCAGCCCCGAGCGCTGAGTTCGGTGCCGCGCGGCGCCCGTACGGGTCGCGGTCCAGACATGTGCCCTGCCTCCCAGCTGTGCACCCGACTTCAATTATTCACCAACTCTACGGAGTGAATAGACCTAGTCAACACCGTGAAGTGGTCTATACCGCTCCCCGGCCGAACGTGTTTGGCTTGTTCCATGCACCACTCCACCGACACCCACAGCGACTCCGCCGCGTCCGCCCGCCGCGACCTGGCCGTGCGGGCGGCCGTCGACCAGGGACTCGTCACCGACGACGACCGGCCCGTCGCCGCGCTCCTCGACGTGCGGGCCATACGGGAGACCGCGGCAGCCCTGCGCGACGCCTTCACCGAAGTGGCCGCTCCCGGCCAGAACGTCCTGCACACCTTCGCCGTGAAGGCCGCCTCCCTGGTCCCCGTACTGCGGCTGCTGGACGAGGAGGGCATCGGCTGCGAGGTCGCGAGCCCGGGAGAGCTGGCGCTGGCCCGTGCCGCCGGCGTCCCGGCCGACCGGACGGTCCTGGACTCCCCCGCCAAGACCGTCGCCGAACTGCGCGAGGCACTCGCCCTCGGCATCGCCCTCAACGCCGACAACCCGCAGGAACTCGCCCGGCTCGACGCCCTCGTCACACCCGGCGGGCCCCCGTCCTCGCCCGTGGGACTGCGCGTCAACCCCCAGATCGGCGAGGGCTCCATCGGGGCCATGAGCACCGCGACCGCCACCTCGAAGTTCGGCGTCGCCCTCCGCGACCCCGGAGCGCGCGACTGGGTCGTCGACGCCTACCGCCGGCGCCCCTGGCTGACCCGGCTGCACTCGCACATCGGCTCGCAGGGCATACCCCTGGAGCTGATGGCGGAGGGGGCCCGCGCCACCTACGACCTCGCCGAGGAGATCAACGCCGCCGCCGGACGGCAGCAGATCGACACCCTCGACCTGGGCGGCGGCCTGCCCGTCAACTTCTCCTCCGACGAGTTCACGCCGACCCACCGCGAGTACGCGCAGCTCCTCGCCCGTACCGTGCCCGGGCTCTTCGACGGCCGCTACGGCATCGTCACCGAGTTCGGCCGCTCCCTGACGGCGAAGGCGGGCACAGTCCTCGCCCGGGTGGAGTACGCCAAGTCGGCGGGCGGCAGGCCCATCGCCGTCACCCATGCGGGCGCACAGATCGCCGTGCGCACCGTCTTCACGCCCGACGCCTGGCCGCTGCGCGTCGCCGCCTACGACGCCAAGGGGCTGCCGAAGCGGGGCGACGCCGTCGCGCAGGACGTCGCGGGGCCCTGCTGCTTCGCGGGCGACCTCGTGGCGCGCGACCGGCTCCTTCCGCGGCTGGAGGAGGGCGACCACGCCGCGCTCCTGGACACCGGCGCGTACTACTTCTCCAACCCGTTCGGCTACAACTCGCTTCCCCGGCCCGGGGTCTACGGCTTCACCGTGGGCGCGGGCGAGGAGGTCGACTTCACCACCGTGCGCGAACCGCAGTCGCTGGACGACATCGTCGACGAGTCCGGCGGGGCGCTCCGCGACGCGCTGCGGTCCACGGACTGACACAGCCCGGCGGCGAGTTCACGGAGCAGCCCGAGCCCGGCGGCGACGGCGGGATGGCCGTCGCTGCCGCGCCGCGTGACGCTGACCAGCCGCCTCGACGGAGCCGACTCCAACGGGGTGCGCACGACGTCGAGTTCGGGAGGCAGCACGGCCAGCCGCGGCACCAGCGCGATTCCCAGACCGTGGGAGACGAACGTGGCGGCGACGCTCCACTCCCGGGCCTCGTGGGCGATGGACGGGACGAACCCCGCGCTGCGGCAGGCCGACATCACGAGCTGGCGCGCGGTGCAACTGCTGCCGGGCATGGCCAGGACCCACTTCTCGGTGGCGAGGTCCTCCAGCGGGACCGCGGGCCGCCCGGCGAGCGCGTGGCCGGGAGAGGTGAGCAGGTCGAACGGGTCGTCCAGCAGCCGTCGCTGGTCGAAGCGCCGGTCGCTCGACGGGGGGTTGTCCGGCGTCGCCTCGACGACGGCCAGGTCGGTGTCGTCCGCGAACAGCAGGGAGAAGCACTCCAGCGGCTCGGCCTCCCTCACCTGGACGGTCAGCGCGGGCCACGTGCCATGCAGGCGTACGGCCAGCGGAGCGAGGAGGGCGGAGGCGGCGGTCGGGAACCCCGCCACCCGCAGGGTCCCGCTCGGCTCCCCGGTACCCGCGCAGTGCACCTCGGCCTCGGCGCGCTGCCACAACTCCTGTATGGCGTCGGCATGCTGGAGCAGGACGCGCGCCGCCGGAGTCAGCCGCACCCGGCGGCCCTGCGGCTCCAGCAGTGCGACTCCCAACTCCCGGCCCAGCGACCGGACTTGCTGGGAGACCGCCGAGGGGGTCAGATGCACCGCCGCCGCAGCGGCGGTCACGGTGCCGTACTGCGCGACGGCCCGCAGGACGGTCAGGCGGCGCAAATCAATCATGTAGCCGTTGTACACGTTTTATTGAAGAAATCGAACCTGGACCTGCACGGTTTCGGCCGGGCAACCTTGACCCATGTCTCACTGCCCGTACTGCGGCTGGCCCGACGACCAGCCCGCCCAGGACCTCTCCCTGCACCCCACCGCTGAAGGCGCCGTCGTCTGGACCCGTTGCGGCTGCGGCTCGCTCCAGGCCCGGGTCCTCACCTCGGGGTGCGTGCGGATCGTGACCCGCGGACGCCCGCCCGCCTGACGGCCACCCCCAAGGAACTCCCGCAGCGGAACCGGACCGCGGACGGAACGCAGCCGCAGGGGGTCGCGCCGGCGGCGGACCGGTACCGCAGGGAGGGACGGGGTCGGAGCGGTGGTCGTTCCGGGACGCCTCTCAGACCCGGCCCTCTCAGACCCGGCCCTCTCAGGCCCGGCCCTCTCGGACCCCGCCCCCTCACGCGCCGCCCCAGACCTCCTCCGCCGTCTCCACGATCAGCGCCAGCTTCGCCTTCTGGTCGTCGACGGTGAGGTTGTTGCCCTCCAGGGTCGAGGAGAAGCCGCACTGCGGCGACAGGCAGAGCTGGTCGAGGTCGACGAAGCGGGACGCCTCGTCGATGCGGCGCTTCAGCGCGTCCTTGTCCTCCAGCTCCGGCCGCTTGCTGGTGACGAGCCCGAGGACGACCTGCTTGCCCTTCGGCACGTACCGCAGCGGCTCGAACCCGCCGGACCGCTCGTCGTCGTACTCCAGGAAGAAGCCGTCGACGTCCAGCCCTCCGAAGAGCGCCTCGGCGACGAAGTCGTACCCGCCGGAGGCGACCCACGAGGAGGCGAAGTTGCCGCGGCACATGTGGGTGGTGACGCGCAGGTCACCCGGCCGGTCCGCGAGCGCCCGGTTGATGTTGGCGATGTAGGTCTCGTGCTGGTGCTCCGGATCGCCGCCGATCTCCGCGACGTGACGCCGCTGCTCGGGGTCGTTGAGGTAGGCGAGGCTGGTGTCGTCGAGCTGGAGGTAGCGGCAGCCCAGCTCGTACACCCCGCGCACCTGGGCCGCGTACGCCGCGGTCAGGTCCTCCCAGAAGGCATCCATGCCCGGGTAGACGCTCTCGTCGATGGCGGCGCGCCCGCCCCGGTAGTGGACCATGCTCGGCGAGGGGATGGTCAGCTTCGGCGTGACGCCCTCGGAGACGGTGTCGCGGAGGAAGGCGAACGCGTCCCCGAAGATCGTCTCCTCCAGCCGTACGCGGCTGTCCACGTGGGCCGAGGGCGGGGCGAACTCGATGTCCCCGTCCTCGTTGTGGAACTGGACGCGCAGGTTCTCGTCCATGACCTTGTTCACGCCGCCGAGCGCGTAGATGAAGTCCATGTGCCAGGACTGGCGCCGGAACTCACCGTCGGTCGCGCCCCGCAGCCCGGCCTCGCGCTGAAGCCGCACGACCTCGCGCACCGCCTCGTCCTCGGCCGCCCGCAGCCCGGCGGCGTCCAGCTTCCCGGCGGCGTGGTCCTCCCGCGCGGCCTTCAGCGCGGCGGGGCGCAGCAGGCTTCCCACGTGGTCGGCCCGGAACGGGGGCAGCGTGCGGGGGCCGGACGGGACCGGCGGGGTCGGGGGTGTCGTCGGCTCTGGCGTCATGAGGCCACCTCTCCTCGGGTACGGGGAGCCACCCTGCTCCGGAACCGTCCACTCCTCAACCACCGCTTCCGGTATCCGGAAGCGGTGGTCCGCGATCGCCGGCCCCGGGTGCGGGCCCGGGGTGCAGGGCCCGGGCGCGTCCCGTGTCAACGACGGGCGGCCTGCGGGCCGAACCGCCACCGGGTCTGCGCGTAGTCGCCCTTGCGGAAACCGAACGCCTTCACCGGGGCGACCTCGTAGACCAGCGCCTGCGCCCCGTCCGCGTGGTGGAACGCCCCGTCCCGGGCCTCGAAGCGCCACTCCTCGCCGTACTTCTCCACCCAGGCATCGGCCAGGCGGCGCAGCTTCGCTCCGTCCGTCACCCGGACCGCCTCGCCCTCCACGACGAGATCGGTCCCGTCGTCGGTGGAGTCGTTGCCCGTGGTCAGCACGCAGTGCGGATTCGCCGCCAGGTTGCGGGACTTGCGCTCGTCCTCGCCCGTGCAGAAGTGCAGTGCGCCGTCGAGCCACACCGCCAGCAGCGGCGTGACGTGGGGCCGGCCGTCCGGGCGGACCGTCGAGAGCCAGTAGACGCCCGCGCGGGCGAGGAGGCCGCGGGCCGTCCCCCACTCGGTCGGCGCCGCGCCCGGCGCGCTGAAGCGGGGATCCAAATCGGTCGTCGGCAGCTGTTCGGTCGTCATGCGGATCTCCTCGTCGTCGACGTGACGGAACGGCCCCCGCGGGGCGGTGCGTTCGGACGCGGGGGCGCGCGTGGGGGCGCCAACGGTCCTGACAGCGCCCGCGGGAGGGACCACGTGACGGAACGGAAATCATCGGAGGCACTAACGATCACTGGGATGGGAAGCTAGTGCGCATGCCGGACACACGAGACGCGACAGCGACCCCGGGCCCCTCCGGGGAGACCCCCCTCCACCGCGCGATCGGCCCGAAGCTGCTGGTCCTCTTCATCATCGGCGACATCCTCGGTACCGGCATCTACGCCACCACCGGCAGCGTCGCGGGCAAGATCGGCGGGGCGCTGTGGCTCCCGTTCGTCATCGGATTCGCGGTGGCGCTGCTGACGGCGGCCTCGTACGCGGAACTGGTGGGCAAGTACCCGCGCGCCGCCGGGGCCGCCCTCTACACGCAGCGCGCCTTCAACGTGCCGTTCCTGACGTTCATCGTGGCGTTCATGGTGATGTGCTCGGGCCTGTCCTCGGCCAGCGCCGCCGCCCGGGCGTTCGCGGGCGACTACCTGGGCGAACTCGTGGACGTGCCCCCCACTCTCATCGCGATCCTCTTCGTCCTCGCGCTGGCCGCGCTCAACCTGCGCGGCGTCTCCGAGTCGGTGAAGACCAACGTCGTGCTCACCGTCATCGAGCTGACGGGCCTGCTGATCATCATCTCCATCGGCGTGTACGCGGTCTTCGCGGGCGAGGGCGACCCCGGCCGGCTGACGCAGATCGACACGGCGGGCGGTACCGGTTACGCCGTGCTGACGGGCGTGATGGGGGCGACCGCCCTGGGCTTCTTCGCCTTCGTCGGCTTCGAGGACTCCGTCAACATGGCGGAGGAGACCGTCGACCCCTCACGGACCTTCCCGAAGGCGCTGTTCATCGGCGTGTGCGTCACCGGCACGATCTACGTGCTCGTGGCGCTGGTCTCCTCGCTGCTGGTCGACTTCCGGGTGCTGGAGGGCTCCAGCGGGCCGCTGCTGGAGGTCGTCAAGGCGGGAGGCGTGAGCTTCCCGCCCGAACTCTTCGCCGTCATCGCCCTGTTCGCCGTCAGCAACTCCGCCCTGATCAACATCATGATGGCTTCGCGGCTGTGCTACGGGATGGCCAACGAGCGCATCCTTCCCCGCTTCATGGGGAAGGTCCTGCCGGTGCGGCGCACGCCCGTCGTGGGCATCGTCTTCGTCTCGCTCCTCGCCGTGGTCCTCGTCTCCACCGGAGAGATCGAAGGGCTGGGCGACACCACGTCGTTCCTGCTGCTGTGCGTCTTCGCCATCGTCAACGTCGCGGTGCTGGTGCTGCGCCGGGACCGGGTGGAGCACGAGCACTTCCGCACGCCCACGGCCCTGCCCGTCGTCGGTGCGATCGCCGCCGGCCTCCTGGCCAGCCCCCTGGCCGACCGCGAGACAGACGTCTACGTGCGGGCGGGCGTGCTGGTGCTTCTCGGCATCGTGCTGTGGGCCGTCAACAGGATCGCGCTCGGAGCGGCCGCCCGGCGCCGATGAGTTCGCGCCCCGCGCGCGGTCCGTACCGGTGGCATGAAGGACCGTCACCTGTGGAGGACTCATGGCAGCCCAGGGCAGCCTGCTCGGCGCCGGCATCCTGCTGAGCAGCACCGACCGGGACCGGCTCGTCGCCTGGTACCGCTCCGCTCTCGAACCGCTCGGCGCCGCTGGGAGGAGCACCTGCTGGCGGTCGGGGACGACACGTACATCGGCTTCGACGGGCGGGACGACCTCGCCGGAAGGTCCGCCGAGCCCGGACGGCACATGATCAACTTCATGGTGCGCGACATCCGGGCCGTGGAGCGGCACCTGAACTCCCTCGGCGTGCGCTGGGTGCGTCCCGTGGAGGCGGGCGGCGACGGATTCTGGTCCACGGTCGAGGATCCGGACGGCAACTACGTCCAGTTCATCCAGCTGCGGGACGGACAGGGCTGACCGCGGGGGCGCGGGTGGCGCGGGGCGGCGGGACAGCGATGGAGGGCGGCACGGCGATGGCCGAGACGGAACTGCTGGAGCGGGCGCTGGGGTACACGCTGTGCGCGCTGCGGCCGGTCACCTTCCAGACGCTCAACCGTCCGACGCCGTGCCGCGGTTGGGACCTGGAGACGCTGCTGTGGCACACCGACGACTCGCTGTGCGCGCTGCGCGAGGGGATCGAGGACGGGTACGTGGGGGTGCCGCCGCGGGCGGAGGCGGTAGCGCAGGCTGACGTGGAGGCGGCGGCCGGAGCCGACGGGGAGGCGGGGACGCAGGTGAGCGCGGAGCCGCGTGCGCCCGGAGCCGGAACCGCCCCGGCGACGGCAGGGGTCCGTGCGGACTCCGTCCCCCGCCCGTCCCTTCCGCCCGACGGCGAGCGGCACCGCGGGGACGATCCGGCGGCGACGGTGCGGGCCACGGCGTCGCGGCTGCTCGGCGCCTGGGTGACCGCCCGCCCGGACCAGGTGCTGTCCGTCGCCGATCTGCCGCTCACCGCCGCGGCCGTCGCCCGGGCCGGCGCGCTGGAGATCGCGGTGCACGGCTGGGACATCGCACGCGCGACGGGCCTGCCCAGGCCCGTCCCCGCCGCCCTGGCGAACGAACTGCTGCGCACGGCACGACAGTTGGTGCCGTCTCCGGCGTTGCGCTTCCCGCTCTTCGGTCCCCCGCTGACGGTTCCGGCGGAGGCCGATCCGAGTGACCGCCTCGTCGCGTTCCTGGGGCGCGACCCGGCCTGGGACGCCGGAGGCCTGCGGCGCGGGTCCGCGCGCCGGCCGGCGCCCCCTCCCGGTGAGGCGTCCGGGCGCCCGCCGCTCACTCCATGAACAGCCCGCGTTCCACCGCTCGCGCGTCGAAGTCCTCGAGCCGCGCCTGCGCCTGCGGCAGCCCGTCGCACATCGCCTCGAGCAGCACCCGGCCCAGCAGCATCGGCGCGCAGGCCGTGTCGAACACCAGGCCTGTCCCGACCGCTGCCGGAAGCAGCAGATCGTCCGGGTGCGCGACGGGTGCGAACGCGCTGTCGGCGACGGTGATGATCCGCAGCCCCGCGTCACGGGCATACGAGAGCGCATCGGCGACCTCCCTCGGGTGACGCGGCAGTGCGAAGCAGAGCAGCACCTGCGCCCCGGCGCGCACGCATCCGTCGATGCGGTCGGCGAGCATGCTGCCGCCCTCGTCCAGGAGCCGCACGTCCGGGTGGACCTTCGCCGCGAAGTAGGCGAAGCCGCGGGCCTGTGCCGACGCCGCCCGCAGGCCGAGGACCGGAAGGGTGGGTGTGGCCGCGAGCATGCTGCCCGCACGTTCCACGGGGGCGGGGTCGGCGAGCAGCGCGGCGAGGTGCCGCAGGTTGTCGATCTCCGCCCGGACGGCCTGCTGATAGGCGTTGCAGGGTTCGCCCGCACCCCCGTCCCCGCTGCCGGACCGGGCGTCGGCCGCCTCCGGCGCCGTCTCCCGCAGATGCCTGCGCAGCGCCGGGTAGCCGTCGAAGCCGAGCGCCACGGCGAAGCGCGTCACGGAGGGCTGGCTCACGCCCGCCAGCTCCGCCAGTTCGACGCTGGAGAGGAACGGCGCGTCCCCGGCCTGCCGCACCATGCAGTGCGCGATGCGGCGCTGGGTCGGCGTGAGTCGCCGCCCCTCGAAGAGCTTCAGCAACCGCGCACTGGCGCTGCTCATCCCGTCCTCCTGCCCGATGCGCTCCTGCTCGGGGCGCTTCTGCTCGTCGTGCGTGGCGGCACCGGCAGCGGACCGGGAACGGAACCCCTGCTACCCGGCTCTTGACAACTATTCACCACGGCACGACTGTGCATGACTATATGCAGTCGGGCAAGGGACTCCGGATGATCAGCTGCGGCGACGCCGTCCTGCGGCGCACGCCCGTACCCCGCCCGCCGCCGGATCGCCTCCGGCCTTCCCGCGCCGTTACGCGCCCGGGCAGCCGCGGTCCCCCCGGCACCGGTTGCCACCGCTCACCAGCGACTCCGGCCATGAACGGAAAGGCAGGGCAAGCCCGATGGCCACTTCTCTCGTAGAACGCCGATCCATCGACGTCGTTCCCGACGACGAGCGGCACGGCACCGCGTTCAGCCAGTTCACTCTGTGGCTGGGCGCCAATCTGCAGATCACCGCGGTGATCACCGGCGCTCTCGCCGTCGTCTTCGGCGCGGGCGCCTTCTGGGCCGTTGCCGGGCTGGCGCTCGGCAACGTGCTGGGCGGTGCGGTGATGGCCCTGCACTCCACTCAGGGCCCGCAGCTCGGGCTTCCCCAGATGATCTCCTCCAGGGCCCAGTTCGGGGTGCGGGGAGCGATCGTCCCCCTGGCGCTCGTCATCGTGATGTACATCGGGTTCTTCGCGAGCGGCACCGTGCTCGCGGGTCAGGCCGTCGGCGAACTCACCGGTCTGGGCGAGACGCCGGGGATCGTCGTCTTCGCCGTCGTCACCGGCGTCGGTGCCGCCGTCGGGTACCGCCTCATCCACGTGCTGGGACGTGTCACCTCCCTGATCTGCGCGGCGGCCTTCGTGTACCTGGGCGTGCGGCTCCTCCAGCGGGCCGAGTTGGGCGCCCTGCTGGCCGACCGCTCCTTCGAGCTCCCCGTCTTCCTGCTGGCGGTGGCGCTGGCGGCGTCCTGGCAGCTCGCCTACGGCCCCTACGTCGCCGACTACTCCCGCTACCTGCCGCGCAGCGCCTCGCCGCGCGCCACCTTCTGGTGGACTCTCGGCGGCACCGCGCTCGGCTCCCAGTGGTCGATGACGTTCGGCGCGCTGGCGGCGGCAGCGGCCGGCGGGAGCTTCGTCGGGCACGAGGTGGAGTACGTCGTCGGCCTGGGCGGCACCGGACTCGTCGCCGCCGCCCTGTACTTCGTGATCGCGCTGGGCAAGCTGACCATCAACGTGCTGAACACCTACGGCGGTTTCATGTCGATGGTGACGAGCGTCAGCGGCTTCCGCGGGCAGGCCGTGCTCTCGCAGGCCGGGCGGGCGGCCTACATCGGCGGGATCATGGTGGCGGGCGCGGCCGTCGCCCTGCTGGGCAAGGACTCCTTCCTCACCTCGTTCAAGGACTTCCTGCTCTTCCTGCTGACGGCCTTCACCCCCTGGTCGGCGATCAACCTCGTCGACTACTACCTGATCGCCAGGGAGCGCTACGACCTCCCGGCGCTCAGCGACCCGGCCGGCCGCTACGGAGCCTGGCGCTGGAAGGCGCTGGCGGTCTACGTCATCGGGCTCCTCGCCCAACTCCCTTTCCTCGTCACGCACTTCTACACCGGTCCCCTGGTGGCGAAGCTGGCCGGGGCGGACATCTCGTGGATCGTCGGACTGGCCGTACCGGCCCTGCTCTACTGGCTGCTCGCACGCGGCGACACCGGGCACGTCCCGGACCGCACGATCCTCTCGCCCGCCGCCGACGCGCCCCCGGGCCGGGAGCGGCAGCCGGCGAACCCGTAGGGCCAGCCGTGCAGGAGGGGCCTTCCGCAGGCCCATACGGGGGCTAGCACCACTGCCCGCGGCGGCGGGGAAGCGTAACGTCCGGCTTATGAACGCCCGCGACCCCGAGTTGGCACGAGAACTCGACGCGACTCTCCAGACCCGCAGAGAGCTCGGCCCGGAGTACGAGGAAGAGCTGATCGCCTCGTTCCTGGAGAAGTTCGACAAGCGCCTGGAGACCGTGGTGGACAAACGGACGCGCCGCGCCATGGCCGAGCAGCAGATGGTCGTGGCCCGCGGCGGCGAGCGCACGCACACCGGCACCGGACCGTCCTCGCCTCCGGAGGGCATGGGCCCCCGGCTGCTGGGCGTCGCCTCGCTGGTGCTGGCCGTCCCCCTCTCGGCGATCGCCGCGGTCAACACGGGGCTGCCCGGACTGCTGGTGTGCTGGGGAGGGATCGTCGCCGTCAACGCGGTGCAGGCGCAGCGGCCCTGGTTCGGCCTCGGACGGTCCGGCGAGTCCCGCAAGGACGGCGACTGGGACTGACCCGCCCAGCGGGCCGCGCGGGCGGTACAGCGGCCGGCACGTGCCCCAAGTGCCCCACCGCGCACGGGCGTTCACCGGGCGGCGTCCGCAACGGCCGCGACGGCACCCGCAGTCGGCGCGACGGGCGGACGGCGAACGGGCGAAGGCCGGGACAGGCGCGAAGGCGGGGGCCGCCGCACCCCGGTGCGTGCACCGGGGCGGGACGACGGGCGGCCCCCGCCGGGATGCGCACCGGCGGGAACCGGTCGCGCCCGGGGCGCCTGGGGGCCGGGAGCCGCTCCGGAGTGTCCCCGGCGCCGATACGACCACTCTGCGGGAGCAGTGTTAACCGTTCTTTTCAGCACCGTGACACTTGCGGATCACTTCAAGCGCCTGCCCGCCCCGCGCCCCCACCCCTCCGCTGTCACCGCCGCGCTGTCACCGCAGTCACCACGGCCACCCCGGCCACCGCGGTCACTTCTTCGCGCCGCTCGCGAGGTACGCCAGCAGGTCCTGCCTGCTGACGACGCCCACGGGCTTGCCGTCCGCCAACACCACCGCGGCGTCCGCGCCTTCGAGCACGGGCATCAGGTCCTCCACGGACTCGCCGGAACCGACGTGCGGCAGCGGACCGCTCATGTGCTTGTCCAGCCGGTCCCCGAGCGACGCCCTCTGCGCGAACAGGGCGTCCAGAAGCTCCCGTTCGACGACGGAGCCCACCACCTCGGCCGCCATCACGTCCGGGTGCCCGGCGCCCGGCTTGACCACCGGCATCTGCGAGACCCCGTACTCCCGCAGCACCTCGATCGCCTCGCCGACGGTCTCGTCGGGATGCATGTGGACGAGGGACGGGATGGGCCCCTCCTTGTGGCGCAGGACGTCTCCGACGCGTACGAGGGTGGCCTCGCCCTCCGACAGGAAGCCGTAGTCGTTCATCCACTCGTCGTTGAAGATCTTGCTGAGGTAGCCGCGCCCGCCGTCCGGCAGCAGCACGACGACCACGTCGTCCGGGCCCAGCCTGCGGGCGACTTCCAGCGCGCCGACGACGGCCATGCCGCAGGAACCGCCGACGAGCAGCCCCTCCTCCTTGGCCAGACGGCGCGTCATCTGGAAGGAGTCCTTGTCGGAGACGGCGACGATCTCGTCGGCCACACCGCGGTCGTAGGCGTCGGGCCAGAAGTCCTCACCGACGCCCTCCACGAGGTAGGGACGGCCCGAACCGCCGCTGTAGACCGAACCCTCCGGGTCCGCGCCGACGATCCGCACGCGGCCCTCGCTGATCTCCTTGAGATAGCGGCCCGTTCCGGAGATCGTGCCGCCGGTGCCGATGCCCGCGACGAAGTGGGTGACGCGCCCGTCCGTCTGCTGCCACAGCTCCGGCCCGGTCGTCTCGTAGTGCGAGCGCGGGTTGTTGGGGTTGCTGTACTGGTCGGGCTTCCACGCGTCGGGCGTCTCGCGTACGAGCCTGTCCGAGACGTTGTAGTAGGAGTCGGGGTGCTCGGGGTCGACGGCCGTCGGGCAGACCACGACCTCGGCGCCGTACGCCCGCAGCACGTTGATCTTGTCCGTGGAGACCTTGTCAGGGCACACGAACAAGCAGCGGTACCCCTTCTGCTGGGCCACGATGGCAAGCCCCACACCGGTGTTGCCGGAGGTGGGCTCGACGATGGTGCCGCCCGGGCGCAGTTCGCCCGAGGCCTCCGCCGCCTCGATCATCCGCAGCGCGATCCGGTCCTTCACCGAACCGCCGGGATTGAAGTACTCGACCTTCGCCAGAACGGTGGCACGGATACCCTCCGTGACGTTGTTCAGCTTGATCAGCGGGGTGTTGCCGACAAGGTCGATCATGGACTCGTGATACTGCACCGTGGTCTCCGCGTGTCCGTGGGCAGCGTCGTTGCTTACCCGTACCGTCACCATATTGCGCAACACGCGCACACCGGAGGCCCGTTGCGAAGGTTGCAGAGGGGGCCTCACGGGGCAACACAGTGTTAGGAGCGCTCAGCCCGCACGTCACAGGACGCGCACCGGGCGCTCACAGCGACTACCCATCCAGGGTGCCCCTTCATGCACCTGAGCACCATCCGCACCTGGATTCGGCGGTACGGGCACGACCGGCGCGGCCGCACGGACCGCCGGAACACAGCTCACACGTGACGCACGCGCACCACCGCACACGCACCATCTACGACGCACCACCCAGCACGTACGACCCATCCGTACGACCAGCGGCACCGAGCACGAGACCGACGACGAAGCACGGCACACCACGGATCACGCACCACGAATCATCCACCACGCAGAAGGCGCACCACGCACCAGGCCCCGGGCAGGCAGGGACGACCACGCACCACGCACTCCGTCCAGGGCGCCGGAACCACCAGCCGGGAGGCGGACCAGAGAAATGCCGATGTCGAAGGCGGCGAGCGCAAGAGTGGCAAGGCGGATCGCGACCGCGGCCGCATACGGGGGCGGCGGACTCAGTCTGCTGGGCGGCGCGGCGGTCGGACTGCTGTTCACCGAGGCACAGCTCGCCAAGCGCAAGATCGGTGGTTCGGACGACGAACCACCGCCCGCCGACGGGCTCTACGGGTCCGCGTTCGCCGGCCAGCAGCACGGCCGGCGGATCCGTCTGGGCTTCCTCGGCGACTCGACCGCCGCCGGCCAGGGCGTGCACCGCCCCCGGCAGACGCCGGGCGCCCTGCTCGCCTCCGCGCTCGCGGCGGTGGCGGAACGCCCCGTGGAGCTGCGCAACGTGGCGCTGCCGGGGGCCCAGTCCGACGATCTGGAACGGCAGGTGACGCTGCTGCTCAGCGAGCACGAACTCGACATGGCGCCGGACGTGTGCGTCATCATGATCGGCGCCAACGACGTGACGCACCGGATGCCGCCGTCCCGAGCGGTGCGGCTGCTGTCCGACGCCGTCGCGAGGCTGCGCACCGCCGGATGCGAGGTGGTCGTCGGCACCTGTCCTGATCTCGGCTCCATCGAGCCGGTCGGGCAGCCGCTGCGCTGGGTGGCCAGGCGGCTGAGCCGTCAGCTCGCCGCAGCGCAGACCATCGCCGTCGTCGAGGAGGGCGGCCGTACGGTCTCGCTCGGCGACCTGCTGGGACCGGAGTTCGCGGCGCACCCGCGGGAGCTCTTCGGCCCCGACAACTACCACCCCTCGGCCGAGGGTTACGCCACGGCGGCCATGGCCGTCCTGCCGACGCTGTGCGCGGCGCTGGGCCTGTGGCCCACCGAGGACGAGCGTCCGGACGCGGCGCGGCGCGAGAGCATCCTGCCGGTCGCGCGCGCGGCGGCCGAGGCCGTCGCGGAGGGCGGCACGGAGGTCACCGGTGTGCGCGGCCCCTGGGCGCTGCTCAAGCACCGGCGCAGGCGCCGGCTGCCGCCCGCCGAGGACGTCACGGCCCCCCGCGAGGAAGCGGTCTAGTGCTGTGGCCGGGAAGGTTTGCCGGGAAGCTCGCGGCGTCCGGTGCGGTGC